>NZ_JBMKGT010000002.1:0-570090 GCF_049238805.1 Enterobacter cloacae complex sp. CDL013 | reverse complement strand
TACCAGACACCAGCTGAATTCGCAACAGACTGGCGAAACAGGAAATATGAAGAAAAACCAACCGACATTACTAACTGAAGGTTGTAGCTAATCCTGGGGGCAGGTCACCCCGTCCTGTTGTTTCTGCGCTGCCGCCTCCCAGTCATCCACGTTGTCACTGGTTGGCACCAGCATGACGTTATGGGTGACCTCTTTCGTTTCAGCCTTATTCTCGATGCTGTATGCCTCACGCTCGAGGCCGATCAGCGTCTTCAGGCTGTCGCTCAGGTCTTTCATGGATTTAACGCGGGAAGGCAGGCTGATCACTTTCTGATAAATTTCATTGAGCCGGTCCCGCCCTTTATCGTCGGGGTCAAACATGATGTCGCCCAACTGCTCGAGCGCTCTTACATCTGCGCACTGCGCACCAAGTTCATCGAATAGCGTGTTGGTCAGTTCACGAGCCCGGCGGATGTCTCCCCGGTGCTCCATGCGTACCGTGGCAATTACCTCGGCAGTCGCCTCTATCAGTACGCGTTCGGTCAAAGTGCTTTCGTTGCGTACCTGTTTGCGTACCTCCTGTTTGCGTACCAGATCATCAGCCTTTTGCTGAATCTTCGCATTGAGGTCACGCGACCAGTCGTCACGCTTGGCGCGCTTACGGATAGCGCCTTCGCTGATACCGTGTTGTGATGCTATTTCTCGGAGGGACATCACTCCGGCCCGGTACGCCGTCTCGATGGCCTCCCAGTCCGGTTTTGCCATTATTCACTCCAATAAAAAAAGCCACCAGCGAGTGCCAGTGGCTTGAATGTGGTAATCAGAAATGGGTTCGAACCGTTGGGACAAACAATATTAAGCGCTCACCCGCTGGATTAAAGTAGCATCACGCTTCGTCTGGCCGATATGAACTCCTGTATCACTCTACTGACGTATAGAACCAAGCATGCCCCATCCTACTGCTACGCGCCAGTCTCGCTGCTTTCAACCAATTAGAGCATCATAAGCCTCGATAATTTCTTTCCTGCTCACGTATCTGTCGGCTGCCACCAATATGGCCCCACTTTCGCCTTTCAGAAAAGTTGAAAAAAAAATCACCACATCCAAACACCTCACCTCATCATTAGCATACAGATAAAGAATCTTGCTCCGATAACTTCGAATTTTCAGCAACTTAGCAGGCTCATCATCAGCAAAAATCAATAGCTGTGCCATAAAATCTCCTTCTACACATAATTCCTTACAAGAGAAGATTGTTAGTCCCATGAACACTCAATCACATTGACGAATCTTTTGCCTGTGATTTACGTTACCTTTAATAGCCCAAAAGTCTTTTTTAACTCATTCACCTGAATTCAATTCTGAAAGAAGTGAAAATGGCAGCAAACAAATCACCAGGAGTTTAACTTTCTTTAATTAGTTATAGTGCAGAATGCTTAACCCTGTATATAGAGTTCGCTTCTTCGCACTTTTCTTTCAAGTATATGAACCGGGTGGATACTTCACTGTTTGAGCAGTTCGTCACAATGCAGTAACCCTCTACCCATGCCTTTTCATCCTTTTCGGTAAACAAACTTTCGAAAATGGCAGCCCAAGTGCTGTTAGGCATGCGTTCCAGTTCAAAATACTTCATTGTCCCTCCCTCACGAAGGGTTCTGTACTCATCCAATCCTAAGATTTTCATACTGCATCTCACGGTCTTTTTAATGTTATGATTTCTAGCATCATATCCAGGCTTTTCCTACCCCAAAATCCATGGGACTCTGCATTTTATCACCATTAGCAACCAGCAGATGAGCTTTGTAATGGCCGGCTTAGCTAATCAGCAACTCAGGCTGCGTAACCTGCATGATGTGCTCATGCTCGAGCTCCAGAACGCGCTTCTCTTTCTTCCGCTCATTCATCAATCGGCTTCCGATCGTGCCTTTCAGCTTTGAGCGCGTTTCTTTAATGGCGAAGCGGTGCTGCATTTCTTCACCCATCGCCATGCGTCGGTTTAGCTGCTCGGCCATCCAGTTAAAGGCATTGATGTAACACTCCTTTACTGCGGCAGCTGTTTTGCCAGTGAACCCCATCACGAGCATCATGCATCCGTCACGGGTGATGTTATACATAGGCTGAACATCGCCATTTTTATCAATGAAATCAATGGGCGCAAAATTGCGCTGGGTGAAGTCATCGGAGCATTTCAGGTTACGTATGGCACGCAAAACGTCTTTGTGTCGCTTGCCAAAGTAATTCGCCACCTTGAGTGATGTGGTGATTATCTTGTTGTCGAGGGTCGTGACCATTTCACGAAAATCGAAAGCCGGAATAACTGACGGATTATTCATAGCGTGTACCTTTCTTTGAGATGAACCTTTGCCGCATAGGAAATCAGCCCGTCGAGGCTCGCCAGCTCTAACTGACTTCCTCAAAGGCTCATTTCAAAGGGTATGGTTCGACGTGGTTTAAATGCGCATGCGGTGCGCGGTGAAATGCGGATACAAAAAAGCCCCGGCGATTGCCGAGGCTCAGAATTTTGTTTTTGACACTTGATGATTTCTCTTCAGCTGGACTGCTCACAGCATGACTGAGTTTTACTACTTTCATTTCTCGAATTCAATTTATTTTTTTCTCGCTTCTTCAACTTTCCTGATCGCCGCCTTATCCAGATTGCACTGCCCCAGCGCCGTGTAGAGCTGAGCGTTTAACTCGAGACTTGCCTGCCATGTGAACGGAACCACCATTCCGGGGATCGGTGTGTCTGCGGTCAGGTCAGCGCTTATCGGCACCACCGGGGCCGGAACGTAAACTGTCTGCGTATTCCCGCAGGCTGTCAGCAGCGGCAGAAGGAACAAGCTGGTTAGCACACGGATCGCCTTCAAGTGCCTGCCTGATGTAGACAATGCGCGTTTCGCCCTTTTGAGCCAGTTCGTTCTTTGCATTCTGGGTAGCCTGTGAGATGTCACGGATAAGGTTCATCGTGGTGATCACGTTGTTGGTGATCGCTTCCGATGTGTCTGCCCTGACCGTCGCCTTGTCGCGCTGGTCCTTGTAGGTGATGGCGTTGTCGCGGTAATGGTTAATCATCCAGGCCATGGAAACCAGCAGACAGATAACGAAAGCACAGATGATTGCTGTTAACCGGCTCATTTAACACCTTCCAGGCAGAGCGCCTTTTCTTTCCCTGCTCGAGTTACCAGACCAGGCAGAACCTTGCCGCCTCCCCATACCCAGCGAGGGAACTGGTTGCATGCCGCCGTGATGTCTCCACTTCTGAGAAGAGAGAACATCGTGGAGGTGCGCATGTTCCCACAGCCAGCACGAAACGTTACCGATACAGCTGCTGAGAAAGTATCGTCAGATAGCTTTCTGCCATTCCCGTAACGGTTAACGCAGGACTCAGCATCAAGGATGTTGCGCTCCCATTCGGCTGCGATCTGCTGGTCAGACTTAACGGTGCCAAGCTTCACGCCATGCGTGTTCCCCATACCGTCAGTCAGCACACCGGCCGGGCAGACATATGGATCTCGTCGGCAAGATTCAGCGTTGCCGATTAACTCCAGCCCGCGCTCGTTAGTCCGGACGTGTCCCGCATTCATCACAATAGCGATGATCGTTCCTACGGAGCAGACAATGCCCGCCGCGCCGCTTTTCTTACTCAGTTTCAACTGTGCCACCGGAAATTCTCCGCATTGCCTCCGTAACCACCTCGGCGGCAGCCGGACGATCGGAGTGAGGTTTTTTACCTACATCAGATAAGTAGTTTTCCAGCAGCTGGGTTCGTTTCCTTTCCTCAGCCATACGCTCACGCTCTTCTTTCCGTTTTGCGTAATAGGTTTTTATCGTGAAGAACGCCGATACCAGCGCGCCGATAATAAAAACGTAATCCTGTAGGCTAAGCAAAGAGAACAGACCCAAGGCCGCCGACCACCAGTACGGCAGATCGTGTCCATTTGTTGGGTTCATACGTTGCATTCCACACCTCCGGGTCCGGGGTGCTGTGTGGTAGTTGGGAAAAGGCCGTCAGACACGATAGCTACGTGGCATCTGGAATTGATTGTCTGCGGCCTGAATAATAAACCTGGCGACAAGCCAGGAAGATGAGGGTAAGGCAATGTCGGCTCTCTGGCCGAAGGGTCCCAGGTAGTGGGTTTGGTCGGTGGTGGCCGGCGCTGATCTCCGGCTTGCTGCGACTGCCTACAGCGGGCTGCGTGGCCACACCGAATCCAGCGAAAGATTCTTGCCCTTGCGCATCAGCCTGCGCATTCACCACAACGGACAGAGCACTGAGCACTTCGCGCCAACTCCATGCTGCTGCGTGGGTTGGGTTATGAGCCCTTCACGCCAATGCTCTTTCCTGTTGTGCAGATACGAAAAAGCCCCGCACAATGGCGAGGCTCTTAATTTTCTTCTTTGCAGTTAAGGTGCTGGTTTCCAGTCACCCCATTCAGGCTCGCTTGATGATTTAAACCAACTCTCGATCGCCTTCATGGCTGCTTCGGTGCATGCTTCACAACTGGATGGGTGAACTGCCTCTCCTTCAGCACCGATGCTACAGGAGCAACCATTACGCCACTCCTCTATTACCTTGAGTGGGTGCATGGGCCTTTTTAGCTGGCTTACTTCCATCTCAACCTCTTAACGAAGCGTTTGATACCGCCAATGCATACATCAATGGCACAATATCAGATTTACATGAAATATATGCGTTTCAGTTCGGTTTTGCAAGACTTACATCTAAATTTGTCGCCTTTTGTTGTGAACGTGATCGCGTTACAGAGATAAGCGCACCGCTATCGAGTCGCTTAAAGCTGTTACGCATAGCCAGCCAGTGAGGCAGATAGGTTTCTGTCCAGGTGGATTTCGCAACGCCCGCCAGTTCCGCCAGCGCCTGATATTCGTACGTCTCACGCCCTGCCAGTTCAGCTTTGACGTCCTGCGCCGCCAGCCATATCAGCTTCTTCAAGCGCTCCATAGTCTTGCCAGCCACCTTCTTCGCGCCGAGTTGCCCACGGAACTCTGCCCACGCCCACTGGGTGATCGACACCTGGTACTCGAAGCGGATATTTTCGCTGTAGTTCCAGAGCAGCCATGCTTTCTGGTGTTCTTCCAGCGACAGGACAGCGCGGCGCCACGATGCTGTCACGAACTCAACCGGGCCCACCAGCGCGATGGATGATCCTTTGGCGCGGGACTGGCTGCCGCTCATCGCCGGGCCGTTGGGGTTAACCTTCCGGCCGGTGACCGGGTCGGTTATTTTCTTCCGTCCCCGACTGCGCGCCGTCGCGGTGAATTGCGCGTTCTCGGCGAAAGCTACCAGCTGCCCTTTCGTCGCCCCGCTCAGATCTGCGGTCGCCACAATGAGCTGCTGACGTACGTATTCCAGTTGCTGACTGTTCATGCGGCTTCCTTCTGTGGCTAGTTGGTTTTGGTCTGGCTGTGCTTTGCTACTGGCGGCAGGTTGGCGCGCTTAACGCTTTCAGCCTGGTATCTGGCAATCTGCTCTCTGGTCATGATGGCCTCCGATTCCACGCACGAATCGCATCTCGTTTTGTTGGATATGTGTCGGTTATTGGCTTTATCAGGCACTGCTTGGTAGCGCATCCGGCATAAACACCATCGCCATCGGCAGCCAGCTCTGCCTCACCACCACTGAATGGGCAGTTAAGCAGTGAAGCCCAATGCGGAAGCTTGAGGTCGTAAATCATGCTGTCTCCCGCTGCTTCAGTGCTTTGAGCTTGGCGCGGTACTCATCGCGGATCCTGATGAAGTCTTCCCGGCGGTAGCTGGTCATTTCGTGGGGGCCGTTGAGCCAGTCGACGTATTCCTGACCGTAACGAGCGACCAGGCCCGCTTCGTAGTGCTGCGCGACAGTGGCCTCCTTGGCGGTGTATTTACCCGCTCCGGCATTACACGATTTGCACTGCTTATGGGCGTTGCGCTCTTCAAAGCGCAGTTCAGGATTAGCGCCGACCGTTTTGAAGTGTCCGCAGTCCCACTGGCCGCCATGCAGATCTGGTGGATTAGTCTCACCGCAGCTGATGCATGGCAAATCGGCATCGCGCGCACGGATGAAGGCGTTGAAAGCCTGCTGTGCCTGCGCTTTGTAGTAACCTGCTGGCCGTAGCTCTGCCAGCCTCTCCTTACGGCGTTTGCGCCCGGCCTTCTCTGCCTCCTTCTGCTCTTTAATGCGCTTAGCAGCGGCTTTCACCTTCTCCTTCTCGCGTTCTTCCATCGCGAGAATTGCTCCGTGCTCCGGGCAGCACCAGCGGATCCGGATGTCGTGGAATTTCGGCACGAAGTATTCACCGCATACTTTGCACTTACGGCGGGATGGTTTACGCATGATTCCTCCGCGCCGCGAGACGCAGCCATTTCTGATCCACCAGGCGGGCGGTGTAGCCTTTCAAGGTCGGGATGTCTGACGGCTTAACCGCGGGCTTACGCTGGCGGCGTGCCGGAACGCGGAAGATGTGATTTGTGATGACGCGTGCGAGAGGATTACCCACGGGAAGCCCTCCACTCTTGCGCCCAGGCGATGCGCTTACTGGATGCTTCTGAGAACTTCACACCGCGGTCGGTGCCGAACCAGTAAATCGCCTCGATGACATCGACCATGTAGCGCTTGCTGGATTTGGATGTGCGGACGCCGAAATAAACGCGGCCGCCGTTGATGCCAGGCGCGGATTTCTGTTCCTGGTCCTGGGTCTGATTCACCAGAACGGTGATGAGGTCCTTCCACTCTTCGCGGGTAAGCTTTTCGCCGTGCCAGACTACCTGGTCAGACAGGTCTTTCAGCAGCGGCCACATCAGACGGTTTTGCTTGTCGGTGCGGGTCTCTTCACGGGCCTCGACAACAATCGGCGCGCGAGGGTTTACCGGCAAGGTGCGAATGTACGCGATGAGATTGTCTTTAACGGTATCGTTGACGATGCAGTAGTGCTGCTTCATACGCCACCTCCGAGAGGTAACGCAGAATGCAGAAAATCGCAGTTGCATTTCTGCATCTGTGACAAGGTGAGGAGTTCATATTGTGGTCGCATTTAAGTCCCCTTAAATGCGCAGAAGTCACCGGAGTTGTTCAGGCTCCGATGACATGATTATGGCTTAATGATTTTGCAAAATCAAAATTTAGAATCTGGTTAAAGTGATAATTAATTCCCTGCCGACATGAGATCCGTTAGGAGACAGATTGCTGCTAATTGTTCTTGTTCCAGCCACAGTGCTGTTCTGAAGTTCTTCCAGAAAAATACCATTAACCTGATGGATGTTTAGTTTAGGAGAAACTTCATACATCCCTTGAATTACACTCATGTGCTCAGAACCGGAGGTAAATAGTATTAAACTGTTTACAACCTCCATCGCCTCCTCAAGAGTATTGATAACCATCCGATCTTCTCTCATTGATTCCCCTTTATTTTTTGTTAGCTTCAGCCATCTCAACATAGCTCGGATCAGAAGGCTTAGGCAATGCAACGCTCTGCTCGCGATAGTGCCGCACGCGATCCATGAAATACTCTCGTAGATGCTCTGGTTGCTCACGAGCTACCTGCTCGGCGATAACAGGCATGTTCAGGCGCTCTTTGTAGGCCACACCGGACGCTGCAAGATCGACGTTAACCTTATCCTGCTCGTCTTTCGGCTTTGATGCGATATTGAATCTACTCATTTTTAATCGTCGACATATCGCACATCTAAAACTACATTTCCTTCAAGGTCCTTTCTCACAATATGGACATTTTCCTTAAATGGAGGCTTTGTCTGCTCGATAACAGTAACTGTGGCTGTGCCAATTTTGTTCTGATTATCGTCAAGGACAATGTAATTTCGGTCAATGCGGCTCGCTAAATGCCCCCTTCTGAAGGTACCGTCGTCCATAAGAGTGTAGCCAGCTTCAAGATTCATTTTTTCTTTAAACATAAAACCCCCTCGGTTATTTGAGGGGATTATAGATCACTTCTGCTGCGGTGATGCTGCTACCATCCGGCGATACACATCATAAGTTCCGAATTGTTCATCACCAGCCTCAAGCATTTCATGGGTGGGTTCTTCTGGCACCAGCACCCAACCATCCGGAATCACCGGAGATTTGGCGGTAAGGGGGATGTAATCTAGTCCCCATACCGATGATGGGTCTTTTTTACCCAAAACGAACAGCGGAGCATTACCCCGCAGACCGCGATTATCATCCTGATAATCAGCACGTAGCCAACCAATCTCTGGCAACTTGTAAGCCGTCGTTACAGGTTCGGATTTACCCTGATTTATGCCGGTGTACGACTCGGCAATTTTTGGCGAAGAATCCAGTGCTGGCGCGGTCTGCATGGTGGTGGGCGTCTCGGCGTTTTCGGCACCCTGAAGCATGGCGGCGCGGCAGGCGTTCCAGGAGTCAGCTGCTGCATTGCACTCATCTCTATCCCACTGGTATGTAATGCCGCGTGGCGCGAATGTGCTGGCAAGAATCGCAATATTTTCAGGCGTGGACTCTTCAGGAACTACCTGCGCTGGCGGGGCGGTGTATAGGCGCTCAATAATGCAGTTTTGAAGTTCGAAAGCGTCAGGTTGACGATGACCCGTATACTCCCAACGCTCGCTACCTATAGCGGAAGTTGATTTTAACTTTGACCTGAACGCCACAGCCTCCGCTTCGAGCGATGCCAGCGCTAGTTTCATCGCAGCCAGAGCATTGGTCGCGTCTTCGTTTACAGCGCATGGTGTCGCATCACGCTCTTCTTCAAGCTCCGCGATAGTCTGCTGGAGCCATTCTTTGGTAAGTGTGCTCATGGGTTCACCTTCCTGAAACTGCGTCTGATGTCATAATCCGCATAACACCGAGATGGCTGAGTAGCATCAGCCTGGTAGACAAGCACAAAACTTTTCCCATCTTTAGAGATGTATTCGATGATGAATTTGTTTCCGGTGTGGACGCTTTCGATAATGTCACCCTGTTTCATGCTCACTCTCCTTTTCCTGCCGCTGCACACTCACGCAGTTGGCATACATACTCAACCAGTGAGCCGCCGGCAGGTATTTCGCACTCCTCGACTAACTGGAAATAGATATCGGCCGCAGCACGGGTATTGCTGTGCTTCGCGTCGCCCATCTCGCCTTCACGAAGAGTATCGCGTTCGGCGGTAAGATTGGCTATTTTCGCGTCTTTGGCTTCCAGCTCATCCAGCAGCGCCTGAATTTTCTGTGCTTGCATTTCGATAACGTTTACCGGACACAAGCCAGTTAACACCTGATATTCGCGAGGACTCCCACGAAGAGAATGAGCCTGCTGCTCAACTTTCGCATAGAGTTCCTTCTGTGCATGTTTGTCGATGTTGCTCATTTGGCGTCCTCCTGAACTGGCATCAGCGCTTCACGCACGCATGGTTTGTAGTAGTGATGGAAAGCGAAAGTCAGACCGAGCTTAGTAGCACTCTGATTCTTCGAGCTCAGCAAGCCAAGCCCCATGCATATGGTTGTTGCAGTCCAGCCGGAGTGATAACCGGCAGCACGCTTCATGACTGTTTCAGCAAGGATGGTGCGGAAATCAGTGCGTCCAAAATTCGTGTTTTCGAAAGCGGCATTGATCACCTCGTCGGTCAGGTGTGCGTCTATTGCGTTGCTCATGACTGCACTCCTTTTCGAAGCTGGGCGGCGATGTCTTCGAGTACGCCATCAGCGAACGAGCGATCGAAATCGCCTTCGGGAGCATCAGCCATAAACTCTGTGGAGGTAAGGATCATCCGCGCAATGTCAGCTGCGTTCTTCGCCGTGTCATCAATAAACCCAGCCTCCCATGCAGCCAACATTCGGTTGGCAACAAAGTGAGCGCCTTCCTTGTGGGACTGAGCCCGAACTTCAGCCAGGAAAGCGTCGGTGGCTTGGGTGTCAGGTGCTTCAATGTATTCAGAATGAGCGCAAGCAGGGCAATCTCTATAACTGCCGTCACCACCGCAAGCCTCCTTCAGCCCCGCATTCTCCGCAGCCAGCGCCGCGCACTTGGCTTCAAGTTCCGCATTGCGCTTTTCTGCCTCTTCCACTTTTTCCGCAACCTGTTTCAGGCAATACTGGAAAGCAGCTACTCGCGGCGAGTTCTCTTCCATCTGCTGCATTAATTCAGCCATTTTTTCTACTGCACTTACGTTTGTCATACCCCCACCCTCCCCCAAACCATCAATACCCTTCTCATCGCCGGACTGTTTCGGCACTCCTGAAATATCCCATTGGTACAGCTTCGTGCCGTACCGGCCTGCTCTTCTGGTGTCGCAAGGCGATATGTCACTGTTCGCCAGACCTTGCTCACCCGGACAATCTTGCGGGACCGCTCCAGATCGATAGCATTCTTCGTGATGCAGTTGATGGTCATGCCGCACTCTGTGGCCACATCCTTCGCGGTAAAGGTCCTGTGCGTTTCGAGATAACGCAGAATTTCCTGTTTGCCTTTCATCGACTTAGCACTCATAGTCAGCCTCCTGTTGCATCTGGCCGCTGTAGGTGAAATCTACCGGGTCCAGGCCTGAGTAGCGGCTGCTGAAGTGGTAGGTCTTTTCTGCCCCCGGCGCATGGCGGGACTTCACACAGATGATTTCGGTAATGCCTTTCAGTTCGGTGTTTTCGTTGTACTTCTCATCCCGATACACCATGAAGATCACATCCGCCTCCTGCTCAATAACGCCAGACTCTCGCAGGTCTGCCGCAACGGGACGCTTATTAGCGCGCTGCTCCAGGTTTCGGTTCAACTGGGCCAGAGCGATGACCGGGCAACGCAATTCTTTCGCCAGGTTTTTCAGTCCAGTGGCGATCTC
This sequence comes from Enterobacter cloacae complex sp. CDL013, assembly GCF_049238805.1. Classification (NCBI taxonomy): domain Bacteria; kingdom Pseudomonadati; phylum Pseudomonadota; class Gammaproteobacteria; order Enterobacterales; family Enterobacteriaceae; genus Enterobacter; species Enterobacter cloacae complex sp. CDL013. Next base: position 559,330 of record NZ_JBMKGT010000002.1, on the reverse strand, counting down.
CCCTACACTGCGGTTCATGTTCTCCGGGTCTGACATCCGCATTTTCTGAAGATAATCGACGATGACCACGCCCAAGCCGCCCAGCTTCTTGCTCATTCTGCGCGCTTCAGCACGCACCTGGTGAACGCTTAGGGATGGCTTGTCATTGATGTAGATCGTAGAGTCGATGAACTCCTTCATACAGTGACTAACCTTCCCCCATGCCTCGTCCATTTTCCCGCTAACCTTGCTCAGCAGTTCTTCTTTGCTTACCCGCGCCCGGTGGAAAGCGACTCGCTCAGAGATTTGTTCCACTGGCATCTCGAGACTGAAGAACAGCACCGGCTTTTTGTTTTTCAGGCCTACGGTTTCTGTCACTGTGGTGCTAAACATGGTTTTCCCCATGCCAGGACGTCCGCCAACGACGATAAAATCCGTATTGTTGAATCCTCCGAAAGCGCTATCGATAGTCGACATACCCAGCTCTGTTTTGTATTTCCAGATGTCGCCATTGATGATCGCCTGGATTGTTTCCAGCGACATGTCGATGCCAGTGGTGATGTGTTCAGTTCCGTAGTCAGCGCTGTGCTCAATTCCAGAGATGTCGGCCTGAATGTTGCCAATGATGTCTGCTATACCCTCGGTCGTTGGTTCGGACAACTTCTGGATCCCAACCTGTAACGCCAGGGTCATACGGCGACCAAGGTACATTTCCCGAAGCTTTTCGCAGTAGGCTGCAAGGTTTGCGAAAGACGGAGTGTTTTTGCTGCATTCAGCCAGGTAAGCGAACCCACCCGCACTCTCAAGAACCCCGAGTTGTTCAAGATCGCTGGTCAGCGTAAGCAGGTCTATCTTCGAACCGGATTCGTTGAGTCGCTTATATGACCGCAGAGCCACTTTATGGGGCGTTGCTGTGAAGTGGTCCTCAGTCAGGCCCTCAATCGCATCGGTAGCCATGTCGGCGCCATCTGCGCGACCTGCTGCAAGCATAATTCCGCCAATGACGGACTGCTCAACGTATAAATCAATAAAACGGCTCATGCTTTGACTCCCTTGCGCTCACGGTGCTCGTTGATGGCCTGCTCGTAGACAGATCCCCAGTTCTTCGGATTCAGTATCCAGTCGAGAGTCAGCCATGGCTGATCGCCTCTGGTGCCGAACAGGGAAGACTTGCTAATCAGCTCGAAGGCCATTCCCATGTGCTTTAGTTCTAGCCAGTTGCCCTGGGTGGTTTTGCCGTTCCACACAGCTTCCAGGTCTCGATAGGCCGGACGGCGGCGGTTCCACTCATGCAGTGAAACGGCCTTCGAAGGGAATTTTTCATTCCAGAGCTTGATGATCTCTTCGTGCGGACAGGCTTTCGGGTTGCTGCCATGACCATCTGCCCATATCAGGGCGTCTGACAGGTATCCATCAAAGCGGGTCATACGGCACAGGTTCTCTGGCTTGAAGCTGTGACCCCAGTTCACATGGGCCCAGCGGATAACCAGCTTCAGCTCTTCAGCGGTGTAGCACTGGTCTTTGCTCTTCACTGTGGAGAGAGCTTTCTCAAAAGGTGCCAGCGCAGCACAACGACTACCCGTTAGCTCATTGAAGTAATCCATCACCTCCTGAGCGAGTGAGTTTTCCCCCCGGGGGGATTTAGGGGGATCTTTTCTTTCTTTCTTTTGAATAGTTTCTTTTGTGTTTAGCTGAGTTGGCTTATGGGTATTAGCTGACTTGGCTAATGTTTCATTAGCTGTTTCGGCTAATGATTTGCCATTTTGGCTAATGCTGAAATTCCAGTCAGAAATCACCTTATTCACCCCGATCGCCAGGCCGTTGGTAACGATGATGTTCATTGCAATCATCTCGTTCTTGGCCTTGCAGACATGCGTATGGTGAATGCCGGTCATTGCTGCAATCTGGGTATTGGTAATGCGGTCAAACTTTTTCCCGAACCCGTAAGTTTTGCGGATCACCGCCAGAACGACCTTCAGCTGGCGAGCCGTTAAATCAGCAGCCATAACCGCTTCCAGCAGCTCGTTAGCGATGCGGGTATACCCATCATCGATATCTGCCACCTGACGCTCCACGACCGTTACAGACGGTCTGAAAGGTATTACTTTTGCGAGGCTACCCACGGCCACTCTCCTTACGTTTCAGCTCTTCCAGGATGGCGCGCATCTTCTCTGCCACAATCGGATTAACCGAGCGGATGAAGCGGTCGCGGGTTATGTTTTTATGAACAGCGGTATGGTAATAGCGTTGATTTTTTGCCATTATTCCTCCTGCAACTACTCTCGTTTTTGCACCTGAAAGTCGGTTCTGTTCGCGCAGACCGGCTTTCGCCATTTCTGTAGTTCTCACATAACCCCCAACATCGAAGTGACCATGGCCATCAGCGGCGCGGTCAGGTCCGGGTCGACACGGAACATCTCTACAATCCCCTCACTGAGTTCCTTGAGCTTCTGGTGACGCGGGGCATTCATCGCAACGGCCACTTTCGCCTCGCTCGTTTCCTTCTCAAGTCGCGCTAAGCGGGACATAAAGCTGTCTTCTGGAAGAAGGCGGTGGCGGTACTCCAGCGGCAGGACGGCCATGATTGCCGGGGCCAGCTGGCGAATGTTGTTAGTCGCATATTCGGTGTCGCCGTCGATCCAGCGGAAAACCTTCTGCATCTGGCGGTGAGAGTCGGTCGGGATATCAAGACCTGTGCCGCCGGTTGCCCGCCACTCTTCAACAATCAGAGCGGCGACAAATTCACGGCTGCGGCAATCAGCTGCCCAGGCGCGAACAGCTGCGCGGATCCCATCGATGTTTAACGCCTTGGAATCAGGTTCCCGGCGATTCTGGTAAATCATCGCCGTTGGCGAAAATTTGTTACCTTGTTGATACGCAAGTGAATGCATTGCTTTCCCTTTCGTGGTTAGGGCCGCCGTTAAGCGGCATGGTTGTCAGGGTGTGGAAAGATGGACGGCAGGTCCGGGCGGAATTCGTGAGCCTGGATTTCACCACCAACCGCTTTCACCAGTTCAGGAACGTGAACCGGGGAGATGCGTTTCTTTCCGTTAAGCCAGTCACAGATAGTGGACTGGGCTTTGCCGCAACGTTTTGCCAGTTCTTTCTGGCTGCCAGCGATGGCGATCGCTTTCTCTACTGCGGAGTTCTTCTCTACTGTTGGGGTCTTCATAATCACCTCAGCTATCAGTTTAAAGCGATTATGGTTATCACTTTAGCGAATGTCAATCGCATAGGCGATTTTTTGCTAAATAATCGCTTGAGCGATAGAGTTAAAGGAGTCATTAACAGAGGTGAATATGGGATTCTCGGAGCGCTTAGCGCAGGCAATGGAAAACGCTGGATATACACAGGGTCGATTAGCTAAAGAGGTCGACATGGCTCAGTCCAGCGTAAATAAGTTACTAAAGAATGCTAAAGGCTCTCGAAAAACCGTTGAGATTGCCTCTGTACTTGGTGTTCGACCTGAATGGCTTTCTACTGGTGAGGGGGAAATGGCTGCCGGTGGCGCCAGGGAGTCAACTGCGCTATACCAGGTTAAGCCGTCACTGAATGGGATTTATCGCGTGGATGTACTCGACGTTAAAGCCAGTGCTGGGCCGGGCACACTGGTCACCAGCGATTTCATTGAAACTATCCGGGCCATCGAATACACAAATGAGCAGGCGCGAGCGCTGTTTGGCAACCGGCCAGCTACACACGTTAAGGTCATTACCGTTAATGGTGACAGTATGGATGGCACCATTTCGCCTGGAGATCAGATCTTCGTTGATACCGGCGTTACGCATTTTGATGGTGACGGGGTATATGTCTTCGTCTTCGGCAAAACACTGCATGTTAAGCGACTTCAGATGCAGCGTGACCGTCTCGCAGTAATATCCGACAACCCCATTTACGAGAAGTGGTACGTTGAGCCAGAGGACGAGGACGCGTTCTACGTCATGGCAAAGGTACTACTCAGACAGTCAGTCGACTATAAACGATTCGCATAACCCGCTCCGGCGGGTTTTTTATTGTCCGCAGATCCATCCTCTCTTTCTCACCCCTTCTAAAAACCAAATCCTTATCACTTTTTTCTTCAGAAAATAAAAAAATATCGCTTTAACACTCAATGCATTATCGCTTTATCGATGATAAATATCGTTTTGGCGATTGACTCAAATAATCGCTTTAGCTATTGTTAGTCCATCGAAACGAAACATCGACAGCTGAGCGAAGTTAGCCAGCGGCGGACAGCAAGTGGCCTGCTTTTTAAAAACATGCAAAGTCGGAACAGCACTCGGTAATCCTGTTTAGACCCCAACGCACAAAATGCGGCGTATCACCGGCGGCGAACCGGTCGGTGAGAAGGCTACCCCCTCGCGAGAGCGATAAAGGCGTGGGAACGGGCAACACTGGCGGGATGAGAGGTGCGAAGCGCAAAGAGATTTATTCCAGTCCATTCGAAGTTGAGTGGGCTGGGCTGAATCACAGAATCTTTCACGCCCGATTGGGCATCACGTTCAAATGGCTAGCCGCTGCCACCCTTTTCGACGCGGCGCACCGTATCGGAGGAGTTATGTAACAGGTAACAGTGACGACTGAAAACCAACATTCAGCCCCGGATTATTCCGGGGCACACAGTGGAATGTTTTGGGGTGTGGTGGGCAGCTGATTCGTGATGCTCGCGGATCAATCCGGTCCACGAATCCACCACACCGACCAAAGCATTTCTCCCGCATCAGCGGGCAAATCATATGAGGTGAAGTATGAAAGAGACAATCGCAATTATTGGTGCTGATGCTCTGTTTACGAAGCGTCCTGACATGTCAGAGGTTAGCGACATCATCAGTTATCTGATGACGCGTGATTCATATGCACGCCCAGAGGACGCAGATGGTGACCCGGTTAAGCGGTACGCCATCGTTTGCAAAATTACGATTGAAGAAATTGATTAAGGCTGCCAGTGGCGGCCTTTTTTACGCCCGTCAGCGGGTAACTACAGAGCCAACCTCAAGCACCGGGCGCCGATGCTTGGTGATGGTAATACTGCCATCTCAACCGCACAGGAGACGATGATCCTGTTCTGGTTGGATTGGAAAAGTCTTCTTGGCCCGCCAGCGCGCGGGCATTTTTTTGGAGGTTGCATGTTTGCTACTGACATCTCACTGAAATACGGCACCCATCAGCCAGAGACGATTCTGGAAACAATGCCGATTGAAGAAGCCTCCGAAATCATCAAGGAGAAGCTTCGTGATGAAGTGCGCCAGGAACTCGAGTGCGAGTATGGCGATCGCCTTTATGAGGCTGAAGAAGAGGCATCAAACTGGGAAAGCAGAGCTGATGACTATGAAAGCGATGCGACTTGCCTGGCTAAGGCCATAAGAGAGGCTTTTGAATCTGCCAGCTTTGAAGATGCAAAGGTGATCCTCCAGCGAGCGATGCACGACCACAAAGACTATTTCTGAAGACCCGCTACGGCGGGTTTTTTCATACCTCAGTCGCTTCACCGAGGCGGCTTAGTTATGACAACCGGCGGCCATCCACCGCCCATTGAAACACTGAATAAATGCGTTGAAGTCTTGTATTAACCGTTCCGTTCGCCGCGATAAGGCCAAGAGGATTTATGAGTAGAGAAAATAATGGAGGCCCTGCTTTCCCTAATCAGGGTTATGAAGGCTTGACAATTCGAGACTACTTCGCGGCTAAGGCTATGCAGTCCATCGTATCAAGTCCTAAAGAAATGGAATCGCTTATCGACGTTCTTGGTGCAAAAACTGCTTACGCGAAGGTCTCAGAAACAGCATACGTCATCGCTGACGAAATGCTCCGCGCCCGGGAGGCGTCATGACAGTCACCCACAACGGAAAGCAGTACACCGCCAAAAAGCTCAACGATAACGAGTGGCAGCTGACGTCGTTATCGGCACCACGCGACAAGTTGACGCTGAACCGCTGGCAGATTCATGTTGCTGGCCTCCTGAAACAGGTTGAGGTGAAGGTATGATGCACCACTACGGCACCACCCCGCTCATTCGCCAGTGCGTCACGCCCGGCATGATGGCAATGCATGAAGGCCGCACCTATCGCGTCTCAGCAGTCATTCAGGAGCGCAAATGGGTATACCTGCACACCGATGCAGAAATTATCCGCCTCAGTGACTGCGTTATTGACGTCCTTCTGGAAGGTCACGGCAACCCTATCCAGCACTAACCACCCTATTCAACCGATCGGCCTGGCTTTTTGCGGGCGGGATCTGCACATCCAAATTTCAGGAGAAACCATGAGCGAAGTAACGGACTTAACTGTCATCGAAATCAAGCCGGAACAGGCTCCGGTGCTTTACGTAGCGGGCGGCCTTGATGCTTACCTCGAACAAATCCGCAGGCAGTAAACGAAGTGCCGGACCTGTCCACGAAGAAGGGCCGTGACCGTGTCGCATCTCTGGCGGCGCAGGTGTCCCGCAGCAAGACGGCAATCGAAAAGCCGGGCCGTGAGTACCTCAAGCGCCTGAAAGAGGCTGTACGACCTGCAGAGGCCGAAATTAAGCGGTTCGTTGATGCCTGCGACGAGCTACGTGATGCGACCCGACGCCCACTCACCGAATGGGAGGCCGAGCAGGAACGCATTAAGGCTGAAGAAGCCATGAACGCGATGCATGCCGAAGCGCTGGAGATGAACATCAAGTTCGATCAGGAGTTTGCTGCCAAGTTCGAAGCGGACCACGAAATGGCTCTGCTGATGAATAAGGATTTCGACCGTGACCGCGAAGAGCAGCGCCTCCAGGCGGAACAGGCTCAGCGTGAACGTGACGAGCGGCTTAAGCAGGAAGCGGCTGACAAAGCTAAGCGCGAAGCCGAAGAGAGACATAAAGCGGAACTGGATGCTGCAATGCGGCGCGAAGCTGATGAGAAAGCGCGTGCTGAAGCAGCGGAACGCCAGCGCATTGAAGCGGAGCAGCGTGCGGCACGTGAGAAGCAGGAAGCAGAAGAGCGTGCACGACGTGAAAAAGAAGAAGCCGTTGCCGCCGAGCGCCGCCGCCTGGAAGGGGCAGAAGCCGCCCGTCTGGCCGAAGAGCAGCGCAAAGCTGAAGAAGAAGCGCGCCGCGCCGCGGACAAAGAGCACCGCCGCACCGTCAACCGTCGTGTCTACGCAGACCTGATTGCTCAGGGCATCCCCGAAGAATTCGCGCAGAAAGCAGTGCTGGCGATCGCTGGCGGCAAAGTGCAGGACGCGCACATCAAATATTGAGGAAACCATGAACGCATACCTCACTTACGACCGAATCGAAGATCGTCGCTGGGTTGAGCAGCAGCGCGACGACGAGAAAGAGAAGTGGATCGGCGACCGGGCGCAGCAAATTATCGACATGATGCCAAAAGAGCCGTCCGGCCTCTTCCACTTCTCCGTACCGATTGACTCCAGCCCATACGAAGGACTTCGCAGCGATAAAGCTGGCGAGGCGTACAACGATTTCATTTCGGCAGTAGCTTACGCCCAGGCGGAATACGACTGGGAACACCGTACCGGCTGCCCGTTTTAATTTTTGAGGGGATTAACGATGGCAAACGAATTAACAATCACAGCGAGTACGCTGGCGGAAAAAGGTATCGATGTCGCTACCTGGAGCGCGCTGAAGAACAGTATCTACCCTGGCGCAAAAGACGAATCGGTAATGATGGCGCTCGATTACTGCCGCGCCCGCCAGTTGGATCCTCTACTGAAGCCTGTCCATCTCGTGCCGATGAGCGTCAAAGACTCGAGAACAGGTAAGAGTGAATGGCGTGACGTGGTCATGCCGGGTACCGCCTTGAAACCAGCCCATGAGCCAATCGTCATGGCGCGCAAACCATTCAAAAACACGGTGTCGGCGAACATGGCTGAGCACGGTACCGGGGCGATCAATATCAATGCCTGCCGCATCCCTACCGACGAGGCGCTAAATGGTGGTGCTGGCGGTCTTCTTTCACACCAGCGCGATGGTACCGAACCTGTTGCCGATTACGAGCAGGCACCAGAGGGGCGCTGGCCAGCAAACATAATTCACGACGGAAGTGATGTTGTCGTTTCAGCGTTCCCGGATGCGAAAGGCCAACAAGGAGCGCTTAACGGCAATGAGCCCAGCTCGAAAATGGGTGCGGCGAATTGCTATGGGCAAATGGACCGGCGGCACGAGTCAACTCCACGCATCGATAGCAGCAAGAGCGCTGCCCGCTTCTTCTACTGCGCCAAGGTCAAACCTAAAGAGCGCGATGAAGGCCTCGAGAGATTTATCGCGACGTCAGCCAGCGACATGACCGGCGGACGCAAAGAAGGAAGCGTCGGCATTAATGATGCGCGCGCCGGTGCCGGGCGTACCAGTGGCGCGAAGAACAACCACCCTACCGTTAAGCCGATCGCTCTTATGAGTTATCTCTGCAGGCTGATTACTCCGCCTGGCGGTACCGTGCTTGATCCGTGGATGGGAAGCGGGAGCACAGGCCGGGCAGCTATAGAGGAAGGGTTTAACTTCATCGGCATCGACCTTAACCCGGATTACGTAACCATTGCTTCTGCCCGTATTGCTCATTCCTTCAAAAAGATGACGGAGGCCGCATGACGCCAGCAAATGAAAACGCCATCCGAGCAGCCTGCCGCCGCTGCACCGAGGAAATACAGCAGGCCATGCGCAAGAAGCCAAAGCCTAACTGGAACGAAACTGTGCCCCCCATCATCAACAAGCATCACAAGAAAATTGAAGCTCTGGGAGTTAGCCCCCTGGAGTTTGTCGTTAAAACTGGCCGCCTAAATGGGCGGTTTGGAACCGAGCAATGAGCAAATATTTAGAACTGGATCGTCTAGTCCTCAACAAAATCGGCGATAATCCAATCCATCTCATTAAGATTTACGTCCGAGATGTTTTAAATGAATCAGAATGCATAGCCACTGCGGAAGGGAAATCATATCCCTACCGCTTCGTCGATCGGCACCTGCAAGCATTACGTATAAGCGCCGTTATACGCAACGTGACAAGTAAGCTGGGTGTGAACATGAATGAATAATCGATCAAGTCAGTGCTCTTGAAGAAATGATGCACGAACAGATCATTACCGTTTTCCATCCTAAACGCAACGTACAATCGGGTAATCATTGCTAGATATCCTGATAAAATATCCTACCCCTGCTATACCATGGGATTTGAAAGTGACAAGATAAGCAGCCCTAACTTGAAAAAAACATCATATTAATGTCTTTATGAGTAGTTGTAAGCGTACTTACATTCATATAAGGTAATGGTTATAGTAAACTACATATATTCATCCATAAAAAGAGAAGATCAATGTTAGAGCCCGCTACTTTCTCAGCTATTGCAGCCTCTTGTGCAGCAATAGCCGCTGCAATCAATGCTTATGTAGGTTATCAAAATAGAAGTGATGCTTTAGATAAGCAAATTATTGACTCACTCACAAAAAAAGCAGATGAATGTAATGCAATTGTCGTAAGACATAATTATAAAGTGCCTTTAAAAGAGGAAAACATTGGAGAGACACTTAGAATAATTTCTTTGCTTTATCTTTCCATTGCAGATATTAAAAGAATTGATAAACGCTACAAACATCTTCTGAAGTATGATTTCTTTATAAATACCAACAATGTGAAGAAAATTAACTTCAAGGAATACTTCGTATACTCCCTCCACCCTTCAATATTTGAAGATTTAAAGATTGATGGGAAAAATAAAGAATTTTCGAATGTCGTACCATTGGAAAAAATGCGATCTATATCAGAGTTCTATAAAAAACAGTTACGGTGAAATTTAGAGTTAGAAAATAAACCGCCCATTGTGGCGGTTTTTTATTGCCTGGAGACACCCATGAGCGAAATGACCTTAATTGTGCCCAACGACTGGGTAACCGAAGAAAAGCTCGTAGAGATTACCGGCCTTCGCCCGGGTACTATCGAGCGGGCCCGCAAAAAATGCTGGATGGTCGGACGGGAATATCTGCATGTCTCCCCGGACGGCGTACCGAAGAAGAACAGCGAATGCATGTACAACCGTAAGGCTGTCGACCAGTGGGTTGAGAGCATGTCAAAGAAACAGCCGGGTGCGCGCCAATGAAGATCCGTTTATGCTTAGCGGGCTCTTGGACGTCAGGAGGGAATAATGGCTAAGTCAGCATACCCAACAGGCGTGGAGAACCATGGCGGTACGCTCCGCATATGGTTCATCTATAAAGGCAGCCGGGTTCGTGAAAGCCTCGGCGTGCCCGATACACCAAAAAACAGAAAGGTCGCTGGCGAGTTGCGCGCGTCGGTGTGCTTTTCGATTAAAACTGGCAACTTCAACTATGCGGCCCAATTCCCTGACTCACCTAACCTGAAAAGATTTGGCGTAGAGAGTAAGGAAATCACCGTGCTGGGGTTGGCGAATAAGTGGCTTGAACTGAAGCGCATGGAGATCAGCACCAACGCGATGTCTCGCTATTCATCTATAGCGCGCAACATGGTGCCAAGGATCGGCGGTGACAGGCTGGTATCTGCGGTGACGCAGGAAGATCTGCTGTTTATCAGAAAGGAATTGCTGACCGGTTATCACACCCTGAAGGCGGGACAGAAAACGCCGATTAAAGGTCGTTCCGTAAGAACGGTCAACAACTACATGAAGATTATGGGGGGCATGTTTAAGTTTGCCGCCGATAGTGGATATGTCCGGGTGAATCCGTTTACCGGAATCGCCATGCTTAAGCGGTCTCGCTGCGAACCGGACCCGCTGACGCGCGATGAGTTTGTCAGGATGATTAACGCCTGCGCCCACCAGCAACTGAAAAACATGTGGTCTCTTGCCGTCTACACCGGCGTGCGCCACGGCGAACTCGTTTCGCTGGCCTGGGAAGATATCGACCTGAAAGCGGGTACGATGATGATCCGCCGGAACCACACGTTAACGAAGGAGTTCACCCTTCCGAAGACGGAGGCCGGAACGGACCGCATCATCAACCTCATTCAGCCAGCTATCGACGTACTGAAGAGCCAGGCAGAACTAACACGCCTAGGTAAGCAGTATCAGGTTGAGGTGAAACTGCGCGAGTATGGCCGTACTGATGTGCATCCGTGCACGTTCGTGTTCAACCCGCAGATCGCATCACGTAATGGCCGTGCCGGGCATCATTACGCAGTGGGGTCGATTAACCAGTCGTGGGAAGCCGCAATGCGACGCGCCGGGATTCGCTATCGCAAAGCATACCAGTCCCGACATACGTATGCATGCTGGTCGTTAGCTGCCGGTGCCAACCCGAACTTCATCGCGAAGCAAATGGGTCACACTGACGCGCAAATGGTTTATCGGGTGTACGGATCCTGGATGGCTGAAAATAACCAGGACCAGGTACTCATCCTCAACCAGAAATTAAGTGAGTTTGCCCCATCCATGCCCCACGCAGTTGGATCGGATGGTTATTAATTTTAAATATCATTAGGTTAGCTAACCTAAACCTGCATGCCCATCACTTCCTGGTATGCCGACACCAGCTTGTTACGCACCTGCAACCCCATCTGCAATGACACCGACGCTTTTTGCAGATCGGCCATCACATCGTTGAGCGCCACGCCGGGTTCGCCAAGGGTAAATCTCTCAGCCTGGGTACGGGCCGCGTTTTGCTTGTCGCTGATCCGGTCCAGCGCCGCATGCAGTTGACCGGCGAAACTGACGCCCGGCGGCTGGTCAGCCACGCTCTGATTACGGGCGGTCATCGCCGTTGCCTGTAACTGACTGAGTACCCCTTCAATGCCCTGTATAGCCATGACTCTCCCCTGGATGGTTTTTTACGAGGTCAAGACTAACAGCTTGTCAATAAGATAATGGCGGTAAATAGCGTTAAAAAACCAGGTTATTTGACGCATAGAAAATCCCGAATCATCAAATAATGGCAGGGCCATCAGTATGGAACTTTTGTCGTGTTTGCCGACCCGGGAGTCAGTTTTGTTTCTCTACACGAATAACGTAAACCACCAGGATTTAAGAGGTGCGCAATGAGTGCGACAGCAGCATCGACAGCGCCACAGAATAAATCACTCGAGTGGATGAACCGCCTTCGCGCCAACCCTAAGATCCCGTTGATTGTGGCAGGCGCTGCCGCCATTGCGATCGTTGTCGCGATGGTCTTATGGGCAAAAAGCCCCGATTACCGCACGCTCTACAGCAACCTTTCCGACCAGGATGGCGGTGCCATCGTCACCCAGTTGACCCAGATGAACATCCCGTATCGCTTTGCCGATAACGGCGGTGCGCTTGAAGTACCGGCAGATAAAGTGCACGAGCTTCGCCTGCGTCTCGCCCAGCAGGGGCTGCCGAAAGGCGGCGCGGTTGGGTTTGAGCTGCTGGATCAGGAAAAATTCGGCATCAGTCAGTTCAGCGAGCAGGTTAACTACCAACGCGCGCTGGAAGGTGAGCTGGCCCGTACGATTGAAACCTTAGGCCCGGTGAAAAGTGCCCGTGTGCACCTGGCGATGCCTAAGCCGTCCCTGTTTGTCCGCGAACAAAAGTCCCCTTCTGCCTCTGTGACCGTTAACCTCGAACCTGGCCGTGCGCTGGATGAAGGGCAGATCAGCGCCGTTACGCACCTGGTTTCCAGCGCGGTGGCCGGTCTGCCGCCAGGTAACGTCACGCTGGTGGATCAGAGTGGTCATCTGCTGACGCAGTCCAACACCGCCGGGCGCGATCTCAATGACGCTCAGCTGAAATACGCCGCGGATGTGGAAGGCCGTCTCCAGCGTCGCATCGAAGCGATTCTGGGCCCGGTGGTCGGCAGCAGCAACGTACACGCGCAAGTCACCGCGCAGATTGATTTCTCGAATAAAGAACAAACCGAAGAGCAGTACGCTCCGAACGGGGATGCCTCCCGCGCCGTGTTACGCTCGCGTCAGATCAATGAGTCGGAACAGGTCGGCGGCCAGTATCCTGGCGGTGTGCCGGGCGCGCTCTCTAACCAGCCTGCACCTGCCAACGCCGCGCCAATCTCCACCCCGCCGGCAAACCCGCAGAACGGTCAGCAAACGAATCAGCAGACGACCTCGACCGCGAACAGTACCGGCCCGCGTAACAGCAGCCGTAACGAAACGACCAACTACGAAGTCGACCGGACCATCCGCCATACCAAACTGAACACGGGCGATATTCAGCGTCTCTCTGTTGCCGTGGTGGTGAACTACAAAACGCTGCCGGACGGTAAACCGCTGCCGCTCACGGCGGAGCAGATGAAGCAGATCGAAGATTTGACCCGCGAAGCGATGGGCTTCTCTGAAAAACGTGGCGATACCCTCAACGTTGTGAACTCACCGTTCAACCCGGTGGATGAGACCGGTGGCGAACTGCCGTTCTGGCAACAGCAGGCGTTCTTCGATCAGCTGATGTCCGCAGGCCGCTGGCTGCTGGTGCTGATTGTCGCGTGGCTGCTGTGGCGTAAGGGCGTTCGTCCTCAGCTACAGCGTCGTGCTGAAGCCGAGAAAGCCGCGCTGGAACAGAAGAACGCGCGTCCGGACGAGGAAGAAGCGGTTGAAGTTCGTCTCAGCAAAGATGAACAGATGCAGCAGCGTCGTGCTAACCAGCGCATGGGCGCAGAGGTGATGAGCCAGCGCATTCGCGAAATGTCAGATAACGATCCGCGCGTCGTCGCGCTGGTCATCCGCGGTTGGATGGGTAACGAACATGAGTAATACGCTTACAGGCACCGATAAGAGCGTCATCCTGCTGATGACCATTGGGGAAGATCGCGCGGCGGAGGTGTTTAAACACCTCTCCCAGCGAGAAGTGCAGATCCTCAGCGCGGCGATGGCCAACGTGCGCCAGATCTCTAACAAGCAGCTGACCGAGGTGCTGGCGGAGTTTGAGCAGGAAGCCGAGCAGTTTGCCGCCCTCAACGTCAACGCCAACGAATACCTGCGCTCCGTGCTGGTTAAGGCGCTGGGCGAAGAGCGCGCCGCCAGCCTGCTGGAAGATATTCTCGAAACGCGCGACACCGCCAGTGGGATCGAAACGCTCAACTTTATGGAGCCGCAAAGCGCCGCCGATCTTATTCGCGACGAGCACCCGCAGATTATCGCCACCATTCTGGTCCACCTCAAACGGGGCCAGGCGGCCGATATTCTTGCGCTGTTCGACGAGCGCCTGCGCCACGACGTGATGCTGCGTATCGCCACCTTCGGCGGCGTCCAGCCAGCCGCGCTGGCGGAGCTGACCGAAGTGCTGAACAACCTGCTCGACGGCCAGAACCTCAAGCGCAGCAAAATGGGCGGCGTGAGAACGGCAGCGGAAATCATCAACCTGATGAAAACGCAGCAGGAAGAGGCGGTTATTACGGCGGTACGCGAGTTCGACGGCGAGCTGGCGCAGAAAATTATCGACGAGATGTTCCTGTTCGAAAACCTGGTCGAAGTGGACGACCGCAGCATCCAGCGCCTGCTCCAGGAGGTGGACTCCGAATCGCTGCTTATCGCCCTCAAAGGCGCCGAGCAGCCGCTGCGCGAGAAGTTCCTGCGCAACATGTCCCAGCGTGCGGCCGATATCCTGCGCGACGACCTGGCCAACCGTGGCCCGGTACGTCTGTCTCAGGTGGAAAACGAACAGAAAGCGATCCTGCTTATTGTTCGTCGACTGGCCGAAACCGGCGAGATGGTGATTGGCAGCGGAGACGACACCTATGTCTGATGAACTGTCGTGGAAGCGCTGGACGCCTGACGACCTCTCCCCTCCCAGCGCAGAGTTCACCCCTGCCGTTGTGTCGTCCGACGAGGGCGACGCCGGGGCGGGCGAACCCGAGCTGAGTGAAGAGGAACAGCGCGCCCAGTTGCTGGCCCAGATGCAAATGCAGGCGCACGAACAGGGCTTCAATGCAGGGATGAACGAAGGCCGTCAGACCGGGCACGCACAGGGTTATCAGGAAGGGCTGGCGAAAGGTTTAGAGCAGGGCATCGAGCAGGCGCGCCAGCAGCAGGCGCCGCTACATGCCCGCATGCAGCAGCTGGTGAGCGAGTTTCAGCATACGCTGGATGCGCTCGACAGCGTGATTGCTTCGCGCCTGATGCAGATGGCGCTGGAGGCGGCCCGTCAGGTGATCGGCCAGACGCCGATAGTGGATAACGCCGCGCTGATTAAGCAGATCCAGGGGCTACTCCAGCAGGAGCCGCTGTTCAGCGGCAAACCGCAGCTGCGCGTTCATCCTGATGATTTGCAGCGCGTGGAAGAGAGCCTCGGCGCGACGCTGAGCCTGCACGGCTGGCGGCTGCGCGGCGATCCGTCACTTCATCACGGAGGCTGTAAGGTCTCGGCGGATGAGGGCGATCTGGATGCCAGCGTCGCGACCCGCTGGCAGGAACTGTGCCGCCTGGCGGCACCGGGAGTCGTCTGATGACCGCTCGCCTTACGCGCTGGCTTAACACGCTTGATAATTTTGAAACGAAGATGGCGCAGCTGCCATCCGTTCGTCGTTATGGACGCCTGACGCGCGCCACCGGTCTGGTTCTGGAAGCCACGGGGCTGCAACTTCCGCTCGGCGCCACCTGCGTGATTGAGCGGCAGGACGGGGGGGAGACGCGTGAAGTGGAAAGCGAAGTGGTCGGGTTCAACGGTCAGCGCCTGTTTCTGATGCCCCTTGAAGAAGTGGAAGGGATTTTGCCCGGCGCCCGCGTCTACGCGAAAAACATTAGCGGTGACGGCCTGCAAAGCGGCAAACAGCTCCCGCTCGGTCCGGCGCTGCTGGGCCGCGTCCTGGACGGAAGCGGCAAACCGCTCGATGGCCTGCCCTCCCCTGATACCACCGAAACCGGCGCGCTGATCACCCAACCCTTCAACCCGCTGCAACGCACGCCAATCGAGCACGTACTGGATACCGGCGTGCGGCCGATTAACGCCCTGCTCACCGTGGGACGCGGCCAGCGTATGGGGCTGTTTGCCGGTTCCGGCGTGGGTAAATCGGTCCTGCTCGGCATGATGGCGCGTTATACCCAGGCTGACGTGATCGTCGTTGGCCTGATTGGTGAGCGTGGTCGCGAAGTCAAAGATTTCATCGAAAACATTCTGGGTACGGAGGGCCGCGCCCGCTCGGTGGTGATCGCCGCGCCTGCGGACGTGTCGCCGCTGCTGCGTATGCAGGGTGCCGCCTACGCCACGCGTATTGCGGAAGATTTCCGCGACCGGGGCCAGCACGTGCTGCTGATTATGGACTCCCTGACCCGCTACGCGATGGCGCAGCGTGAGATTGCGCTGGCCATCGGCGAGCCGCCCGCGACCAAAGGCTACCCGCCGTCGGTCTTCGCCAAGCTCCCGGCGTTGGTTGAGCGCGCGGGGAACGGCATCAGCGGCGGCGGCTCCATCACCGCGTTCTATACGGTACTGACCGAAGGTGATGACCAGCAGGACCCGATTGCCGACTCCGCGCGCGCGATCCTCGACGGCCATATCGTGCTGTCGCGCCGTCTGGCCGAAGCCGGGCACTACCCGGCGATTGATATTGAAGCGTCGATCAGCCGTGCGATGACGGCCCTGATCACCGAGCAACACTACGCCCGCGTGCGTAACTTCAAACAACTGCTCTCCAGCTTCCAGCGCAACCGCGATCTGGTAAGCGTCGGGGCGTACGCCAAAGGCAGCGACCCGATGCTCGATAAAGCGATTGCCCTCTGGCCGCAGCTGGAGGCATTTCTGCAACAGGGTATTTTTGAACGCGCCGACTGGGAAGATTCCCTCCAGGCACTGGAGCTGATTTTCCCGCAGGTGTAACACAGGTGGAGGGCGAAGGTCATGGCGCAGAACAGCGCGTTATCAACGCTGAAAGATCTGGCTGAAAAAGAAGTTGATGATGCCGCATTGCAGCTTGGCGCAATGCGACGCGGGTGCCAGCAGGCTGAAGAACAGTTGAAGATGTTAATCGACTATCAGCATGAATATCGCACCAACCTTAACACCGACATGACGCAGGGCATTGGTAGCCAGCGCTGGATTAACTATCAGCAGTTTATTCAGACGCTGGAAAAGGCGATTGAGCAGCATCGCCAGCAGCTTAACCAGTGGACGCAAAAAGTCGATACCGCGCTGAATTTCTGGCGCGAGAAAAAACAGCGGTTGCAGGCCTGGCAAACCCTACAGGACCGGCAGATTGCAGCCTCGACCCTGGCGGAAAACCGTCTGGATCAGAAAAAAATGGATGAGTTTGCCCAGCGCGCATCAATGAGGAAACCTGAATGATCACAATGCAACAACTGCTGATGACCGACAGCGACCCGTCCGGCGGCACGCTTGCCGGGAAAGGCGCTGAGGGCGCGCAAGATTTTCTCTCTCTGCTGGCGGGCGCGCTGACCGAGACCACCGGCAAAGGCAAAGATGCTCCGCTGACGCTGGCCGATCTAAAAGCGGCGGGAAGCAAGCTGTCGACAGCGGCACAGGAAAAAAACGGTGATACCACGCTCCAGGCCAAAATCGCCGAGCTGCTCTCCCGCCAGGAGACGCTGACCGGTGAAGATACCGCCGTCTCCCTGCAAAGCCTCGTCTCCGGCCTGAAACCCGCCGCGAATACGGATGCGCTGAAGGCGCTAACCCAGCCGGAGGCGAAAACAAACAGCGAGACCACGACTGAAGAAGAGGAGCTGGCCGGGTTAAGCGCGCTGATGGCGATGTTACCGCACCAGCAGACCACCACCCCGGTAGCGACGCAGCCTGCGAGCACCGGGGAGATCGCCCCCCGTGCCTCCCTCCCCTCTGCGCTAGCCCAGACGGATAACGGCCAGCATCAGCCGCTTAGCCATGCGTTAACGGGTCAGGAAAAAATGCCGGTTCAGGACAGCGACACCTCGCTGCCCGCCACGGCAGCCGTTACGCCAGCCGTCGCCGCCGTCGCGGAGAAGCAGGACGTAGCGAGCGCGGCGTCGCCTGCCGCCAGCCCAACCGCGACGCTGGCCCCGATCGTCAGTCACCTGGCGCCTTCACAGCCTGCCGCTACCGTTGCGACAGCGCCGGTGTTAAGCCAGCCGCTGGGCACGCACGAATGGCAGCAGAATCTGAGCCAGCACATCACCCTGTTCACCAGACAGGGACAGCAGACCGCAGAGCTGCGTCTGCACCCGGAAGATCTGGGTCAGGTGCAAATTTCGCTTAAGCTGGATGACAACCAGGCACAGTTGCAGATGGTTTCGCCCCACAGCCACGTTCGCGCGGCGCTGGAAGCGGCCCTGCCGATCCTGCGCACGCAGCTTGCGGAAAACGGCATTCAGCTTTCTCAAAGCAGCGTCAGCAGCGAGGGCTTTGCCGGGCAGCAGCAGTCCTCATCCGGGCAGCAACAGCACGCTTCGCGTTCCGGCCAGCATGGCGGGTTTAACGATGAGAGTGAAGAGTTATTGCCTGCCCCTGCCGCCCTGCAATCCGCCGCGCGCGGCAGCCGTGCCGTAGACATCTTTGCCTAAACGCCAGAGGTAACGTGATTATCCCCGTCTTTTCCACGCTTTGACCTAAGCCGGACACGGGATAATCACCGTATTAAGCTGTACCGAAACAGGAAGCTCGTATCAGATGACAGACTCCGCTATCACCAAAAAAAGCAAGCGTTCCATCTGGATCCCGCTGCTGGTGTTGATTACCCTCGCGGCCTGCGCCACCGCAGGCTACAGTTACTGGCGTATGCAGCAGGAACCCTCCAGCGCGGCCGCCAAAGCTGAAGCGCCGCCTCCACCGGCGCCGGTCTTCTACCCGCTGGATACGTTCACCGTGAACCTGGGCGATGCGGATCGCGTGCTTTACGTGGGTATTACGCTGCGTCTGAAAGATGAAGCGACCCGTGCACGTCTGAACGACTACCTGCCAGAAGTGCGTAGCCGTCTGCTGCTGCTGTTTTCTCGTCAGGATGCCTCCGCGCTCGCCACCGATGTGGGCAAGCAAAAGCTGGTCGATGCCATCAAACAGACGCTGGCGACCCCGCTGGTAAACGGCCAACCTAAGCAGGAAGTCACTGACGTTCTGTATACAGCCTTCATTCTGCGGTAACGACATGGGCGACAGTATTCTTTCTCAGGCAGAAATCGATGCGCTGCTCAACGGCGACAGCGATAAGAGTGACGAACCGAAACCGGGTCTGACCGGCGACGATAATATTCGTCCCTACGATCCCAATACCCAGCGTCGCGTGGTGCGCGAGCGTTTACAGGCGCTGGAGATCATCAACGAACGTTTCGCACGTCAGTTCCGTATGGGGCTGTTTAACCTGCTGCGTCGTAGCCCGGATATCACCGTCGGTGCCATCCGCATTCAGCCGTATCATGAGTTTGCCCGCAACCTGCCGGTGCCAACCAACCTTAACCTGATCCATCTGAAACCGCTGCGCGGTACCGGCCTGGTGGTGTTCTCGCCAAGCCTGGTGTTCATCGCAGTGGACAACCTGTTCGGTGGCGATGGCCGTTTCCCGACCAAAGTGGAAGGCCGCGAGTTTACCCATACCGAACAGCGCGTGATTAACCGCATGCTGAAGCTGGCGCTGGAATCCTACAGCGACGCGTGGAAAGCGATTAACCCGCTGGAAGTGGAGTACGTGCGTTCCGAGATGCAGGTGAAATTTACCAACATCACCACCTCCCCGAATGACATCGTCGTGAATACCCCGTTCCACGTCGAGATCGGCAACCTGACGGGCGAGTTCAACATCTGCCTGCCGTTCAGCATGATTGAACCGCTGCGCGAACTGCTGGTGAACCCGCCGCTGGAGAACTCACGTCACGAAGATCAGAACTGGCGTGAGAACCTGGTGCGTCAGGTGCAGCACTCGCAGCTGGAGCTGGTAGCCAACTTTGCCGACATCTCCATGCGGTTATCGCAGATCCTGAAATTACAACCCGGCGACGTTTTGCCGATAGATAAACCCGACCGCATTATTGCCCATGTGGATGGCGTACCCGTGCTGACAAGCCAGTACGGCACGATTAACGGCCAGTATGCGTTACGCGTTGAGCACTTGATCAACCCGATTTTGAATTCGCTGAATGAGGAACAGCCCAAATGAGTGACATGAACAATCCGTCCGATGAAAACAGCGGAGCACTGGACGATCTGTGGGCTGACGCGTTAAACGAGCAGAAAACGACGCCGACGAAAAGCGCGGCAGACGCGGTCTTTCAGCAGTTAGGCGGCGGCGACGTCAGCGGCACGTTGCAGGACATCGACCTGATTATGGACATTCCGGTCAAGCTCACCGTTGAGCTGGGTCGCACCCGCATGACCATTAAAGAGCTGCTGCGCCTGACGCAGGGTTCCGTGGTGGCGCTTGACGGTTTAGCGGGTGAGCCGCTGGATATTCTGATCAACGGCTACCTGATTGCACAAGGCGAAGTGGTGGTGGTGGCCGATAAATACGGCGTACGTATCACCGACATCATTACCCCTTCCGAACGTATGCGTCGTCTGAGCCGTTAAGTATGAAAACCCAGGCAACACTGTCCGCGCCCTCCGCCGTACCCGGCTCACCGCTGCTCCAGGTGAGCGGCGCGCTGTTCGGTATTATTGCCTTTATCCTTATCGCCGCCTGGCTGGCAAAGCGTTTCGGTCTGGCGGGGAAAACGGCCGGTACCCGCGGGTTGAAGGTCAGCGCCAGCACCCCGCTAGGACCGCGCGAACGCGTGGTCATTGTGGAGGTGGAAGATGCGCGACTGGTGCTGGGCGTGACCGCCTCCAGCATTAACGTTCTTCACACGCTGCCCCCTGCGCCTGCCACGGTGGAGGCTAACGCCCAGGCCCCTGCGGATTTCCAGTCCGTTATGAAGAGTTTGCTCAAGCGTCCCGGGAGATCCTGATGCGCCGTTTGTTATTCCTTACGCTGGCAGGCCTGGGCCTGTTCGCGCCCTCTGTGTATGCGCAACTGCCGGGGCTGGTTTCCACGCCGCTGGCGAACGGGGGACAAAGCTGGTCCCTGTCCGTGCAGACGCTGGTGTTCATCACCTCGCTGACCTTTATCCCGGCGATCCTGCTGATGATGACCAGCTTCACCCGCATCATCATTGTGTTTGGTCTGCTGCGAAATGCGCTCGGCACACCGTCCGCACCGCCCAATCAGGTGCTGCTGGGTTTAGCCCTGTTCCTGACCTTTTTCATTATGTCGCCGGTTATCGACAAGATTTACACCGAGGCGTACCAGCCGTTCAGCGAAGATAAAATTTCCATGCAGGTTGCCCTGGAAAAGGGGGCTCAGCCATTACGTGAATTTATGCTTCGCCAGACGCGCGAAGCGGATTTGGCCCTGTTTGCCCGTCTCGCTAACACGGGCGAGTTACAGGGACCGGAAGCGGTGCCGATGCGCATCCTGCTGCCAGCGTATGTCACCAGCGAGCTGAAAACCGCGTTCCAGATTGGCTTCACCATTTTCATTCCGTTCCTGATTATCGACCTGGTGATCGCCAGCGTTCTGATGGCGCTCGGGATGATGATGGTTCCGCCCGCGACCATTGCCCTGCCCTTTAAGATCATGCTGTTCGTGCTGGTCGACGGCTGGCAGCTGCTGGTCAGCTCGCTGGCGCAGAGTTTCTACAGTTGAGGAGCGCGCAATGACGCCTGAGTCGGTCATGATGATGGGCACGGAGGCGATGAAAGTCGCGATTGCCGTCGCCGCGCCCCTGCTGCTGGTTGCGCTAGTCACCGGTCTGATTATCAGTATTCTCCAGGCCGCCACGCAGATTAACGAAATGACCCTGTCGTTCATCCCGAAGATCATTGCCGTCTTCGTGGCGATTATCGTTGCCGGGCCATGGATGCTCAATTTGCTGCTGGACTATATGCGCAACCTGTTCACCAATCTGCCTTACATCATCGGCTGACGGACGATGCTGCATTTCACCAGCGATCAATTTGTTCAGTGGCTCGGGATCTATTTCTGGCCGATGCTGCGCATCATGGCGCTGATCTCCACCGCCCCCATACTCAGTGAAAAGTCGGTGCCTAAACGCGTCAAAATTGGGCTGGGCATGGTTATCACGATTATCGTTGCCCCTTCCCTGCCGGCGGTGGATATCCCGATCTTTTCCCCGAATGCGATCTGGATTGCCCTGCAACAGGTGATGATTGGCGTGGCGGTCGGGTTCACGATGCAGCTCGCCTTCGCCGCGGTTCGAACGGCGGGTGAACTTATCGGTTTGCAAATGGGCCTGTCTTTCGCGACGTTCGTTGACCCGGGCAGCCACCTGAATATGCCCGTGCTGGCGCGTATTATCGACCTGCTGGCGATGCTGTTGTTTCTCTCGTTCAACGGCCACCTGTGGCTCATCTCGATGCTGGTGGACACCTTCCACACGCTGCCGATTGGCGACAACCCGGTCAACAGCAACGCGTTTCTGGCGCTGGTGAGGGCTGCCGGGCTGATCTTCCTCAACGGGCTGATGCTGGCGCTGCCGATCATTACCCTGCTGCTCACCGTTAACCTCGCATTAGGTTTACTCAACCGAATGGCTCCGCAGCTGTCGGTATTCGTCATCGGCTTTCCGGTGACGTTGACGGTTGGCCTTTTATTAATGTCATTATTGATGCCACTTATCGCCCCCTTCTGCGAACATTTATTCAGTGAGATATTCAATCTGTTAGCGGATATTGTTAGCGAACTTCCACGCAAATAATAACCCGCAGTGTTTGCAATGTCTTTCTGAGGATATTCCTAAAAATAATCTCGAAAAACATCTACCAGGATATATCTGACGCGGTTTAAATGTTTCTAACCACCTCACAATACTTAATATTTACTTTACTTTAAGATGATTCCTGGCAAATTATACGTAACTTTACGGGATAGTGAGTTCGCCTGAAAGTCTTTGTCATGCTCACAGGTTTTATTAGATTTTTTCCATCCCGTATGGCTGTTTATGAGCTCTCAGGCAGGTGGTGAATTATCGTTACGCATTGAGTGAGGGTATGCCATGTCAACGATCATTATGGATTTATGCAGCTACACCCGGCTAGGGTTAACCGGGTACTTAGCAAGCAGAGGGGTTAGAAAGAGAGACATCAACGATGCACACACCGTTGAAGAACTCGCAGCCGCTTGTGACGCCCACAAGCCCGGCGTGGTGTTTATTAATGAGGACTGTTTCATTCACGACCCCGCTAACAGTCAGCACATTAAGCAGATCATTAATCAGCATCCTAAGACCCTGTTTATTGTTTTTATGGCGATCGCCAATATTCATTTCGATGAGTATTTGTTGGTGCGTAAAAACTTATTAATCAGCTCGAAATCGATTAAACCAGAGTCACTTGATGACATTCTGGGCGATTATTTGAATAAAGAAGTTAAGAATGTAGGGGCGATTAACTTACCCACCCTATCATTAAGCAGAACTGAATCAAGTATGCTAAGAATGTGGATGGCTGGACAAGGGACAATTCAGATCTCAGACCAGATGAATATCAAGGCAAAAACAGTATCGTCACACAAAGGAAATATTAAAAGGAAAATTAAAACGCATAATAAGCAAGTGATATACCATGTCGTACGCCTGACAGATAATGTGACGAATGGGATTTTCGTTAATATGCGCTAATTTGCACGGCCATGTTGTACCCTACCTTGATCTCTGGCCTGGCCAGAGATTTTGCTTTTAAGCAGCCGGAGCCGGGGAGAAGACGCCCCCGACGCCGCCCTATTCCGCCGTTTCCACAAAGATCCCATCCGGGTGCCCCAGTTCGTTGAAGAACCAGATGCCGAGCGGGTAATCTTCCAGCGACACCAGATACATTGTGCCTTCATTAAACTCTTCTATTGCCAGAACCACGCCCGGGCGGCGCGGCCCACCGTCCGTTTTGACGGTTACCCGATCGTTGACCTTCATACATTCCTCCTGTGGTTTTGAGCCAGTGTAGAACAAATTACATTGCCTGGCATCGCCGCCTGGCGCGAATGGCGTTTTTGTGTGCGGTCTATACTTAGCTGTTGAGACGGTTAAATGAGGAGCCCGCCATGAAGACTGACAAAGAGTACAGCGACACCATTAAGCGTGAGGTTGAAGTGGATGTCGATGCCCTGCTTGCCGCCATCAATGAAATTAGTGAGTCCGAAGTTCATCGCGCGGAGGATAATTCAGACCGTGTCGTGGTCAATGGTCGGGATTACCATACCTACCGTGAACTGGCTGAAGCATTCGAGCTGGATATCCATGACTTTAGCGTCTCGGAGACGAACCGCTAAGACGAAAAAAATCCCGGTCATGGGGATGACCGGGATCAAACTTGCTTATGCAAGAAGCACTTGTAAATTCGTTACACCAGGAAATCTGATGCAGGTAAGACATTATCCCCAACAGAATTGTCTTACAAGCATATATTCTCTTAGCGAATATTATATTTTATACATGTGAATTTTGGTTATGAGTATAAACCTGCGCCGCGTGTGGGTTTGTCGGGATCGTTTGCACTTAAACGGCGCTTCAATGCCTATTTTTTTTAAGATTTTTCTTAGGAAAAAGCATCATCCGGGAGACATTATGCCTTCGCTTGAGGAGACTCTTCTTGTCTTTACCGACCTCGACGGCACGCTGTTGGATTTTCACACCCTTGACTGGCAGCCTGCGGCCCCGTGGCTGGAAAAATTAATGGATGAACAGATACCGGTCATTCTGTGCAGCAGCAAAACCGCGTCCGAGATGGATGACATCCAGCAGGAACTGGGGCTTGGCGGGCTGCCCTACATTGCGGAAAACGGCGCGGTGATCCAGCCTGACGTACGGTGGGAAAACGCCGCACGGTTCATCTCAGAAAAGAAGCATGACGATATCCGGCAGTGTATTGCCCGGGTACGCCAGGAGATGCATCTGAAATTCACCACCTTCGATGATGTGGACGAGCACGTAGTCGCCGAATGGACCGGGCTGAGCCGTCCCCGTTCGGTGCTTGCGCGCAAGCACGAGGCTTCCGTGACGCTGATCTGGCGTGACAGTGATGAACAAATGAGATACTTTGCCGCCGAACTCGCCCGGCAGCGGCTGAAGATCGTCCAGGGTGCACGCTTCTGGCATATTCTGGACACCTGCTGCGGCAAAGACGTGGCGGTTCACTGGCTTGTGGACCAGTATCGCCTGCACGAGGGCTACGAACCGACGACGCTGGGCCTGGGCGACGGCCCCAATGATGCCCCGCTGCTGGACAGCGTAGGCTTCGCCGTGGTGGTGAAAGGCTTCAACCGGGAGGGTATCAGCCTTATAAACAACGATCCAGCCCGGGTTTATCACACTCAGCACACCGGGCCGACCGGCTGGTGCGAGGGACTTGATTACTTTTTGAGGTGATCTTGCCAGATGACCCGGTTACGCCCGCGCTGTTTCGCCTCATACAGACGCGCATCGGCGGTGGATTGCAGATTTTCGAAGTGATAATTGCCCTTCTCCTGCGCACCAGAGACGCCAAACGACGCACTCACGCGCAGGGTGGTACTTTTCTTAATCAGGATCTCTTTGCTGTCGATACGCTCGCGGATCTGCTCTGCGACTTCCGCCGCCTCTTCAAGCGTCATGCCGGGCAGCACCACACAGAACTCTTCCCCCCCGACACGTCCGGCAATATCTTTATCACGGAAGGTGCTGGCAATCAGCCCCGCGGCATGGGACAACACCTTATCACCCGCCTGATGCCCGAACCGATCATTGATACTCTTGAAGCAGTCAAGATCGATCTGAATGACCGAGAAAGGCAGCGACTGCTGTTCACACTGCTTCGCCAGTATTTTCGCCTGATCAAACAGCGATCCACGATTATTCAGCCGGGTCAGAGGGTCATGCCAGGCCTGCCATTGCAGCGAGTTCTGCATCGAATACATATTACTGACCATGCGCCGGATCACCAGCCATGAGATGAGCAGCATCGCGGTGAACAGCGCCCAAAGCAATGCCAGCACAATGCTGATGCTACCGAAATCGCCGCGCACCCCTTCATCCAGGGTGTGCACGCGCAGGATGACGCCATCAAAATGGTCAAGACGCTCCCAACTGACAAAACGACTCCCCAGACGAATGCCGCCTTCGGAATCCGATTCTATCGCGTGCGCTATCTGGGCTAATTCGCGCGCGTCAAAATGATTAACGTCCACAGCAGGTGACTCAGATGTCGCAAGCAGGGTAAGCCGGCTGTCATACAGCTGGTATTCCCCTTCCGGGTTATCGCCCACGGCTTCCACCAGCAGGCGACGCAGGGTGGCAAAGGTGAAATCCATCGCCACCACGCCATACCAGACGTGATGGTAATAAACCGGCACGCTGGCGGTAATCAGCGGCTTTTTGCCCACAAAAGAGGAAGGCGGCGAGATAAACCAGCGCACGGCACGCGCACGGTTTTCACGCTCGGACTGTTGGGTAAACCAGGGCTGAGTGACCAGATGATAATAGCGCTGCACGATATCGCTGGAATTTCCCGGCGTATCCGTTTCCAGAAAGAATCCGGCGCGAGAGACATAAATCACGCGCTCTTCGTTGCGGGAAGGGCTGGATGCCAGACGCAGTAAATACCCCACTTCAAGCGCCGCGGACAATTCATTATCAAGGTACTCATCATCACGGTTCAGAAGAGTGGTCTTTTCAACGAAGGCATCCGAAACACCGTTGATCGGTAATGTGCGCCGTTTATCAACCGCAATTTGCCAGGTGGGAGACGTGCGCAAATGCGCAAAACGCTTTACCGCATCATGCAGCGCGCCAAACGCCAGCGGCGTTTCCAGCGCATCATGCATGCTGTGGCGAAAAAACAGCATTTTATCGACGCTGAACTGAAGCTGTCTGTCCAGCGCACTGGCAACCGTTTCCAGATGGTTACGCTGGCTGGAGATATAAGCATCTTCCAGTACCACAACTTCGCGCCAGGTCAGGAGAGTGGAAAAAATCAGGACAACGATAAAACAGAGGTTAACAATCAAACTGGGATTGCTACGCTTATGCAGCCACTGCAAAAAAGATTGTTTTACAACAAAGGTATCGTGCTGCACACACACTCCCTGATTGTCGCTCACCATCCGATATGATAAGTCTTCTGCCAGTAAAAACGCCCGGCAAGGCCGGGCGTTGTGTGATTAAGCCTTGTCGCGTTTTTGCCTTTTATTAGCAGGCTGAAGCTCGTCTTCACGAAAAGCCTCCCGCTTAATGCCGTATCCATCATGCCACCGACACTCCACCATTCCGCTGGAATACCCGGTGACGATCATGCCTGGACCACCATTTTTAGGCTTAACTTCATCACTGATCAAAAAGACCATACCTGCCTCCTGTATCAGGGTGAAACGTTTTCAATTTAGACGAGGAATAGTCTTTTTGCACCCGGGGTCAGCAATAATTAATGCGATTTCCCGCGTACTTTTTCAACCAGCTTAACAACGGCTACCACAATCAGACCGACGATAAAGCCCAGCACGAGGTTAAGCAGTGTGGGCAGGATCGCAGCGACTACCGCTCCCTGGCCTGACGCAAAATGTTCAATCATGTGATGCAGCGAAGCAACACCGTGCACGATAATTCCGCCGCCGACCAGGAACATTGCCAGGGTTCCCACCACGGATAAGGTTTTCATCAGCCACGGCGCTACCACCAGCAGGCTTTTCCCGATGCCGCGCGCAATTGCGCTGGATTTTTTTTCCAGCCAGAATCCGATATCGTCCAGCTTGACGATCAGCCCGACCAGACCATAAACCCCTATCGTCACGAGGATCGCAATGCCGGACAGGATCAGCACCTGGTTCATCAGAGGGGCTTCTGAGACGATCCCCAGCGTAATCGCCACAATTTCGGCCGAGAGGATGAAGTCAGTACGGATCGCGCCTTTGACCTTATCGCGCTCGAACGTTTTTGGATCCTGCGCGGCCAGCGCTTCCAGACGCTGCTGGCGCATTTCCGGGGTGTCTTTCTCTTTGCGTGCAGCGAACATATGCAACACTTTTTCGGCACCCTCGAAGCACAGGAACGCCCCGCCAATCATCAGCAGGGGCGTAATGGCCCAGGGTATAAAGGCGCTAATCAGCAACGCCAGCGGAACGAGGATCACCTTGTTAATAAAGGACCCTTTCGCTACGCCCCACACCACCGGCAACTCACGGTTCGCCCGCACGCCGCTGACCTGCTGCGCGTTCAACGACAAATCATCTCCCAGTACCCCGGCGGTTTTTTTCGCCGCCAGTTTTCCCATAACCGAAATGTCATCCAGCAAGGTGGCGATATCATCCAGCAATGTTAATAAGCTACTTCCTGCCAAAATCTCTATCCTTCTTTTTTTGCTAATTAAGTGAATAGTATGGAACAAAACTCACCGCCCGGAAACAGGCACCTCACGTCAACAAAAATTTCACATTAACTACACAATTAAAGCACTCGCCAGCCCGATAGTTTTGGCGTTAACTATGAGCGAACTTTTTATTTCGTCGTGAGGGACTATGCGTTTTCGGCATTTATTACCGCTCATTGGAGCACTCTTTTCTCTTTATATCATCTGGGGATCCACCTATTTTGTCATTCGTATAGGCGTGGAAAGCTGGCCCCCGCTGATGATGGCCGGTATTCGTTTCCTTACGGCCGGCGTGCTGCTGATGGCATTTTTATTGCTACGCGGCCACAGGCTACCGCCGCTGCGTCCCTTGCTTAACGCCGCCCTGATTGGCCTGCTGCTGCTGGCGGTGGGCAATGGCGCGGTAACCGTCGCCGAGCACCAGAACGTACCGTCGGGCATCGCCGCCGTGGTCGTCGCGACCGTGCCGCTGTTTACGCTCTGCTTTAGTCGTCTCTTCGGGATCCGCACCCGTAAGCTCGAATGGCTGGGCATCGCGATTGGGCTTGTGGGTATCATCCTGCTGAACAGCGGCGGTAACCTGAGCGGGAACCCCTGGGCTGCCGTTCTGATCATGATCGGCTCCATGAGCTGGGCCTTCGGCTCGGTCTACGGTTCCCGCATCGAGCTGCCTTCCGGGATGATGGCGGGTGCCATTGAGATGCTCGCGGCAGGCATTGTGCTGCTGATGGCCTCCGCGTTGACGGGTGAAAAACTGACGGCGATGCCAGACCTTTCAGGTTTCCTGGCCGTCGGGTATCTGGCGCTGTTTGGCTCCATTATCGCCATTAACGCCTATATGTACCTGATCCGCAACGTCTCACCGGCGGTTGCCACCAGCTACGCCTACGTTAACCCGGTGGTGGCCGTGCTGCTGGGTACCGGTTTTGCGGGCGAAGTGCTGTCGACGATTGAATGGCTGGCGCTGGGCGTGATTGTCTTTGCCGTGGTGCTGGTCACGCTGGGTAAATATTTGCTGCCCGCGAAACCGATTGTTACGACGTGTGAGGTGGAGAAACCGTGATCGGGTGAATGCCCTGGGTATCGATCTGCGCGGCCTGACCGCCGCCGCAGATCCACTCTTCCAGCCGCTCCGTCAGTTCCACGTCATTCAGCTTCATTCTTCCGCGCAGCGCGCACTCCCAGACAATCATCACCCGCCAGCCCTGAGCGTAAAGCTGCGAAACATCGCGTTTATCACGCTCGACGTTCCTGCCAATTTTGTCCAGCCAGAAGTCGGTGCGTGTCGCCGGGACTTTAAACAGATAGCAGTCATGATGATGCCAGAAACAGCCGTGGGTAAAGATGATGCACTGGTACGCGTCGATGACGAAATCAGGACGCCCGGCAAGCGTGGCATCCTGAACCCTGAATTCAAACCCGACGGCGGTCAGGAGGCCCGCGATCCGTTTTTCGATCGCGGTATCACGCGTGCCGATGGCACGCATGTTTTTACTGCGCGTGGCCTTATTGTGAACGTCCGCCATTGACGGCCTCACTCTGACGAAGCTGAACGGCCTTGCTGATACGTGAGGCCAGCAGTTTAGCTACGGCGGCAAAGGCGGGCACTACCACCGAGTTGCCAAACTGACGATAGGCCTGGGTGTCCGACACGGGGATGCGAAAACTGTAGCCCTGCGGCGTCTCAAAGCCCATTAAGCGAGCGCACTCGCGCGGCGTTAAGCGCCGCGGTCGGTGCTGTTGGTTTTGTGGATCGTCGAAATCTTTTTCGCCCAGCGCCTTATCCCAGCCCCGATCGATAAGAATTTCCGCGCCATCTTTGTAATAGCGCGCCGACAGCGTACGCGTCACGCTGTCAGGATTAAGCGGATTGACCATGCCAAACCCAAAGCCATTGCCTTTGGCCTGATGCTTTTTGGCATAGCGATAGAGGTATTTCCACAGCACCGGGGTCAGAATGAATTTCGCATCGACGGCCGGCTCCAGCAGATCGGCCACCGTCGGGCGGCGCGCCGGATACAGCGAAGGCAAATCACGCAGCGTAAAATCGCCTTTTAGATTGAGATCGCGGCGGAAACCCACCAGCACGATGCGTTCGCGGTGCTGTGGCAGGAAGTGTTTGCCGTCGATAATTTTCGGATCGTCCGGCCCCATATCCTCTGCATCCGCCACGTCGTAACCCAGTTCATCCAGCGTTTGCATGATAATGCGGAAGGTTTTTCCGCCGTCATGACTCTTTAAATTCTTGACGTTCTCCAGCACAAAAATTGCCGGGCGGCGGGCATCAATAATCCGGGCAACGTCAAAAAACAGTGTGCCCTGCGTATCACAGGCAAAGCCGTGTGCGCGTCCCAGCGCGTTCTTTTTCGACACGCCAGCCAGCGAGAACGGCTGACACGGAAAGCCTGCCAGCAGCACATCGTGCGCCGGAATGGTATTGCGAATGTGTTCGGCGGCCTCTTCATCGCTGACGCCAGTTTTGTGGCTCAGCGTGACATCACGAATATCCGCGTTGAACTGGTGCGCGTCGGG
Source organism: Enterobacter cloacae complex sp. CDL013 (assembly GCF_049238805.1). Classification (NCBI taxonomy): domain Bacteria; kingdom Pseudomonadati; phylum Pseudomonadota; class Gammaproteobacteria; order Enterobacterales; family Enterobacteriaceae; genus Enterobacter; species Enterobacter cloacae complex sp. CDL013. The sequence goes on along the minus strand of NZ_JBMKGT010000002.1, from coordinate 528,598 downwards.
GTCGCAATACCAGTTGGCTTTATAGGTACGGACGGCATGTTTATTCCATTCACTGGTGAACACACACTGCCCGCCAATAGCTTCAAAGCCATGGCGAATGCCGCCGATACCGGCAAAGAGATCGATAAAGCGAAAGGCATAATTCGGATGCGCAGCAGGAGGACGCGGCAGCAGGTTGCGCAGATAACGGAACTCGCCGTCGCTCAGGCGGTGCCCTGCCCTGTCGCTTATCAGCAACCGCTTGAGTATCGCCGGGCTCCAGTGACTCTCGCCATGGGCCACCAGCTGGTTTGCCAGCGTTTTAGCATCATACATTTCCAGCAGCTGACGCAGGAGTGCCTGCACGGCTGCCGTTGATTTCTCAACCCGCTCAGGCGCGGGCACAGTCACTGATCGATTTTCCTGCATTCTCTTAACCGGACAATAAAGACAGAAAACAGAGTACCACAGTTCAGGATCGCACACTGCGACGGAAATGGGTCAATATCTGGCTGTCGGTTCCGAGGTAATCGCCCTGTAATTCGGCACTCAGCTTCGCCATAAACTGGATCAGAAAATCGGCATTGTGACGCGCAAGTTTGCGCCCCCGCGCGGTTTGCATAGTGTCCGGCAGGCGCAGGAGTTTGGTCTGAAAGTGGTCGAGCGCGAAGGCTTTATCATCCAGCGCTCGTGTTCCGGCGAACGGGTCGTCGGCATCAAACAGCGCGGCGCCCAGCGCACCGGAGACGGCAAAGACGCGCGCCAGGCCGATAGCGCCTAACGCCTCCAGCCGGTCGGCATCCTGCACAATTTTGGCCTCCAGGCTTTGCGGCGCGATACCGGCACTGAAGCTGTGCGCTTCAATAGCATGCTCAACGGCTGCATAACGATCCGGCGGAAAATCAGGAAAGTCGCGACTGAGGATCTCGCGCGTTTTTCGCGCTGCCAGCCGCGAGGAGTGGCTACGTTCCGGGTGATTTTTCGGCAGGCTGACAATGTCATGGAAGTAGCATGCGGTCAACACAACCAGCGGATCGCTATCCTCGTCAGCCATAATACCCTGCGCCGTCATCCAGACGCGGCGAAAATGGGCGATATCGTGCGCCGCATCATCAGTAAAATGATTTTCGTATAGCCAGCGCTCATAACGGTGCTGCCACTGCGCAAGTTCCATCATCCCATCCTGTTGCTCAAAAGAGAGTGAATTATAATACATCCGAATCAAAATCTTTAATAAATAGAATTACGAAATACTTAATAATAATTACCCGCTATATTTTCAATTAATTAATTCACATGAAAAATAAAGAGATAAAAAGAAATATTTTGTAATATTTTTACCAGTTTAATTACATTTATTTTTGAACCTAAACAATAATCCATAGAATAGTATCAGCCATGTAGTTACGGAGGGTAATTACATATATTCAGACAATTTATATTTAAAGGGAATATATAATGAAAAGAAAAGTTCTGGCAATTCTCGTACCCGCGTTATTAATGGCTGGCGCAGCAAATGCAGCGGAAATGTATAACAAAAACGGCAACAAAGTTGACCTGTACGGTAAGGTTGATGCGCGTCATACCTTCTCCGACAACCCAGGCGACGACGGCGATGAAACCTATGTACAGGTGGGTTTCAAAGGCGAAACGCAGATCACGAACGACCTGACAGGTTACGGCCAGTGGGAATATAAAACCTACGCTAACGATACCGAAGGCGCAGGCGACACCTCTTTTAACCGTCTGGCCTTTGCTGGCCTGAAATACGGCGAATATGGCTCATTCGATTATGGCCGTAATTACGGCGTCGTGTATGACGTTGAAGCCTGGACAGATATGCTGCCGGTATTTGGTGGCGACTCCTATACCTGGACCGACAACTATATGGTTGGCCGTACTAACGGTGTGGCGACCTACCGTAATAATGACTTCTTCGGTCTGGTCGACAGCCTGAACTTTGCGCTGCAATACCAGGGTGCTAACGAAGGTGCTAACGCAAACGAAAATCAGGAAGGCACCAAAAACGGTCATGATGATGTTCGTTTCCAGAACGGCGACGGCTTCGGTATGTCTACCACCTATGACTTCGATTTCGGCCTGACGCTGGGTGCGGCTTATTCTTCCTCTGACCGTACTAACGACCAGGTCGCTTACGGCGCTGGCACCTATAACCGCTTCAGCAAATATGCTGGCGGTGAACGTGCGGAAGCGTGGACAATCGGCGCTAAATACGATGCTAATGATGTCTATCTGGCCATGATGTATGCGGAAACCCGTAACATGACTCCGTACGGCAACGATGGCATCGCCAACAAAACCCAGAACTTTGAAGCCGTAGCACAGTACCAGTTTGACTTCGGTCTGCGTCCATCCCTGGCGTGGGTCTATTCTAAAGGCATCGATTTGGGTGGTAACGATTATCATCCAGGCAATGGTTATGACTATGTTGACCAGGATCTGGTTAACTATATCGACGTGGGCATGACCTACAGCTTCAACAAGAACTTCTCCACCTACGTTGATTATAAAATCAACCTGCTGGACGAAGATGATGCCTTCTACAATGACAACGGTATTGCTACCGATGACATCGTTGGCATCGGTATGATCTACCAGTTCTGATCCCCATAAATAGCAAAGCCCGCAACGCGGGCTTTTTTATTTGACGCTGAAATGTTATGGCGCTTCCTGCAAGGCCAGGCGAACAAACCCGTTATTCTGCGCCAGCAATTCATGCGCTTTCCAGGCATTCAGACCCGTCAGCACCATCAGTACCGCCGTTTTGCACTGGTGGTTACAGCTTTCCAGCGCGGCCTTCGCCTGCGCCCGGCTACATCCCCCCGCTTCCATCACAATGGCAATTTGTCGTTCGGCCCATCTGGTGTTGCTTGCCTCCAGATCAACGCGCAGGTTGCTGTACACCCGTCCTGTCCGTACCGCCAGACCGGTGGTGATCATATGCAGGATCATGCTTTGCGCAATGCCTGCTTTAGCGTTGGTATACCCGGCCACCACATCCGCGCCCAGATCGGGAGCAATGACCATACTCGCCAGCTGCGCCGCTTCACTTTGCGCATCCTCAGTAATGAGCGCAACCGTTGAGCCCAGAGACCACGCATGACGCATCGCGCCCCAAACCCATGGCGTTTTGCCGCTGACGGACAGCGCCAGCATCATGTCATGCTCGCCAAATTCTATCGTCTGAAGGTCGGCAACGCCGCGCGCGTAGCTTCCGGCGTTATCACCTGCTGTTAACGCAATGACGGGGTGTTTGCCCGGCGCAAACGCTTCTGCCGCCTGCTCAGCCATGCGTCCGGACGCGCCCGCGCCGGTCAGCACCAGACGTCCGCCGTGGCTAAGCGTCGCCGCCGCGTTATCCACCACGCGGGCCAGCATACTTAAGTGTGGGGTAAGTGCAGAAGAGATTTGCGCGTCATCCTGGTGTATGACGTTAAGCATATCCAGCGTCGATAATCTGTCGATGTTCATCGTGCTGGCGTGCCGTCTTTCCCTGGCCGTACCGGTAAGCATAATGCTCATAAACTGCCTCCTTATTATGAGTACCCACACACTATAAAGTGTTTTATATAGGTCACCTGAGAGGAGGCTCACGAAACGCCTCTCTTTACATGGCTTTATGAAACGCCCGTCATCAGCGATAATTAGCCCTTTCTTTTTCATCGCGGAGTGTTAATGAGCGATTTGCAGCCCTTCCCCCCGACGCGCAAGCGCCCTATGAAGCTGAATACGCTGGTTACGCTGATGGTGTGCGCGATTATCGGCTCGGTGCTGCTGGTGGTCTTCGCGCTCTACTCTGTGCAGATCACCCGCGCCACGCGCGATGACGTGAAAGATACCGCGCTGGGTATCGCCCGGACGCTGGCCGACAGCCCGGAGATCAAGCGTGGCCTGATGGAATCGCCGCAGGCTGGCATCATCCAGCCGATAGCCGAGGCGGTGACGAAGCGCAACGACTTGCTGTTTACCGTGGTCACCGACCTGCGTGGGATCCGCTATTCCCATCCAAACGAAGCGCTGTTAGGTTTGCATTTTATTGGCGACGATCTGACGCCCGCCCTGGAAGGGAAAGAGAACGTCTCCGTTAACCGCGGTGCGCTCGCGGAAGCGCTGCGCGTCTTTACCCCCGTGTATGACGACCAGCACGACCAGATCGGCGTGGTGGTGGTGGGTATTTCGCTGAATAAAGTTGAAGATCAGATTGCCCGCGGGCGGCTCAACGCCGTGTGGACCATCTTATTCAGCGTTCTGATGAGCTCGGTGGCGATATGGGGTCTGGTCCGGGTGCTGAAGCGTATCCTATTTGGGCTGGAGCCTTACGAGATCTCAGCCCTCTTTGAGCAGCGCCAGGCCATGTTGCAGTCCCTGCGCGAAGGCGTGATGGCCGTGGATATGCACGGGCGCGTGACGATGATTAACCACACCGCCAGAGAGATTTTGCTCCTGAGCTCGGGTGAGCACTCCGAGAGCAGCGGCGAACCACTGCTGGCCAGCCTGCGGGAAGTGGCGAAAACCGGCATTGCTCGCCAAGATCAGGAGATCGGCTGTAACGGACGGCTACTGCTGTGCAACATGGTCCCCGTGAAAAGCCAGAATCAGGTGATCGGGGCAATCAGCACCTTCCGCGATAAGACCGAAATCAGCCAGTTAATGCAGCGTATCGATGGCATGGTCAACTATGTTGATGCCCTGCGCTCCCATACGCATGAGTTTATGAACAAGCTGCACGTGATCCTCGGCCTGCTGCACATGAAGCGCTACGATAAGCTGGAGGAGTACATCATCCAGACCGCGCAGAATTATCAGACGGATATCGGCGCGATACAGCGCAAAGTTAAATCGCCGGTCATTGCGGGTTTCCTGCTGGGTAAAATTAACCGCGCCAAAGAGGCTGGAGTGACCCTGACGCTGGCGGAGGAGAGTCAGCTTCCTGACACCGCCAATGAAGAGCAGGTTGCGGTGCTGATCACCGTGCTGGGCAATTTAATCGAAAATGCCCTGGATGCGATGGAAGGCCAGCCGGAAGGCGAGATCGGCCTGCTGCTGCATTATCAGAACGGCTGGCTGAGCGGTGAGGTCAGCGATGACGGTCCCGGTATTGATCCCGAGCGGCTGGAGGCTATTTTTACAAAGGGCTACTCAACAAAAGGTGAAAACCGCGGCGTTGGGCTGTTCCTTGCGCGTCAGCAGATCCAGAATCTGGGCGGAGATATTACCGTCGAGTCTGAACCTGGCGTATTTACCCAATTTTTTGTTCAGATCCCCTGGGATAGCGAGAGGAATATCGCGTGATAAATGTGTTAATTGTCGATGATGACGCCATGGTAGCCGACCTCAACCGTCTGTATGTTAACCGCGTTGAGGGTTTTAGCTGCTGCGGCGTCGCTTCCACGCTCAACCAGGCCGAGGCGTTGATCGCCAACCCAGGCCAGCCGATCGATCTGGTGCTGCTGGATGTCTATATGCAGCAGGATAACGGGCTGGATCTGCTGCCCATCATTCGCGCGTCGGGCCGCCCGATTGACGTCATCATGATCTCGTCGGCCTCCGACGCCGCAACAATCCAGACGTCCATGCACTATGGCGTGGTGGATTACCTGATTAAACCGTTCCAGTTCCCGCGTTTTGAAGAGGCGCTGAACGGCTGGAAGGCAAAGCGCAACCTGATGGGATCGCATCAGTATTATGAACAGGCCGACGTCGACAGGCTGATCCACGGCGGCGCGCCGGAGCTGGCTGACAGCAAAAAATTACCGAAAGGCCTAACGCCGCAGACGCTGCGCACCATTTGCCAGTGGATCGACAGCCATCCGGAGATAGAATTTTCCACCGACGATCTGGCGAATGCGGTCAACATTTCCCGCGTCTCCTGCCGCAAATACCTGATCTGGCTGGCGCAAATTAATATCCTGTTCACCAGCATTCATTACGGCGCTACCGGCCGACCGGTATATCGCTACCGTTTGCAGCCGGAACAGGTCGGACTGCTCAAACAGTACTGCCAGTAATTCGGTAGCTGTCGTCCAGAAGGGTAAAACGGAAGTGGTGCATCGAGGAGATCACCACTTCTTTTGTTTTGGTGACAAAAATGGCTTCAATATCGGGGCGCGAACGCAGCGCGGCGCAGCCCTTTTCCACACCCATGCCGTAGATCAGCGTGGTCCAGATATCGCCGTCGAGAGAGTCTGGCGAAATAATCGTCACGCTGTCCAGTTCGTTATCCAGCGGGTAGCCGGTGCGCGGGTCAAGTATGTGGTGATAACGTTTGCCGTTCTGCTCGAAATAGCGCTCATAGGTGCCTGACGTTACCACCGACCGGTTCTCTACCGTCATAGCGCCAATCAGTGCGTCACCGGCGAACGGTTTTTTCAGGCCGACGCGCCAGCCGCCCTCCGGCGAACCTAACGTCTGGACGTTGCCGCCAAGGTTGATCAGCCCAAGTTCAACGCCCTCTTTATGCAGGTGATCCCGCACCCTGTCGGCGATATAGCCTTTAGCAATAGCACCCAGATCGATCTCCATTCCCTGGCGAGTAAGAAACACGCTGCTATTGGCTTCATCCAGCACCACGTCCGCAGGATCCGTGATGCCCATCAAGGCGGCGATCTCGTCCGCGGGCGGTACCGCGTCCCCCTTAAAGCCAATTTTCCAGCATTTCACCAGCGGGCCGATCGCCAGGTTAAAGGCGCTGTCTTTAAGCAGGCTTGCCGCTTTCGCGCAGCGGATCAGCTCAAACACCGGACGACTGACGGCAACCGGATGCTGACCAGCCGCATGGTTGATGTCCATTACCTGGGAGTGCGCACGGTTAACGGTGAGCAGATCTTCGTACTGTTTGATCAGGCGAAACACGCGGGAGGCAAGCGCTTCGTCATGGGAAAAGAGTTTCAGGAGGATGGGCGAGCCCATCAGAACGGCGGAGTAGCTGTAAACGCGATGGCTATCAGGCATTGCATGAGTCCTCAGGTGTAGCCCCGGCAGGCACCGCGCCGCCGGGGAAACAGGAGCCTTACCGTGTTTTCGAACGCATAGCCGCCTGATGTCCTGCAAGCGTACCAAAAATAATGATATCTGCCACCGCATTACCGCCGATGCGGTTACCGCCGTGGATGCCCCCGACAACCTCACCCGCAGCAAACGCTCCCGGCAATACGTTGTGGTTGCTGTCCAGCACGCAGGTATCGGTATTGATGGTCACGCCGCCCATGGTGTGGTGAACCCCTGGTGCAATCTGAATGGCGTAGAACGGCCCTTCGTTGATTGGCGCACGCAGCGCGGTGGTACGTCCAAAGTCGTCATCGTGCTGTTTCTCCACAAAGACGTTGTAGCGTTCCAGCGTTGCCAGGAACTGGTGGTGATCCATCCCCAGCGCTTCCGCCAGGGCTTTTGGCGAGCTGGCGCTGGTAACAAACCCTTTCGCGATGTACTCATCCGCGGCTTTATTTTTGACGCGAACATGCTCGTCAAAGACGATGTAAGCGTATTTCTCCGGCAGCGCGATGATTGACGCCGAGACTTTATCGCGGGTCTCCATTTCGTTAAAGAATCGGTTCCCCTGTTGATTGACCAGAATCGCCCCGCCGCCGCGGATGGATTCGGAAATCAGATACGACGTTTTCTGCTCAACGGTTGGGTGGATCTGAATTTCGCCCATATCCACTGTGCCCGCACCGATACGCTCCAGCAGCGCGATACCGCCCCCGGTCGCCCCTTTGTGGTTAGTGGTAACGAACCCTGCAAGATCCGGACGGTATTTCACCACCATCTGGCTGTTGGCGCTGAAGCCGCCCGTTGCCACAATCACGCTTTTGGTTGCCACGGTGAGGGTTTCGTTCTCTTCGGTGGTCAGACGCACGCCGGTCACTTCGCCATTTTCGAAAATGATGTCGCTCACGGAGGTATCCAGCATCACCTCGATGTTGCGCTTGTTGACGTTACGCACCAGGCCGCTGATCAGATACCCGCCCACTGCGGAACCGTCTTTCGGACGGTGCGTACGGTCGATGCTCATCCCGCCGGTGGTGGTGATGTCGTTCAGCATAATGCCGCGCGTGGCCAGCCATTCGATAGCCTGCGGCGCGTTCTCGACAAAGCGACGCAACAGTTCAGGGTTGTTCTTATTGCCACCGCCTTTCAGGCTTTCCTGGTAGAACAGCTCTTTGCTGTCCTGAATGCCCTTCACGCGCTGGAAGCGGGTCTCCGCCGCGTTCATCCCGGCAGAGGCTTTAATGGTGTTCCCGCCAATAGTCGGCATTTTCTCAACGATCAGCACGCTCGCGCCTTCGTCGTGAGCCTGAATCGCCGCCGCCAGACCGGCGCCGCCGCTGCCGACCACCACCACGTCCACGCTTTTAGTCTCATTCGGGTCAGCGCCCTCTTCTGCCGCCAGCGCTTTGCTGGATTTCAGCATCGCCTTCGAGACCGCTTTTTTCACCGCCTCGCTTTGGCTGGTCGCGCCGGTGATAGCATCCACGTGCGGAGTGTTGGCATCAAGAATTCGGGTACGGATCTCTTCGAAGCTGGTGACAAACTCGACGTCTTCACTCGGGCCGGAGGCCAGTTCGATATCGGCAATACGATCGGTTTCGAGGCTGACGTTAATCACCAGTTCGTTAGCATCGTCCTGCACTTTTTCAATAAAGGTGCCCGGTTTGAATTTAGATTCGCCCATGCTCATGTCGCGGATCATCGCTTCCACCAGCGAGAAGCGCCACAGCGGTTCCGGGATGCTAAGTTCTTCGCGTCGGGTACTGTCCATAAACAGCTCCAGGCTTTCGCCCGCCGCGATGCGATCGGTCCAGTCCGGATAGGCGATGGTGGCACGACCAACGGCAATCAGGTCGTAACCGTGATCCAGCGCTTCATTCACATCCGTGGCATTCACCACGCCGCCAACGCCCATCACCGGTACCTGAGCCAGCGTGTCTGAGCGCATGGCGCAGTATTTTTCGATAAGTGGCGTCGGGTCCTGAGTATCGACGATAGAAGGACGCAGGGCGGCGCCAAGGGAAAAGTGGAGATAATCCACCCCGCGCGCGGCCAGTTTTTCCAGCAGATACAGGGTATCTTCGAAGCGAATGCCCGGGACTTCCAGCTCTTCCGGAGAGAAACGGTAGCCAATGATAAACGCGTCGTCCGCGCACTGGCGCACCATCTTGTGGGTAATGTCCAGCACCGCCAGCGGGAATTTCGCGCGGTTTTCGCGGCTGCCGCCCCACTCGTCGTCGCGCTGGTTGGAGTTCGGGGAGAAGAACTGCTGGATCAGATAGGTATTCGCCCCGTGGATTTCGACGCCGTCGAACCCGGCCTGAATTGCGCGGCGCACGGCTTCGCCAAACTTGCCGATCATGCCTTCCACCTCTTCCGCGGTCAGGGCAACCGGCGTGGCGGCACCGTCACGCGGCGCGGCAACGGCGCTTGGGCCAACCGGCGTGCGACCGCCGATCAGTTTTGGGTCGACCATACGGCCGCCGTGGTAGATTTGCAGCACGGCTTTGGAGCCTTTTGACTTGATGGCGTCAGCGATTTTTGCCAGCCCGGCGATTTTCTCGTCGTTATCAATGCCAATTGCGCCCGGGAACGCCAGGCCGAGATCGTCAACAAAACAGCACTCAACGATGATGGTGCCGATGCTGCCCGCGCGGGCGCGGTAGTACTCCACCAGCTCGCTGGTCACGGTGCCATCGTAATAACCGGTACAGGTTGTCATCGGGGCCATTAACAAACGGTTTTTCAGTTCAGTACCATTCGGTAATGTGAAGGGGCTTAAAATACGTTCGTTAGTGCTCATAATAGAAACTCCAAACTTTAAAAATTAAGAATTCGTTATCGGGATGATTTTTTTATTTCGTGTCTTTTGCCGATGTCATGATAGTAATATAAAGCTTTTTTTAGTTTCTAAAGCCATTACGTTAGTTAATAAACTATTTAATCCCTTCGATAACATTAATAACACATTGGTGTTAGCGGGAATGTTTCACTCGTTCACAATAATTTAAAAAAAGTTAAATCACAAAAGGTCAAACCAATACACCACAACTATCAAAAAACCAAATAAAACAACAACAAGCAAAAGCACCAAAATTTAAATGTTATAGTTTTGATACATAAAATGCGTAAAATCAGCGAATAACCACACTACTCAGAGTGGTTATTATAAAAAATATAAAAATAGCCATTCAGTTCCGTTTTTTTGATCGTGATCAATAGTTATGGCATTCAAAAGAGCAATATAAAAACATCATCATTTTTTATTTGGCGCAAACAAAAATGCGTTAAATCGCTATTACTGAAAACACAAAAACGCACCTTAAATAACTAAAAAAAGCAAAACGAATAAAGCAATCGAATTTGTGTTTTCGCTGTACGACGAATTTTTGACAACTTAAGACGTGAAACTATGAAAACAAAAACTGCTGTAACGCCTCCTGCGGCGAATCTGGCATCAAATGGAACAGCAAAACGCCTGCTGATGATGGCCCTGCCCGTCATTGTTGCCGTCCTGCTGTTGTTTGTTCCCGTTCCGGACGGGCTGCCGCCTTATGCGTGGCACTACTTCGCCATCTTTGTCGGCGTCATCGTCGGGTTAATTTTCGAACCGCTGCCGGGCGCCGTGATCGGTCTTACCGGCGTCGTGGCGATTGCGCTGTGCAGCCAGTGGGTGCTCTTTAGCCCGGAACAGCTGGCTGACCCAAAATTCAAGCTGGCGGGCGCCTCCTTTAAATGGGCGGTCAGCGGGTTTGGTAACTCCACCGTGTGGCTGATCTTCGGTGCCTTTATGTTTGCTGCGGGCTACGACAAAACCCGCTTCGGTCGCCGCCTGGCGCTGATTCTGGTGAAGTACCTGGGCCGTCGCAGCCTGACGCTCGGTTACGCCATTACGTTTGCGGACCTGCTGCTGGCCCCGTTTACCCCGTCCAATACCGCGCGCAGCGGTGGGACCATCTACCCGATCATCGCCAACCTGCCGCCGCTGTACGGTTCAAAACCCAACGACCCAAGCGCGCGCAAAATCGGTTCGTATCTGATGTGGGTGGCAATTACCGCGGCCTGTATCACCAGCTCGATGTTCCTTTCCGCTCTGGCACCTAACCTGCTGGCGCTGGCGCTGGTAAAAAGCACGGTCGGAATTGATATCTCCTGGGGGACCTGGTTCCTCGCCTTCCTGCCGCTGGGTATTCTGCTGATCCTGACCATGCCGCTGCTGGCTTACTGGTTCTACCCGCCGGAAGTGAAGGTAAACAACGAAGTACCGTTATGGGCGACCCGTGAACTGGAAAAACTGGGCAAACTGTCGCGCAATGAGATCCTGCTGCTGGTGTTCGTGTGCTGTGCGCTGCTGATGTGGATCTTCGCCGCCGCATGGATTGAGCCCGCGATGGCTGCCCTGCTCATCGTCGGCCTGATGCTGTGGACCGGCGTGCTGGAGTGGAACGACATCACCGGCAACAAAGCCGCCTGGAACACCTTCGTCTGGTTCGCCACCCTGGTGGCGCTGGCGGATGGCCTCTCCTCCACCGGTTTTATCAGCTGGCTGGGTAAAGAAGGCGGCCTGCTGATGAGCGGTATCTCTCCGGGTGTCGCCACCATCGTGCTGCTGCTGGCGTTCTACCTGCTGCACTACCTGTTTGCCAGCACCACCGCGCACACCACGGCGCTGCTGCCGGCGATGCTGACCATCGCCTCCACCATTCCGGGCATGAATATGGAAGTGTTCGTCCTGCTGATGGTGACCTCTCTGGGCGTGATGGGGATCATCACCCCCTACGGTACGGGTCCAAGCCCGATTTACTACGGTAGCGGTTACCTGCCAACCAAAGACTACTGGCGCCTCGGCACCATCTTCGGCGCCATCTTCCTGGCGGCCCTGCTGCTGAATGGCTACCCGTGGATGTCCATGATGTTCTGATTCCTGACCGCCGGACATATCCTCCGGCGGTTTTATTTTTGTGGAGCAAGCTATGTCAAACAAACCCTTTATTTACCAGAACCCCTTCCCTCTCGCGCATGACGACACCGAATACTATCTGCTGACCAAAGAGCATGTCTCCGTTGCCGAGTTCGATGGTCAGGAAGTGCTGAAAGTGGAGCCGGAAGCCCTGACCCTGCTGGCGCAGCAGGCTTTCCACGACGCCGCGTTTATGCTGCGTCCGTCTCATCAGAAGCAGGTTGCCGCCATTCTTAACGATCCGGAAGCCAGCCAGAACGATAAGTACGTTGCCCTGCAATTCCTGCGCAACTCCGAAATTGCGGCGAAAGGCGTGCTGCCCACCTGTCAGGATACCGGTACGGCAATCATTATGGGTAAGAAAGGCCAGCGCGTCTGGACCGGCGGCGGCGACGAAGCGGCGCTGAGTCAGGGCGTGTATAACACCTATATTGAAGACAACCTGCGCTACTCGCAGAATGCGGCGCTGGATATGTATAAAGAGGTGAATACCGGCACCAACCTGCCCGCGCAGATCGACCTCTACAGCGTTGATGGTGACGAGTATAAATTCCTGTGCATGGCGAAAGGCGGCGGTTCCGCCAACAAAACTTATCTGTATCAGGAAACCAAAGCGCTGATCACCCCGGCGAAGCTGAAAAATTATCTGGTTGAGAAGATGCGGACCCTGGGCACCGCGGCCTGCCCGCCTTACCATATCGCCTTCGTTATCGGCGGCACCTCTGCGGAAGCCACGCTGAAAACCGTCAAGCTCGCCTCTGCGCGCTACTACGATGGCCTGCCAACCGAAGGCAACGCGCACGGCCAGGCGTTCCGCGACGTCCAGCTCGAGCAGGAACTGCTTCAGGAAGCGCAAAACCTCGGCCTGGGCGCGCAGTTTGGCGGGAAATACTTCGCGCACGATATTCGCGTGATCCGTCTGCCGCGCCACGGCGCCTCCTGCCCGATCGGCATGGGCGTCTCCTGCTCCGCTGACCGCAACATCAAGGCGAAGATTAACCGCGAGGGGATCTGGATTGAGAAGCTGGAGCACAATCCGGGCCAGTATATTCCTGAATCCCTGCGCCAGCAGGGAGAAGGCGACGTGGTAAGCATTGATCTGAACAAGCCGATGCCCGACATTCTGGCGCAGCTTTCCGCGCACCCGGTATCCACCCGCCTGTCGCTGAGCGGCACCATCATCGTGGCGCGTGACATCGCCCATGCGAAGCTGAAAGAGCTGCTCGACAACGGGGAAGAACTGCCGCAGTACGTTAAAGATCACCCGATTTACTATGCAGGCCCGGCGAAAACGCCAGAAGGTTACGCGTCTGGCTCCTTAGGCCCAACCACCGCCGGGCGTATGGACTCCTACGTAGACTTACTGCAATCCAACGGTGCGAGCATGATCATGCTGGCCAAAGGTAACCGCGGCCAGCAGGTCACCGACGCCTGCCATAAGCACGGCGGCTTCTACCTCGGCAGCATCGGTGGCCCTGCGGCGGTACTGGCGCAAAACAGCATCAAGAGTCTGGAGTGCGTGGCGTATCCTGAACTGGGAATGGAAGCCATCTGGAAAATTGAAGTGGAGAACTTCCCGGCGTTTATCCTGGTGGATGACAAAGGCAACGACTTCTTCCAGCAGATCCAGAATAAACAGTGCAAAGGGTGCTCACAGCGCTGAGCGTTTCCATAACGCCGGAAGCTGCGACAGCGTATCGTTGATCAACCCGCGCTTGTCACTGCCCGGCTTCCAGATGGTGACCATCGTCTGGCTTATCCCCTGGCTGCCCACTTCGGTGGGCAGCCTTTTTACGTTTTTCCACTGCGTTGCGTGAAGATGGGTCGGCAAAAATCCCCAGCCGCAGCCCTGCTCCAGCAGGCCGCGCAGCATCTCCAGTTCGTTAGTGAAAAGCGTGTGCCCTGAAATTTGCAGGCGACGGGCAACCGGCTCGTCTGACGCGGCATGCATAACCACCTGTGGAACCAGAGAGAGAGCGAGCAGCGACACCGGCGACGCAACCTCCGCAAAAAGCGCCGTTGCGGCGTAAAAATCCATTTCGATCGCCCCCAGCGCCCGCCACTCCATCTCATTGCCCACGCTGCGGTTGCGCGCCTGGCAGATGCCCAGATCGGCCTGACCGCTCGCCAGCATGGCTTCCGCCTCATCGCGCGATGCGCTGGTCAGGCTCAGGCGGATCTTTTTCGTCGCCAGTGTGGCAATCAGCGCCTGTAAAAAAGCTCTTGGGGTGAACGGATCGTAAACGAGGGCAATGTCCTGCGTCGCGTTGTCCGACACCGTACGGGCAAACGCCTCAAACGCTTTGACCTGCCGCATCAGCAGGTGCGCCTGCCGCTGAAGCTGCTCCCCCTCCGGCGTCAGGCGCAGGCTACGCCCCTCCCGCAGGAACAGCGCGTAGCCCAGCCCATCCTCAAGGAAATCGATCAGATCCCGCAGGGTTGTACGATCTTTGCCGAGTTTACTGGCCGCCTTCATCAGGCTGCCGTGCTCAGCGACGGCGGTGAACGCCTCAAGCTGGGCAAAGGAATAGATCAGTGATGCCACGTCATTCTCCACGCGATTTTTCCGGGGGATTTTCCCCCATAACGCGTTTTTTATTATAGGCCTCAGGTTCTTAAACTGAAGTCCTTCCTGAGCCAAACGAGATAAATATGAAAATCAAAACAAACCGCACACTGCTCGCGGCGCTGGTTATCAGCAGCCTGCTCTCGCCCGCCGTCATGGCGGCCTGCAACGGTACCGAACTCACGACCTGTCCGGCGCCTTTCGATGCCAGACTCCCGGACGCACATACCATGCTCACCTGGAGCCAGGCCGATCGCGTGGTGGGCTTTCGCAATGACTACCGCAACTACGCGGGCGATGTGTTCCGCCACGGCAACGCTACGCCACTGCTGCCCGCAGAAAAACCGCTCACCGATGCCCGCTATCAGGTGAAGGGTAAGATTTACAATCTTCAGGATTACCTGAAACGCCAGAACGTCAGCGGCATGCTGGTGCTGAAAAATGGCAAAGTGGCCTATAAATATCTGGGAGAAGGCAATACCGACTCTACGCTCTGGACGTCGCGTTCCGTGGGCAAATCCGTGGTCTCCGCGCTGGTGGGTGTTGCGATTAAAGAAGGGAAAATCCACTCCCTGGACGACCTTGTCACCCAATACGAACCGGATTTAAAAGGCACCGCCTGGGAAGGCGTAACGCTGAAACAGCTCATCACCCACACCTCGGGCGTGGCGTGGACTGAAGATTACACCAACGCGCAATCTGACTTCGCCCGGCTTACCGAATGCGAAGCGAAACCGGGCACCTACGACTGTGTGCGCACCCTGGTGAAGGGGTTACACCGTGAACACCCGGGGGGCGAAAACTGGTCCTATTCCTCGGGTGGCGCCTGGCTGTTAGGCGATGTGCTTGAGCGCGCCACCGGCATGACGCTCGCGGCGTATCTGGAGAAAAGCATCTGGCAGCCGTACGGTATGGCGAGCGACGGCGTGTGGCATGCCTACAGCAAAGGCCAGCACGACGTGGGTGCGCATGGGTTCAACGCCACGCTGGAAGACTGGGGGCGTTTCGGGGAGTTTATCCTGCATAACGGTACCCTGCCGGACGGAAAGCAGATCCTCCCCGAGGGCTGGGTGAAACAGTCCTCAGCCTGGACACAGGCCAAAGGATCGGTGTCCGAGGCGCATCCGAAGGGGTTGTACGGCTACCAGTGGTGGAACAATGAAGTGCCAGCCACCGCCACAAATGTGGAGCCGAAAGTCGAAAATTCGCTGAAGGATTCCCTGTGGGCGCTGGGTATTTTTGGGCAGATGATCATGGTTAATCATAAAGAAAATCTGGTTATCGTCCAGTGGTCCACCTGGCCGCAGGCAGAGCCGTCATTCAGCGCCCAGCCGCTGGAAGCGTCGCTGATGTTTAGCGCGATTGCGAACGCGCTGCGCTGATAATCCCAAGCCAGGCCCCGCCTGGCTTCTCATCTGCGCGGTGTCACAAAACTGATATATCAGCGACTTAGCGAAACGTGGTAAATAAAAGATCATCGAAATGTTAAGTTATTGTTGAATATGTAAATACTGGTCAACGCATTGTCATTAATGCACCACACGCATCGGTTTATGCGCTATTTGCGCTTATTAATTTCCACTTCCTGATCCAGTTTTCAGAAACAGACGAGCATAACGTCGCTATAAAACTGGAGATAATCATGGTTTCCTCAACCTCACCTGCAACGGTTCGTGCGAAAGCGGGCGCGATTTTCCGCGTCACGTCGGGCAACTTTCTTGAGCAATTCGACTTCTTTCTGTTCGGCTTTTATGCCACCTACATCGCCCATACTTTTTTCCCGGCAAGCAGTGAATTTGCGTCACTGATGATGACCTTCGCCGTCTTTGGCGCGGGCTTCCTGATGCGTCCGATCGGGGCCATTGTGCTGGGGGCTTACATTGATAAAGTGGGCCGCCGTAAAGGGCTGATCGTCACCCTGTCGATTATGGCCGCCGGAACCTTTCTGATTGTGCTGATCCCTTCTTATCAGAGCATTGGCCTGTGGGCACCGCTGCTGGTGCTGACCGGCCGCCTGTTGCAGGGTTTTTCGGCAGGTGCCGAGCTGGGCGGGGTTTCGGTTTATCTGGCGGAGATCGCCACGCCGGGCCGCAAGGGTTTCTATACCAGCTGGCAGTCAGGTAGCCAGCAGGTCGCCATTATGATCGCGGCGGCGATGGGCTTCGCGCTGAATGTGGTGCTGGAAGAGAGTGCCATTCGCGAATGGGGGTGGCGTATTCCGTTCCTGTTTGGCTGTCTGATTGTGCCGTTCATCTTTTTCCTGCGCCGCAAGCTCGAAGAGACCGAGGAATTCAGCGCCCGTCGCCACCATCTGGCGATGCGTCAGGTCTTCACAACGCTGCTCGCCAACTGGCCGGTCGTCGTCGCGGGCATGCTGATGGTGGCGATGACCACCACCGCGTTTTACCTGATCACCGTTTACGCGCCGACCTTCGGTAAAAAAGTCCTGATGCTCAGCGCGTCGGACAGTCTTCTGGTCACGCTGCTGGTGGCGGTGTCCAACTTCATCTGGCTGCCGGTGGGCGGCGCGCTGTCGGATCGCTTCGGGCGTAAACCGGTGCTGATCGCCATGACGCTGCTGGCGCTGGCAACCAGCTATCCGGCGCTGACGATGCTGGCGGCAGCCCCGAGCTTCTCAATGATGCTGACCGTGCTGCTGTGGCTCTCTTTCCTCTACGGTCTGTATAACGGCGCGATGATCCCGGCCCTGACTGAGATCATGCCAGCAGAGGTGCGCGTGGCGGGCTTCTCGCTGGCTTACAGCCTGGCAACGGCGGTCTTTGGCGGTTTCACGCCGGTGATTTCGACTGCCTTAATTGAGTACACCGGCGACAAAGCCTCTCCGGGCTACTGGATGAGCTTTGCCGCCGTTTGCGCCCTGCTGGCAACGCTCTATCTCTATCGTCGTCGCACGTTAATCCTGCAAACTGCCGTTAAGGAGTGATCCCTCATGCTTACATTCAGAACGGTGATTGCCGCCCTGACCTTCGCCACCCTCAGCGCGGGCGCGCTTGCGCAGGATGTGACGGTGATGATTTCTGGCGGCTTCAAAGCGGCGCTGGAGAAGCTGACGCCGCAGTACGAAGCGCAAAGCGGCGACAGGCTCATTGTGATCTCCGGCCCGTCGATGGGCAAAACGCCGCAGGCCATTCCGGCCCGGCTCGCCCGGGGCGAAAAAGCGGACGTGGTGATTATGGTGGGCGATGCGCTGGCGAAACTGGAACAGGATCGCAGGACGGCGGCGGGCTCCCGCGTGGAGCTGGCGGATTCGCCCGTCGGGATGGTCGTCAAAGCGGGCGCGCCGGTGCCGGATATCAGTACGGTGCCTGCCCTGCGGCAAACGCTGCTGAAGGCGCATTCCATGGCTTATTCCGACAGCGCCAGCGGCCGGTATGTTGAGAGCCAGCTGTTCCGTAAGCTGGGCATAGACGGCCAGGTCCACGATAAAGCGCACCGGGTTGAGCGTATCCCGGTGGCGTCTGAAGTGGCAAAAGGGAAATACGACCTCGGCTTTCAGCAGGTGAGCGAGCTTCTGCCGGTCCCGGGGGTGACGTTTGTCGGTAAGTTGCCTGACGACATGCAGTACATTACCCGTTTCGCCGGAGCCGTAACGCAGAAGGCCGACCATCCTGAACAGGGAAAAGCGCTGCTGACTTTTCTCGCCTCGCCACAGGCCGCCAGCGTCATTACGGCAACGGGCTTAACGCCCGTCAGTGCACCTCGCGATACTGCTCGGTAATCAGCGTTTCGAGTTCGGCAGCAATATAGGACTGGATCCGACCGCGGCGGCGGATCAGCCCCACGGTTCGCCTGACTTCAGGCTCGGTTAAAGGTACCGACGTCAGCAGCGAATGCTCTGCGCGGGGCATTGACATGGCGGGAACGGCCGCAATGCCGATCCCGGCTTCAACCATCCCCAGCATGGTCGTCACGTGCCGCGTTTCGCAGATGCTGGGGCGCTCAGGCCGAATATGCCCGACCCGCTGGTCGAGAAGATTGCGGTTGCCGGAGGTCTTATCCAGACCGATATAATCCTGCTGATAAAAAGCCTGCCACGTCAGGCTTTTTCTTTTTGCAAGCGGGCTGTCGCGTCGGCAGGCGGCCACGTAGACATCCTCCACCAGCGGGACAAACTCGATGTCGGGCTGCAAACTCCGGGCAAAGCAGATACCAAAATCCGCCTGTCCGCGGGTGACGGCCTCGATAACATTTCCGGCGCTGCTGTCGATCAGTTTTATGCGCACGCGGGGGTAACGGGACTGAAAGCGGCGGATCACATCCGGCATAAAGTAACAGGCGGCTGACGGCACCGTCGCCACGGTGATCAGCCCCGTGCGCTCTTCGCTGGCCTTATCGATATCCGAAAGCATGGACTCCACGTCAGCAAGCAGTTGCCCGCACCGGTCGGCAAAGGTCTGTCCATACAGGGTCAGCGTGACGCGCCGGGTGGTTCTGTCGAACAGTTTTGTCCCCAGTGCCGCCTCCAGCTTTTCAATTCTGCGACTCAACGCCGACTGGGAAAGGCAGATAGATTCTGCCGCAAGACGGAAATTGCCGTATTCCAGTAAAGCGCGGAAGGCATAGAGATCGTTGAGGTCAAAATTGACGGGCATACTGACGGGATCCTTAAGCACGGTAGGGTAAGAAGAGATTTATCATAGCCGCGCACGACATACTTCACAAAATGAAGGGGATACCCCTAAAGCGCTATCAACCTGACGGCACATAGTGATAGTTTATGCGGGCTGGATTCCTCTTAAACAGGCCGCCACTCTGCATGCAGCCGATGAGGAGTGTCATACTGCTTAACAGAGTATGTTGGCATGCTAACAGCCCCTGACCTTTCCATTTTGTTCACGTGCGAGTAACGAGCAAAGCGATGATTAAGTGGCCCTGGAAAACGAACGACGCTGGTCGAAATATGGCGCTCCCCTGGGATGAGGCTCTGGCGATCCCCGTGCTGGCGAATCTCTTGCCTGAAGAGCAATCAAAGCTGATTCAGCTGGCCGAGCGTTTTTTACAGCAAAAACGGCTGGTACCGCTACAGGGCTTCGAACTGGATCCGCTTAAAAATTCGCGCATCGCCCTGCTCTTCTGCTTGCCGGTGCTGGAGCTGGGTATCGAATGGCTGGATGGCTTCCACGAAGTGCTGATCTACCCGGCGCCGTTCATCGTCGATGATGAGTGGGAGGATGACATCGGGCTGGTGCACAACCAGCGTATGGTGCAGTCCGGGCAGAGCTGGCAGCAAGGGCCAATCATCCTCAACTGGCTGGATATTCAAGACTCGTTCGATGCCTCGGGCTTCAACCTGATCATTCACGAAGTGGCGCATAAGCTGGATACCCGTAACGGCGATCGCGCCAGCGGCGTGCCGCTGATCCCGCTGCGTGAAGTCGCGGGATGGGAGCACGACCTGCACGCGGCGATGGAAAACATTCAGGATGAGATCGACCTGGTGGGTGAAAGCGCGGCCAGCATTGATGCCTACGCCGCGACCGATCCCGCCGAGTGCTTTGCGGTGCTGTCCGAGTATTTCTTTAGCGCACCTGAGCTTTTTGCCCCGCGCTTCCCGGCGCTATGGCAGCGTTTTTGCCAGTTTTATCAGCAGGATCCACTCCAGCGTCTGCGGCAAAGTGAGGACGCAGCCAGCACATCCTCTCATCCGTTCCACTAATGTTTAAGGGGTACGATCGGTCGATCGTACCCACACGCTCACCGCGAGAAACAGCAGCGCCATTCCCCATGCGGCAGTAATCAAAAACTGCTCACCGTAAAAGCGCGTCACCACGGGTACCAGCAGCGCGCTGGCCCCGTAGCCCAGCGTATGGCTGGTGGCGATCACCCCTGCGCCTTTGCCCGTCGTCAGCCGATCGTTGAGCAAAAGCTGGTATCCCGGCGTTGCCATGGCGGCCCCCAGCGAAGTGATGACAATGCCCACGTAGAACAGGGCTAAACTGGCGAGAGACATCAGCCCAAGACCCGCCACCATCAGCACTGCGGCAATTAAGAGTAAAACTCTCGGGGTAAAATGCTGCGGGCGTACCACCAGAAACTGCGCCGCCAGGGTCGCCAGGGCGGCCAGACTCAGCAATAGCGCGACATGATGGCTGATTTGCACGACATCGCCATTGAATAACGGATGAAGATGCGGCGATAAGCCAAGCTGCATCAGGCTGACCAGCGCTGCCAGCAGCAGCGCCAGCACCAGGAAAGGCAGCATGGAGGCCTGTAACCGCGTCGACTGGTGCGCCACCGGCGGCAGCGGGGGATCGGCGGCTTCGCGCAGCACCAGCAGCAGCGCGATCAACGGCGCCAGCGCCATCAGCCAGAGCGGTGCGACCGGGCTGACGCCGAGCATCAGCGCGGCAAGAGGCGGTCCCAGCAGACGCCCGCAGCTCAGGCCAGAGCTTATCGTCGCCAGCGCCGCCATCCTTTTATCCAACCCCGCGCGTTGAATGGCCCACGTCTGGGCCGCAGGCACCAGCCCTGATACCGTCAGGCCGTACAGCATGCGCGACAGAACCAGGCCCGCCATTCCCCAGAGGGCATTCAGCGCGCCGTTCGCCATCGCCCAGACTACCAGCGCCATCACGACGAAGCTCGCCAGGTAGCCGCCCAGCGAGGCCAGCATAACGATCTTACAGCCGTGCCGCTCGCTCTGGCGTCCCCACCAGGGCGATGCGGGTAAAAAGAGCATCGAGCCGAACATCAACAGCCCGGCCCAGACGGAGAGCGACAATCCGGTCAGGGAGACCAGCTGCGGCAGCATGACCAGCAAACCGTTTTGTCCAATACCTAATAAACCGGCGCCCAGTGCCAGGGACCAGTTAGCTTTGGGGGCCACAACGTCAGTGAGATTCTCGGTACGGGTGCGCATAAAATTGTGAAGATAATGTCAATAAATGTGTGGAAATTATGAAGTTTATGAAAACAAATATTGCAAAAATAGTTGCCACTGTAAACAGAATGAATATCATAACGAGAATTATTATCAGTCATGGAATGAGGTACAACTATGCGTACTCTGCTCCGCTCCGCCGGTACAGATGTTGCGGCCCAGTGTTTTTTGAACGCGCTGCTGCGCGAAACGAAGGACTGGCACTATCTTCCCGCAACCCGTGCGGATGAGTTATCACTGATTCATATCCCGCTCTCCCCAACCCAGGCCATTCGGGTTCCGGTACGCTATTTCTCCCCCACACAGCATCACCAGTATCTTTTCCCGGCAACGCTGATTCAGGCCGACAGCGACGGCGGTGACACGGTCACATTCCATCAACTGATTGATTTAATTATTGAAAAAGAGACGGTTAAAGGCGCTCTGGATGCCGATACGCTGGCTCGCTTTAAGCAGCGCGTCCTGGAAAGCCATACACACACCTGGCAGGCCATTGATTTACGCCACAACTGGGCAAACCTGCGCGATAAGCCGCTGACCTTTGCCGAAGCGGAACAGGCGCTGCTGGTCGGCCATGCTTTTCATCCTGCCCCAAAGTCGCACGAGCCGTTTAACGAGGCCGAGGCGCGTCGCTATCTGCCGGATTTCGCCTCCCGCTTCCCGCTGCGCTGGTTTGCGGTTGAGCATGAGCTGATTACCGGCGACAGCCTGAATGTCTCCCTGCGGGAACGTCTGCTGCGCTTTGCAGCGCAGAGCGCGCCGGCTCTTCTCGGTCACTTCACCGACACCTGCTGGCTGCTGCCGATGCACCCGTGGCAGGCCGACTATCTGCTGGAGCAGGAATGGTGCCAGCGTCTGGTAGAAAAAGGCGCCCTGCGCGATCTGGGCGAAGCCGGTGCGCCATGGCTACCCACCAGCTCTTCCCGCTCGCTGTACAGTGAAACCAACAGCGACATGATTAAGTTTTCCCTGAGCGTGCGCCTAACCAACTCCGTGCGCACGCTGTCGGTGAAAGAGGTTAAGCGCGGCATGCGCCTGGCGCGGCTGGCGAAAACGGCACGCTGGCAAGGGCTCCAGGCGCGCTACCCGACCATGCGCGTGATGCAGGAGGACGGCTGGGCGGGGCTGCGCGATGAGCACGGCGTCATTCAGGAAGAGAGCCTGATGGCCCTGCGCGTCAATCTGCTGTTCGATACCCCTGAAACGCAAACCAACGTGCTGGTGAGCCTGACCCAGGCCGCGCCGGACGGCGGCGACAGTCTGCTCGCCGCGGCGGTGCGTCGTCTGAGCCAGCGTCTGGACTTACCCCTCGCCCAGGCCGCGCGCTGCTGGCTGGATGCCTACTGCGACCGCGTATTGCTTCCGCTGTTCAGCGCCGAGGCGGACTACGGTCTGGTCCTGCTGGCGCACCAGCAAAATATCCTCGTTGAGATGCAGCAGGATTTCCCCGTTGGACTGATCTACCGTGACTGCCAGGGCAGCGCCTGGACCGAAGGGGCCGACGCGTGGCTGAATGAGGCAGGTGAAACCGAAGTTGAAAACCGCTTCGGTGAGAGCCAGCTGCTGCGCTACTTCCCTTATTACCTGCTGCTGAACTCTACCCTTGCCGTCACCGCCGCGCTCGCCGCTGCCGGTTTCGACAGCGAAGAGAACCTGATGTCCCGCGTGCGTGACGCGCTGGCCGAACTGCGCACGACGGCGAAGCAGACCCGCTGCCTTGATTATGTGCTCGACAGCCCGACCTGGAACTGTAAAGGCAACTTCTTCTGCTATCTGCACGATCGCAACGAAAACACCATCGTCGATCCGGCGGTGATCTATTTCGACTTCAGCAACCCGTTTTATAAGGAGAAGGCGTGATGGCAAACGCGAATATCGTCCATTCCGGCTACGGCTTTCGCTGCACGGTCACGGAACAAAACCTGCCGCTGACGCTGGGTCTCGACGGCAGCGCGGTGATGGAGCGGCTGATCGGGCTCCCGGACGGCTGGCTGGTGGACGCCCTCGACCAGCTGTTTGTTGCCGCGCCCGCCCTGACCGGCATTACCCTGCCGTGGGCAGCCTGGCAGGATGAACCTCAGGCGCAGGCGCTGTTTAGCCTCGTTCACGGAGATTATCTGGCGCGTGAAATTTTCTGGCAGCTGCCGCTGTGGCTGAAAGGCGAACGCCCGCAGGCGAGCGGCGGAATGCAGTTTGACGAAAGCCGTCAGCTGTACTTCCCGCTGCGCCCTCACCGCCCACAGGGCGAGGTGTATCGCCGTTACGATCCGCAGATTAAGCGCACCCTGAGCTTCCGCGTGGCGGACGTGGCGCTGGACGGCGAGCGTTTTACCCGCTGGATGAACACCCCACGCGTGAACGCTTTCTGGGAGATGGCCGGCCCGCAGGCCGAGCAGGAGAACTACCTGCGTCGCCAGCTCGACTCGACCTATTGCTATCCGGTGATCGGCTGCTTTGACGATCAGCCATTCGGCTATTTTGAACTCTACTGGGCGGCGGAAGACCGCATTGGCCGCCACTATCGCTGGCAGCCCTTTGACCGCGGGCTGCATATGCTGGTGGGCGAAGAGAACTGGCGCGGAGCGCAGTATATCCGCAGCTGGCTGCGCGGCCTGAGCCACTATCTGTATCTCGATGAACCGCGCACGGCGCGCATTGTGGCGGAACCGCGCTTCGACAACCAGCGTCTGTTCCGCCATCTGGCGTCCGCCGGTTTCGACACGGTGAAAGAGTTCGACTTCCGCACAAACGCTCCCGTCTCATCATGAGCGAGCGTCATCGCTTCTTCCACGAGGTGGAACTGTGAACGCGCTCTGGCAGAAAGTGAACCGCGAGATGGTGGCGAAGATCCTCGCCGAACTGGAATATGAACGCACCCTGCGCGCCGAGCCGGATTCGGCGGACTACTGGCGCATCAGTATGGGCAACGCGTGCTGGCAGTTTCGCGCCACGCGTGGGATCTGGGGCTGGCTGCATATTGACCCTGATACCCTGACCACCACCAGCGGCGCGGCGGTCGAAGCGGAAAACGCGCTGCTGCAACTGGCCACCGTACTGGAGATGAGCGACGCGCAAACAGCGGAGCACATGGAAGATCTCTACGCCACGCTGCGGGGCGACATGCAGCTGTTGCAGGCGCGTGAAACGCTGGATGCCGATGCGCTGATCCACCTTGACCCGGACGAGCTACAGTGCCTGATGCGCGGTCACCCGAAGTTTATTTTCAACAAGGGACGCCGCGGCTGGGGGCTGGATGCCCTGCGCCTGTACGCGCCGGAATATCGCGGGCGTTTTCGTCTGCACTGGGTCGCCGTGCAGCGCGATCGTCTGGTCTGGAGCAGCGACGCCGATTGCGATATTAACGCCCTGCTCTCCAGCGCCATGGACGATGCCGAGCGCGAGCGGTTCGACGCCCGCTGGCAGGAGCTGGATCTGGATGATAGCTGGCTGCCGGTGCCGCTGCACCCGTGGCAGTGGCAACAAAAAATTGCCATTCATTTCCTGGCGCAGCTCGCACGCGGTGAAATGGTGGAGCTGGGTGAGTTCGGCGATGAGTATCTGGCGCAGCAGTCCCTGCGCACGCTGACCAACGCCAGCCGTCGCGCGCCGTATGACATCAAGCTGCCGCTGACCATCTACAACACCTCCTGCTATCGCGGTATTCCGGGCAAGTATATTGCCGCCGGTCCGCTGGCCTCGCGCTGGCTACAGCAGCAGTTTGCCAGCGATGCCACGCTGATTCGCTCCGGGGCGCAGGTGCTTGGCGAACCCGCTGCCGGATATCTGTCGCATCCGGGTTATGCCGCATTGCCTGAGGCGCCGTACCGCTATCAGGAGATGCTGGGGGTGATCTGGCGCGAGAACCCATCCTGCTATTTACAGGATGGTGAACAGGCGGTGCTGATGGCGGCGCTGATGGAAACCGATAATCAGGGGCGCCCGCTGATTGACGCATGGATCAAACGCTCGGGGTTAACCGCTGACGCATGGCTGGAAAAGCTGTTTGAGGCGACGGTGATCCCCTTCTATCACCTGCTCTGTCGCTACGGGGTGGCGCTCATCGCCCACGGCCAGAACGTCACGCTGGTGATGAAAGATTACGTTCCGCAGCGCATTTTGCTGAAGGATTTCCAGGGCGATTTGCGCCTGGTGGATGAAGATTTCCCGCAGGCGCAGAGCCTGCCGGAGCAGGTAAAAGCGGTGACGGCGCGCCTCAGCGCGGATTACATCATCCACGACCTGCAAACCGGCAACTTTGTCACGGTGCTGCGCTTTATATCCCGCCTCACCCTGCAATGCGGCGTGAATGAAACCCGCTTCTATCAGATCCTGGCGCTGGTGTTACATCGCTATATGGCCGCCCATCCGGATCTTGCGGCACGCTTCGCGAAGTTCGACCTGTTTAAGCCGCAGATTATTCGCGTGATCCTCAACCCGGTCAAACTGACCTTCTCTGAACACGACGGCGGCAGCCGCATGCTGCCGAACTACGTCTGCGATCTTGATAACCCTCTTTTTCTGGTCTCCCGGGAGTCAGCGCAATGAAAACCTATGATTTCATCGGCATTGGTATCGGTCCGTTCAACCTCAGTATTGCCGCGCTGGCGGAGGGGCTGGACGGTTTTAGCTCGCTGTTTCTTGAACGCAAGCCGCACTTCTCCTGGCACCCGGGGATGATGGTGCCGGACTGCCATATGCAGACCAGCTTCCTGAAGGATCTGGTCAGCGCCGTAGAGCCAACCAACCGCCACAGCTTCCTGAACTACCTGGTACAGCGCAAAAAGTTCTACCGTTTCCTCACCACCGAGCAGCGCACCGTGTCGCGCGAGGAGTTTGCCGACTACCTGTGCTGGGCGGCGGATAACCTCACCAACCTGGCCTTCAGCCAGCAGGTACAGCAGGTCAGCTTTGATGAGCACAACGGCCTGTTTGAGATCGTGACCCAGCGGGATCGCTTCCTGGCGCGGCACGTCTGCGTGGGGATTGGGAAGCAGATCAATCTGCCAGACTGCGTCACCGCGCAGGACGATACCTGCTTCCACGCCAGCGAAATGATGCTGCGCACGCCGGATTTAGCGGGCAAGCGCGTCACCGTCGTCGGCGGCGGCCAGAGCGGTGCGGATCTGTTCCTGAATATCTTCCGTGGGGAATGGGGCCAGCCGCTGAGCCTCAACTGGGTGTCGCGCCGCAACAACTACAACGCGCTGGATGAAGCCGCGTTTGCTAACGAGTATTTCACGCCAGAGTATGTGGACAGCTTCTCGACCCTCGGTGACGACGCCCGACGTCAGATGTTGCAGGAGCAGAAAATGACCTCCGACGGGATCACCACCGAGTCACTGCTGGCGATTTACCGCGCCATGTACCACCGTTTCGAAGTGCTGCGTGAAAAACCCTGGGCGCACCTGATGCCGTCCCGCTCGGTGACGGCGCTGACGCGCCAGGAAACCGGACCTCGCCTCAGCATCCAGCATCACCTGGACGGCGGGCGCGAACAGCTTGAAAGCGACGTGGTGATTTTCGCCACCGGCTACCGCGCCGTGCAGCCTGCTTTTCTCGTCCCGCTCTCTTCCCGACTGCGTCTGGATGAGGATGAAGCCTTCTGCATCAACAACGATTTTACCCTTGAATGGGACGGCCCGCAGAGCAACCGCCTGTTTGCCGTGAATGCCGGGATGCACCGTCTCGGTATTGCCGAACCCCAGCTCAGCCTGATGGCCTGGCGCGCGGCGCGAATTTTGAATCGCGCTCACGATGACGAGCCGTTTGAGCTGGCAACCACCCCCGGCGTGATCCACTGGCGGAGCACCACCAGCCCGGAGAGCAGCCAGGTTTTTAAATCATTAATAAAGACCACCGAGTACTGACACACACATTCAGGATCAACATAACAATGAAACGTTCTCATCTTTGGGTTTTAAATCCGTGCTTGCTTGCCATGCTTTCTACCTCTGCGTGGGCGGAAGAACAAAAGGAAGAAGATATTGTGGTCTCCGCCAGCCGGGCACATCGCAGCGTGGCAGAGATGGCGCAAACCACCTGGGTTATTGAGCGGGCGGAAATTGAGCAGCAGGTTCAGGGCGGGAAAGAGATTAAAGACGTTCTGGCCCAGCTGATCCCCGGCATGGACGTCAGCAGCCAGGGACGTACCAACTACGGCATGAACCTGCGCGGTCGCTCCATGATGGTGATGGTGGACGGCGTACGTCTGAACTCGTCCCGCAGCGACAGCCGCCAGCTCGACTCTATCGATCCGTTCAACATTGACCGCATCGAAGTGATCTCCGGCGCCACCTCGCTGTACGGCGGCGGCAGTACCGGCGGGCTGGTGAACATCGTCACCAAAAAAGGCCAGCCGGAGACCGAAGTGGAGTTCCAGACCGGGGCAAAAAGCGGGTTTAACAGCCATAACGACCATGATGAGAACGTCTCCGCAGCCGTGAGCGGCGGCAATGACAACGCCTCTGGTCGTCTGTCGGTCTCCTATCAGCGCTACGGCGGCTGGTATGACGGCAACGGCGACGAGGTGATTATCGATAACACCCAGACCGGCTTGCAGTATTCCGACCGTATCGACGTGATGGGGACAGGCACCATCAACATCGACGATCATCAGCAGCTCCAGTTAACCACGCAGTACTACAAGAGCGAATCTGACGGCAAGCACGGCCTGTTCCTTGGGGAGAATTTCGCTGCGGTCACGGGCGATGCCAAAGCCTATAACAAAGACAACCTGAACTCTGACCGTATCCCGGGCACAGAGCGTCACCTGATCAACCTGCAATACTCGAACACCGATTTCTGGGGTCAGGATCTGGTTGCGCAGATTTACTACCGTGATGAGAGTCTGACCTACTACCCGTTCCCGACGCTGAGCAAAGGCGCGGTGACCAGCATTGGCGCGTCCCAGCAGAAAACCGATTTTTACGGCGGCAAGCTGACGCTGAACAGCAAGCCGATGGACGCCCTGACCCTCACCTGGGGCGTGGATGCCGACCATGAAACGTTCGATGCCAACCAGCAGTTCTTCGACTTAAGCAAAGCGGCGGCGAGCGGCGGCATGGAGCTGGACAATGCCTACAACGTGGGCCGTTATCCGGGTTACAGCATTACCAACCTCGCGCCGTTCCTGCAAGCCAGCTATGACATTGACGCCATCACCCTGAGCGGCGGCGTGCGTTATCAGTACACCGAAAACAAGGTGGACGATTTTGTCGGTTACGCCCAGCAGCAGGCAATCGCCACGGGCAAAGCCACCTCCGCTGACGCGGTGCCGGGCGGGAAAACCGACTACAACAACTTCCTGTTTAACGCCGGGATCCTTGGACGTCTGACCGAACAGCAACAGCTGTGGTTTAACTTCTCCCAGGGCTTCGAGATCCCGGACCTGGCGAAGTACTACGGCTCCGGCACCTATCAGCTGGTCGATGGTCACTATCGTCTGCAAAACAGCGTCAATGTGAACGACTCAACGCTGGACGGGATTAAGGTCAATGCTTACGAGCTCGGCTGGCGCTTCACCGGCGATAACCTGCGTACCCAGGTGGCGGCATACTACTCGCTCTCGGATAAAACCATCACCATCAACAAGAGCGACATGACCATCAACCTGGAGGACGACAAACGTCGTATCTATGGGGTTGAAGGCCAGGTGGACTATTTCTTCACCGACAGCGACTGGAGCACCGGGGCGAACTTTAACGCCATCAAGTCCGAAACGCGTGAAAACGGGAAATGGGAGAAGCTGACGGTCGACAGCGCCAGCCCGTCTAAAGCCAGCGCATGGGTCAACTGGGCGCCGGGCGACTGGACGCTACGCGTGCAGAGCACACAAACCTTTGACGTGTCTGACGCCGACGGTAAGAAGATTGATGGCTATAACACCGTTGATTTCCTGGGTAGCTACGCCCTGCCGGTGGGCAAAGTCAGCTTCAGCGTGGAGAACCTGCTGGACAAAGACTACACCACCGCCTGGGGCCAGCGCGCACCGGGGCTGTATAGCCCAACCTACGGCGCACCGGGTCTTTATACTTATAAAGGCCGTGGACGTACGTTTGGTCTGAATTACTCCGTTCTGTTCTGATCCTGCGCGCCGCCTGTCTGCGGGCGGCGCGATTTGCTGTGCAATTTGAAAGCAAATTTGCTATTAAATCATCGGTTTGCTGAAATTGTCGACAAACGAACAAAAACGGTGTTTTCCCCTTTGACAAGGCGCACGCAGGTCGATAATATGCGCCTCGTTCACACGATTCCTCTGTAGTTCAGTCGGTAGAACGGCGGACTGTTAATCCGTATGTCACTGGTTCGAGTCCAGTCAGAGGAGCCAAATTTGAAAAGCCTGCTTTTAAAGCAGGCTTTTTGCTTTTGTGGGTTCGGTAAATTTGCCGGGTGGCCGCTGCGCCTTACCCGGCCTACTGATTAGCGACTAAATCTGATAATCAATCGCCACCTCTTCCGGCTCCATCACCTGGCGTTTGATCTCATCCACCGACAGGCCCGCGTTGCATAGCTCAATAAAACGCCACACGTAGTTACGCTGAAGCTGCCCGCGCTTTAGCCCCAGCCAGACGGTATTCGCATCGAACAGGTGACGCGTATCCAGACGCACCAGATTTCCGGCCTCATATTCTCCGCCAGACTGCTCGGCCACCAGGCCAATCCCCAGCCCTAACTCGACGTAGGTTTTGATCACGTCGGAATCCTGCGCGCTCAGCACCACGTCCGGCGTGAGCCCTTTACGCTTGAACGCTTCATCAATGCGCGAGCGCCCGGTAATGCCCTGCCGGTAGGTAATCAGCGGCCATTTGACGATCTCTTCCAGCGTCAACGGCGAAACCTGATTCAGCGGGTGATCGGCGGGTAACAGCAGGCTGTGGTGCCAGCGGAACCACGGGAACGCCACCAGCAGCGGGTCGTTGCTCAGCCGTTCACTGGCGATACCGATATCGGCTCCGCCGTTATGCAGCAGCACTTCGATTTCCTGCGGCGTGCCCTGGATCAGTTCGAGACGTACGTCCGGGAAGATCTCACGAAATGCTTTGATAACCGTCGGAAGACTGTAGCGCGCCTGTGTATGGGTGGTGGCGATAGTCAGCACACCGGAAGCGTCGTTGGTAAAGAGATCCGCCAGCCGGCGAACGTTGCTGGCCTCGTTGAGAATGCGCTCAGCGATGGTCAGTAATGCCTTGCCTGGCTCGGTCATACCCAGCAGGCGCTTGCCGCGACGGATAAAAATCTCAATGCCTAACTCCTCCTCCAGCTCGCGGATATGCCGGCTGACGCCCGACTGAGAGGTGTAAAGCATATTGGCGACTTCGGTCAGGTTGTAATCCCGCCTGGCCGCCTCACGAATAATTTTAAGTTGCTGGAAATTCACAATTCACTCCGGCGCATCTGACATAAGGCTATTGTTAGAGTCAGCCGGGCTGGAGAACAAATAATAAAAACCAGCATCTTATGCTTATTTGGAATATCAGCTGACCAGTTGCAGCTCGCGATTTTCCAGCGACGGCTTACTGACCAGAGACATCAGGATCTCTTTCACCGCCTGCGCCTGCGGTGACAGGGAGCCGCGCGCGGACATATTTAACGACAGCGGTAAGCTCATGGATGGCGTGGTGATACGGGCCATCCAGCCGTTTGCCGCGCTGCACAGTGAACGTGCGGCAGACTCGGGCAGAACCGTTACACCCATGCCGCTGGCAATGGCGGCAGTCAGCGTGGAGATGGAGTCGATCTCGCCGATGATCTTCGCCGTCAGACGGCGCAGCGAAAACGCTTCGTCAACGCGCACGCGCACGGCACTGTAGTCGCGCGGCAGAAACAGGTTCATCTCTGCCACAGCGGTTAAATCAATGCTCTGGCCAGGGCAATCACGGGTACCGACCAGATAAAGATCTTCCTTCAGCAGCGGCTGGCTGGTGATCCCGGCAACCGGGGAGCGATCGTACAGCACCGCCATATCCAGCTGACCGTTGAGCAGTTTGTCATTGAGCACGGAACCACTGTTCTCATGCAGATAAACCAGCACTTCCGGTAGCTCTGCTCGCACCGCCTGAAGCAGCGGCATGGTTACCGACGATGCGGCCGTTCCCGGCGCCAGCCCGATAGAGACATGGCCACTCAGGGTCTGACCCACATTGTGCACGGCCAGCTGCGCTTGTTCACACTGACGCAGGATCGTGCGGGCATGGGTATATAAAATTTTTCCCGCTTCGGTAGGCGTTACGCCGCGCTTGGTGCGGATCAACAGTTGCTGGTCCATTTCGCCTTCCAGAGTCGCGACCTGCTGGCTCAGCGCAGGCTGCGCGATATGCAGCACTTCAGCCGCCTGGGTCAGGCTGCCGATATCGACGATTTTTACGAAGTATTTCAGTCGTCTTAAGTTCATGTTGCCCCCTGTTCGAAAATAGCGTGCCGGTAACGGCTGTGTTGTTAAACAGGTTTTGCAATATGGATGCCAGTTTTTTGCAGCGGGTGTATGTCTCTGCTAAGCGGCTGAAAATAAGGAAAGCCAATCACTGATGCCTGTTTTGAGTTGGGGACAACGGTTTCCGATCTGCCCCATTCGGGGTATATCTGCACAATAATGGTGCATTCCGTTGGCAAAAACGTCACTTTGCTGGTTTTGTCAGCAAACAGTCTGAAGTGGGCGATACATCCTTTGACAAGGCGTACGGAGGTCGATAATATGCGCCCCGTTCACACGATTCCTCTGTAGTTCAGTCGGTAGAACGGCGGACTGTTAATCCGTATGTCACTGGTTCGAGTCCAGTCAGAGGAGCCAAATTTGAAAAGCCTGCTTTTAAAGCAGGCTTTTTGCTTTTCTGCGTTCGGTAAGTTTGTCGGGTGGCGCTCCGCTTACCCGACCTACGGTACTCAAGGCCCGGCAAGCGAAGCGCTACCAGTCATAGCAAGCTTCACCGGCATCCCCGACCGCCGTTCCAGTTCAGCGCCCGCCCCTTCACTTATCAGCTGCGTCCTTTGTGCGGCTGAAATGGGCAGCGGCACCTTATTTGTCGATTCAAATTCCGCGCGATTGCGTGAAAGCGGCTCGTGAACCTCTACCCAACGGCTACCGTCCGGCTCCGTGGTCACTTTTACGGGTTGATCGATAAGCTGTACCCGCGTCCCCACCGAAACGTTATCGAACAGGTATTTGATATCGTTATTACGCAGGCGAATGCAGCCCTGGCTGACGCGCAGACCAATGCCGAAATTTGAGTTGGTACCGTGGATCGCGTACAGCCTGCCGATATAGAGGGCATACAGCCCCATCGGGTTATCCGGCCCGGCGGGAACGAACGCGGGCAACGTTTTCCCTTCCTTCGCGTAAGCGCGTCGCGTATTTGGCGTGGGTGACCAGGTTGGGCCTTCCTGTTTGCGCTCAACGGCGGTTACCCAGTTACGCGGCGTTTCGCGCCCGGCCTGACCGATGCCAATAGGCAGCACCTCAACCGTGTTGCTGCCGGGTGGATAATAGTAAAGTCGCATTTCCGCGACGTTCACCACAATTCCCTCGCGCACCGTTGGCGGCAGAATAAGCTGCTGCGGCACCGCAAGCTGTGTTCCGGCTCGCGGTAAAAACGGATCCACCCCCGGGTTGGCTTCCAGCATATTGCTCAACCCCTGTCCGTGCTGCGCTGCAAACGCTTCGAGCGGCAGAGTATTGCCCTCAGGCACGGTGATGGTGATCGGCGCCCCCACCAGGCGGCTGCCCTCGGGAGGGAGGGGGTAGGTTACAGCAGATGCAGCGGGAACCAGAATACCAAGCGTAAAAACGAACGAGGCAAATCGAATCATAGTGTTCTGTACTCAGTCAAAGAGAAAGCCTGCCGGTGGGCAGGCTTAGCCTGCTCATTCAGTCATCTTTTCGTCGTGCGCCATCTCCGGGTAAGGACTTTTTCTGCTTCAACAATCATGAACATCGCAAACCCAATCAGGAAGGTAATGATCCAGTAGCGGAACGGTAGCGCTTCGGTACCGAACAGCATTTGCATGAACGGCGCATAGATGATCAGAAGCTGAAGGGCCAGAAGTACGCCGCTCACGATCCATATCCCCTTATTAGCCAGCAGACCTTTACTCAGGGAGAAACCGTCGGTGACGCGGCAGTTGAGCATGTAAAACCACTGGGCGGTGACCAGCGTTTGCAGCAACACGGTGCGGATGAACTCCGGCGAGTAACCGCGTGGTTGCAGCCAGGCCTCCAGCACAAAGGCGCTGATGGCAATCATCAGTCCGACAAACACCACTCGCCAGATGGCATATCCGTCCATCACATGCAGGTTAGACTTACGCGGCGGCCGGTTCATGATGTCCTTCTCACCCGCTTCAAACGCCAGGCCAAACGACAGCGTTGCCGAGGTTGCCATGTTCATCCACAGGATCAGTACCGGTGTTAACGGGATCAGGTTCCCCGCCAGCAGGGCAATAATGATCAGCAGGGCCTGGGCGATGTTGCTCGGGATAACGAACAAAATGGTCTTTTTCAGGTTGTCGTAGACCCGACGCCCTTCATGGACCGCCCGGGCAATGGTGGCAAAGTTATCATCCGTTAACACCATATCGGCGGCTTCTTTGGTGACTTCAGTACCTTTGATCCCCATCGCGATGCCGACATCCGCCCGCTTCAGCGCAGGCGCATCGTTCACCCCGTCCCCGGTCATTCCGACCACTTCCTGCTTACTTTGCAGCGCCTGCACCAGGCGGAATTTATCTTCCGGGCTGGTTCGGGCAAAGATATCGTATTTTTGCGCCGCCTCGCTCAGCTGGTGGTCGTCCATCGCCTCCAGCTCGCGCCCGGTAATGGCGCTCGCCGCGTTGCCAATACCCAGCATCTGTCCAATGCTCATCGCCGTTTGTGGATGATCCCCGGTAATCATTTTCACGCGAATGCCCGCCTGCAAGCAGTCGGCAATGGCCGAAATGGCTTCCGGGCGCGGGGGATCCATCATGCCCGCAATGCCGAGCAGTATGACCCCTTCTTGCAGATCCGCATGCGTCAGCTCGCGCTGCCCGCTGGCGGCCGGTTTCCAGGCCGCAGCCACCATGCGCAATCCCTCGCGCGCATACTCTTCAATCTTCTCTTCCCAATAGTGCAGGTTGAACGGCTCCAGCCCGTTTTGGGTCTGCTGGTGCTGGCAAAGACGGAAAAGGACGTCCGGCGCACCGGTGATTAACATCACCTCTTCGTCGCCCAGGTGATAAAGGGTGGACATGTATTTATATTGCGAATCGAATGGGATTTTACTGCGCAATTCGGCGTCAATTGTCGGAAGCGGGATTTTGGCCGCCAGCACCTTCAGCGCGCCTTCGGTTGGCCCGCCGGTGATTTTCCACAGCCCCTGCTCATCTTTGATCAGCTGGCTGTCATTACATAGATCGACGGTGCGCAGATAGCGCTCAAGCACAGATCCCTGGGTCACGGTGACCGGTGTTGGATCGTCAACAGGGTGAATAGCGCCCACCGGTTCGTAACTGTCTCCCTCGACGCGGTAGGTGGTGTCCGCGGTAATCACCGCTTTTACCGTCATCTCATTCATGGTCAGGGTGCCGGTTTTATCCGAGCAGATAACCGTCATCGCCCCC
The DNA here is from genome assembly GCF_049238805.1 of Enterobacter cloacae complex sp. CDL013. NCBI lineage: Bacteria > Pseudomonadati > Pseudomonadota > Gammaproteobacteria > Enterobacterales > Enterobacteriaceae > Enterobacter > Enterobacter cloacae complex sp. CDL013. The sequence continues at coordinate 493,594 of NZ_JBMKGT010000002.1, read as the reverse complement.
AGCGTTTCCACGGTAGGCAGCTTGCGAATAATCGCCTTGCGACGCGCCATCGCCTGCACGCCCAGCGAGAGGATGATCGAGATAATGGCCGGTAATCCTTCCGGCACCGCCGCCACCGCAAGGCTAATCAGCGACAGCACCAGCTCTGAAACGGGCATATCGCGGAAGATGAGGCTGAAAACGAACAGCGCCAGCATCATCACCAGAATGGTGATAAAAATGGTCTTGCCGAGCTTGTCCATTTGCACCATCAACGGGGTACGGTGTTTTTCAATGTCTGACATCATCTGGTTGATATGGCCGAGTTCGGTCTCCCCACCGGTTGCCACCACCAGCCCTTTTCCCCCGCCGGAGCTGACGGTGGTGCCCGAATACAGCAGATTGTAACGGTCACCTAACGGGAGTTCGCCGCTGAGCACATCGCTGCTTTTCTCCACTACCGTGGATTCGCCGGTGAGAATAGCTTCTTCCACCCGCAGGTTGTGCGCCTCTATCACGCGAAGATCGGCAGGAATGCGATCCCCGGCGCGTATCACCACGATATCTCCCGGCACCAGCGCTGTCGTCGGGATAGTTTCATGGTTGCCCTGCCGGATGACCACAGCCTCGCTGGAGAGCATATTACGAATGCTTTGTAGCGACTTCTCCGCATTGCTCTCCTGAATATGGCCAATCAGGGCGTTAATGATAGCCACCCCAAGAATGACAAACATATCCACCCAGTGTCCCATTATCAACTTCAGCAGCGCCGCCGCCAGAAGGACGTAAATAAGGACATCGTTGAAATGGGCCAGAAAGCGCAGCCAGCCGGGTTTACCCGGTTTTTGCGGTAAGGCGTTTTCGCCGTATTTTTCCAGCCTGGCGGTCGCTTCTGTACTGCTGAGTCCGTCGAGGCTGGATTGGATATTTGTCAGGGTTTCATCAACGGTCTGTTGATAATACGGGCGGTGAGGCTTTTCTGTTATCATCGTTCCTTCCTCGGGTTCTTTTCAGAAATCACCTTGCTTTCATGTCATTAACGAATAACGAAAACAGGAACATGCGCTTAACGAACGATACTCGCCGCCTCTGACCCTAATAAATGGGTTTGAATATTGGGATTACGCGATCCCACAATAATCGCACCGACGTTAAGTTCATCCGCCAGTTTGATTACCTCATCACGTATATTCCCGCTGCGAACATGCAGATGGACATTTGCTTCCGGCAGGTTGATTTTTTTTACCAGCGCAGCCAGTTTTTCTTTAGCATTATTAATCATATATTCATCCATCTTTCTCGCGTCTGCAATAAAACCGCGGGTCAGTTCCGCCGAGAACTTTGGCATAACGTACAGCAGATGGACATTACCCGATGCGCTTTGCGCCAGGAATTGGGCATGCTGTAGCGCTTTATCAGACAACGCTGTTTCGTATACATCCACCGGCACCAGAATCGTTTTATACATATCAAGCATCCTTTTTATAACCAACACAACAGTGAGTGAATCAGGAGAGATCGCATCAACCCCATGGGTACAGGCGTGAATGCCTTTTACGGAAAAAAGGAATGGATGCTATTAAACGTAGCACAGGAATATCAGGATGTTATTCAAAGGGGATACGCTATCGTAACGCTTGTTTAGCCTGAGTATGTCACGCCACTAATAATGGTTATTTAACATTTATTTATTCACCGACTATGCTCATAGTCAGGCATGCAACACGATCATTCTCTTTATCCCGCGCCACCTTCAACCTCATGGAGGAATGCATGTACGGTTTAAGCCTGATTCGCCTTGGTTTGTTCATTGCGCTCGCCATTATCGCCAGCACAGCAATCGGTTTATTTACCTATGTGGTCGTCTCGGCCCTGGCAGAATAGCGCCACCCCAGCATTGATGACGAAATAAATAAAACAATTATTATCAGGGGAATACTGTGAAGCGCTACCTCTCTCTTCTGCCTGTTGTTTTATTGCTGCTGACGGCGTGCGATCCGAAATCCGACCGCGCCGCGCCCCTGCCGAAAATGGTAAAAGTCGCAGAGGTGGTGAAGGCTGGCAACGCGCAGCAGCGCGTCTTTCCCGCCCGTATCGAATCCGGCGACGCCACGGATCTTGCGTTCAAACGTGCCGGGCAGATTGAGACCCTGGACATTCGCCAGGGTGCCGTTGTCAAACAGGGGCAACGGCTCGCCAGTCTTAACGATCGCGAAGCCCGGCAACGTCTGAACGACAGGCAAACGGCGGCGACCCTGGCTCAGCGGCAATTCGACCGCTTCCAGACCCTGGCAGGACGCCAGGCCGTGTCGAAGGCCGAGATGGATGTCCAGCGCGCAAACCGCGATTCTGCAAACGCCGCGCTTCAGATTGCACGCGAAGAATTGAGTCAGATGACGCTCGTCGCCCCCTTTAGCGGGACAGCGGCCAGCGTACATGTGCGAAACCATCAGGTCGTCTCAGCCGGCCAGCCCGTCGTCACATTGACCCGTACCGATCTGCTGGACGTGGTGTTCAGCCTTCCAGAGAACCTGTTTAACACCTTCGATATTCGCAATGCGCAATACAAACCGGTAGTGAGGATCAACGCCCTGCCCGGTCGCGAGTTTACCGCTGTGTACAAAGAGCACTCAGGCAGTAGCGACAGCAACACTTTGACCTGGCAGGTAATTTTAACCATGCCCCGCCCGGATGATTTTCCCGTCGTGGGCGGCGTCAGCGGAACGGTCACCATCAATTTAACCAACCTACCGGCGGGCGTGGGCAGTGAGGCGCTGGTGGTGCCGGTTGAAGCGGTCTTTAACCCGGATAACCGCCCGCGCAATGAGCCACACGTCTGGGTGGTGACGGGCGAAGGCGATACGTTGCACCTTGAAGATCGTAAGGTCAGCGTGGGGCAAGTCAGCGCTGAGGGGGTCATCATCGTCGGTGGGCTTAAGGCGGGTGAACGCGTGGTGGCCGCAGGCGTTGGGGAGTTACATCCCAACCAGCCGGTACGTATCTGGACGCGTGAACGGGGACTATAATGGATATCTCTCGTCAGTTTATCAGCAACCCGGTTCGCGTCTGGCTGACGATTTTGCTGCTGGGCGTAGGTGGCATTATTGCCCTGTTGGACATCGGCAGACTGGAAGATCCGGCGTTTACCATCAAAACGGCGGTGGTGATCACCCATTATCCGGGCGCGTCGGCGCAGCAGGTTGAGGAAGAGGTCACCCTGCCGCTGGAAAACGCGCTTCAGCAATTACCTTACCTGGATAACGTCAGCTCCATCTCCTCCAGCGGCCTGTCGCAGATTACGGTCAATATAGCCTCGCGCTACCACTCAAATGCGCTGCCGCAAATCTGGGATGAACTGCGTCGCCGGGTGGGTGATGCCGCCCGACAGTTTCCACCCGGCGTAGTGACCCCGTTTGTGAATGACGATTTTGGCGATGTGTTCGGCTTTTTCTTTGCCATTTCCGGCGATGAATTCAGCAATCCGGAACTGGTCCGGTATGCCGAGCAGCTGCGCCGGGAGTTGGTCCTCGTGCCAGGCGTGGGCAAAGTGGCCATCGGCGGAGCCCTCACCCAGCAGATTAACGTGGATATTTCTCTGAGCAAAATGGCCGCGCGCGGGATAACGCTGAACCAGCTTTCTGCCCAGCTCAGCAGGCTGAACGTGGTCTCCAGCGCGGGAGAGATCCCCTCCGGTACCGAGTCAATTCGTCTGCATCCTACCGGTGAATTCGAGAGTATTGACGAGCTGGCCGATCTCATCGTGACCCCGCCGGGCGTTGGGGCGGCTACCCGCTTACGGGATATTGCCACCCTGTCACGCGGGCTGGATGCCTCCCCTGCCAGCATCTACCATGCCAACGGCAGAGAAGCCGTCACCATGGGCGTCTCCTTTATCCCCGGCGTTAACGTGATCGACGTGGGACATGCCCTGGAGGCGAAGCTTGAGCAGATGTCAGCCGAGAAACCGGCAGGTATCCATATCGACCTGTTTTACGATCAGGCGGCGGAGGTCGGGCATTCCGTTAACGGATTTATCATTAACTTCCTGATGGCGCTGGCGATTGTTATCGGTGTGTTGCTGATCTTTATGGGCTTACGCAGCGGGATCATTATCGCCTTTTCCCTCGCGCTTAATGTGCTGGGTACGCTGCTGATCATGTATCTCTGGGGTATTGAACTACAGCGCATTTCACTGGGCGCGCTGATCATCGCCCTCAGCATGCTGGTCGACAATGCCATTGTTATTGTCGAAGGGGTACTGATAGCCCGGCAGCAGGGCTCGTCCCTGATGAACGCCATTAGCGACATTATTCGCCGTTCTGCGCTGCCGCTGCTGGGTGCGACGGTGATCGCCATCCTGGCCTTTGCGCCCGTCGGGCTGTCGCAGGACTCTACCGGCGAATACTGTAAGTCGCTGTTTCAGGTTCTGCTGATTTCGCTCATGCTGAGCTGGTTCTCTGCCCTCACCATTACACCGGTGCTGATCAAATGGTGGCTGTTTAAACGGGACGCTGCGCCGCCAGAGGCCGACGAAACGGATCCCTATGACAAACGCATCTATCGGATCTATCAGGCGGTGCTCAACGCGCTGTTACGGCGTAAAGCGCCAACGCTGGTGGTGATGGCCGCACTGCTGGCAGCCGCCATCTGGGGCTTTGGCTCGGTGCGGCAGAACTTCTTCCCCTCCTCCAGCACGCCGATTTTCTTTGTCGACCTCTGGCTCCCTTACGGTACCGACATTAAATGGACCGAGAAGATGACCAGTGATATCGAGAAAACCATTAACGGCCAGCCTGGCGTGGAAACCACGGTCTCGACGATTGGTCAGGGAAGTATGCGATTTATTTTGACCTACAGCGGACAGCGGCAGTACAGCAACTATGCGCAAATCATGGTGAGAATGGACGACCAGCGTAACATCCCCGCCCTGACCCGCCACGTTGATGAGTACATCGCTCGGAACTATCCGCAGGTTAACGCCAGCACGAAGCGGGTGATGTTTGGCCCCTCCGGCGACAGCGCTATTGAAGTGCGTATTAAAGGCCCCGATCCCGACAGGCTGCGTCTGATCGCCAGCCAGGTAGACAACATTCTTACGCGCGATCCGGCGACGGACAGCGTCAGGAACGACTGGCAAAACCGCAGCAAAGTGATCCGCCCGCAGTACGTCACCGCGCTCGGACGTGAGCTTGGCGTGGATAAGCAGGACGTCGATAACGCACTGGAGATGAATTTCTCCGGCAGCCGGGCAGGCCTGTACAGAGAAGGAAGCGATCTGTTACCCGTGGTGGTGCGCCCGCCGGAAAGCGAGCGGCTGGACGCCAACCACCTGAACAACGTCCTGGTCTGGAGCCAGACCCGGCAGCAGTATATTCCGCTGAGCAACGTCGTCAGCGGCTTCGCGCTGGAGTGGGAAGATCCGCTGATCCTGCGTCGCGACCGCTCGCGCGTGCTGACCGTGCAGACCGACCCTGACCCGTTGAGCCAGCAAACGTCCGGCGATATTCTCGCCCGCGTGAAGCCGCAAATAGATGCCCTGCCCCTGCCTCACGGCTACAGCATTGAGTGGGGCGGGGACGCGGAGAATTCCAGCGAAGCGCAGCAGGGGCTATTTACCACGCTGCCGATCGGGTATCTGGTGATGTTTGTGATCACGGTGCTGATGTTCAGTTCGGTGAAAAACGCCGTCGCTATCTGGCTGACCGTGCCGCTGGCGCTGATCGGCGTGACGCCGGGGTTTTTAATTACCGGCATCCCCTTTGGCTTTATGGCGTTGATTGGCCTGCTGAGCCTGAGCGGGATGCTGATCCGCAACGGCATTGTGCTGGTGGAAGAGATAGAACAGCAGAAAGCGCAGCAGGATCAGCACAGTGCGATCGTTTACGCCGCCACGTCGCGCCTGCGTCCCATCCTCCTCACCGCCTTTACGACCGTACTCGGCCTCGCCCCTCTGCTGCTGGATGTGTTCTTCCAGAGCATGGCCGTTGTGATTATGTTTGGGCTTGGGTTTGCTACAATCCTGACGCTGCTGGTACTCCCCGTAATTTACGCGTGTTTCCATCGTAAGGACAAAGCTGAACAACAATGAATGCGACAGGGCTGAATATCATCAAGACGCTGGGCTGTATGACGGCGGTTACCTTTTTCACCATCTACAACACCTGGGATCATTACGATTATGACTATCACTGGATCCTCGGTTTTTTAACCTTCATTTCGACCATCGCCACACCGTTATTTTTTGTGGTTGCAGGGTATCTGGACGGGCAATCCCGACACGGCACGCGCTGGCAGCTGGATAAGATCAAACGCCTGGTGATCGTCTTTCTGTTCTGGGTAACCATTTACTACCTGTGGGAGCCCTACCAGCGCGGATATCTGATCCAGCCCTGGTTCGTGTTCGCGTTTATCGTGATTTACACGTTTCACCCGGTGGTGGAGCGGCTCAGCCAGCGACGAACGCTCTTTTGCGGGGTGATTGCCGCCCTGCTGCTTTTCTCATACGGGTACGATTTGCTGTCGGCCCTCTATCCTGATGCCCACGTCCTTTCATTGTCGCCGCAGTATCGCCTGTGGACGTGGCTGCTGTTTTATCTGACAGGCCAGCTCTTTTGCGATCCGCAGATCGCGGCGTGGATCGGCCGCAAAAACGTGGTCAGGGCCGCGGTGATTGCGATACCGTTTATCTATCTCTTCACATGGTTTTACGAACGGCACTTCTTTTTTGCGCTATTTAAAGCAGACAGAAACGCCTTTATCCTCACCGGATCGCAAATTTACATTCTGATTATTGCCCTGGTGATTGCGGCAAATGGCGTACGGTTTCGCCGCAATGCGGAGTTTAAAGAGTCCGTGCTGGCCGCCATTAGCAAAACGATGACCGGGGTCTATATCATGCACTACTCGGTGTTTCACCTGCTGACCGCGCTCATTCCGGTGACGTCCCTGAGCACCAAACTTGCTCTGATTGTGCTTACGTTTGTTACGTCGGTCCTGTTTTCGCTGCTGATCCTGTCCAACACAGTGGCCAAAAAAGTGATCACCCTCTAAAAGCCCAGGCGCAGCCAGGCAAACAGCACGTTGCCGTTGTTGTAGGTCCCGGGAATATAGGTGAACTGGACGGTGACGCGCTTATATCCGGCAGAGAAAAGCGGGAAGATAAACGGCAGCGGGACATAGTTGGCAAAGTCGTCGCGCGCGGTGATCCCCGCGGCGGCCCCGAGCCCCAGACGGAAATCTTTTGCGTTATCCAGATACCACCCCTTCTCCCAGCCGTAACCCATCGCGGGCTGCCACTCGTTGTGGGAATCTTTAAACATCATGGCAAACAGCGCGCTCCAGTTGCCCTCGTCGTTGTAGCGAGACACGCCCAGCCCCCCGCCCCACGGCATTTCGTTGTAATTATCCGTTTTCTCTTTGTCATACATGAAGCGTGCATGCCAGCTCAAAAACGGAAGGTAGAGATCGTAACGATCCGGCTGTTCCCAGGTTTGCGCAATATCGTCCGTTACTGCATCCCACCAGCGATGAATACGCTGTTCGCCATAGACTTTCGGCTCCGCATGCAGCGGAGATACGACTAAAAACAGGACTACCCACAGTGCAGGAAAGAGGCGTTGCATCGTTATTCCCTCAGCTTACGTCACACAGCGATCATTATTACTGTAAACCATTCAGCCCTAACCGGAGCCAAACAGGCTGATTTATGTTGTCGCCCGATAAGATGAAATTTATTTATTCTGCGCTTTCAGGAAAGATAAAAACGTTTTCTCAGGCCGCGTGTCGCGGTAGTCTCATACGTTCCGCCAATATGACGGCCGTGATGTGAGTGACCTTTCCTTATACCAATAATTAAAAATCAGTACAGACAGGACAACTATGGACTCCACCCTTATCTCCGCTCGCCGCAACGAGGAGACACCCTCGCTTAACCGCGCCCGCCGCGCCGCTTTAGGTAGCTTCGCAGGCGCCGTCGTCGACTGGTATGATTTTCTGCTCTACGGTATTACCGCTGCGCTGGTCTTTAACCGTGAATTCTTTCCCCAGATCAGCCCCGCCATGGGTACGCTTGCTGCGTTTGCCACCTTCGGCGTCGGTTTTCTGTTTCGTCCGCTGGGCGGGATAATTTTCGGCCACTTCGGCGATCGCCTTGGCCGGAAACGTATGCTGATGCTCACCGTGTGGATGATGGGTATTGCCACCGCGCTAATCGGTATTTTGCCCTCCTTTGCATCGATTGGCTGGTGGGCCCCGGTGTTGCTGGTGACGCTGCGCGCCATTCAGGGCTTTGCCGTTGGCGGCGAATGGGGCGGTGCGGCATTGCTGTCCGTGGAAAGCGCGCCGAAGAACAAGAAAGCGTTCTACAGCAGCGGCGTGCAGGTAGGTTATGGCGTGAGTCTGCTGCTCTCCACGGGCCTGGTGTCGCTAATAAGCCAGCTCACGACAGACGAGCAGTTCCTGAGCTGGGGCTGGCGTATTCCGTTTATCTTCAGCATTGTGCTGGTCGTGGTGGCCCTGTGGATCCGTAACGGCATGGAAGAGTCGGCTGAGTTTGAGCGGCAGCAGCGCGAAAAACCGGTCGCCAAAAAACGGCTGCCAGTGATGGAAGCGCTGGTGCAGCACCCTGGCGCTTTTCTGAAAATTATCGCCCTGCGCCTGTGCGAACTGCTGACGATGTATATCGTCACCGCCTTTGCCCTCAACTATTCCACGCAAAACCTCGGCCTTCCGCGGGAATTGTTCCTGAATATTGGCCTGGTGGTGGGCGGGATCAGCTGCCTGACCATCCCCTGCTTCGCCTGGCTGGCGGATCGCTTTGGCCGTCGACGGGTGTATATCACCGGGGCGCTCATAGGCACACTTAGCGCCTGGCCGTTCTTTATGGCCCTGGAGGCACAGTCGGTCTTCTGGATTGTCTTCTTCGCGATCATGCTTGCGAACATCGCTCACGATATGGTGGTCTGCGTGCAGCAGCCGATGTTTACCGAGCTGTTTGGCGCAAGCTACCGCTACAGCGGCGCGGGCGTGGGATATCAGGTGGCGAGCGTGGTCGGCGGCGGGTTTACGCCGTTTATCGCCGCCGCGCTGGTGACGTTCTCCGGCGGTAACTGGCATAGCGTGGCGATTTATCTGCTGGCAGGTTGCCTGCTTTCTGCTGCCACCGCCCTGTTGATGAAGGAAACCGCGCACAGCTGATCTCCTCACTTTTGTTTCACAGGCGTGTGACATACTATCGGGTATAGCCGCACACCTGTGGAACAAGGAGACAGACATGAATAATAAGGGCTCCAGCCTGACCCCGGCTCAGGCACTGGAAAAACTCGACGCGCTGTATGAACAGTCCGTCAATGCACTGCGCAGCGCCATCAGTGACTATATCGAAACAGGGAAACTTCCCGATGAAAAGGCCAGAACCCAGGGCCTTTTTGTTTATCCATCGCTCTCTGTCACCTGGGACGGTAGCGCCAGCAGCAATCCGAAAACCCGCGCCTATGCGCGTTTCACCCACTCCGGCTGTTACAGCACAACCATCACGCGACCTGCGCTGTTCCGCCCCTACCTGGAAGAGCAGCTTACCCTGTTGTATCAGGATTACGGCGCGCATATCAGCGTTGAGCCGTCCCTGCACGAGATCCCTTACCCGTACGTGATAGACGGCTCAGCGCTGACGCTGGATCGCTCCATGAGCGCAGGGCTGACCCGTCATTTCCCGACCACTGAGCTGTCGCAGATTGGCGATGAGACGGCGGACGGGATCTATCACCCGGCAGAGTTTTCACCGCTGTCGCACTTTGATGCCCGCCGTGTCGATTTCTCGCTGGCACGCCTGCGCCACTACACCGGCACGCCAGCCGAACATTTCCAGCCGTTCGTGCTGTTTACCAACTACACCCGCTATGTAGACGAATTTGTCCGCTGGGGCTGTAGCCAGATCCTCGACCCGGACAGCCCTTACGTCGCCCTCTCCTGCGCGGGCGGGATCTGGATCACCGCCGAAACCGAAGCACCGGAAGAGGCCATCTCCGACCTGGCGTGGAAAAAGCACCAGATGCCAGCCTGGCACCTGATCACCGCCGACGGTCAGGGCATTACGCTGATTAACATCGGCGTTGGCCCGTCGAATGCGAAAACCATCTGCGACCATCTGGCGGTACTGCGCCCGGACGTCTGGCTGATGATCGGCCACTGCGGCGGCCTGCGTGAAAGCCAGCTGATTGGCGATTACGTCCTCGCCCACGCTTATCTGCGTGACGACCATGTTCTTGACGCGGTTCTGCCGCCGGATATTCCTATCCCGAGTATCGCGGAAGTGCAGCGCGCTCTGTACGACGCCACCAAAGAGGTGAGCGGCATGCCGGGTGAAGAGGTGAAACAGCGCCTGCGTACCGGTACGGTCGTTACCACCGACGATCGTAACTGGGAGCTGCGCTATTCCGCCTCCGCCCTGCGTTTCAATCTTAGCCGTGCGGTCGCAATCGATATGGAAAGCGCCACCATTGCCGCGCAGGGCTACCGCTTCCGCGTCCCTTACGGCACGCTGCTGTGCGTGTCCGATAAACCGCTGCACGGCGAGATCAAACTGCCGGGCCAGGCGAACCGTTTTTACGAAGGGGCGATCTCAGAGCACCTTCAGATTGGTATTCGCGCCATCGATTTACTGCGTGCAGAGGGCGACAAACTGCATTCCCGCAAGCTGCGCACCTTCAATGAGCCACCGTTCCGCTGATAACAAGGACACATCACGCACACCACTCACCCGGCCTGGGATTTCGTAGGTCGGGTAAGGCGAAGCCGCCACCCGACAATTTTACCGAACGCAGAAAAGCAAAAAGCCTGCTTTAAAAGCAGGCTTTTTTAAATTTGGCTCCTCTGACTGGACTCGAACCAGTGACATACGGATTAACAGTCCGCCGTTCTACCGACTGAACTACAGAGGAATCGTGTGAACGGGGCGCATATTATCGATGCGCCCTGAGGATGTCAAAGGGTGAATGCAGATTTTCAATCGTTTGCCGATTTATTCTCCACTTCGCACATTTGTCAGGCACTTGTCGTTTCCGAAACCTCCTGCTCCGGTTTTTTTCGCGGATATTTCCACAGCCAGCGCCCGCTCACCATGCGCCAGTAGAACAGCGCGCCGCGCACGGCCCAGTCAAGGAACATCCCCAGCCAGACGCCGACAACGCCCATACCTAACATCACCCCCAGCGTGTAGCCCGCCACGACGCGACAGCCCCACATGCCGAGCATGGAGACCCACATCGCAAACCGGGCATCGCGCGCCCCTTTCAGCCCGGCAGGAAGTACCCAGGACGCGGCCCAGATTGGCATAAACGCCGCGTTGAGCCAAATGAGCACCTTCACGACCTCTTTCACGTCATTTTCATGCGTATAGAACGAGGCCATCAGCCCGGCAAAAGGCGCAGTTCCCCACGCAATCGCCGTCAGCCCAATGGTTGAAAGCCAGAAGACATGCCGAAGCTGCCGTTCCGCCTGCCCTATCTGCCCCTTTCCGAGACGTCTGCCGGTGATGATCGTCGACGCCGACCCCAGCGCGTTTCCCGGCAGGTTAATGAGTGAGGCAATGGAGAAGGCAATAAAGTTGCCGGCGATGACGTCTGTTCCCATCCCGGCAACAAACATCTGCGTCAGCAGTTTCCCGCCGTTAAACAACACGGATTCGATGCTGGCCGGAATCCCGATCCCCATCACTTCCCAGATAATGGCGAAGTTAAGCGGACGGAAATAACTTTTCAGCGTCAGGCGCAGCGATGGCGTAATTCCCGCCATCAGTACGCCAATTATCGCTGCCGCACCAATATAACGGGAAATGGTCAGCCCTAAACCCGCGCCGACAAAGCCCAGCCCCTCCCAGGAAAAGACGCCATAAATCAAAACGCTGCTGATAATGATGTTCAGGATGTTCATGCCGCCATTGATCAGCAGCGGAATTTTGGTATTCCCTGCTCCACGAAGCGCACCGCTACCAATCAGCGCGATGGCAGCCGCCGGATAACTCAGCACCGTCATTTCCAGGTAGGTGAGAGCCAGATCCTTCACCTCACTGGTCGCTTCTCCCGCGACAAAGTCGATAATTTCTTTGCCGTAATAATGGATAACCGCCGCAAGGATGATCGAAAAGAGGGTCATGATCATCAGCGACTGTCTGGCCGCTTCGCGGGCACGCTTCGGATCGAGCTTACCCAGGCTAAACGCCACCACCACCGTCGTACCGAGATCGATAGCGGCAAAGAAGGACATCACCACCATATTGAAACTGTCCGCCAGCCCTACCCCGGCCATAGCTTCTTTACCGAGCCAGCTCACCAGGAATGTGCTCAGCACGCCCATCAACAGGACGCAGGTATTCTCCAGGAAAATAGGCACAGCAAGGGGGGTGATTTCACGCCAGAAGAGAACTCGATAACTCTTACGTTTTGCATACCAGGGCGTGCGCATAATCGCCTGGCGTAGGGGTGCGGTGACGTTCAAAATGGACCTTAGCGAGAAAGTTGAAACTCCATTTCAAATGATGGGGCAGAAATGCGTATCCTGCAAAGTATTTTCCATAAAATTATGTTTGGATTTACAACAAAATGACGACAGAATCATCAAACAAACGCTTTTGCCTGAGATCAGGTTTGACAAAAGTTTTTTCGCCGCTAAGATAAGCCTCCACAACGATTCCTCTGTAGTTCAGTCGGTAGAACGGCGGACTGTTAATCCGTATGTCACTGGTTCGAGTCCAGTCAGAGGAGCCAAATTTAAAAAGCCTGCTTTTAGAGCAGGCTTTTTGCTTTTTTGCGTTCGGTAAAATTGTCGGGTGGCGGCTTCGCCTTACCCGACCTACGTGATAACAGTCCTGTAGGCCCGGTAAGCGCAGCGCCACCGGGCAACAGAGTGTGCGATTACTCGCCTTTCGCGTCGACGTTTTTGATTTCGCCCATCACTTTCAGCTTCTTGGAGATGTCGCGACGCTCTTTGGACAGCTCAGCGTTTTTGATGATGTAGTCATCAACGCGATCTTCATAATCGCTCTTCATGCTGGCGATGATGCCCTGAATAGCTTCAACGCTCATACCTGGCTTGATGTAGTCGCTCAGGTTGTCCAGCAGCAGGACACGTTTCTGGTTGTCACGGATCTTCTTCTCTACGTCCTGGATTTCGCGCTGTAGCTTGTTTTTGCGGCGGAACAGGCGGACGAACTCCAGAACATCCTGGAACGAAGGCTTGGTAGTTTCCATTTTTACACCCCTGATAATGTGAGATTCGGATTCGTTAAAGCAACCGTTTTAACAGACAGCGGCTGCGAATGACAATGAGTATATCGTTTAAAACCATCATAACCCTAATTGTTGCTGAATCGAAGCAGCAGGCATCACATACGCTTTTTATTTGCGCAGAGCCCGGCAAATCAGCTGCGATAACAACTCCAGCTGCCGCGCCAGCTCCATACTCAGCCAGACATAACCATGGATGGGCGTTTCCGCCACATTGTCGCCCTGGCGCTCATTCATCAGCTGTTTGAGCTCGGCGACGATTTCGTTCAGCCGCTCGCTGTTCGCCCGTATCGGCTGCGGGTTACCTTCATAGAGCGCATGAGCGATGGTCAGCAGGGTTTGTTGCGTCATCTGCTGCGTCTCTTTCAGCGTATGCGCGTTGAGCATCAGAAGATGGCTGGGGCGTGAGGCCCAGTGGGCATTGATTTGCAGTTCAAGCATACAGACCAGATTACGGCTGACCGTCTGAATAGCTTCAAAGATGGCTTTCTGGATATGGGTTTCTTTGCTTGCTGGCGTAATTAACCCGCGCATTTTGACCACATCATTGAGGATTTTTTGCAGATGCTTTTCCAGCCGCGGACGCTCAATCAGATTCGGCGAAAACCCGGCCTGGTAGACCCGGTTAAATGCCGTGACGTAGTTTGCCATCTGAATGCGCCAGTGCAGGAAGGCGCGCTGCGGCCAGATGCCGGTAAACAGCATGGCGAGCAACGAGCCGAGGATCACGTCCCCGCTTCGCCACAATGCCGTGGTCATATCGCCCGCCGGTGCGCCGACCACAACCGCGAGCGTAATGCCAATCAGCAGCGCCTGATACGGTTTCTTGCCAAGGGCCAGCCATCCGCAAAGAAACATCGCCACCGCGCACCACAGCAACATGAACGGAAACGAAATCAGCTCCAGCTTCAGGGCAATAAGCCCAAGCGCTGAGCCTAAAACGGTACCGCCTATGCGTTCGAAAGCGCGCGGGACCACGTTCCCCCAGAATGAGATCGGCCCCATCACCACCACCAGCGTGATCAGCGGCCACGTCCCTTCCGGGATATCCAGCAAACGAACCAGTACGAAGGTCAACACAAACGCCAGCGCAATGCGGCAACCGTGCACCACGCGATAATGTTTGTATAACTGAATTTCAAAAGGGGTTAATGACTTGTCGGGGCGCACACCCGTCTCCAGCTCTACGGCAAACCACAATTGTACTGTGTTTTCAGCCGGGTGGATCGCGCCCGGCTGAAAAACCCTGCGTTTCGCAGGATTATCCCACTTTGTGCTCTACCGGTACAAACATCTCAATATCCCAGTAGCCGTCAGCATTGCCATCGTTCAGATAGCGTTCGAAGCAGGGTTTTGCTGCAATCTGGAATTTGCTGTCTTCCAGCAGGGAGTTGAAGAACTGATACCATGGAGTAGCGAAATCATGATTTTCAACGCGCGCGGCGGCAATAGCATACTCTCCGGCAGCAATTTCGGTCATCATCACCCCTTCGCTGTTTTCAGGAATAGTGAAATCGTCTACTACCGTTACGGCGGTAACGCAGCGGAGCTTTTCTGCCGGCACGTCATCCGGATTGTCATAATAAACGGCCACCCACTCCTGCGGCTGAATATGACGACCATCTACCCACATGACCAGCTGTTCAAATCCCTGCTTGACCGTCTTTTCCCACGGCCCCACGAGATGAAAGCCTGCAATCGTACGTTTCTGTTGCTGCCTGATGCTGTAGTCCATGCTGCCTCCGTTTATTACTGTATATATATACACTGTAAAGCAGAATCGAGATTATCGGCAATCCAGGAGTGTTTATTATGTGAGCAGACTCGCAACACTGCCAGTCTGCCCGAAAAGGTCAGAGTTTATGATGCAGATAATCGCCAAGACGGGAGAAAAGCCCACCCTTTTCAACGCTTTCCAGCGTAACCAATGGCCAGTGCGCGACCACCTTGTCACGATCGTACAGCTGGATCTCCCCTACCCGCTGATGCGCGGCGATCGGCGCTTCCAGCTCTTTTTTATCCATCACGTATTTCGCCTTGATGTTCGGCACTTCCGATTTGGGTAATGCCAGCCAGAAGTCCTGATCCGTGCCCAGCGCGATCTGCTCTTTATCGCCGTACCAGATGCGCTCGGTTCCCACTTTTTTACCGTTATGCAGGATCTGCACCGTATCAAAATTTTGCTGTCCCCAGTGCAGCAGCTTGCGCGCCTGATCTTCACGTCCTTTCGGGCTGTCTGCCCCCATCACCACCGCAATCAGTCGACGCTGACCGTCCACCGCTGAGGCAATCAGGTTAAAGCCCGCGCCCGAGGTGTGTCCCGTTTTCAGACCATCCACGTTCATGGTCTTATCCCACAGCAGGCCGTTGCGGTTCTGCTGGGTGATGCCGTTCCAGGTCAGGCTCTTCTCGCTGTACATGTGGTAGAACTCAGGCTCGCCGTGAATGATGGCCCGTGAAAGCACGGCAAGATCGTAAGCGGAGCTGTGCTGACCCGGTGCATCCAGCCCGTGTACGGTTTCGAAGTGGGTATCGCGCAGGTTCAGTTTTTCAACATAGTCATTCATCATCCTGACGAACTGCGGCTGACCGCCCGCCACGTGATCCGCCAGCGCCACGCAGGCATCATTGCCGGAATCAACAATCAGGCCGCGGCTGAGATCGCGCACGGAAACCCGATCGCCCTCCTTCAGAAACATCAGCGACGAACCGTCAAAGACCGGATTGCCTTTTGCCCAGGCGTCACGTCCGACCGTCACAATGTCATCGGGGCTGATGCGGTGGCTATCAATGGCGCGATCGACAACGTACCCCGTCATCAGTTTGGTCAGGCTCGCCGGATTGCGCTGCTGATGTTCGTTGCCCGCCGTTAAGATTTGACCCGTGGTGTAATCCATCAATACCCAGGAGCCAGCCTGGATGGCAGGCGGCTGAGGTGAAAAATCCAGCGGCTCGGCAGCCAGCGCGGATGAAATACTCGAAGCGAGTAAAGAAACAGCAATAAACAGACGGCGTTTCAACGGTATATCCTCAGGTCAGTAAAAATCGATGACCTTTTTACGGGAGTTCTGATGTCGTTACCTGCCTTAATTGCAAAAAAATGTGACAGAACGCAGATTTTTTCGGAACAAATCTCGCAAATTTCTTGCCTGACGGTGCTTTTTGTTCGGACTGCTCACCCCAATCGTTTACCATAGAGACGTCAACTTTTAACAGGATGAGATTACTGGTGTCTGACTCTGCCGCGCGCCCGACTTTTTTGTTCCATGATTACGAAACCTTTGGCACCCATCCGGCGCTGGACCGACCGGCGCAGTTTGCGGCTATCCGTACCGATGACGAATTTAACGTCATCGGCGAACCCGAGGTGTTTTACTGTAAGCCCGCCGATGACTATCTGCCGCAGCCGGGCGCGGTGATGGTGACGGGCATCACGCCTCAGGAAGCGCGGGATAAAGGCGTTAGCGAAGCAGAATTTGCCCGTCGCATCCACGACCTGTTCACGGTGCCCAATACCTGCGTGGTGGGTTACAACAACATCCGTTTTGACGATGAAGTGACGCGCAATATCTTCTACCGCAACTTCTACGATCCGTACGCCTGGAGCTGGCAGAACCGTAATTCACGCTGGGATTTGCTGGATATCATGCGCGCCTGCTATGCGCTGCGCCCGGAGGGGATTAACTGGCCGGAGAATGACGACGGCTTGCCGAGCTTCAGGCTCGAGCACCTGACGCGGGCCAACGGCATTGAGCACAGCAATGCCCACGACGCGATGGCAGACGTTTACGCGACCATCGCAATGGCGAAACTTGTAAAAACCGCGCAGCCGCGCCTGTTTGAGTATCTGTTGAGCCATCGCAGCAAGCAAAAGCTGATGACGCTGATTGACGTGCCGCAGATGAAACCGCTGGTGCATATTTCAGGGATGTTCGGCGCGTGGCGCGGGAACACAAGCTGGGTGGCGCCGCTTGCCTGGCATCCGGACAACCGTAACGCCGTCATCATGGTGGATCTCGCCGGAGATATCTCCCCGCTGCTTGAGCTCGACAGCGACACCTTACGTGAACGGCTCTATACGCCGAAAGAGGCGCTGGGTGACCTGCCAGCCGTACCGGTAAAACTGGTGCACATTAATAAGTGCCCGGTGCTGGCGCAGGCCAACACGCTACGCCCGGAAGACGCCGACCGGCTGGGGATTAACCGTCAGCACTGCCTCGATAACCTGAAAGTGCTGCGCGACAACCCGCAGGTGCGCGAGAAAGTCGTCGCCATTTTTGCCGAAGCAGAGCAGTTCGTGCCGTCTGAGAATGTGGATGCGCAGCTTTATAACGGCTTCTTCAGCGATGCCGATCGCGCGGCGATGAATATCGTGCTGCAAACCGACCCGCGTAACCTGCCCGCGCTGGATATCACCTTCGCAGATAAGCGCATTGAGAAGCTGATGTTTAATTATCGCGCGCGTAACTATCCCGGCACGCTGGATGAAGCAGAGCAGGAACGCTGGTTACAGCATCGGCGCAACGTGTTTACGCCGGAGTTTCTTAATAGCTACGCCCAGGAGCTGGAGATGCTTTACGGTCAGTATGAAGGGAATGCTGAGAAGCAGGCGCTGCTGAAAGCGCTGTTCCAGTATGCGCAAGAGATTGTCTGAATAGCGGGTACAAAAAAGCCGGAGGCGATGTCTCCGGCTTTTTTTTTGCCCGATGGCGCTTCGCTTACGCGGGCCTGCGGGGTATTTAGGTCGGGTAAGACGTAGCCGCCACCCGACGCAGTCTTACGCGACGTCTTCGTACTGAGGAACCGGGTTGCGGAAGCTCTTCGTCACACAGGCCAGGTAAACCAGGCCGATACCTGCCCAAATCAGGCCAAGCACCATTGAGCTCTCTTCCAGGTTAACCCACAGCGCGCCCACGGTCATAGCACCACACATCGGCAGGAACAGATACTGGAAGTGGTCTTTCAGCGTCTTGTTACGCTTTTCACGGATCCAGAACTGAGAGATCACCGACAGGTTAACAAAGGTAAACGCCACCAGCGCACCAAAGTTAATCAGCGCCGTTGCCATCACCAGGTCAAAGTTAATCGCCAGAAGCGCGATCGCACCGACCAGAATGATGTTCATCGCCGGGGTACGCCATGTTGGATGCACGTAGCCGAAGAAGCTTTTCGGGAATACGCCATCGCGGCCCATAACGTACATCAGACGCGCAACGCCTGCATGCGCGGCCATACCGGACGCCAGTACGGTGATGGTGGAGAAGATCAGCGCGCCGACCTGGAACGCTTTACCCGCCACATAGAGCATAATTTCCGGCTGAGAAGCATCCGGATCTTTGAAGCGAGAGATATCCGGGAAGTACAGCTGGAGGAAATAGGTCGAGAAAATAAAGATCAGGCCACCAATCAGCGCCGTCAGGAAGATTGCACGCGGAATTACGCGCTCTGCATCTTTCGTTTCTTCAGACAGGTTGCTGATACCATCAAAACCGGTAAAGGAGAAGCACAGAATCGTCGCCCCGGTAATCATCGGGATCACATGCGCATCACCAGACCAGAACGGCTTGCTGCTCGCCAGAGTGCCCGCGCCTTCACCGTGGAACACACCGTAAATCACCATGCCGAGGATCACGGCAATCAGTACAACCTGAAGCACAACGATAACGGAGTTAAAGTTGGCAACGGACTTGATGCTGCGAAGGTTGAAGGCCGTCATAAAGGCCACCAGCGCCACGACGAACATCCAGGATGGAATCGATGGCACCAGCGCTTCAAAATAAATTTTTGCCAGCAGAATGTTGATCATCGGCGCGAACAGATAGTCGAGCAGCGAAGACCAGCCCACCATAAAGCCCACCGTCGGGCTGATGGATTTCTGGGCATAGGTGTAGGCGGAACCGGCAGACGGATAGCGGCGCACCAGTTTACCGTAGCTGAGCGCGGTAAAGAGGATCGCAATCAGTGCAAAGCCGTAAGCCGTCGGCACATGACCGTCCGTGAGGCCTGAAACGATACCGAATGTATCGAACAGCGTCATCGGTTGCATATAGGCAAGGCCCATCATGACAACCGGAATCAACGTAAGCGTTTTACGTAATTCCACGCGAGAGGTGTTTGGAGTTGCGTTATGCGACATAGTTATTCTCCTTTACGGTGATAACCGCCACGTAAGCGAAAAATTGCCCCATTTCTTTCTTCCTCAGCGACAACAACTGTCGGATTTTAGTAAGTATCTATCCGGTACGAAGCCCGGCCTCTTGGTTTTTAGTTTCGTTTCGTACATGCAAAAAAAAATAACCGACGCCTTTTATATCGTCGATTATTTATTTGTTTGCAGCGGCGGCATTTTGCCCTATTCAAGATACAAAAGGCAATACATTGAGAAACCTGCCCATAAAATAATTTTTCTAACTGGTTGATTTACCATCATCTGCCTGAGTGTAAACTGTCGCGATAGCACTATTTGCTAAAATTTCGTCTCGCCACCAGGCGCTGGCAAGGCCGGCGGTCTGTTCATTCCAGCCCACCCATACCGATTCGTTACTGCTCTGCGCTAAAACTTGTTTTTCCACCAGCGCTCCGCTGTCAATAAACCGCTGCGCTAAATAACGGGGAAGGTAACCGCACCCCAGGCCGCTTATTTGCAGCTCCAGCTTGGTTTTAAAATCAAAAACGGTGATGGCCTCCTGCTCATCCAGCAGCTGCGATGAAATGCCGCACTCGGGGCGAGAACTGTCTCCAACCACAATGGCACGATAGTTTTTAATGACGCGTCGGGTAACCGGCTCCGGTTCATTCGCCAGCGGGTGATGAGGCGCAACGGCAAAAACCTGCTCCAGAACACCCAGCCGCGCAAAACCAAATTCGCTCAACTGGGGAGGCTCATGCAGCGCGCCAACGATGATATCCGCCCTGCCCTGCGTCAGGGCCTCCCAGGAACCGCCCAGCACGCCATTGATAAAAACCAGCCGGGTGACGCTGTGGCGCTGATAGAACGCCTCAATAAGCGGGGTAAGCAGGGAGAAAGGGAATGTATCATCAACCCCAATCACCAGCTCATTTTCCCAGCCCTGGTGAAGCTTAACGGCCTGTTTTTCCAGCTCGCGAACCGTATGCAGCACGTCACGCCCTTTTTCCAGCAGCATCTGCCCTGTACGGGTGAAACGCGCGCGATGCCCGGTGCGGTCAAGGATTTGGATATTAAGATCGCTCTCGAGCTTTTGCACGGTGTAGCTCAGAGCCGAAGGGGTTTTATAGAGCTTCGCCGAGGCGGCGGCAAAGCTCCCCTCTTTTTCCAGCGCATCCAGAATAACAAGAACATCCAGCAGCGGTTTCATCTTCGCCCCCTTGCGGTGTGCGATTGTCTCCGCCGGCGCAATTATTCCATGGGCATTACCAGCGGATCGGGATACTGATATTCAAATCCCAGTTCATGGCAAATACGATTGCCATCAATAATTTTGCCTTTGCGCTCCCCCTGCGCATCACTGAATACCGGCGGCGCCAGGCCAAGCTGGCGCGCCATCAGCGGATAAAAGGTGCTGCGCGGCGGGTGCGAAGGCGCACATATATTATAGATGTGCCCCCCTTTCGGAGCCTGTAAAAGCAGTTCTATGGCGCCGATAACATCCTCAAGGTGCACAAGATTAACCCCGTGCTGGCCATCCGGCGCGGATTTACCGGCAAAGAAGCGCCCCGGATGACGCCCCGGCCCCACCAGCCCGGCCAGACGTAAGATATCCACCTGCGTGCCAGGCAGATTGTGCAGCCAGTCTTCCAGCTCTTTCAGCACCCGGCCGCTGGCGGTCACCGGACGGCGTTCGGTGTTTTCTTTCGCCGTACCGTCGATATCGCCATAGACGGAGGTGGAGCTGGTGAAAATGATGCGCGGGATATGGTGCGCCAGGGCGCTGTCGACAATCTCCTGCACCGCCTGCAAGTAAAACGTCTCGCCCGGGCCGCTGCGCCGCGCCGGTAAGGTAATGACCAGCGCGTCCACATTCATCAGTTCATCCAGCTCGTCGGTATCGCAGATAAGCTCGGGTTCGAGACGCAGCTCGACACCATCAATGCCGCACATGCGTGCCGCTTCAACCCCATCTCGGGTGGTCTTACTCCCTGTCACCTGCCAGCCTTTCGCGGCTAATGACATCGCCAGTGGCATTCCTAACCACCCTAACCCGACAATCGCGACCTTTTTCATTACATTCTCCGCTTAACGATGCCTGTTATAAGGCTACGCCAGCCTGGTGGAACGCACAATTCATACCATCAATATGAAATGAATTAATGATCAAAAAAAGCCCTTGCTTTATGGCGTACAACTGGTTTAGGTTAAAAGACATCAAATGCATAAGCATTCAACGAGAATTTATATGACACGCGTTCCTTTTAAAAACCACCATCATCACCATCATCCTGACTAGTCTTTCAGGCGATGTGTGCTGGAAGACGTTTGGATCTTCCAGTGGTGCATGAACGCATGAAAAAGCCCCCGGAAGATCTTCTTCCGGGGGCTTTTTTTTGGACCGCATTCAGACAGGTTAAAACAGGTTAACGAGGAACACAGAATGTTAGATAACTCACGTTTACGCATAGCTATTCAAAAATCAGGCCGTTTAAGCGACGATTCACGCGAACTGCTCGCCCGCTGCGGGATTAAAATCAACCTGCACACCCAGCGCCTGATCGCCCTGGCTGAAAATATGCCGATCGACATTCTGCGCGTACGTGATGACGATATCCCGGGCCTGGTGATGGATGGCGTCGTTGATCTCGGCATCATCGGCGAAAACGTACTGGAAGAAGAGTTATTAACCCGCCGAGCGCAGGGCGAAGATCCGCGTTACTTTACCCTGCGTCGTCTGGACTTTGGCGGCTGCCGCCTGTCGCTGGCCACGCCGGTCGATGAAGCCTGGGACGGCCCGGCCGCGCTGAACGGCAAACGTATCGCCACCTCTTACCCTCACCTGCTGAAGCGTTACCTCGATCAAAAAGGCGTGCAGTTTAAATCCTGTCTGCTGAACGGCTCCGTTGAAGTGGCGCCGCGTGCGGGCCTGGCCGATGCCATCTGTGACCTCGTCTCCACCGGCGCCACGCTCGAAGCGAACGGCCTGCGCGAAGTGGAGGTAATCTACCGCTCCAAAGCGTGCCTTATCCAGCGCGACGGCGAGATGGCCGACGCCAAACAGCAGCTCATCGACAAACTGCTGACCCGCATTCAGGGCGTGATTCAGGCGCGTGAATCCAAATACATCATGATGCATGCGCCAACCGAGCGTCTGGAGGAAGTGATTGCCCTGCTGCCGGGCGCTGAGCGTCCAACCATTCTGCCGCTGGCGGGCGACCAGCAGCGCGTGGCGATGCACATGGTGAGCAGCGAAACCCTGTTCTGGGAAACCATGGAAAAACTGAAGGCGCTGGGCGCAAGCTCCATTCTGGTGCTGCCAATTGAGAAGATGATGGAGTAACGACCATGAGCTTTAAAACAATCATCGACTGGAATACCTGTAGCGACGCGCAACAGCGCGAGCTGCTGATGCGCCCGGCAATTTCCGCTTCGGAGAGCATCACCCGCACCGTGGCGGAGATCCTCGATAACGTCAAAGCCCGCGGGGACGACGCGCTGCGCGAGTACAGCGCAAAGTTTGACAAGACGGAAGTCGGCG
Organism: Enterobacter cloacae complex sp. CDL013; assembly: GCF_049238805.1. Lineage (NCBI taxonomy): Bacteria > Pseudomonadati > Pseudomonadota > Gammaproteobacteria > Enterobacterales > Enterobacteriaceae > Enterobacter > Enterobacter cloacae complex sp. CDL013. Next base: position 470,667 of record NZ_JBMKGT010000002.1, on the reverse strand, counting down.
CTTTACAGGTTACCGAGCAGGAAATCAATGATGCCAGCAATCGTCTGGGTGATGACATCAAACAGGCGATGGCCGTCGCGGTGAAAAATATTGATACCTTCCACACCGCGCAGAAATTGCAGGCGGTGGATGTGGAAACCCTGCCCGGCGTGCGCTGCCAGCAGGTGACGCGCCCGGTGGCGTCCGTTGGCCTCTATATTCCCGGCGGCTCTGCTCCGCTGTTTTCGACCGTCCTGATGCTGGCCACCCCGGCACGTATTGCCGGTTGTCAGAAGGTGGTGCTCTGCTCTCCTCCACCAATTGCCGATGAGATCCTGTACGCGGCGAAGCTGTGCGGCGTGCAGGCGATCTATAAAGTGGGCGGTGCGCAGGCGATTTCTGCCCTGGCGTTCGGGACAGTATCCATTCCTAAGGTCGACAAAATCTTTGGTCCGGGCAATGCGTACGTAACCGAAGCAAAGCGTCAGGTCAGCCAGCGTCTGGACGGCGCGGCGATTGATATGCCTGCCGGTCCGTCTGAAGTGCTGGTGATTGCCGACAGCGGCGCTACACCGGATTTCGTGGCCTCTGACCTGCTCTCGCAGGCCGAGCACGGCCCTGACTCGCAGGTGATTTTACTGACGCCAGATGCCGACATGGCAAAACGCGTGGGCGACGCCGTTGAGCGTCAGCTGGCTGACCTGCCGCGTGCGGAAACGGCGCGTCAGGCGCTATTGGCCAGCCGCCTGATTGTGGCTCGCGATCTTGACCAGTGCATCGCCATCTCCAACCAGTACGGTCCTGAGCACCTGATTATTCAGACCCGTAACGCGCGCGATCTGGTCGACAGCATCACCAGCGCAGGCTCAGTGTTCCTCGGAGACTGGTCACCGGAATCAGCCGGGGATTACGCCTCCGGCACCAACCACGTGCTGCCCACGTATGGCTATACCTCAACCTGCTCCAGCCTGGGGCTGGCGGATTTCCAGAAGCGCATGACTGTGCAGGAACTCTCCCGCGAGGGATTTGCCTCGCTGGCGTCGACCATTGAAACCCTGGCCGCCGCCGAGCGCCTGACTGCCCACAAAAATGCCGTGACGCTGCGCGTTGCCGCCCTGAAGGAGCAAGCATGAACATCGAAGAATTAGCCCGCGAAAATGTCCGTCGCCTGACGCCCTATCAGTCTGCGCGTCGTCTTGGCGGCAACGGCGATGTCTGGCTGAATGCCAACGAATATCCCACGGCGGTGGCCTTTGAGCTCTCGCAGCAGACGCTGAACCGCTACCCGGAGTGTCAGCCGAAAGCGGTGATCGAGAACTATGCGCAGTATGCAGGCGTAAAGCCTGAGCAGGTGCTGGTCAGCCGTGGGGCGGATGAAGGGATTGAGCTGCTGATCCGCGCCTTCTGCGAGCCGGGTAAAGACGCGGTGATGTACTGCCAGCCCACCTACGGCATGTACAGCGTCAGCGCCGAAACCTTTGGCGTGGCCTGCCGCAACGTGCAGGCGCTGGACAACTGGCAGCTGGATTTGCAGGGCATTGCCGATAACCTCGACGGCGTGAAGGTGGTGTTTGTCTGTAGCCCGAACAACCCGACCGGGCAGATTATCAATCCGCAGGATATCCGTTCTCTGCTGGAAATGACGCGCGGCAAAGCGCTGGTCGTGGCCGACGAAGCCTACATTGAGTTCTGCCCACAGGCGACACTGGCAGGCTGGCTTGAAGAGTATCCGCATCTCGTTGTGCTGCGTACCCTTTCCAAAGCCTTCGCCCTCGCCGGCCTTCGCTGTGGATTTACGCTGGCAAATAAAGCAATTATCGACCTGCTGCTGAAAGTCATCGCCCCGTATCCGCTCTCGACGCCGGTTGCCGATATTGCGGCACAGGCGCTGGCCCCGCAGGGCATCAGCGCGATGCGCGAGCGTGTGGCGCAGATCCTGGAAGAGCGTCAGTATCTTGTCGATGCCCTGAAAACGATTCCGTGCGTGGAAGAGGTGTTCGACTCGGAAACCAACTACATCCTGGTGCGCTTCACCGCCTCAAGCGCGATATTTAAATCGTTGTGGGATCAGGGCATTATCTTACGAGACCAGAATAAACAACCTACCCTGAGCGGCTGCCTGCGTATTACCGTCGGCACCCGTGCAGAGAGCCAGCGCGTGATTGACGCCCTGAAAGCGGAGAAAGTATGAGTCAGAAGTATCTCTTTATCGATCGTGACGGCACCATCATCTCGGAGCCACCCAGCGATTTTCAGGTCGATCGTTTCGACAAGCTGGCGTTTGAACCCGACGTGATCCCGGTGCTGCTGAAGCTTCAGAAAGCAGGCTATAAGCTGGTGATGATCACCAACCAGGACGGTCTGGGCACCGACAGCTTCCCGCAGGCGGACTTTGACGGCCCGCACAACCTGATGATGCAGGTGCTGACCTCGCAGGGCATCGCCTTCGACGAGGTGCTGATCTGCCCGCATATGCCTGCCGACGAGTGCGACTGCCGCAAGCCAAAATTGAAGCTTGTTGAACGTTATCTGGCTGAAGAGGCGCTGGATAAAGCCAACAGCTATGTGATTGGCGATCGCGTCACGGATATCACGCTGGCGGAAAACATGGGCATTGCGGGTCTGCGCTATAACCGCGACACGCTAAACTGGGCGATGATTGGCGAGCAGCTCACCAGACGCGACCGCTATTCCCACGTTGAACGCAACACCAAAGAGACGCAGATCGACGTGAAGGTCTGGCTCGACCGCGAAGGCGGCAGCAAGATCCACACCGGCGTCGGTTTCTTTGACCACATGCTGGATCAAATCGCCACGCACGGCGGCTTCCGTATGGAGATCACGGTTAAGGGCGACCTGTATATCGACGATCACCACACCGTGGAAGATACCGGCCTGGCGCTGGGCGAAGCCCTGAAGCTGGCGCTCGGCGACAAGCGCGGCATCAACCGCTTCGGCTTTGTTCTGCCGATGGACGAGTGCCTGGCGCGCTGCGCGATGGATATCTCCGGACGTCCGCACCTGGAATATAAAGCTGACTTCACCTACCAGCGCGTGGGCGATCTCAGCACCGAGATGGTGGAACACTTCTTCCGCTCGCTTTCTTACACTATGGGCCTGACGCTGCACCTGAAAACCAAAGGCAAAAACGATCACCACCGCGTCGAGAGCCTGTTCAAAGCCTTTGGCCGTACCCTGCGCCAGGCGATCCGCGTGGAAGGTGACGCCCTGCCCTCGTCGAAAGGAGTGCTGTAATGAACGTGGTGATTCTGGACACCGGATGCGCCAATCTGAACTCCGTACAGTCGGCGATTATGCGCCACGGCTACGAGCCGGTGGTGAGCCGCGACCCGGACGTGGTTCTGCGCTCAGATAAACTCTTTCTGCCGGGGGTTGGCACCGCCCAGGCGGCGATGGATCAGATCCATGAGCGCGAGCTGGTAGATCTCATCAAAGCCTGTACTCAACCGGTGCTGGGCATTTGCCTCGGCATGCAGCTGCTTGGCCGCCGCAGCGAAGAGAGCAACGGCGTTGATCTGCTGGGCATTATTGAAGAAGACGTACCGAAAATGACCGACCACGGCCTGCCACTGCCGCACATGGGCTGGAACCGCGTTTATCCGAAGGCGGGCAACAGGCTGTTCCAGGGTATTGAAGACGGCGCGTACTTCTATTTCGTCCACAGCTACGCCATGCCCGTGAATACCTACACCATCGCCCAGTGCAATTACGGCGAGGCGTTCACCGCCGCCGTGCAGAAAGATAACTTTTACGGCGTGCAGTTTCACCCGGAACGCTCCGGTGCCGCCGGTGCGCAACTGCTGAAAAATTTCCTGGAGATGTGATGATAATTCCCGCTTTAGATTTAATTGACGGCACGGTTGTTCGTCTCCACCAGGGCGATTACGGGCAGCAGCGCGACTACGGCAACGACCCGCTGCCGCGATTACAGGCTTACGCCGCCGAGGGCGCTGAGGTGTTGCATCTGGTCGATCTGACCGGCGCGAAAGATCCGGCGAAGCGCCAGATCCCGCTGCTTAAAACACTGGTGGCTGGCGTGGACGTCCCGGTGCAGGTGGGCGGCGGCGTGCGTACGGAAGCCGATGTTGCCGCCTTACTGGACGCGGGCGTGGCGCGCGTGGTGGTCGGTTCGACCGCTGTGAAAGATCCTGAGACGGTCAAGGGCTGGTTCCGCCGCTTCGGTGCGGATGCGCTGGTGCTGGCGCTGGATGTACGCATTGACGAGCAGGGTAATAAGCAGGTCGCGGTCAGCGGCTGGCAGGAAAACTCCGGCGTAACGCTGGAAGAGCTGGTCGGGATGTATCTCCCGGTAGGGCTGAAGCATGTGCTGTGCACAGATATTTCACGCGATGGTACGCTCGCAGGATCTAACGTCTCGCTGTATGAAGAGGTATGCGCGCGTTATCCGCAGGTGGCGTTTCAGTCCTCTGGCGGTATCGGCGACCTGGCGGATATCGCCGCTCTGCGCGGAACCGGAGTACGCGGCGTGATCGTGGGTCGCGCGCTGCTGGAAGGCAAATTTACGGTGAAGGAGGCGATTCAATGCTGGCAAAACGGATAATTCCCTGCCTGGACGTGCGTGATGGTCAGGTTGTAAAAGGCGTGCAGTTCCGCAACCACGAGATCATTGGCGACATCGTTCCGCTGGCAAAACGCTATGCCGAAGAAGGCGCAGACGAACTGGTATTTTACGATATCACCGCCTCCAGCGATGGCCGCGTGGTGGACAAAAGCTGGGTGGCGCGCGTGGCAGAGGTGATTGATATTCCCTTCTGTGTGGCGGGCGGGATTAAATCTGCTGACGATGCGGCGAAAATTCTCTCTTTCGGTGCGGACAAAATTTCGATTAACTCCCCTGCGCTCGCCGACCCGGAGCTGATTACGCGTCTGGCGGACCGCTTTGGCGTGCAGTGCATTGTCGTGGGGATCGACACCTGGTTTGATACCGCGACGGGAAAATATCACGTTAACCAGTACACCGGCGATGAAAGTCGCACGCGCGTCACCCAATGGGAGACGCTGGACTGGGTGCAGGAAGTGCAAAAACGCGGTGCGGGTGAGATCGTGCTGAACATGATGAACCAGGACGGCGTACGCAACGGTTACGACCTCGAGCAGCTGAAAAAAGTGCGCGCGGTCTGCCACGTTCCGCTGATTGCCTCCGGCGGCGCGGGCACCATGGAACACTTCCTTGAAGCCTTCCGCGATGCGAACGTGGACGGCGCGCTGGCCGCCTCCGTGTTCCATAAACAGATTATCAATATTGGTGAGTTAAAAACGTACCTGGCCGACCAGGGCGTGGAGATCAGGGTATGTTAACAGAGCAACAACAGGCGCAGCTGGACTGGGAAAAAACTGACGGATTACTGCCGGTGGTTGTACAGCATGCCGTTTCAGGCGAAGTGCTGATGCTGGGATACATGAACCTGGAGGCACTGACAAAAACGCTCGACAGCGGCAAGGTAACGTTTTTCTCGCGCACCAAACAGCGCCTGTGGACGAAAGGGGAAACCTCGGGTCACTTCCTGAATGTGGTCAGCATTACGCCAGATTGCGACAACGACACCCTGCTGGTGCTGGTCAACCCGATTGGGCCTACCTGCCACAAAGGCACCAGCAGCTGCTTCGGCGAGGCGAGCCACCAGTGGCTGTTCCTCTATCAGCTGGAACAGCTGCTGGCAGAGCGTAAATCAGCGGATCCCGAGAGCTCGTACACGGCGAAACTGTACGCCAGCGGCACCAAACGTATTGCGCAGAAAGTGGGTGAGGAAGGCGTTGAAACGGCGCTGGCGGCCACCGTGCATGATCGGGAGGAGCTGACGAACGAAGCGTCGGATTTAATGTATCACCTGCTGGTACTGCTTCAGGATCAGGAGCTGGATTTAACGACGGTGATTGAGAATTTGCGGAAACGGCATAAATAAAAAAGACCGGGGACACCCGGTCTTTTTTTGTGTGTAAATCAGGCTCTTGGTTTGTAGTTTCTCAGCGCGTTACGGCCGAGGACGACAGCAGAACCGATGATCCCGCCGAGGAGAACGGCAAGGATGAGGGTAATAGCAATTTTCGGGCTGTCGCGTCGGATAGGAAGGTTCGGCTTCATGACGTAACGATAGACGTGAATAGTGTCTGGGTTAACGTTGAGATTCTGGATATCCAGTAAGTTCTGTTTGGTTTGGTAGTAAGCGCCTGAGAAGACCAGCGGACGTGACGCTTCGTTATCAATCATTGATTTCAGCGCTGCTGTCCCCAACAGGAACATAGTTTCTTGAGTCACATCCTGTGTTTGCTGAATCTGGGGTGTAGTAATCTTCGCGGCTTCCGCATTCTTAAATGACTCAGTGATCTGTTTAATACGCAGATCTTTTTGCTCCTGTGCGACTTTCTCCTGGTTCTGGAGGGAGTCGTTCAGGGTTGTGATCTGCTGCTTGAGATTGTCATTGAGGTCAAGCGTCAGTTCTTTTGCTGTCTGTTCATCGATCTGCTGGATATATTGCGCAAGCTGCTTTTGTGCCGCTTCAGCTGTCTCCCCCTGGTAGGTTACGGTCAAAGGTAAACCTTGACCTTTTACAGTAGGTTCAATAGTCAGTTCTTCGGGGTCTTCCTGATTCTCAAGTGCTTGTGCCAAAGCAGAGAAAGAAGAGTTGAAACGACTGATAGCTCGAGATTGAATGTCCAGCATTGAGGGAGCAGCACCGCCATAGAGAATATTCAACGCATTGGAATAAGTAGCTATTTGAGCAGCATCAGGTTGAGCAATGATAGCCGATGATGTCCATTTCTCTTTAGCAACAGTGATGTAAACAACGGCGAGAACGATAAAAGCAGCAATAACGGCCCCTATTACCCACTTACCACGCCACAGCTGTAGCACTAAATCCAGTAAATCAATTTGCTCCGGGTCATTGTTGCGTGTGACCAGGTTATCGTTGTTGTGCGTCATACAATCCCTAACAGATGAAAAAGGGCAAAAACAATCTTGTTTCCATAGTGTATCTGTTGCTGGCGATTTTTCTATAAGAATCCGATGAGTTATATCGGAAAGATGGGTTATGTAAGTGAAGTGCGACGCGCTATCATAGTCGGATTCTGATGTCCTGGGACATCAACAAGAACACTGTGAATGAGGGAAGCTATGAAATTTCTTGTAACGGGCGCCGCGGGCTTTATCGGTTCTCATGTCAGCAAGCGCCTGCTTGATGCAGGGCATGAAGTTGTTGGGATTGATAATCTGAATGATTACTATGACCCTAACCTCAAGCTCGCTCGCCTCGAACTGCTCAAATCCGAGAGTTTCACCTTCCACAAGCTGGACTTAGCGGACCGCGAGGGCATGGCTGCGCTCTTCGCCAATGAAAAATTTGACCGCGTGATCCATCTTGCCGCCCAGGCGGGCGTGCGTTACTCGCTGGAAAACCCGCATGCCTACGCAGATTCTAACCTGGTAGGTCACCTGAACGTGCTGGAAGGCTGTCGCCACAACAAGGTTCAGCATCTTCTGTATGCTTCATCCAGCTCTGTCTACGGCCTCAACCGTAAAATGCCGTTTTCTACTGACGACTCCGTGGATCACCCGGTATCCCTGTATGCGGCAACCAAAAAAGCTAACGAGCTGATGTCGCATACCTATTCGCATCTGTACAACCTGCCGACCACTGGCCTGCGCTTCTTTACCGTCTATGGCCCGTGGGGACGCCCGGACATGGCGCTGTTCAAATTCACCAAAGCCATGATTGAAGGCAACAGCATCGACGTATACAACTACGGCAAGATGAAGCGCGACTTCACCTATATCGATGATATTGCGGAGGCGATTATTCGCCTACAGGACGTTATTCCTCAGGCCGATGCCGACTGGACGGTCGAAGCCGGTTCGCCAGCAACCAGCTCTGCCCCGTATCGCGTGTATAACATCGGTAACAGCTCACCTGTCGAACTGATGGATTACATCACCGCGCTTGAAGAGGCGCTTGGGAAAGAAGCGGTGAAAAATATGATGCCGATCCAGCCGGGGGACGTGCTGGAGACCAGTGCGGACACCAAAGCGCTGTATGACGTTATTGGGTTTAAACCACAAACCTCAGTCAAAGAAGGCGTGAAAAACTTCGTCGACTGGTACCGCAACTTCTATAACGTTTAAAAACAAAAAACCCGGCAGAGCGCCGGGTTTTTTTATATCACGATATTAATCAGTCGCTGCCGAACAAATCGCGGGTATAGACTTTATCTTTAACGTCCGCCAGCTCTTCCGCCATACGGTTGGAGATAATTACGTCCGCTTCTTTTTTGAATGCATCCAGATCGCGGATCACACGCGAATGGAAGAACTCGTCTTCCTGCATGGCCGGTTCATAAATAATCACCTGAACGCCCTTCGCCTTAATACGCTTCATGATCCCCTGAATGGAAGAAGCGCGGAAGTTATCGGAACCGCTCTTCATGATCAGGCGATACACGCCCACCACTTTCGGCTGACGCGCGAGAATGGAATCCGAGATGAAGTCTTTACGCGTGCGGTTGGCATCCACAATGGCAGAAATCAGGTTGTTCGGCACCGCCTGATAGTTAGCCAGCAGCTGCTTGGTATCTTTTGGCAGGCAGTAGCCGCCGTAACCGAAGGACGGGTTGTTGTAATGGTTACCGATACGCGGGTCAAGACACACGCCCTCGATGATCTGACGGGTGTTCAGACCTAAGCTCTCTGCGTAGCTGTCCAGCTCGTTGAAGTAAGCCACACGCATCGCCAGATAGGTATTGGCGAAAAGCTTAATGGCCTCTGCCTCGGTGGAATCGGTGAACAGCACCGGAATATCTTTTTTGATTGCGCCTTCCTGAAGCAACGCAGCAAAACGCTCCGCACGCTCGGAACGCTCGCCAATCACGATACGGGATGGGTGCAGGTTATCGTATAACGCCCTGCCCTCGCGGAGAAATTCCGGCGAGAAGAAGACATTATCAATACCCAACTCTTCTTTAATCGATTTGGTGAAACCCACTGGAATTGTCGACTTGATGATCATCACTGCGTTCGGGTTGATTGCCGTAACGTCTTTGATCACCGCTTCAACGGTTGAGGTATTGAAGTAGTTGGTTTTAGGATCGTAGTCTGTTGGCGTGGCAATGATGACGAAATCCGCATCGCGGTATGCGTCTTCTTTGTCCGTGGTTGCGCGGAAATTAAGCGACTTATTAGAAAGGTAATCCTGAATCTCTTTATCGACAATCGGAGACTTCTTCTGATTGAGCATATCCACTTTGGCCTGCACGATGTCCAGCGCAACCACTTCATGGTTTTGTGCAATCAGAATACCGTTCGAGAGTCCGACATAGCCTGTTCCGGAGATAGTTATTTTCATTCGCTAATGACTTCTTTAAGTTAACTGAACAGATGGTCGCCTGACCATCGCGATAAACTTGGCTGTTGGGCTTTGTACCTCCTGCCCGACAGAACTGTCAAGGCAAACCAGGAGTAATCCCCGCGAGAGGACAAACATTCAGACAACTTCGAAACGAATCGTTATTTTTAGCATAAAAAAACCCGGAGAGGTCTCCGGGTTATATTCACAACGAATCAATCAACTCATTCCAGCCATTCGGTGTGGAACACGCCTTCTTTATCAGTACGCTTATAGGTATGCGCACCGAAGTAGTCACGCTGTGCCTGAATCAGGTTAGCTGGCAGAACGGCAGAACGATAGCTGTCGTAGTATGCCACCGCAGCGGAGAAGGTCGGAACCGGGATACCATTCTGCACCGCGTACGCAACCACATCACGCAGCGCCTGCTGATATTCGTCAGCAATCTGCTTGAAGTAAGGTGCCAGCAGAAGGTTTGCGATACCCGCATTTTCAGCATAGGCATCGGTGATTTTTTGCAGGAACTGAGCACGAATGATACAGCCGGCACGGAAGATCTTCGCAATCTCACCGTAGTTCAGATCCCAGTTGTTCTCGTCTGAAGCTGCACGCAGCTGAGAGAAGCCCTGCGCGTAAGAGACGATTTTACCCAGATACAGCGCGCGACGGACTTTCTCAACGAACTCTGCTTTATCACCAGCGGGTTTGGCCTGAGGACCAGACAACACCTTAGATGCCGCCACACGCTGCTCTTTCAGAGAAGAGATATAACGTGCAAATACAGACTCGGTGATCAGGGACAGTGGCTCACCCAGATCCAGAGAGCTCTGGCTGGTCCATTTCCCGGTGCCTTTGTTCGCGGCTTCATCCAGAATCACATCAACCAGGTATTTACCCTCTTCATCTTTCTTGGTGAAGATATCTTTGGTGATGTCGATCAGGTAGCTGTTCAGCTCGCCTTTGTTCCACTCGGTGAAGGTCTTTGCGAGCTCCTCGTTGGAGAGGTTCAGACCGCCCTTCAGCAGAGAGTAGGCTTCAGCAATCAGCTGCATATCACCATATTCAATGCCGTTGTGAACCATTTTCACGTAATGACCAGCGCCATCAGGACCGATATATGTCACGCATGGCTCGCCGTCTTCAGCAACGGCTGCGATTTTAGTCAGGATTGGCGCAACCAGTTCGTACGCTTCTTTCTGACCGCCAGGCATGATGGATGGACCTTTCAGAGCGCCTTCTTCACCGCCGGATACGCCAGTACCAATGAAGTTAAAGCCTTCAGCAGACAGTTCACGGTTACGACGAATGGTGTCCTGGAAGAAGGTGTTGCCGCCATCGATAATGATGTCGCCTTTATCAAGATACGGTTTAAGTGAATCGATAGCAGCGTCGGTTCCTGCGCCCGCTTTCACCATTAACAGGATACGACGAGGTGTTTCCAGAGACTCAACGAACTCTTTAACCGTATAGAAAGGAACCAGTTTTTTGCCTGAATTCTCAGCGATGACTTCTTCGGTCTTATCACGGGAGCGGTTGAAAACGGAGACGGTATAACCACGGCTTTCGATGTTGAGCGCCAGGTTGCGCCCCATCACTGCCATACCGACAACGCCGATCTGTTGCTTGGACATTACATACTCCTGTCAGGTGTGGTCGCCACGCAAAAGACGTGGCTTGAATGTATCAATTATGTTAACTCAAATTAGCCGCAACTGTGTAGTAAAGTTGTGCCTTAAAGGCTTTTCCGCACTGACATTTTTCATGTATCAGTACAGATCTTCATATTGTTTAGTAACATTAATCCAAGTATATCGTTGGTCCGCAATATGCTTTAATTTATTTGCGCAAATCTCATCTTCAGCTGTGTGGAGCACCTGTGATCGTTGTTCCAACAAGTTAACTAGTTCTTTAGAATTTTTAAAGTAAAAGGCTGAATTCTCAGTGGAATACCTATTGAAATCACAATCAAACGCAAAAATAGCCGTATTGAAATGCATTGCTTCTACTAATGAAGGATTTGTTCCCCCAGCAGAATGACCATGAATGTATCCTCGACACTTACTTCTGTACTCAAAGAGAATGTTGATGTCATATATCGGATCCAGCAATTCAATATTTTTGAAAGGACTATATCGATTTCTTAGTTCACGCCCATACGCGCTTGAATTCCAGTTACCTACCATTTTAAAGCAGCTATTTGTCTGGCTGAATGCTTCAAGGATCATTTCAATATTATTTTCTGGCTCTATGCGACAAACTGTAAAGTAATAATTATCCTTATCTTGAGCCACTACTTTATTCCCGATAGCATGATCGCCACCATAAGCTATCACACTACTTTTAACTCCATATTCTTTTAACACATAGTTTGATATCGCTTCGTTATCTGCAATTATAGTATCAGAATAATGAACCGCAATTTTTTCCGAATATTTCAAGAACCATTTTGCAAATTTCCCCCATTTATCACGTCGCCATTCAAGCCCATCAATATTTGTAATAATCTTAGCTGAAGAAAAGAATTTAAAAAGAGGCAAAAAAATACAACCTGAAACACCTAGCACGAGAACAACATCAGGCTTACAGAACATGGATCTCATCAGTGAGAATATATCATAAGGGATACTCGAACTGCCGTTAGCCTTCAATGGTACATATTTAAGTTGAGCGTCTTTATAATTTTTACTTTTTGACTTATAAGACTTTCCAGAGCAATAAATCGTATAATTAATTTTTTCACTTTGATGATCAACAAGATTTTGAACAAGTGACTCAAAACCACCATAACAAGCCGGCACCCCCACAATCCCAATGATATCGATATTTTTTTTTGCATTCTCATTACGCATATAAAACCTAAATCCTTAGCAAGGATATGCATTTCAATTTGATTTGATAAAGTCTTTGAAATTATATCTTTTTCGTATTAAATCAGATAATACACGAGCACTGACAAAAATTAAAGAAAGGGCATACTGGAAAATATGTGATACGTTGTTTTTCCGAAGTAGATTTTCCTTACCTTTAATTTCACCTTTACGCATTTTAATTAAATTACCAGACACCCCGCCAGTAGTACCAATTGCTCGTGGTACCGTAGTATGCACGCTATCACAATACTTAACCCTAGTTGTGGATTCTACATATGATAAAAGAAATGCATAATCTTCCGAATATCTTAATGTTGGATTAAAAAGGCATTTTTTAACTCTAATCACCACACTAGGCGTTACACATGGATTAAGGAGACATATAAACCAGCGAAAATGGAGTAATTTACCAAAAGTTTTAAACCATAAATTTGAGATTTTATTGTACTTTTCGCAACCATCAACGGCATGATATAAAAGATCAATGTCTTGATTCGCTAAAATTTGTAAAAGCCAGTCAATCTTATCAGGGCTAAAATAATCATCTGAGTCGAGGAACGCAACAAACTCAAATGAAGCACGCCTAATCCCTACATTTCTGGAGACCTGTGGCCCTTTATTTGTGCTATTTTTAAAAATACGAATTGGAATATTATTTTTATTATAACGCTGTAACACCGAATAAATATCAAAATCTGAGCAATCATCTACAACTATAATCTCCACCTTTTCTTTTTGACAAGAATCAATTGAATCTACAGCTCTAAGTAAAGTATCAATTCTATTATAAGATGGAATTACAACAGAGATACCAAATTCTCTTGTTTTCATATTATACTCACAAAAGGTATTGCACGCATATGAGCCGAACCACATAACCACAAAATGGTAATAAAGATGTTACCACATGTCACATATGAAAGAAATTTGTACGATTGTTGACTATACCGTTTAACGCTAATATACGTCATTAATAAAAATAAAGGATATACTCCGTAAACCACTCTAAAGCCTAAATATGGCACGATTGAAACTATTGAGCATATAGCAACTATGTTAATAATAACATTTAATGTAAGGACATCTTTTACTAAGAACTTTCTTGCAAAGGACAAATAAACAAAAAAAGTTAGCATTAAATTTATTAGACTAATTAACCTTACGATAAAATCATCACTGGCATATGGCATATATTTATAAATTGAAGCTTTGAAACTTAATACACCTGGCACAAAATCTAGATATGCCGTTCCAAATAATAAGAATATACCCATTACCATTGATGGAACGATTAACTTATAATTTAACCTTGATATTATAAATATAACAATAATTAGTGCAGATGCCTGATGAAAAAGTAGAGATAGTGCAGCCAGGACTCCAAAAGAAACATAGCGTCGTTTGAAATAAAATGAAAAAGATAAAAAAAGTATTGCAATTGAAAACCCTTGCCTCATGGCATTTGTTAATAATTCAATACCAATAAATGAAGAGAAGAGCGTTATTATTATCAGTTTATCAAGCTTAAATACCAGCGTTGTAATGAAAATAATGCTAATAACAAAATACGGCCATAGCCAAATTATCCAATTCACTTCACATCTTTCGGCCATTAAAAAATTCAAAAGGTTAAAGATTATTTTATAGGTATAGTCTAAGCCAGTGTAAGATTCTGGATTTAAACAATAGTCCGTAAATTCATTTAGATAGTTCTTGGTATCAGCACCAAAATATTCATTTTTGAATAAAAATAGCACCAGAAGTGTAAGAAATACAAAAAATGATAAAAATCTATTTAAAACCTGAGAATTTACTTTATTACCTTCAAGATATAACGAAAGGAATTGTAGCAAAAGTAATATTGCGAGTAGTGCTATTAGCATTTAAAAACTCATCTAAGAAGTAGAACAGTTATCGATATTCAGTAGGAAACGCCTTAAGCAAATCTTCTTTACTACGAGTAAATTGGTTACAACGACACTTTGCTAATAAATCTTCAAGCGAATAATTGCCAGCTCCGCTAACGATACATACCTTCGGCGCATTGTTATCAGTGGTACTATAGTAATCACAGAATTTATATTCACCTCCAAGAACTTTGTCACTAAAAGCAACCCAAAGATTAGGTATGCCATAAGTATCTGCGGCTATCAACCCATGTAGTGAGGAGGAAATAATGAATTCGCACTCATTCATTTTATCAATAAATGGTTCAATATCATTCTGAATATCAACCAAAACACAACCGTTTTTGAGTAATGACTGTACCGCAGGCAATTCTTTATCTTTGTAATGTGGAATTACTCCCACTTTGTATTTTTTGGTAATGTGTTTCGCATCATAGAACAGAGGAAGCAACACAGCAGGATCCCCCAGCACATCTGGGCAATTGATACCAAATTCATTCCTCAGACGATTACGAGTTAAAACACCACGTACAGATCTAATATCTAAATCTTTGGTTTTTAACGGGGCATCCTTGGATATAAAACCACTTCCCCATATTATACTTTTTGACGATGCACTGGACAAAACACTACCGATCGCAAGTATATGAGGTGATTGTTTGAAATTATTTTTTACTACAGTTTTCTTCGTTATTTTCTCAATCAAATATTTGTTAAGCTGATCACCCCAATTATTATGTCGAGTGTAATAATTAACAGGCACTTTATCTTTTCCAATTGCTAACAATCGATCTTTGAACTCAGTCGACAGAGCAAAAAATGCCTCAGTATACTTACCCATGTTGTTTTTCCTTTTTAGAAACGATGATCAATGAGAAAACAAATATTAGGAAATTGGCGAGTGCTATCGACTCTACAATGTATTGGAAATCACTATTGTTTTTATTTAACAAAAGATAAGCAAATGATATAAACAGAGACACTAAGTACAATATTAATATCAGTGTGAGATTATATCTTAACTTCATTATTAAAATAGGCATCCGTGAAAACAAATAAAATAATTGTCCCATAGCAAGATAAAAGGCATATTCAAAAACATCAATGTGAATATAAATGGTTATAGAAAGAAAATAGAGTATTAAGTAATTGACAATGATCAAACCTATAGCAACAAATATAAAATGAAAATATTTTTTCCAGATAAATATTTTCTCATCATTGTTGATATTACTTTTGAGAAATATTGAATCGTACAATGTTATCAACATTGTTACAATGCCGAATACATTTTGAGTAATTCTTAACTTTACTAATTCATTTGCTGGAATTTCATTTTTGAAAAGGATAAAAAAGCCTTGGTTAGTGACCCAATAAATGATCGTGATTATTGAGAATACCCCTCCCAGCTTCAAAGAATCCTGAATTATATGCTTGAAAGGATCATTACACACAGCATGGGCTTTGCTTTTTTCTTTGCTTTTGAAGAAAAACGGAACCACTATTAAAAAAGGGAGAAATTTTGCTAGGCAATAGAAATAAACATAGCTAGTCGAATCGAAAGTTATTATTTTAAACCATGCCAAAAGCATCATTACTGTAAATATCGTGGCTGTTGAGATCATTGCGCAACCAGATATCAATGACTTATCAGTATAATAGCAATAACGTTTAAAAAATTCAGAGACAATACCTATAACAAAAAGTGACAGTATCAGAGGTGACTTGAACCAAACAACAATAATAGCAGCAGTAATAACCACAAAGAATAAAAACAACTTTAACCAATAACTATGAGTTTGGTTTTTATATCTTAGCAATAGATACTGTGTTGTAAAACAAGAACAAAATAATACACATACTAAGGCAATAGACTGAGCGACAACAACCTTTGCCATCTCTGTCCCACTAAGTAAATTTCCGCCAATTGCGATAAAAAGAAATATAAGACCAGAGTCCATAATCTGGTCCACAGTAAAAATGAGGCTTTGTGCTTTTTTATTGTATGTCATAGATCGATAAAATTCGACTGATTAGCATCTTTTGCTGATAAGCTAGGTTTTTCACTTAAAGGCCAATTAATACCAATCGTTGTATCATCCCATTTTATACCACGATCACTATCCGGATGATAATAGTTGGTTGTTTTATATACGAATTCCGCAGTGTCACTTATCACGTAGAAACCATGAGCGAACCCTTCAGGGATCCATAATTGTCGTTTATTTTCAGCAGAAAGATAAAACCCTACCCAGCTCCCATAAGTAGGTGAAGATTTTCGAATATCAACCGCTACATCAAATACTTCCCCAGCGACACAACGCACCAATTTACCCTGTGCGTACGGTTCCAGTTGATAATGCAGACCACGCAAAACGCCTTTACAAGATTTAGAATGATTATCCTGCACAAACTCAACTTTTCGACCTACCGCCTCTTCAAATACTTTTTGGCTGAAACTTTCAAAGAAAAATCCACGATCGTCACCAAATACTTTTGGTTCAAAAATCAGCACATCAGGGATATCAGTTTTAATTACGTTCATGTCTTAATAACCTTTAATCATCTTCAACAGGTATTGGCCATAGGCATTTTTTTTCAATGGCTCAGCCAGTTTCTTCACCTGCTCTGCATCAATAAACCCTTTTCGATACGCGATCTCTTCCGGGCAGGACACTTTCAATCCCTGACGCTCTTCAATTGTCGCGATAAAGTTGCTCGCCTCGATCAGGCTCTGGTGGGTTCCTGTATCCAGCCACGCATAGCCGCGCCCCATCATTGCAACAGATAGACGACCCTGCTCCAGATAAATACGGTTGATGTCAGTAATTTCCAGCTCACCGCGCGCAGAAGGCTTCAGGTTCTTTGCCATTTCCACTACATCGTTATCGTAGAAATAGAGTCCCGTTACGGCATAGTTGCTCTTCGGCTCCAGCGGTTTCTCTTCCAGGCTAATTGCCGTGCCATCCTTATCGAACTCCACCACACCATAACGTTCAGGATCATTAACGTGGTAGGCGAATACGGTTGCACCATCACCTTTGTTTACTGCGGCTTCCAGCTGTTTCGGCAAGTCATGACCATAGAAAATATTATCGCCCAGCACCAGCGCACAGCTATCGTCACCAATAAACTCTTCGCCAATGATAAAGGCCTGTGCCAGTCCGTCCGGGCTTGGCTGGACTTTATATTGAAGGTTTAACCCCCACTGGCTGCCGTTACCGAGCAACTGCTCAAAGCGCGGAGTATCCTGCGGCGTACTAATGATCAGAATATCTTTAATCCCTGCCAGCATCAGCGTAGACAACGGGTAGTAAATCATGGGTTTGTCGTAAATTGGCAGTAGTTGCTTGCTAACCGCCATGGTCACTGGGTAGAGACGAGTGCCGGATCCGCCGGCAAGGATAATACCTTTTCGTGTAGCCATTATAATTTCTCTATAAACACGAAATGCCCGTAAACGGGCATTTATTTAATGATTAAATGGATTGCGCCGTGAAAAGCTCAGCCAGCATACGCTTCACACCAACATGCCATGCTGGTAATACCAGGTTGAAGTTCTGCTGGAACTTCATGGTATTTAAGCGTGAGTTATGCGGGCGACGCGCAGGCGTCGGATATGCCGTGGTTGGTACAGCATTCAGCTTTTCAATCGCCAACTCAACGCCTGCCTTTTGGGCTTCCTCAAACACCAGCGCCGCATAGTCGTACCAGGTTGTCGTCTCAGAAGCGACCAGATGATAAAGCCCGGCAACTTCTGGTTTCACCATCGCGATACGAATGGCGTGGGCGGTACAGTCGGCTAACAGCTCAGCGCCTGTTGGGGCACCCACCTGATCGTTAATGACGGAAAGTTCTTTGCGTTCTTTCGCCAGACGTAGCATGGTCTTAGCAAAATTGTTGCCTTTACCTGCATATACCCAGCTTGTACGGAAAATCAGATGATTAGGGCAATTATCCTGCAATGCTTTTTCGCCATCCAGCTTCGTCTGACCATAAACATTCAGCGGTGCCGTCGCATCCGTTTCACTCCAGGGGGTTTCGCCATCACCGGGGAAGACGTAATCCGTGGAGTAGTGAACAACCCAGGCGCCGATTTTTGCAGCTTCTTTCGCGATAGCCTCAACGCTTGTCGCATTCAGTAACTGCGCAAACTCAGGTTCCGACTCTGCTTTATCCACTGCGGTGTGTGCGGCTGCATTGACGATCACGTCAGGTTTAATATTACGAACCGTCTCAGCAATCCCTTCCGGGTTGCTGAAATCACCGCAGTAATCTTTAGAATGCACATCAAGCGCAATCAGATTGCCAAGTGGAGCCAGCGCGCGCTGAAGCTCCCAGCCCACTTGCCCTGTTTTGCCGAACAGAAGAATATTCATTATTGACGTTCCCCGTAGTTCTGTTCGATCCAGGTTTTATAAGCACCGCTTTTTACGTTATTAACCCACTCCTGGTTGCTCAGATACCATTCCACGGTCTTACGAATTCCGCTTTCGAACGTCTCTTCAGGCTTCCAGCCCAGTTCCACCCCAATTTTATGCGCATCAATCGCATAGCGGCGGTCATGTCCTGGGCGATCGGCAACATACGTAATTTGGTCGCGGTACGAGCCTTCTTTCGGGACGATCTCATCCAGCAGATCGCAAATAGTGTGCACAACGTCCAGGTTTTGCTTTTCGTTATGACCACCGATGTTGTAAGTCTCACCCGGTTTGCCCTGAGTCACAACGGTGTAAAGCGCACGCGCATGATCTTCTACATAAAGCCAGTCACGGATCTGGTCGCCTTTGCCGTAAATCGGCAACGCTTTACCGTCAAGGGCGTTCAAGATCACAAGTGGGATCAGCTTCTCAGGGAAATGATACGGTCCGTAGTTATTCGAACAGTTAGTCACGATGGTCGGGAAGCCGTAAGTGCGCAGCCAGGCACGAACAAGATGGTCGCTGGATGCTTTGGAGGCAGAGTACGGGCTGCTTGGCGCGTAGGCTGTGGTTTCAGTGAAAAGCGGCAGGTCTGCGGATGCCGGATGTTCATCCGGGTGCGGCAGATCCCCGTACACTTCATCGGTGGAGATATGATGGAAGCGAAACGCTTTTTTCGCTGCGTCATCGAGGGTTGACCAGTAAGCACGTGCAGCTTCCAGAAGCACATACGTCCCAACAATGTTGGTTTCAATGAATGCCGCCGGGCCAGTAATGGAACGGTCAACGTGGCTTTCGGCCGCCAGATGCATTACCGCATCCGGTTTATGTTCAGCAAAAATACGATCCATAGCCGCTTTATCACAAATATCTGCATGCTCAAAAACATAACGTTCACTGGCGCTGACATCGTTAAGGGACTCGAGGTTGCCGGCATACGTCAGTTTATCCACATTGACGACTTCGTCATGGGTATTAGTAATAATATGTCGTACAACCGCTGAGCCGATAAAGCCGGCTCCACCCGTCACAAGAATTTTCACGTTATCTATTCCGTTTTGTAGATATATCGAGATATTGGCGTTCTAAACCCTGGTATTAATTTAGGATTAGAAATTTTGCACGCTACCGCCCCTGGCTTGACAGCTACCAGTGCACTGAGCGAGTGTTGAATATAAGATTGGCTGTCTGATTTCAGACAAAAACTGGCGTTAATTGTCGTCTTAAATGGTCTCGGAAACAAGCACAAATCGTTACAAATCAGCCCAGATTTGAAGCAGGTAACTCTCTGTTATCATGGGAATTAATAATAAAAAGCGGCAGTCATCATTTTTGTTATGTAACAACATAACTAAAATGATGACTGCCGCGCATGAAGACTTTAAGGCTGCGGAAGAAGTATCAGTCGTTAGCCAGCAACTTCTCAATCCGGCTTCTGAACTTCGCCCCTTCCTTCAGGTTACGCAGGCCATAGTTCACAAACGCCTGCATATACCCCATTTTCTTACCGCAGTCATAGCTATCGCCGGTCATCAGCATGGCATCAACGGACTGCTTCTTCGCCAGCTCAGCAATCGCATCGGTCAGCTGGATACGATCCCAGGCACCCGGCTCGGTTTTTTCCAGCTCAGCCCAGATATCCGCATTCAGCACATAACGGCCGACTGCCATCAGGTCGGAGTCCAGGGTCTGCGGCTGATCGGGTTTTTCGATAAACTCAACGATCCGGCTCACCTGCCCTTCTGTCTCCAGAGGCTCTTTAGTCTGAATAACAGAATACTCGGAGAGATCGCCCTTCATACGTTTCGCCAGCACCTGGCTGCGGCCCGTCTCGTTGAAGCGAGCGACCATTGCCGCCAGGTTATAACGCAGCGGATCGGCGGAAGCGGTATCAATAATGATGTCCGGCAGAACCACGATGAACGGGTTATCACCCACCACCGGGCGCGCGCAGAGGATTGAGTGGCCCAGACCCAGCGGCTGTGCCTGGCGCACGTTCATGATGGTTACGCCAGGAGGACAGATAGACTGCACTTCTGCCAGAAGCTGACGCTTAACGCGCTGCTCAAGCAGCGCTTCGAGTTCATAAGAGGTGTCGAAGTGGTTCTCAACGGCATTCTTCGAAGAGTGCGTCACCAGAACGATTTCTTTGATCCCCGCAGCAACAATCTCGTCGACGATGTACTGAATCATCGGCTTGTCAACGATCGGCAGCATCTCTTTAGGAATAGCCTTTGTGGCGGGCAACATATGCATGCCCAAACCCGCTACCGGTATGACTGCTTTCAAATTAATCATTATTTCTTCCACCTTAAAATGGTTGACGAATTATAGCTTTTAAACCTGTTTTCGCCAGCATGTTTTGCCGTAAATATGAAGTAATCCTAGGTCACCCCACCACAAATTACAGTAGTTGTAATCTGAATAGATCGCGATTTCGTTCCAGGAATTGTCGCAAAATAGTCTGGATGATTACCTGTGCGGCAGCGCAAAATTCAACCGTTCCGTATTCACCACATGTTGATCGACCCGATCAATATCCACCGAGCTCTGCCCCTTTTCATTAACCGCTTTTATGTTCGCAAGCGACAGCAACGTCTCGTTTTTAGCCATAAACTTCCCGCGCACGTCTTTGCGCAAGTCGAAGTTCATCTTAAGCGCAGGCCCCGTCGTTGACTCCTGCATCACGTTGATATTGCGCAAGAAAAGGTGCTGTGGCTTGTTGTGCAGCTCAAGCGTTGCCCGCTGCATGTTGACATTGGTGATGGCAACAAACGAGGTGGCATTGCCGGAGGAAATCTGTATCCCGCGCAGCTTATAGGCAAGCTGTCGGTTATCCAGGCGAATATCGTTAAGTTTGAAGTTTTGCGGTATCGACAGATAATCGCCCTTGATCACGCCATACCCGATTAACATTCCGGCGCTGTTCACCATATCGATATTATCGATAACGAAATTATCACAACCATAAATAGCTACCGTTGCGTTATCAATTCCGGCCTTTTTACTGAAGTCGGGAGTAATATTGCTGGCCTTGATATTACGGATCACAAAGTGTTTACCGTTTTCAACATGCACCAGCTGCCGACAGTTGCTGCCGGTGATATTCGCCACCACGAAGTTTTTAACGGTCTGCTGTTCCGGATAGTCATTGTCGTACGTGCTGCCAGCCAGTCCAATGCCTATGCCCCAGTTGATCTTGCCGTTTGTGCAGTTGATGTTATCGATCACGTGGTCAGAGATCAGGATGTTACGGTCGTTAATCGCCACGTTCCACTCAATCGCGTCACCCTGCAAATGGCTGAATTTGCTGTTGGTAATGCGCGCACCATCCACCTGATTATGGAAACCCTGGCGCAGAATGGCGTAGTTGGCCTGACTCACGGCAATGCGATCGATAAGCAGGTTACGCATCACTCTCGGCTTTTTACCGCCAATATAGATCTGGGTGACGGGGCCGAAGCCGCTCATCGCCAGCCCTTTAATGACACAGTCGGAGCCACGCACGTCCAGCGTAATGTTATGCGTGCGCCCCTCTCCTTCCCCAATGACCTTACAGCCTTCCTGGAGCACGAACCGCCCGCGCCCGTTGCCCTTCAGCGCGCCGCGGATCAGCAGGGTTTTGCCATCAGGAATGAAAATGCCGGTATTGATGTTTTCACAGGTTAACCCGGCGGGAACAACAACGGTATCGCCCTCGGTAAATGCCTGCTTAAAGGCGGCGATCCAGTCGTTATTGTTGTAGCGATCGACAGAAACCGTCTTCCCGGTCGCCGCCCGCGCAGCGCGGGGCGACAGCAGCGGCATGGCAGCCAGGACGGATAAAGAAGAGACAAATCGGCGTCGGGTAATCTTTTTCAGCATACAACCTCAGCGTTACAGCGTTTGCAGCAGGCTCGCTAACTGGCGATTAATCACCTGCTGATTGAATTCTGCTTCAACTTTTTGCCGCGCATTTTGCAGCACAGGGATCAGCGTCTGCTGATCGATATCACTGAACGCGGCCAGACGATCCGCCAGCGCCAGCGCATTGTTTTCAGGGACCAGCCAGCCGGAATGCTCAGAGGTGATCAGCTCCGGGATCCCGCTGTGCAGGGTCGAGACTACCGGAATGCCGACCGCCATCGCCTCCATCAGCGCCACGGGAATGCCTTCCATATCGCCGTCGGCGCCGGTTACGGAAGGCAGCAGGAACACATCCGCGTCATCAAGCATGGCTTTCACTTCATGGCTCGGCTTGAAGCCCGGCATCTCGACCACGTCTTCCAGCTGATACTGTTCAATCAGCGTGCGCAGGCGACGCTCCCACGGCCCGATACCCAGGATGCGGTAGTGGAAGTCCACACCACGCGCCTTCAGCTGGCGACAGGCTTCGATGGCTACGTGCAGCCCTTTCTTTTCAGTCAGGCGGGCAACAGAGATAATTTGCAGCGGCTTGCCCGGCACCTTGACCGGTCGCTGGGTGAAGCGTTCCATGTCCACGCCCATGCGTGAAACGGTGATTTTCTCGCTCGGGCACCCCATGGTTTTCAGGCGCCCGGCCCACAGGTTGCTTATCGGTAGCATCATGTCGCCACGGCGAAACAGCTGCTGATATTCCGGCGTGTAGTGGTTCAGCACTTCCCGGCTGGAGATGTCGATACCGTGGAAAATGGTTGCGATTTTGCCGTCAATCACCCCCAGCTCACGCAGTTTTGCCGCCGTTACGCCCGCCGGGCCAAAGTGGGCGATAAAGACATCGGCCCGGTACGGCTGGGCCGTTTGCCCGCAAATGGCGGATAAGATCAGGTTGCGGGCCTCCGCCCCATAGCGCGACATATTCAGCGCCCGCCACGTCGAGGCGCGATGCAGGCCGCGCAGCGTCTGTCCGGCGCGATGGCGCAATTTGTTCATCCGTCCGGCGGGTTCATCCTGCAACCAGCGGGTTTTTGCCTCCAGCCCATACCGGGTATACGCCGCATGGGTGTTTTGCGTATCGCCCTTTTGCAGGGCGATAATCTCCACGTCATACCCCATATCGATAAACGCGGTGATTTGGTTCAGCACAAAAGTTTCAGACGACAGCGGAAATTTCAGTAAGAAGAAACCAACCTTCATTTCCCCTCCCGGACGCGGTCGAGTACGGATTTCACCATGCCAATACCTTTTTCGCGTTCGGCTTTTACCGCCACCGCCAGACGTTCGTTGATCGCATGCAACTGGCCGAGCGTGTCGCCCACCATCGCACCCAGCGACCCGTCCAGCAGATGACGAATATCGACGGCCATTTCCGGCATACCGAGCTGCTGCATAATGCCCGCGGACTTGTGCTCGTAGTTAATGGCGATGGCTGGCGTGCCGAAGTTCATCGAGATAATAGCCGAGTGCAGACGCGTGCCCACGGTCAGGTCGCAGGCGGAGAGCAGCTTGCCCATCTCAAGGTCGTTTAGCTCGTCCATCACCACGTGATAGCGGGACGGATCGTTCACCAGGTTGCGCAGGTTGAGCGCCACCATACGGTCATCTTTGTTGTAGCTGTCGATACCGGTACAGGTGGAGAGCGCCAGCACCTGGTAACCGCTGTCCAGCACGCGGTTCACCACCTCGGCAAAGGCTTTCTCGTACGCCGCCTGGGTCGTGCCGAGGCGTTTATCGAACGGCGCAAGTTCACGCAGGGTAATGGCGACGGTTTTCTGCTTTGCCGCCACGTCCAGCCAGTGCTGTACCGCGTAGCTGGCCTGGAAGCTGTCATCCTGATGATCCACCAGCCAGGCGGTGTCTACACCGTGCTCCACTTTGGTGGTGTCGATTTCGCTGCGCTTCATCATGTCGAGGCTGACCGATTCACGCAGGATCAGCGCGTCGCAGTGGCCGAAGACATAGTTCGCCAGCTGGTTAAACTGCGGATCCTGGAATGGCCCGACGCTGTGGCCGATCATAAACAGCGGCTTTTTCGCCATGAATGTACAAAGCGCATGCTCAAACTGCGGCACGCCGTAGAGATCGACGAAGAACGAACCGCCCACCTGAATAATGGCGTCATAGCCGGACAGCAGACGCACAAAATCGGTAAAGCCCTGCGCAATGGCGATGTTGCGCAGCTTGCCGGTGTCGGTCACGCGAGAAAGCAGCACCTGATGCTGGTAGCGGCGACGCAGCACTTTCTTCACGCGCCCCATCACGCCCGCAGCGTTGTTGTGCTGTTTCATCTGGCTGTAGAGCGGGTCGCCCATCACCGGGCGGTTCAGTAACCAGGATGAGCTGACCGGATAACGGCTCATCACATCCACTTCTGTCTCAGGCTTAAGGGTGTTAATTGCATCCAGTAAACCGCGCAGGATGGCGCTGTCGCCACGGTTGCCGCAGGTATGGTTGCCAAGAATAAGTAATTTCATAATGGCCTCGTAAAATTAGCCTGCGCGAAGCAGCGTTTTCATTTTTTCGTTACGGCAAAACTGGCGCTTCATCTCGACCACCAGCGCATTGCGTGACAGCACAATCATCACGCCAAACGCCAGCGCGCCTGCCGCGACCTGCACCGCAAGCAGCGCCGCCAGCGGCAGATGTCCGTTGAGCACCACGCCCAGGCCGTAGCTCACCGCAAGCGTCGGCAAGGAGAGATAAAACGGCAGCCACAGGCTGAGGATGTACTGACGGTAGCTGGAGCCCAGCACCGGTTTGATCATCACGAAGTAGCTCAGCACGGTATTGACGATTTGCACCAGCAGGAAGCCGAGCGTCACGCCAATGGCGCCCGCCATGTGCCCGCCCACAATAATTGCCGGAATAAACAGGAAGGTTTTAAACACGTTGAACTTGAAGCTGATATCCACGCGCGCCTTTGCCATAAGCAGAGAACCAATCGGGTTCCCCACCGAGCGCAGCAGCCCCACGACGCACAGCAGTTGCAGGATTGGGATGATGCTGTTCCACTTCTCGCCAAACACCAGCGGTACGAAATTGCTGGCGACCACCATCAGCCCCAGCAGGACCGGGAAGTTGATGATCCCCACCACGGAGAGCAGCTTGTAAAAATTCACGCGCAGCTTCTCGGTATCGTCCTGAATTTTGGCGAACGCCGGGAACAGGACGCGGGTAATAATCGGGTTGAGCTTCATCGGCGGGACAACCGCGACGTTATACGCCAGGTTGTAGCCACCCGCGACGCTCGCGCCCAGAATGCGCGCCAGTACCAGCGTGGAGAGGTTAGTATTCACGTAGTTGATAATGCTGTCTGCCGTCAGCCACGCGCCGAAGCGCAGGTTGGATGAAACAGATGCCAGCGAAAAATGCAGCCCCGGGCGATAAATCTTACGGCCAAAAAAGCCGAACAGCAGCGTGCGCACGGCAGAGTTAACGAGGTAGCCGAGGATGGCGGTCATCGCCAGCGGCCAGAAATGGGCGCTGACCACGGTGAAGGTAAAGCCCGCCAGCACGGCGCTGGTCTCAATCATGCCGATTTTGTTGAACTCCAGCTCTTTCTGCATTAGCGCGCGGAACTGCTGCCCGTGCGGAATCACCACGAAAGCGAACGACAGGGTGCGCATCAGCGGCGCCAGGTCCGGGTTATGCAGCACGCCGGCAATCACATCGCTCAGCAGGAACACCAGCACAAAAACGAAGATACCCAGCCCGACGTTCAGCCAGTAGAGGGTGGTCAGCTCCAGATGGCTGATCTCTTTGCGCTGGATAATGGAGTTGGCGATACCAAAGTCCGACAGCGTATCGGCCAGGGCGATAATCACGAGCGAGACGGTCAGCAGACCAAACTGGTGATTATCGATAATGCGCGCCAGCACCGTCATCTGCACCAGGCCGAGGCCAATGATGACGATGGTGGCCATGGCTGACCATTTCGCACCGCTGATGGTTTTTTCTCGTAAGCTCATCTTAGTACGCCGCTTTGTTCACGAAACCTTTGAAAATGGTCAGAAAAACAATCTTGATATCGAACCAGAGGCTCCACTCGCGGATGTACTCCAGATCGAACTCGATACGTTTTTCCATTTTTTCCAGCGTGTCGGTCTCGCCGCGCCAGCCGTTGATCTGCGCCCAGCCGGTGATGCCCGGCTTCACCTTATGGCGCAGCATGTAGCCTTCAATCAGGGTACGGTACTGCTCGTTATGGGCCACGGCGTGAGGACGAGGCCCGACGATGGACATCCCGCCGGTGAACACGTTGATGAACTGCGGCAGCTCATCGAGCGAGGTACGGCGCAGGAAGTTGCCCACGCGGGTGACGCGCGGATCGTTCTGCGTCGCCTGGGTCACCACCTTGTCGTTCTCCATCACCTTCATGGAGCGGAATTTCCACACCATGATCGGCTTACCGTCCATGCCGTAGCGGGTCTGACGGAAGATGATCGGCCCCGGCGAGCTGAGCTTCACCGCCAGCGCAATACAGCACAGCACCGGGGAGATGAGCAGCAGGATCAGGGACGAAAGCACGATATCTTCCACGCGCTTCAGCACGCGGTTAATCCCCGACAGCGGCGTGTCGTACAGCGGAACAACCGGTACCCCGTTCACCTCTTCAATACGGGAGTGGAGAATATTGAAGGTGAAGACATCCGGGATGAGGATCACCGAGCAGGTGGTATCCGCCAGCTCGCGCATCAGTTTCTTGATGCGGGATTCATCTTTCATCTGCATGGCGATGTAGACGTTATGAATTTTGCCGGCTTTCGCATCGTCAATAAGCTGTTCGTAGTTACCTGCCCAGTCGGACGGTACGCCGCCGGGCTTCGCGTCGTGATAAATCCCGACCACTTCAAAACCTAACCACGGCTCTTTGCGGAAGCTGTCGAGCAACACCTGTCCCACCGGCAGATCGCCCGCCACGGCAACGAAGCGACGGTTATACCCGCGGTTGCGCAGCCAGCCCGCGCCAAAGCGGATCAGCGAGCGGCAGACCACCATGCCAATGCTGGTTAACAGATACCAGCAGAGATAGGTCACAAGACGGTTATCAAAATCATGGCTGAACGCCACCAGGCCTGCGCTGAAAATCAGGCTTAAGGTCCAGTTCTGGAGCAGCAGCATCAGTTCGGTGGTCATTTTGACGCCGCGCCATGAACGATAGAAATCGGTCATGCCGCCGATCATCTGAAACACCACCAGCGCAATTAACGCCATCAGCAAGTGCATGTATAAGAACGACTGCCCGCTGACCCAACACACCGCCCACAGTCCGCCGACCATGATGGTGATATCAGAAAAACGCTGCACCATAGAGATTAACGATGCATTCGTTCTCGCTCGTTCGCGCTTTTTTAGATTTGTCATCGTTGTTCCTTTAGTTCTAAACCTTACCCCTCGCCCCTCACCCCGGCCCTCTCCCCAAAGGGGAGAGGGTGTTCAAGTTCCCTCTCCCCTTTGGGGAGAGGGTTAGGGTGAGGGGTAAGGTTTTCTTTTTACTGATTCAACAGCGCCAGAATGTCCTTCGTTCGGGCTTCCATCAGCGCGGTGTCAGCGCGGGACTCCACGTTCAGGCGCACCACCGGCTCGGTATTGGACGAGCGCAGGTTAAAGCGCCACTGCGGGAACGCCATGCTGATACCGTCGGTACGGTCAATCTCCAGCGCATGAATGGCAAAGTGCTGTTCCACGCGGGCAATGGCCTCAGCGGGCTGCGCCAGTTTGCTGTTGATCTCGCCGCTCGCCGGGAACGCCGCCATACGGTCGCGCACCAGTTCGCCCAGGCTCTGCCCTTTCAGGCACAGCAGCTCGGTCACCAGCAGCCACGGGATCATCCCGCTGTCGCAGTAGGCAAAATCACGGAAATAGTGGTGGGCGCTCATCTCGCCGCCGTAGATGGCGTCTTCCTCACGCATACGCTCTTTGATAAACGCGTGGCCGGTTTTGGACATCACCGGCTCGCCGCCCGCGGCCTTCACCACGTCGACGGTGTTCCAGGAAAGACGCGGATCGTGAATGATTTTCGCCCCCGGGTTTTTCTCGAGGAACGCTTCCGCCAGCAGGCCAACGATGTAGTAGCCTTCGATAAACTGCCCTTTCTCATCGAACAGGAAGCAGCGGTCGAAGTCGCCGTCAAAGGCGATACCCATATCGGCGCCGTGCTCAATCACCGCGTTGCGGGTGTCGTCGCGGCACTCCGGCAGCAGCGGGTTAGGAATACCGTTCGGAAAGTTGCCGTCTGGCGTGTTGTGCACTTTGACGAAGGTCACCGGCACGTTCAGCGCCTTAAAGCGGGCTTCAAGTGCATCGACAACCGGGCCTGCCGCGCCGTTGCCGGAGTTAATCACCAGCTTCAGCGGTTTGAGGTTTGCCACATTGATGTAGCCCAGCAGGTGGTCGATGTACTCTTTTTGCAGGTTAATCTGCTTATAGCTGCCGCGTTTTGCGTCGTTAACCGGCGGGAAGTCGTTGGCCTCGGCCAGACGCTGCACGTCGCGCAGGCCGGTGTCGCCGCTGATAGGACGGGCGCCCTTGCGCACCAGCTTCATGCCGTTGTAGTCCATTGGGTTATGGCTGGCGGTAACTTCGATACCGCCGTCCACGCCCAGGTGGAAGGTGGCAAAATAGATCTCTTCGGTACCGGAAAGGCCAATGTCCAGCACGTCGACGCCCGCGTCCTGTAGCCCTTTCGCCAGCGCCAGCTTCAGGGATTCGCTTGTCAGACGCACGTCGCCGCCAAGCACGATAGTTTGTGGTTTCAGGTATTCGCCGTACGCGCGGCCGATGCGCCACGCAATGTCTTCGTTCAGCTCTTCGCCCAGCTTGCCGCGAATATCGTAGGCTTTAAAACAGGTTAATTTTTCCATGATGACCCCTTTTTCAGGCAACAGTTGGCCCTGACCATGTAATGGCCAAATTTATTTTTTTCATTCGTAGGCCCGGAAAGCGCAGCGCCACCGGGCATGATGCGGAGTGCTACACGCGCCCGTAGCGATCCTGGAAGCGGATGATGTCGTCCTCTTCCAGATAGGAGCCGGAACGCACCTCAATTAAGTCGAGCGGAATTTTCCCCGGGTTTTCCAGACAGTGCGTGGCGCCCAGCGGAATATAAATGGACTCGTTTTCACCGAGCAGCTTCACTTCACCGTCGATGGTCACTTTGGCGGTCCCTGCCACCACCACCCAGTGTTCGGCGCGGTGATGGTGCATCTGCACCGACAGCCCTTCTCCCGGCTTCACGGTGATGCGTTTCACCTGATAACGCTCGCCGGCGTCGATGGAGTCATATTTGCCCCACGGGCGGTAGACTTCACGGTGAATATGGTGTTCGTGACGGCCATCGGCCTTGATCTTCTCCACCACTTTTTTAACGTCCTGCACGGCATTACGGTCGGCAATCAGCACCGCGTCTTTGGTCTGCACGACCACCAGATCCTTCACCCCTACCGTGGTGACGAGGCCAGATTCGGCGTAGACGTAGCTGTTTTCCGTTTTGTGGCTGATCACATCCCCGTGATGGACGTTACCCTCCGGGGTATGCGCGCTGATCTCCCACAGTGACGACCAGGAGCCGACGTCGCTCCAGCCCGCATCCATCGGTACCACTACCGCATCTGCCGTACGTTCCATCACCGCATAGTCAATGGACTCTTCCGGACAGGCGAGGAAGGCTTCTTCGTCCACGCGGATAAAATCGAGATCCGGATCCACCACCGCCATCGCTTTTTCGCAGGCGCTTAAGATATCCGGGCGATATTTTTCCAGCTCTTCCAGGTAGCGACCGGCGCGGAACAGGAACATACCGCTGTTCCAGTAGTATTCACCGCTGGCGACATACGCCTGCGCGGTTTCCAGATTCGGTTTTTCGACAAACTGCGCCACGTCAAAGGCCACGCTGTCGCCTTCACCAGGCGTAACGCTGCCGCGGCGAATGTAGCCATAGCCGGTTTCCGGGAGATCCGGCACGATGCCGAAGGTCACCAGCTTGCCGTTCTCAGCGTAAGGAATCGCGGCGCGTACCGCGTCGCGGAAGGCCTCTTCCTGCTGGATGACGTGGTCAGCCGCCAGCACCAGCATCAGCGGGTCGCAGTCCGGGCTGCTGCGTTTTGCCGCCAGCGCCGCAAGGGCAATGGCAGGCGCCGTGTTGCGTCCGGCAGGCTCCAGAATGATATTTTCGGTCAGTTTATTCAGCTGGCGCAGTTGCTCGGCAACGATAAAGCGGTGCTGCTCGTTACAGATCACCACCGGGCTTTCACACTCCACGCCGTGCAGACGGTTAACCGTCGTTTGCAGCATGGTGAGGTCGCCTTTCAGGCACAGAAATTGTTTTGGATAAAGCACGCGGGACAGTGGCCACAACCGGCTCCCGGATCCACCCGCCATTACGACCGGATACAAAGTGGTTTGACTCATGATTTATCCCCGTATATCTGCAATAAATTGGCTCAGCACGTTCTCTTTCTCGAGCGTGCGTTCGGCATATTCACGTGCCACCGTGTTCTCTTTTGGCATGGCGAGTGCCTGCTCAATTCCGGTCACCAGCGCAGGAACCGATTCAGGCTCTACGCAAACGGCAATGCCCGGGTAGCTGTTGCACAGCTGGCCTAATTCTGTTGCGGCTTCTGCCGTAATCACCGCATTTCCGCCCACTGCCAGAATGTTGGTCAGCTTGGACGGCAGCACCGCATCCGCCGCGCCGCGTTTTTGCACCACCAGATGGCAGTCCGCCATTTTCAGCAGCGCGGGCAGCGCGTCATAAGACTGAAGCGGGAAGAAGCGGATGTTGGTCAGTCCGCGCTCGCTGGCCATTTTTTCCAGCCGCGCTTTACCACCGCCCTGCCCGACTATTACGAACATCCACGGGTGTTCGCTCAGCTGAAGCGCGGCGTCAATCACGCTCTCCAGCCCCTGTTTTTCGCCGATGTTGCCTGAGTAAAGAATGATTTTTTGCTCAGCAGGCAACCCGAGTTGCGCGCGCAACGCCTGCGCGTCCTGGTCTGTCACATCGCGGAAGCGCGCCACTTCGGACCAGTTCGGAAAGAAGATCACTTTTTCCGCCGGGACGCCCTTCTCCTGCGCCTTGTTCATCATCGAGCGCGAGATGGTCGAGACGTAATCCACGTTGTGCAGGCCGCTGCGCTCAAAGGCGCTGGCGAGCTTCGCCACCTTGCCGCCCTTGCCTTTCCCGGCCATACCCAGCCCGAGCATGGCGTCCACTTCATAATCCTGAATGTGCAGCAGGGTGCGCGCGCCGGAGAGTTTTCCCAGCAGGCGCATGCCTGGCGTGCAGAACAGGGTCGGCACCACGCCGATGATGCGATCCGGCTTCCAGCGACGCTGCGCCATCAGCGGGAAGAAACTGCTCAGGGCAAAGCTGCCCAGATGAATTAAACGTTTCAGCGTCGAGGGCTGTTTCGGCACGTAGAGCGGGCAGCGCCAGACGGTCGCGGCGCCCTCTTCGCGGCGGTAGCGCCAGCTGGAATAGCGTTCGCCTACCTTCCACTCCGGGTAATACGGCGGGGCAGTAATCACCCGCACGTCATGTCCCTGGCTCGCCATCCACTCGACCATCTCGCCGGTGTATTTCCCGATACCGGTAAGCTCCGGCGAGTAGTTAATTCCGTAGACGAGGATTTTCATAGACCTGGCACCTCGGCCTGACGTTCCGCAAGGAAGTACGCCCGACTGTTGTCATGGACGTTGTCGCTTGCCAGCAGCGCCTCTGGCGTTAACCAGCGGTAATCGTCATGCTGAGAATCAGGCAGACGCAGGTCTGCCTCACTCACCTTCAGGCGGAACCCCAGCACGACGTAGTGCGTGGTGAATCCGGTGCCTGAAAAGTTATCGTCATAGAAGTGCTGCCAGACCCCGTAAAACTGGCCCGCTGCCATCGGCAGTTGCAGGCCCAGTTCCGCCAGAGTGAGACGCTCAAACGCATCGGTAAGCGTCTCATCCTTCTGCACGCGCCCGCCGGGCACGAACCAGAAGCCCTGTGCAGGACGATTGGTTCGTTTCCCCAGCAAGAACTCGCCGCGTTCGTTCTCCACGATCAAATCAATTGAGATCAGCGGAGTGGAACGCACTACCGTGGCAAAATCTTCCTGACTTAAAAACATCATTACCCCCGGAAGCGGTGCTGGTTTTCCAGGAACCACTGGTAGGTGCTGGCCAGCCCCTGCTCCAGTGAGACCTCGTGATACCAGCCCAGCTGATGCAGACGGGTCACGTCCAGCAGCTTGCGCGGCGTGCCGTCCGGTTTGGTGGCGTCAAACACCACGCGTCCTTTGTAACCCACCACCTGCGCGATGGTCTGCGCCAGCTCGCGAATGGTGCAGTCTACGCCGGTCCCGACGTTAATGTGCGACAGCATCGGCTCGGTGTTTTCCTGCCACACTTCGCGATCCAGCTCCATCACGTGAATGCTGGCCGCCGCCATATCGTCCACGTGAAGGAACTCGCGCATTGGCGTACCGCTGCCCCACACCACCACGTCCGGGGCGTTTTCGGCAGTCGCCTCGTGGAAACGACGCAGCAGCGCCGGGATCACGTGGGAATTGCTCGGGTGGAAGTTGTCGTGCGGTCCGTACAGGTTGGTCGGCATCACCGAGCGATAGTCGCGGTTATACTGACGGTTGTAGGATTCACACAGCTTGATCCCGGCAATTTTGGCAATCGCATACGGCTCGTTGGTGGCTTCAAGCGTGCCCTGTAACAGTTCGCTCTCGGCGATCGGCTGCTTCGCCATTTTCGGGTAGATACAGGATGAGCCGAGGAACAGCAGCTTATTCACGTTGTGCATATGCGCCGCGTGAATGATGTTGCTCTCAATCATCATGTTCTCGTAGATGAAATCCGCCGGGTAGGTGTTGTTAGCGACGATGCCGCCCACCTTCGCCGCCGCCAGATACACCTGGTCGATACGTTCACTGGCGAAGAAGTCCTGCACCGCTTTGCTGTCAAGCAGGTTCAGCTCGTCGCGGGTGCGAACAATCACCTCCACGTCACCGCGCTGTTCCAGCTGGCGAACAATCGCGGAACCCACCATTCCGCGATGACCGGCGACAAAAATACGTTGTTTTGTCATTCTCAGGACTCCAGCGCGATGGCAACCTCGTAGCCATGGGATTTGAGCAGGGAGTGTTTTTTCGCTGCTTCAAGATCTTTGGCCACCATCTCGGATACCATTTCTTGCAGGGTGGTTTCTGGTTTCCAGCCCAGTTTCTCGTGCGCTTTGGTTGGGTCGCCCAGCAGGGTTTCCACTTCAGCAGGACGGAAGTAACGCGGATCAACCTGGACAATCACGTCGCCTGGCTTCACGCCCGGTGCGTCATGGCCGGTCACGGAAACAACGATACCCTTCTCTTCCACGCCGGTGCCTTCGAAGCGCAGCTTGATGCCCAGCTGTGCCGCAGCCATCTCAACGAACTGACGTACGGAGTACTGGACGCCGGTCGCAATCACGAAGTCTTCTGGCTGCTCCTGCTGCAACATCATCCACTGCATTTTCACGTAGTCTTTCGCATGGCCCCAGTCACGCAGGGAATCCATGTTGCCGAGGTGCAGGCAAGACTCCAGGCCCTGAGCGATGTTAGCGATCGCGCGGGTGATTTTGCGGGTCACGAAGGTTTCGCCGCGACGCGGAGATTCGTGGTTGAACAGAATGCCGTTACAGGCGTACATGCCGTAGGATTCACGGTAGTTCACGGTGATCCAGTAGGCGTACAGTTTCGCCACAGCGTACGGAGAACGCGGGTAGAACGGCGTGGTCTCTTTCTGTGGAATTTCCTGCACCAGACCGTACAGCTCAGAGGTAGATGCCTGGTAGAAGCGGGTTTTCTTCTCAAGACCCAGGAAGCGAATCGCTTCCAGCAGACGCAGCGTACCCATGGCGTCCACGTCAGCGGTGTACTCCGGGGACTCGAAGGAAACCGCAACGTGGCTCATCGCCCCCAGGTTGTACACTTCATCCGGCTGTACTTCTTGCAGGATACGGGTCAGGTTGGAGGTATCGGTCAGGTCGCCGTAATGCAGGTGGAATTTCGGGTTCGCCGCGTGAGGATCCTGGTAAATATGATCGACACGCTCGGTATTAAATGAAGAGGCACGACGCTTAATGCCGTGAACTTCATACCCTTTTTCCAGCAGTAACTCTGCCAGGTAAGAACCATCCTGCCCGGTAACGCCGGTGATGAGAGCGACTTTAGACATGTTTATATTCCTCTACTTATGAATTTAATCAGTTTCAACGCGTTCGCGTATCACCACTGCGGGGTTGCCACGGCAAATTTTATTTGCCGGAAGCGATTTAAAAACGCTGCTGCGGGCACCGACTACCGTGCCATCGCCAACAGAAACACCGGGTGCAACAAAGACGTCTGTTGCCAGCCAGCATTTTTCACCGATCACAACAGGCGAAGCGGTAATATCAAAATGCGGGCTCATAAAATCGTGGCTGCCGGTGCACAAATAACACTTCTGTGAAACCACCGAATTTGCGCCAATCGTAATCTCGCCAAGGGTATATAACACTGCGTCATCCCCAACCCAGGCGTAATCCCCAAGCGTTAATTTCCAGGGATAAGTAATTTTCACCGAAGGTCGAATGACTACGTTTTTTCCTATTTTTGCGCCAAACAGACGCAGTAAAAATGCGCGCCAGCGGTACAGTATTTGCGGCGACCAGGCAAATAACGTTGCCTGTACAGCCCACCACAGTTGAACTTTAATACCGCTCCCGCCCCGAAAACCTTTCGGTACGGAGAATCCATTTAATTCCTGCATTACGTTTCCTTATATCTCAGGCTTTGTTATATAAGGCTTTCGCTTTACCCGTCGTTTTCAGACGTAAGAAATAAGATAATTCCGCCCAGAACCCCGGCACGCGTAATATTTTACGCTGCACGTTTTTGGCATCCTGGCACAGTTCCAGATTATTCGAGGTTGACACGCCGCCCATTGAAAATTCAGATACCAGTCCTTTAATTCGACGGAACGGGTAGCCAGATTTGTAAAGGCTGGCGGCCAGGGCATAATCTGATGACACTTTATAGCGCAAATCGTAAGGCTGTTTTTTCAGACCGCTCATTGGGAAGAAAATAGCCTGATGGCTGGCCGGGAGGCTGTGGTAGATATACCAGCCTGGTTTCGCACCGCGCAGCACTTTTTTCCCCTCGCCGAAATCAAGCAGCGCATCACCGATAAACATGGCATCTTCTTTCTGGCGCGCCAGCTGACGGGCAAACAGCGCCACATCTTCATGGAACACATCGCCGGAATTGAGGAAGATGGCGTAACGCCCCTGCGCCATGTTGATGCCTTTATTCATGGCATCGTAAATGCCTTTATCTTTCTCGCTGATGTAACGTAAGTTGAACTCACCGTTGAGTTTTTCCAGGAACTCCGCCGTGCCGTCGTTCGAGCCGCCATCGACCACGATCCACTCAAACGTGAGGCTCGGATCGCGCGCCAGGTTGCGCAGCGAGCGCCAGGTTTTTACCACCCCTTCGTAGTTACGAAAGGCGACAGTAATGACGCTAAGAAACATAAATCACCTCATTTCGTCATATGCTCGTAATATTCAGCGCCTTGCGCAAAATAAACGGACATACAATTAAGAATGCATATTCCGGGCTAAATATTGACCCGGTAAAAAACAACGACACCGGTGTGAACAGATAAAGTTGCACGCGAAAGTTCTGGTTATCACCAAACGCGTTAATCATCATTTTGAAAACTTTAAACAGATACCACAGTGTCAACAGTACGGCGAACCAGGAAAAATAGATAATTAACAGATACAGACCATTGTCTATGGTTTTACCGACATCCGCACCGTTAAAGATTCCGAATGATGCAACATATTCATAAAGTGAGCCGAATCTTACTACGCCATCTATATGGGTTAAGGAATAACCCACCATCACCAGTGGACCAATGATGCGATAATAGGACGATGACCCTTCCGTTCCCAAATCACCCAGACGCTCAGAAATGTACGGAAACGCAAATATCACGCCCACTAAAAATACCGTCAGAGAGATTATCGCCAGCGGCAGTTTTTTCTTAATCGCCTCTTTGTTCAGGTACTGGAACGCCCACTCCAGCAGGTAAAACAGAATAAACGTCATTACCCCGGAGAACGACCCTGACAGAACGATTCCTGCAAGAATCATAGCATCGGTCTTGGGGGTTTTGATACCGAACTGTTTGATGCTGAGCCAAATTGAGATTAATGCCAGAGCAAAAAACGCCGGTTCAAAATAGAGCGCGGTTGTACGCTTGCCACCAAACTTAATGAAGTTCAGTACATAGCTGTTACTGTATATAAGATATTTCGAAATTATTTCCATCAGGCTGCTTCCGCCTGTGAGAATAATTTGCGCCATCTCCATTGCCGCAAGCACAACAATCAGCCCGACGACAATATAAAAGAACCTGAGGATTTTCCTATAATTGTGCGGAGAAATAGTTTTAAAGCGAATACTCCACACCATGCCAATAATGATAACGATATAAACAAACAGCATGGTGGAGGTGACATATTTGCTGGCGTCCAGCGACTGACCAAAGATGTAGTTAAACGCCGTCAGACCAAACCCGATGCCCAGCGCAATCATCAGCTTTTTGAGGTTAAGCTTGTCAACGTAAAGCAACAGCAGAACCGGCAGGAAGGTGACGATAGTGATCGGGAAGCTTTCGCCGAGCTGGGCAATCTTGACGTTGACCAGCAGGTAGATCAGCGGCAGCAGCAGATAACTACAGATTCTGATAGAACGAGACATACTCCTCCAGCATCTGTTGTCCACTGTACGCTTTACGGCTGCGGTTGCGGAACGATTCCAGGTCAGTGCCAAAAACAGCCTGCACGATATCGGCCTTCGACAACTGCACCAGCGGCAGCACCTCGTTTTCACTGAAGGTTTTACCGCCGGATTTCTCCAGCACTTCCCGCGCGGCGTCGCTGTGGGTGGCAATCACCGGCACGCCGATGGAAAGCGCTTCGCACAGGATCAGCGGGTAGTTGTCCACGCGGGAGCTGAACACCAGCGCGTCCATACCGTTCAGCGCGCTCATCAGTTTGCGTTTGTCGGTTTCAAACCCGTGGTTCACCACGTTAGCGCCTTCAAACGGGGAGAATTTGCCAAAGGTATGCAGCTCAATCTTGTCGCCGAGCGCCATCATGTCGCGCACCAGCTGCTGGTTGGTTTTGCCGTCGTAACGCAGGTCATGGGCGACGACCGCAATTTTCGGCTTACCGACGGTAATGGCTACGGGCGTCAGTTCGGCCAGGATCGCTTCCGTCGCCACATCAATACCGTTGTTGATGATCTGGCAACGCCCTGCTCCGTACAGGCTATTAAAAGCATCCGCCACGTGCTGGCTTGGGGAGATAAAGGTGCAGCCGAGCGAGAGCATATCGCGGAACAGCTGACGCTTACCCTCAACCAGCTGATGCGCGCGATCGACCTTCACCGGCGGGTAGTTGCTGAGCGTAGGGCATTTCTGGCAGTTATTTTTCCAGCCTTCGCAGCCGTCGGTAAAGGCGCAGCGTCCGGTCACGCTCCAGTGGTCGTGCAGCGTCCAGACGAATCGGGTATCCGGCTTATGCGCCTTCACCTTGCCACAAAACGCCACCACCTCTTCCAGATTCAGCCAGTAGCTGTGCAGCACGTGAAAGTGCAGCACAACCGGGCCGCGAGTGCGGGTGACGGTGCGGTAGAGATTATTCAGGTTGCCGAACAGGTCGCGGTTAAACAGGCGGAACAGCGCGATATTGGCGATGGAGGTCAGACGTGGCGTCTGCTTCAGCACCTGCGGATAGTTATCATGGCTGACGCTTTTCTTGCCACCTTTGCCGTAACCGTAAACGAAGCGCGACTGTAATCCTTTTTGCAGCGCGCGCTGGTGCAGATCCAGCGCTACGCCTGCCGCCCCGCCCTCTGCGAGGCGTACGTTAAATTGCAGAATGTTCATTTTATCACCTTCACGCGGGCTTTCTCGCCCACCACCAGCGCGTTGTCCGGAATGCTGTCCAGCACCACGCTGCCTGCGCCAATCGTCACGTTATTGCCCACGGTAATGTCCCCAATCATCACTACGTTGGCACCCAGCTCGACGTTATTGCCGATGACCGGGCAGGCCAGGCTGTCCGGCCCGCGGTTGCCGATCGTCACCCCGTGGCGAATGGTGAAATCATCACCCGCGACGACGAACTTGTTGATGACCACCGCATAACCGTGATGAATGGTAAAGCGGCGGCCAATGGTGGCTGCGGCCTGAATTTCATAGCCAAAAAAGCATTCGGTGATGATGCGGTACAGCACCAGCACCGGCGCGGCCCAGATATTGTTCAGCACATTTTTTTTGCGCCACACCGAGCAAAAGTGCGCAATACGGTAGGCCAGAACCATGCAGCACGGGCGCAGGCTCCAGCTGTTAGCGCGGCAATCTTCCAGAAACATTATTTCCCCCGAAGCCCGTCAGCCAGACGCTTGCCGTTACGTACCGACAGCAACGTCAGCAACGTGCGCCAGTTCATGCGCTTGTTACGGATCTGATACAGGGTGAAGAGCTGATACTTCCGGCTGGCACGGTCAAACTTGTCCTTGTGCTTGCGGTAAAAATGGAAGTAGCCCGAGAATTTCTTCGGCGACGAGGTGATTTGCATCTCCCCGTGATTGATGTGCAGGATCTGCGTGGCCTCTTCCACCTTCCACGGCTCGCCGTACTCCACCACCATCCGCAGGAAAATGTCGTAATCCTGCGCCGCCTTCAGCTCGGTATCGAACAGGCACTCCTTAAAGCGCCATGCCCAGGTAAACACCTGGTTGCCGATAATGTTGCGCTTGTAGAACAGGCGGCGGGAATACGGTGATTTCGGATACAGCGGCAGGCTGGCCGGCTGCGAATAGACCTCGCCCTGGCAGACATAGTCGTTGGCATACAGAAACGCGTGGGTCACCAGCTGCGCTTTGTGCGACAGGAAGATTGACAGGCGGTTTGGCGTCCATTCGTCATCGTCGTCGATACCGGTCAGATACTGCCCTTTCGCCTGCATAATCGCCTGGTTGCGCACCGCACACGCCCCGGAGTTGATGGCGTTGTGGGTGTACACCACGCGCGGGTCGTTCAGGTCTTCAACAAACTTTTGCAGTTGTTCGTAAGAGGAGGAACAGTCATCCACGATAATCAGTTCCCAGTTATCGTAATCCTGACGCAGGACCGATTTAATCGCGCGGATCGCCAGCTGCTGACGATTCCATGTCGGCATATAGATAGAAATCAAAGGGCGTTGTGTGGTCATATTTTCCCCTCACCCCGGCCCTCTCCCCATAGGGGAGAGGGTGAAAGGCATCCAGTGGTTATCATTACGTTCGTCCCCCAAATCCAGCACCGAACAGTCCCCTCTCCCCTTTGGGGAGAGGGTTAGGGTGAGGGGTGTGGGGTGCATTTTGTTATTTACTGTCAGACTTGTATTCGTACTCGTAGTAGCCGTAATCCTGATACCCGGTCGCGCGGCGGAAGATGGAGTTCAGAATGACCCCCTTCACCTCAATACCGTTCTGCTCAAAGCGGCTCAGGCTGGTTTCCACTTCCTTCAGGGTGTTCACCGCATAGCGTGCGACCATCAGCGTGGTGCCCGCATGACGCCCTACCACGGCAGCGTCGGTGACCGCCAGAATTGGTGGGGTATCGATCAGCACCAGGTCATAGTTTTTGCTCGCCCACTCAATCAGCTGCGTAAAGCGCTCGCTCATCAGCAGTTCAGACGGGTTCGGCGGCACCTGGCCACGCGGGATCAGGTCAAATTTCGGAATCGACGTCGGCTTGGCGCTCTCGCTGATTTCCCCTTTACCGAGCAGGATTTCCGACAGTCCGTTAACGTTGTTGGTCCCCAGCAGCTCGTGGGTGTAGCCCTTACGCATGTCGCAGTCGATCAGCAGCACGCGTTTGTTGGTCTGGCTCACCACCGCCGCCAGGTTGGCGCAGACGAAGGTTTTACCGATTGATGGGCTAACGCCGGTCATCATCAGGACGTTGTTTTTGGCCTGCATCATGGCGAAGTGGAGGCTGGTACGCAGGCTGCGCACCGCTTCAATCGCCAGGTCAGTCGGGTTACCCACGGCCAGCAGCTGGCTCTGTTTGTAACGCTTGACGCCCTTAACGGTTTTGACGCTGTCACGGGACTTCTGCCACTCGGAGAGCGGGATGCTGGCGTACACGCTGATCCCGTTCTCTTCCAGCACCTGCGGGCTTTCAATACCGCGGTTGAACAGCGAGCGCAGCAGCACGCCGACAATGGAAAGCATCAGGCCGAGAATAATGCTGCCGAGGATAATCAGCGCCTTCTTCGGCTTCAGCACGCCCGGCTGGGTAATCGCCGGGTCAACGATACGCACGTCGCCGACGGTGCTGGCTTCGGTGATTTTCAGCTCCTGCTGTTTGTTCAGCAGCTGCATGTAAACCTGCTGGCCGGATTCCACATCACGCGTCAGGCGTACAATTTCCTGCTGCGTCTTCGGCATCGCGGTCACGCGGTCATTCAGCTTCGCCTTCTCTTCTTCCAGGGTACGACGTTTCTCCAGCAGCGTGCGGTACGCCGGGTGACGTTTGGTATAGAGCTTGGAAATCTCCGCCTCTTTGAAGGTCAGCTCGTTCAGCTGCGCATCAATATTCACCATGGAGTCGAGAACCGATTTCGCCTCCAGCGGCAGATCGACGGAATCTTTGTCCTGACGGTACGCGTTCAGCTTGTTCTCAGCGTCATCCAGACGGGCGCGCACCTCCGGCAGCTGTTTACTGAGAAACGCCAGGCTTTTTGCGGCTTCCGCTGACTTGCGCTCAACGTTCTGCTCCAGATAGTTGCGGGTGATGCTATTGAGGATGTCGCGAATTTGATCCTTGTCTTCACCGGTGAAGGTCATGCTCAGGACGCCGGTATCCTTGCCGTTTTCGGTGACGGTCAGGTTGTTTTGCAGGTTGTTGATCATCCCGAGCGTCGAGAATTT
The DNA here is from genome assembly GCF_049238805.1 of Enterobacter cloacae complex sp. CDL013. Taxonomy (NCBI): domain Bacteria; kingdom Pseudomonadati; phylum Pseudomonadota; class Gammaproteobacteria; order Enterobacterales; family Enterobacteriaceae; genus Enterobacter; species Enterobacter cloacae complex sp. CDL013. Next base: position 429,209 of record NZ_JBMKGT010000002.1, on the reverse strand, counting down.
GGTGACCGTAAACTCCCCGCCCTCATGCGCCTGAATTGCGCTGACCTTGATGCTGACGCCCTCTTTAGTCAGCATCTGCCCCACCTCGCCGCGCGCGCTGAAGCCCGCGTCGCTGGTCAGCTGATACTGTTTTGGTCCCAGCACGGTCAGGGTAAAGGTTTGGTCCCCTGCCCCTTTTGGGATCACGAAGTCGGTCACTTTTACCGTATCGTTACTGCGCCCCATCAGGCGATCCCAGCCTGCGCCAAACACCGGGAAGGTGTTTTTGGTGACCGCGATATCCAGCCCCAGGTCGTGAACCGTTTTGCCCAGTACCAGGCGCGACTGGATCAGCTGAATTTCGGCTTCCGATGCCGGCGGCTTGTTGGCCAGCGCCGAGCCGATATCCTGAACCAGCGAATTACCGGTATTTTGTTCGATCTGCACCAGCGCGTCGGCGCTGTAAATAGGCGTCGCGAACAGCGTATAAACGATCGCCGCCACGGCAAAGATGGCGGTAATACCCAGCACCCACCATTTCGCTTCAATAACGGTCCCGACCAGGCGACCGATATCGATTTCATCACTGCCCGACGTCGGGGCGGCAGAAGGTCTTGTTTTTTCTGTCATTGTTATCCCTGCTGAGCTTTCAGTGCCTGCGCCCACTGACGGGCAGACTGGTCTAGTAAGGTGTATACCGCCTCAAAGGCCTCGCGGCTCTTGCGATACGGATCGGGAATTTCGCGCTCACCATCCCAGTGACCAAACAGCATCACCTTGCCGCGCATCTCCGGTGCGATATCGCACAGCGCGTGAATGTGGCGTTTTTCCATCGCGAGGATCAGGTCATATTCCCGGCACATCCGGCCAGAGACCTGACGGGCAACGTGCCCGTCGAGTGAGAGGTTATGCTCAAGGGCAACGCTTGCGGCACGTTCGTCGGCACCTTTTCCGACCAGCGCGCCCAGCCCTGCGGAGTCGACCGTTAACGCAGGCTGGTAATTTTTCAACAGCCTTTCAGCCGTGGGGGAACGGCAAATGTTCCCCACGCACACCACCAGAATTTTGTTAAACATCGCGGCTTACCAGTTATGAACGTCGCTCGCCGTATCCGTCATGTAGCGAACGCCACTGATGGTAGGCAGCAACTGGTTGATCAGACGGTTCCAGCGGGCGACCGGCGCGGTGGTGACATAGACCACATCGTACGGCTGGAGACGGAACGACGTTGCCATGACCAGCGACGTCGCGTCGGACATATCCAGCTGGTAGATGTTGGCAATCTTGCCCTTCGCGTTCTCGCCTTTGATAGGACGGATCACGAAGATACCGCTGGCGTTGGAGGCGGTCAGGTCGATGCCTTCCGCATTGCCCAGCGCTTCGGTCAGGGTCATACCGCTGAAGTCCATCTTGAGGGTGCTCTGTTTCTTCACTTCACCCATCACGAACACTTTCAGATCGTCATTGCGCGGCACGTACAGAATGTCGCCCGGATAGAGGAGGCGGTTCTGGGTCAGGTCACCGTTTTGCATCAGCGCCTGAAGCGAAATGCGCTGCTCTTTGCCGTTGTGGGTTAGCACCACGTTGCGCCAGTCAGCGCCGTCGGTTAAGCCGCCTGCGGCATTGATCGCATCAAGAACGGTGAGCGGGACGTTAGTAATAGCCTGCTGGCCGGATTTATTGACCTGGCCAGAGATATAGGCTTTCTGGGATCGGAACGCGGCGATATTAACGTCCACCTGCGGGTCAGCAATGTACTGCGCCAGGCGGCCGGTAATATCACTACGGATCTCAGCAAGCGTTTTGCCCGCGACGTGCACTTTGCCAATGTAGGGATAGAACATGGTGCCATCGGACTGTACCCAGTTACCGGTGTCGCTTGAGCTACGGTACTGGCCCGCAGGCGTGGTCAGCTCCGGGTGATCCCAGACGGTCACGTTAATGACGTCACCCGGACCCACGCGATACTGGTAAGAGGCAATTTCCTGGTCCAGAGACATATTTGGCTGAGCAACATTTGGACGTGGCCGTAATTGTTCCACCAGACGTGGGGTTAATGGATACACATTCACCATTTTGTCGAGATCAAAATCAGCATCCTGCTGTTTAATCACATCCTTGCCCATTGTCGACATATTGCTGCCGGGAAAGACCGTGCAACCACTCATCAAGGTCACAGACACCAATAATGGCATCAATTTCATTTTGGATTTCATCATTGATTATTTATCACTTTGGCAGAGTAATTATCCTGTGCAATTAAAATAAGCGCGGGTCGTGGTGACAATCAGAATGCAGTTAATCATTTAGCAATATAACTGGCATCAGTCCTAAAAAAAGCTTATTCATCCATTGGCTATTGACAGAATAATTGAGGCTGATTCACACGCTTTCAGGCACGCTACCGCCCTTGGCTTTCAGTTACCAATCCACTGACTAAACAATGCGTTATGGTTGGACACCCTCTTGGATAAGGCCTTTTGCGAAATATATCAAACGCCTCACAGGGGCGATTGATAATGTATAACCTTCACCAAAGACCGAAACAAAAATAGCAACAAGGAGTTTTAACATTTGATGCTGGAAGAATTGTTGCAGCTAACCTAATAGCAGGCAAGGAGACAACCGTCCTAATATTCGTTTTTAAGATTAATATTAAGAGCAAAGTTTTAAGGTTTTCGGATTTTCTTTATATTGACAAAATAGATCGCCGGACCATTTATTGCGATATTTCCTAAATAACGACTTCTGTAATTAAATCTTCGCAATTAACTTATTTACACCGCCCGGCAAATGGGGTTTACCTGAGTGTAGCATTAAGAGAAATCTCACCCCGGCATTGCAATTTCCGTCGGCTTTATCCATGATCGAAGTGTGACATTAGTCATATAACAGAAGGTATTGCATTTACTATGGAATGGATTGCCGATCCATCAATCTGGGCCGGGCTGGTGACGCTGGTCGTCATCGAATTAGTGCTCGGCATTGATAACCTGGTGTTTATCGCCATCCTTGCCGATAAATTACCCCCTTCACAACGCGACCGCGCCCGCGTGACGGGTCTTCTGCTCGCCATGGTGATGCGTCTGCTGTTACTGGCCTCAATCTCGTGGCTGGTGACGCTGACCAAACCCTTATTCAGCGTGCAGGGTCTGAGCTTTAGCGCCCGCGACCTGATCATGCTTTTCGGCGGATTGTTCCTGCTGTTCAAAGCCACGGTTGAGCTTAATGAGCGGCTGGAAGGAAAAGACAGTGAAAACCCCACCCAGCGACGCGGCGCTAAATTCTGGCCGGTGGTCGCACAGATAGTGGTGCTGGATGCCGTCTTTTCTCTCGACTCCGTGATCACGGCCGTCGGGATGGTTGACCATCTGGCGGTGATGATGGCCGCCGTGATCATCGCCATCACCCTGATGGTGCTCGCCAGTAAAGCCCTGACGCGCTTCGTGAACAGTCACCCGACTATCGTCATCCTCTGTCTGAGCTTCCTGCTGATGATTGGCTTTAGCCTGGTAGCGGATGGTTTTGGCTTCCATATCCCGAAAGGGTATCTGTACGCCGCCATTGGTTTCTCGGTGCTGATTGAGTTTCTCAACCAACTGGCCATTTTCAACCGTCGCCGTTTTCTTTCCGCGAACCAGACATTACGTCAGCGCACCGCAGATACGGTGATGCGCCTGCTGAGCGGCAAAAAAGAGGATGCCGAGCTGGATGCTGAATCCGCGGCGATGCTTGCCGACCACAACGACGGGCAGATCTTCAACCCGCAGGAACGCCGGATGATAGAGCGCGTGCTTAACCTCAACCAGCGCACAGTGAGCAGTATCATGACCTCCCGCCATGACATTGAGCATATTGACCTGACGGCGCCGGAAGAGCAGATCCGTGCCCTGCTGGATAAAAACCAGCACACCCGCGTGGTCGTGACCGGCGGTGAAGAGGAAGAAGAGCTGCTGGGCGTGGTACACGTGATTGACCTGCTGCAACAGCAGCTTCACGGCGAGCCGCTCAACCTGCGCGCGCTGGTGCGCCAGCCGCTGGTCTTCCCGGAAGCGCTGCCGCTGCTCTCCGCGCTGGAGCAGTTCCGCAACGCGCGCACCCACTTCGCGTTTGTCGTTGATGAGTTTGGTTCTGTGGAAGGGCTGGTGACGCTCAGCGACGTGATGGAAACCATCGCCGGTAATCTGCCTAATGAGGTGGATGAAATCGATGCGCGCCACGATATTCAGAAAAACGCCGACGGCAGCTGGACCGCCAACGGCCACATGCCGCTCGAAGATCTGGTGCAGTTCGTTCCGCTTCCGCTGGACGAGAAGCGCGAATATCACACCATCGCCGGTTTGCTGATGGAAAATCTGCAACGTATTCCGCAGCCGGGGGAAGAGGTTCAGGTGGGGGATTACATGCTCAAAACCTTGCAGGTTGAGAGCCATCGCGTGCAGAAGGTGCAGCTGATACCGCTGCGCGGTGAAGATGAGATGGATTTTGAGGTGTAGGTAAAAAGCAAAACGGCAACCTCGTTGCCGTTTTTAGTGTTTGCTCCCTCTCCCCGTCGGAGAGGGCCGGGGTGAGGGCATCAGGCCGTACATGCCACCCGGCACAACAGGCATCACAGCTTATCGAGCAGTTTTTTCACGTCCTTACCTGACTGAGACTCTTTATTGCGGTCCGCCCAGTCATTCAGCCGACGTTTCGCTTCATCCTGAAGGTGCTTACGCAGGATCTGATCGACCTGCAAACTGTAATTCAGCGCCTGCCATTTTCCGTAAACGCGCAGCGGTATCGGCGTCTCTTTCAGGAACTCTACAAGCTGGCCTTCGCCTTCCCAGCCAGCCTTCACGCGGACGTTGAAGCGGGTGTCTGCCGTCTCTTTCACCAGATCCAGCGCGCCGGTTCCGGTCAGCGCCAGCAGTGACGAAGTGCCCTGCATGTCGTCCAGCGAGAGCTGACCGTCGTCGAGGGCAAGCTCACTGGTAAAGCTGTCGAGACGGGTTGCGCTGTCGTAGTTTTCATTCGCTTTCACGCTGCTGCTGCGCTCTACCGCCTGCTGCACCAGCTGCTGGAAGTTCAGCCCTTCCATGCGCGTATCTTTCAGCTCAACGTGCGCCTGCCCCTGCCAGCTACGACGGAAGGCATCCGCATCAATCTTCGTGCCAGAGAAATCCCCTGCCAGCGACAGCTGCCCCGTGAGGGCAATTGGGTAATTAAAGGCTTTCAGGATGGTGCCAATTTCAACGTTTTCCAGACGCGGCTGGAACGCGGCGCTGGCAACGTCTTTGCGTACATCCAGCGTGCCCGGCAGCGAGAGGTTCCCTGCTCCCATTTTTCCGCTGAGCTCGGAGATGACCAGCAGGCCGTTGTGGTTGAACATCTGGCTGCTGACGTCGGTAAAATCAATTCCACGCCAGCGCACGCTGTTCGCTTTCAGCAGAATGTCGGCGGTAAATCCGCGCAGGCCGTTGTAGTCAGGCAGATCGAGATTTGAGGAGATCACCGGACGCGACTGCGTGGCCTGGCTTTGCCCTACCTGCGTGGCTCCCTCATCGGTCGCGTTCACCGGTTGGAGCGGAAGCAAGTTCTCGAGATTCAGCTTGTCGAATTGCAGATCCAGCACCCACTTAGGTTTCTCATCAAGCGTGACGCTCGCCTGCCCCTTCAGGGAACTGTCGTTGGCCTGGAGGTTGAGCGCGTTCAGTTCGAGCTGTTTGCGCTCTTCATGCCACACCGCCTGCATCGAGCCCTGGCCGGCAATCCCCTTCGCGGGTAAATCCGCGCCGGTCAGCTGCCAGTTGAGCTGCTGAACGTCCGCCGTCAGCTGGTGCGGATAGTCAGGAGCGTTCACGTTTGCGTTCATCGACAGGTTGAGATCGCGCTGATTGCGGTTGATCCGCCCGGAGAACTCCATGGTGGCGTGATGATTGGCGTCCTGCTCCATCCTGAGATTGATATTGCGTACGGTGATCTGTTCGTCATCCTCATGCTGGAAAACCAGCACGCTGTCAGCAACTTTCAGATTACCAATATCGAACGACCAGCCGGTATCAGAGGGGACGTCAGGCAAGGTGTTTTCACGCGGTGCGACCGGCGCATCCGCCTGACGAACGGCTTCGGTTTGCGGCGTAAGCTGAATCACCGCCCCTTTCAGCATCACCTGTTCAACCTGGAGCTGATGGGATAAGAGCGGGATGAGCGCAACATCAAGACGCATGTTATCCGCCGTCACCAGCGGCTGCGCGGCGCCCGGCGCGGTGAGCGACATACGTCCGGAGAGAATGCTGAGCTGCGGCCAGACGTGCCAGCGCAGGGGCCCGTCCAGCTTGAGTTCATACCCGCTGCGCGCTTCCACCTGCCGCACCATGTAGGCCCGGAAGTCATTCGGGTTAACCAGCAGCACCAACGCTGAAAGGCCAGCCACCAGCACCACCAGCAAAATCATCAGCGTTGTCAGAACTCTTCTCATGGCTTCCTCAGTGAACTCACAGATCAGTCTTTATCGATACGACTGGCAACCGCACCCTGCTGGTCGCGATATTTTGCGTCCTGACGGCGGTTATAAGGACGGTCTGCCGGGCCGGTCAGCGGTTCGAAGCTCAACGCACCAATCATCATTCCCGGACGAAGCGCCAGCGGCAGTTTACCGGCGTTAAAGAACTCCAGCACGATACGGCCCGACCAGCCCGGATCGATACGGTGCGCGGTGACGTGCACCATCAGGCCCAGACGCGCCAGGGAAGAGCGTCCGTCAAGCCAGCCAACCAGATCCGCAGGCAGCGTGACCGATTCAAAGGTCACCGCCAGCGCCAGTTCGCCAGGATGGAGATAAAACGCCTCTCCTTCGTCGATGACGATTTCGTCGCTCATGACGCGATCCAGCGCCGCGCTGACTTCGTCTTTCGGCCCGCTGAGGTCGATAAACGGTGCCGTGTGGCCGCTGAAGGTGCGGAATTTATTCCCCAGACGCACATCGACGGTCACGCCGTTAATACGCTCAACCGGCGGACGCGGGGTGATAGACAGGCGGCCTTCATCCAGCCAGGCTTCTATATCGCGGTCACAAAGACGCATGGCACTTTCTCCTTTCGTGCATCGCGCCCTGAAGCCTTACGGCGTCAGGGCAAAACCAGGTTATCTCTGAACGGTACACAATTCACACGGCTTATTCAAAAAACTGACTGATTTTCGCTTTTAAGATATCAATGGCAATACGGTTTTTACCGCCACGAGGCACGATAATATCGGCGTATTGTTTCGAAGGCTCAATAAATTGCAGGAACATCGGGCGAACGGTTTTCTGATATTGCGCCATCACCGAGTCCATGGAGCGGCCGCGTTCATTAACGTCGCGTTTGATACGCCGCATCAGGCAGATATCCAGAGGAGTGTCGACGAAAATCGAGAAGTTCATTGATTCGCGCAGACGGGCGTCGGTGAGCAGCAAAATCCCTTCAAGGATAATCACCTTCTTGGGCTCGATACGGATCGTTTCCTGGGTGCGGGTATGTTCCACGTAGCTGTAGACGGGCAGCTCAATTGCCTCGCCGCGCTTTAGCGCTTCCAGATGCTGGAACAGCAGGCTGTGATCCATCGCACTGGGGTGGTCGTAGTTGGTTTTTACGCGCTCTTCCATCGAAAGATGGGATTGATCTTTGTAATAGCTATCTTCGGGAATAACACCGATATGCTCATCACCCACTTGTTCACGCAGTTCGCGATAAAGGGTACTGGCAATAAGACTTTTACCTGAAGCCGATGCGCCGGCGATGCCTATGATGACGCACTGATGAGACTTATCAGTCATAAATTTAGCGACCTGATTAACCTGGATGTAAGGAAGGACGACGCCGGAGCGTCAAACGCGGCAATTATAGGGATTTCGGGGGCGTGATACCAGTCGAATGCGCAGGTTATGCGAGGCGGGCTGAAAAGCGACGTTTCACGCCTTTAGCGAAATTTTTACGCGCGGATTTTCACCATTTCATCACCATTCTTCGCAGAGTAACTATTTTATAAGTCTATGAAGTCAAAATCTGAGCACTCGGCATATGAATTGTAAAATGTTTGTACTAGCATAAACCAAATTATTAATTTCACGCGTCCGGACCTGGCTCCTGACAACATGGCGTCCCTGGATAGAGCGGTAATGAATAAACAATACCAGCGGGTTTTGGTTACTACCCCACATCCTTTACTGCGGCTTGTCTGTCTGGGTCTGGTCACGTTCATCTTCACCTTATTTTCCCTCGAACTGACTCGCTTCGGTACGCTGCTGGCGCCATTGTGGTTCCCGACTTCAATAATGATGGTAGCGTTTTACCGCCACGCGGGAAAAATGTGGCCCGGCATTGCCCTCGCCTGCTCTTTTGGCAATATCTTTGCCTCGTGGATGCTCTTCTCATGGGAATCGCTCAACATCACCTACACGGCGATTAATATCATTGAGGCCACGGTTGGCGCGCTGTTACTGCGTAAACTGCTCCCCTGGTATAATCCGCTGCAAAACCTCAACGACTGGGTCCGGCTTGCCCTCGGCAGTGCCCTTGTGCCGCCGCTGGTGGGGGGCGTTCTGGTTCATTTTCTGGTGCCGAGCGCGGAGCCGCTGCGTAATTTCCTTGTCTGGGTACTTTCAGAGGCCATTGGCGCGCTGGCGCTGGTGCCTTTAGGTCTGCTGTTTAAACCGCATTACCTGCTGCGCCACCGCAATCCGAAACTGCTGCTGGAAACGCTGGTGACCCTGGTCGTTACGCTGGTTCTTTGCTGGACGGCAATCACCTGGCTGCCGTGGCCATTCACCTGCATCATCGTTCTGCTGATGTGGAGCGCGGTTCGTCTGCCGCGTATGGAAGCGTTCCTGATATTTTTATTCACCATCATGATGGTGTCCCTGATGATGGCGCGAAATCCGCTCTCCATGACGCCCTCCTCCATGATCGTCACCTTCAACGCGCCGTGGCTCCCCTTCCTGATGATGCTGCTCCCCGCCAATATTATGACGATGGTGATGTATGCCTTCCGGGCCGAGCGTAAACATATTACGGAAAGCGAAGAACGTTTTCGTAATGCGATGGAATATTCCGCGATTGGTATGGCGCTGGTGGGCATTGAGGGCCAGTGGCTCCAGGCCAACAAGGCGCTGTGCAATTTCCTCGGTTACAGCCAGTCTGAACTCCAGTCGCTCACGTTTCAGCAGTTAACCTGGCCAGAAGATTTAAATACCGACCTGGAGCAGTTGGGACAGCTGATTAACGGGGAGATCAATAGCTACAGCCTCGAAAAACGCTACTACACTCGCAGCGGAGAGGTGGTGTGGGCGCTGCTGGCCGTCTCCGTTGTGCGCCATGCCGACGGCACCCCGCTCTACTTTATTGCCCAGATTGAAGATATCAACGACCTGAAACAGACCGAGTGGGTCAATAAGCGTCTGATGGAGCGTATCACCCTCGCGAACGAAGCCGGTGGCATCGGGATATGGGAGTGGGATCTCGAGCCGGACGTGATCAGCTGGGATAAGCGGATGTTTGAGCTGTACGAGATCCCCCCGCACATTAAACCCACCTGGCAGCTCTGGCATGCGGCCATGGTGCCTGAAGATCGCACCCACGCCGAACAGGTGCTGCGAGAATCCCTTCAGGCCAGGGTGCCTTTCAAGCTGGAATTTCGCATTCGCGTCAAGGATGGCATCCGCCACATTCGTTCGCTGGCGAACCGGGTACTGAATAAACAGGGCGAAGTGGAGCGGCTGTTAGGGATCAACATGGATATGACCGAGGTGAAGCAGCTGAACGAGGCGCTGTTCCAGGAAAAAGAGCGCCTGCATATCACCCTCGACTCCATCGGCGAAGCGGTGCTGTGCACCGATATCGACATGAACATCACCTTTATGAACCCGGTCGCCGAGAAGATGAGCGGCTGGTCGCAAAGCGAAGCGCTGGGTCAGCCCGTTCTGAAGGTGCTGCACATTACCTTCGGCGAGAACGGTCCGTTAATGGAAAACATCCACAGCGGCGATATGTCCCGTACCGATATCGAACAGGACGTGGTGCTTAACTGCCGCAATGGCGGCAGTTTCGACATTCATTACAGCATTACCCCCCTCAGCACTCTGGAAGGTAACACCATCGGCTCGGTGCTGGTGATTCAGGACGTGACCGAGTCGCGCAAAATGCTGCGCCAGCTGAGTTACAGCGCCTCACATGACGCCCTGACCCACCTGGCGAACCGCGTCAGCTTTGAAAACCATCTGAAGCGTCTGTTGCAGACAGTACAGGAGACCCATCAGCATCACGCGCTGGTCTTTATCGATCTTGACCGTTTTAAGGCGGTGAACGATACGGCAGGCCACGCGGCGGGCGACGCTCTCCTGCGCGAACTCTCTTCGCTGATGCTGACCATGCTGCGCTCCAGCGACGTGCTGGCGCGTCTGGGCGGCGACGAGTTTGGCCTGCTGCTGCCGGACTGCAACGTCGAAAGCGCACGCTACATTGCGGGCCGGTTGATCGACGCCATCAACAACTATCATTTTTCCTGGGAAGGACGCCTGCACCGCATTGGTGCCAGTGCGGGGATTACGCTGATTGACGACACCAATTATCAGGCTGCGGAAGTGATGTCTCAGGCCGATATCGCCTGCTACGCCTCGAAAAACAGCGGGCGCGGCGTGGTCACCGTCTACGAACCCCAGCAGGAGAGGATCCACAGCACGCGCAGCATGATGTCGCTGGATGAGCAGTGGCACATGATTAAAGATAACCATCTGCTGATGATCGCCCGCAGCGTCGCCTCGCCGCGCATTCCCGAGAGCAGTAGCTTCTGGCTGATTTCCTTGCGGCTGTGGACCAGCCAGGGGGAAGTGCTGGAAGAGCATGCCTTCCGCGCCGGGCTGGCGGAGCCGGAGCTGCTGCACGCCCTGGACCGACGTATCTTCAGCGAATTCTTCCGTACCTATGCCGCACAGGTGGCGGCCAAAGGAATGGGCGTCGCGCTGCCGCTCTCAGAAGCGGGTTTAGCCAGCGTCACGCTGGTGGATGAGCTGCTCGACCTCATTACCAAAGGTCCGCTGCCGGCGCGGCTGCTGCATCTGGCGATCGCCGCTGATGTGCTGAGCAATACGGATGAAAACGTGCAGCAGGGTCTGCAAAAGCTTCGTCAGGCTGGCTGTCGCGTGGTGCTGACGCGGGTTGGACGCGATATGAACGTCTTCAGCCAGCTCAGCGCCAACACCGCTGATTATCTGCTGCTGGATGCAGACGTGGTGACCAACGTCCACGGCAATCTGATGGACGAGATGATGGTGACCATCATTCAGGGCCATGCCCAGCGTCTGGGCATAAAAACCATTGCCGGGCCATGCCATCAGTCGATCATGATGAATACGCTGTCGGGCATCGGCGTTGACTTTATCTACGGCGACACCATAGGGGAAGCGCAGCCGCTCGATCTACTGCTGAATACCAGCTATTTCGCCATCAACTGACGGCGACCAGCCGTCGGTGTACCAAATATGTAACAGCGCATACGAGCGCCACGGCTGCCAGCGCTCGGCGTAGCGACGGATCTGCGCGGGCGTCATACCGGCAAAGCGCTGTTTAATCAGATAATCATCCGGCAGGAAAACATCCTTCGCCTGCCAGCCGCGCAGGGCCAGATAATTCGCGGTCCAGCGCCCGATGCCGGGGCGCTGCTGTAGCGCCTTCATCCCGTCCTCAACGTTCGCGGGCGGGAACAGCGGGAATTCACCGTCCACCACCGACTGCGCCAGATGAATCAACGACTCCGCACGCTTGAGCGGCATCCCGAGTGCTTTCAACGCCAGCGGATCCACCGCGGCCAGTACCTCTGGCGGAGGAAAGCAGAGGTAGCCCGGCGCGTCCTGGATGGGTTCACCGCACAGCGCCACCACCCGTGACGCCAGTTTAGCCGCCATCGCCACGCTTACCAGTTGTCCAAGAATGGCGCGCACGCCCTGCTCGTAAGCATCCATTGCTCCGGGCAAACGTAACCCCGGCCGCGCCGCGCCGAGATCGCCGAGGGTCTGTGCAATGTGCTGCGGGTCGCAATCGAGGTCAAAAAGGCGGGCGATGCGGTCCAGGCAGATATCCGCCACCGGGATCAGGCCAGGGCTAAGCGACACCGCAAGCGTATGGGTTGCGCTATCTGGCGTAACCCGGAAAACGCCCTGGTGCCCGGCATAGCCAAAACTGCGCTCGTAGTAATCCTTCGTAACGGTCTCAACCCCCGTGACCGCACGCGCGGCAAGAAAGCCAAACATCCACGACCAGTCGTAAGGCGGTTGCCAGTTCAGGGTGTACATTGTCTCTCCTTTTGTATTTACCTCAGCATAAACCGAAAGATCGCGTTGCGCCTTGCTTTCATATTCCTGTTGTCGCCTGGCAGACATTTCGCTAAAGTCTCGCCCCTTCTCACCGGCATGGGGATTTATTGTGTTTATTGGATTCGACTACGGCACCGCAAACTGCTCGGTTGCGATAATGCAAAACGGACAACCGCAGCTCCTGAAAATGGAAAACGGCAGTACGCTGTTGCCGTCAATGCTCTGTGCGCCGACGCGTGAAGCGGTGAGCGAGTGGCTGTTCCGCCATCATCAGGTTCCTGCTACCGCAGCGGAAACCCAGGCGCTGCTGCGCCGTGCGGTCAGCTTTAACCGCGAGGAAGATATCGACGTTACCCCTTCCAGCGTGCAGTTCGGCCTCTCTTCCCTCGGGCAGTACATTGAAGATCCGGAAGAGGTCTACTTCGTTAAATCGCCGAAATCCTTCCTCGGCGCCAGCGGCCTGAAGCCACAGCAAGTGGCGATGTTTGAAGATCTGGTCTGCGCGATGATGCTGCACATCCGCAATCAGGCGCAGTCCCAGGTGCCGGATGCCATCACCCAGGCGGTGATTGGCCGTCCGATCAACTTCCAGGGGCTGGGCGGCGACGAAGCCAACCAGCAGGCGCAGGGGATCCTTGAGCGTGCAGCGCACCGGGCTGGCTTCCGTGACGTGGTATTCCAGTATGAGCCGGTTGCAGCGGGGCTGGATTTTGAAGCCACGCTGACGGAAGAGAAACGGGTGCTGGTAGTGGACATCGGCGGCGGAACGACGGACTGCTCATTACTGCTGATGGGTCCGAAGTGGCATCACCGTCGCGATCGTGAAAACAGTCTGCTGGGGCACAGCGGCTGCCGAGTGGGCGGTAACGATCTGGATATTGCCCTGGCATTCAAGAGCCTGATGCCGCTGCTCGGCATGGGCGGTCAAACCGAGAAAGGCATCGCCCTGCCGATCCTGCCGTGGTGGAACGCGATTGCCATCAACGACGTCCCTGCCCAGAGTGATTTTTACAGCACCGCGAATGGCCGTTTCCTCAACGATCTGGTGCGTGATGCACAGGATGCAGAGAAGGTCGCGCTGCTGTATAAGGTGTGGCGTCAGCGCCTGAGCTACCGCGTGGTGCGCACCGCCGAAGAGAGCAAAATCGCCCTTTCCGATCGTCCTGAGCATGCGGTTTCGCTGCCGTTTATCAGTGACGATCTGGCTACGGCTATCACCCAGGAAGGGCTGGAAATGGCGCTGACTCAGCCGCTTCAGCGTATTCTGGAGCAGGTGCAGCTGGCGCTTGAGAATGGCAAAGTGAAGCCGGACGTGATTTACCTGACCGGCGGTAGCGCCCGTTCGCCGCTGATCAAGAAAGCGCTGGCGGAACAGCTGCCGGGGATCCCGATTGCCGGCGGCGATGACTTTGGCTCCGTTACGGCAGGGCTGGCGCGCTGGGCGCAGGTGGTGTTTAGCTAATGGAGTTGTGCCGGGTGGCGGCTTCGCCTTACCCGGCCAACAAGATCCTCCAACCGTTGGCCGGGTAAGCGCAGCGCCACCCGGCGAAGGCGAAACCGCGGCACCACACTCAGACCATTCCTGACAGTCTTCCATATTTCCTCCATTTTTCCACTGTGTTACCTGACTAAACTAGTATCATTCCCCGAAAGAGTTTCAGGATGAGAACGTATAACGATGAAAGGCAGTAACAAATCCCGCTGGGCAATCGCCGCTGGTCTGATTGTGGTGGTCCTGGCCGCCGCCTGGTACTGGCACAGCCAGTCCGCGAACTCCACGGCACCTGCTGGCGCCAGTAGCCCCTCACAACGCCCAACGGGCGGCGGGCGCCACGGTATGCGCGGCGGTGCGCTGGCACCGGTGCAGGCGGCAACGGCGGTGAATAAAGCGGTGCCTCGTTATCTCTCCGGGCTGGGAACCATCACTGCCGCCAACACCGTGACGGTACGTAGCCGCGTAGACGGTCAGCTGATGGCCATCCACTTCCAGGAAGGTCAACAGGTGAAAGCGGGCGATCTGCTGGCGGAAATCGATCCAAGCCAGTTTAAGGTGGCCCTGGCGCAGGCGCAGGGGCAACTCGCGAAAGACAAAGCCACCCTCGCCAATGCCCGCCGCGATTTAGCCCGCTATCAGCAGTTGGTAAAAACCAACCTCGTGTCGCGCCAGGAGCTGGATACCCAGCAATCTCTGGTCAGTGAATCTCAGGGCACCATCAAGGCCGACGAAGCCGCGGTCGCCAGCGCCCAGCTCCAGCTCGACTGGAGCCGGATCACTGCGCCGATTGACGGCCGCGTGGGCCTGAAACAGGTTGATATCGGGAACCAAATCTCCAGCGGCGATACCACGGGCATCGTGGTGATCACCCAGACGCACCCTATCGATCTCGTCTTTACCCTGCCGGAAAGCGACATTGCGACGGTGATACAGGCGCAGAAGGCCGGAAAATCGCTGGTAGTTGAAGCCTGGGATCGCACCAACAAGCAGAAGCTGAGCGAAGGTTCGCTGTTGAGCCTGGATAACCAGATCGACACCACCACCGGCACCATCAAGTTAAAAGCACGCTTCAACAATCAGGACGATGCCCTGTTCCCGAATCAGTTCGTCAATGCGCGAATGCTGGTCGCGACCGAAGAAAACGCCGTGGTGATCCCGACGGCGGCCCTGCAAATGGGCAGTGAAGGCAACTTTGTCTGGGTGCTGAACAGCGAAAACAAGGTCAGCAAACACCTGGTGAAAACCGGGATCCAGGACAGTCAGACGGTGGTGATCAGCGCCGGGCTGTCCGCAGGCGACCGCGTCGTAACCGACGGTATTGACCGGCTGACCGAAGGGGCGCAGGTCGAGGTGGTGGAAGCGCAGAATACAGGAGCAAAAGCCTGATGCAGGTGATGCCGCCGAGCTCTACAGGTGGGCCATCACGCCTGTTTATTTTACGACCGGTTGCGACGACCCTGTTGATGGTGGCGATCCTGCTGGCCGGGATCATTGGCTACCGTTTTCTGCCCGTGTCGGCGCTGCCGGAAGTGGACTACCCGACTATTCAGGTTGTCACCCTCTATCCGGGCGCCAGTCCAGATGTGGTGACGTCCGCCATCACCGCCCCGCTGGAGCGTCAGTTTGGCCAGATGTCTGGCCTGAAGCAGATGTCCTCCCAGAGCTCGGGCGGTGCCTCGGTCGTCACGCTTCAGTTCCAGCTCGCGCTGTCGCTTGACGTCGCGGAACAGGAGGTGCAGGCCGCCATTAACGCCGCCACCAACCTGCTGCCGTCTGACCTGCCGAACCCGCCGGTTTACAGCAAGGTGAACCCGGCAGACCCGCCGATCATGACGCTTGCCGTCACCTCCTCCGCCATGCCGATGACGCAGGTGGAAGACATGGTCGAAACCCGCGTGGCGCAGAAGATTTCGCAGGTGACAGGCGTCGGGCTGGTGACGCTCGCAGGGGGACAACGCCCCGCGGTGCGCGTTAAGCTCAATGCCCAGGCCATTGCCGCGCTGGGGTTAACCAGCGAAACCATTCGCACCGCCATCAGCAGCGCCAACGTTAACTCAGCGAAGGGCTCGCTGGACGGCCCGACCCGCGCGGTCACGCTCTCCGCCAACGACCAGATGCATTCCGCCGATGAATACCGTCAGCTGATCATTGCCTACCAGAACGGCGCACCGATCCGCCTGGGCGACGTGGCAACCGTCGAACAAGGCGCGGAAAACAGCTGGCTCGGGGCGTGGGCTAATAAGCAGCAGGCGATTGTCATGAACGTTCAGCGCCAGCCGGGCGCGAACATTATTGATACCGCCGACAGCATTCGCACCATGCTGCCGCAGCTGGTGGAAAGCCTGCCAAAATCGGTCAGCGTGAAAGTGCTCTCTGACCGCACCACGAATATTCGCGCGTCAGTGACTGACACCCAGTTCGAGCTGATGCTGGCGATTGCGCTGGTGGTGATGATCATCTACCTGTTCCTGCGCAACGTTCCGGCAACCATCATTCCCGCCGTTGCCGTGCCGCTCTCGCTGGTCGGGACGTTCGCGGTAATGGTATTTCTCGACTTCTCGATTAACAACCTGACGCTGATGGCGCTCACCATCGCCACCGGGTTTGTGGTGGACGACGCCATCGTGGTAATCGAAAACATCTCGCGCTATATCGAGAAAGGTGAAAAGCCGTTAGCCGCCGCGCTGAAGGGCGCGGGGGAGATCGGCTTTACCATTATTTCGCTCACCTTCTCGCTGATTGCGGTGCTGATCCCGCTGCTGTTTATGGGCGATATCGTCGGGCGGCTGTTCCGCGAGTTTGCCGTGACGCTGGCGGTCGCCATTCTGATCTCTGCCGTGGTGTCGCTGACGCTGACGCCGATGATGTGCGCCCGCATGCTGAGCCACGAATCTTTGCGCAAGCAAAACCGCTTCTCCCTCGCCTCCGAGCGGATGTTCGAGCGCATTATTGCCGCCTACGGCCGCGTGCTGGCGAAAGTCCTGAACCATCCCTGGGCGACGCTCGACGTGGCCCTCGGCACGCTGGCGCTCAGCGTCATGCTGTGGATTTTCATTCCGAAAGGCTTCTTCCCGATTCAGGACAACGGCATTATTCAGGGCACGCTTCAGGCGCCACAGACGGTCTCCTTCGCCAACATGGCGCAGCGCCAGCAGCAGGTGTCTGAGATCATCATGAAAGATCCGGCGGTGGAAAGCCTGACTGCCTACGTGGGCGTAGACGGCACCAACCCGTCGCTTAACAGCGCGCGCCTGCAAATTAACCTTAAACCGCTCGATGACCGTGACGATCGCGTCAACGCGGTTATTGAGCGTCTGCAAAGCGCTGTGGCGCGCGTACCGGGCATTGAGCTGTATCTGCAACCGATCCAGGATTTAACCATTGATACGCAGGTGAGCCGCACGCAGTACCAGTTTACGCTCCAGGCCACCTCGCTTGATGCACTCAGCACCTGGGTGCCGCAACTGGTGGACAAGCTGAAAGCACTGCCGCAGATTTCTGACGTCAGCAGCGACTGGCAGGATAAAGGGCTGGCGGCGTACGTGAACGTCAACCGCGACACCGCCAGCCGTCTGGGCATTACCATGTCCGACGTGGATAACGCGCTGTATAACGCCTTTGGCCAGCGCCTTATCTCCACCATTTACACCCAGGCGAACCAG
Organism: Enterobacter cloacae complex sp. CDL013; assembly: GCF_049238805.1. Classification (NCBI taxonomy): domain Bacteria; kingdom Pseudomonadati; phylum Pseudomonadota; class Gammaproteobacteria; order Enterobacterales; family Enterobacteriaceae; genus Enterobacter; species Enterobacter cloacae complex sp. CDL013. The sequence continues at coordinate 411,745 of NZ_JBMKGT010000002.1, read as the reverse complement.
TATCGCGTGGTGCTGGAACATAACACCGAGAACACGCCCGGGCTTGCCGCGCTGGACTCGATACGCCTGACCAGCAAAGACGGCGGGATTGTGCCGCTCAGCGCCATTGCCAGCGTGGAAGAGCGTCACACCCCGCTGTCGATTAACCATCTCGATCAGTTCCCATCCACCACCATTTCGTTCAACGTGCCGGACGGTTATTCCCTGGGCGAAGCGGTGGAGGCCATTCTGGGTGCGGAGAAAGAACTCAGCTTCCCGTCCGATATTCAGACCCAGTTCCAGGGCAGTACTCTGGCGTTCCAGGCCGCGCTGGGCAGCACCGTCTGGCTGATTGTCGCGGCGGTGGTGGCGATGTATATCGTGCTTGGCGTGCTGTATGAAAGCTTTATCCACCCGATCACCATTCTCTCCACCCTGCCGACGGCGGGCGTGGGGGCACTGCTGGCGCTAATGCTGGCGGGGAGCGAACTGGACGTGATTGCGATCATCGGCATCATTCTGCTTATCGGCATCGTGAAGAAAAACGCCATCATGATGATCGACTTTGCGCTGGCCGCCGAGCGCGAGCAGGGTATGGCGCCGCGCGAGGCCATTTACCAGGCCTGTCTGCTGCGTTTTCGCCCGATCCTGATGACCACCCTCGCCGCCCTGCTGGGCGCGCTGCCGCTGATGCTGAGCACCGGCGTGGGGGCCGAACTGCGCCGTCCGCTGGGCATCGGGATGGTCGGCGGCCTGCTGGTGAGCCAGGTGCTGACGCTGTTTACCACGCCGGTTATCTACCTGCTGTTTGACCGTCTGGCCCTGTGGACGAAAAGCCGCTTCCCGAAACGTGAAGAGGAGGCGTAAGTGAAGTTTTTCGCCCTCTTCATTTACCGTCCGGTGGCGACGATTTTACTCTCCGTCGCTATTACCCTGTGCGGCGTGCTGGGCTTCCGGCTGCTGCCGGTGGCCCCGCTGCCGCAGGTCGATTTCCCGGTGATCATGGTCAGCGCCTCGCTGCCGGGTGCCTCGCCGGAAACCATGGCCTCATCGGTGGCGACGCCGCTTGAGCGCTCGCTTGGGCGAATTGCCGGGGTTAACGAGATGACCTCCAGTAGTTCGCTGGGCAGCACGCGCATCATTCTGGAATTCAATTTCGACCGGGACATCAACGGCGCGGCACGTGACGTGCAGGCCGCGATTAACGCCGCCCAAAGCCTGCTGCCGAGCGGCATGCCGAGCCGTCCAACCTATCGCAAGGCCAACCCCTCCGACGCGCCGATCATGATCCTGACGCTCACGTCAGAGACCTACTCCCAGGGCGAGCTGTACGATTTTGCCTCCACCCAGCTGGCGCAAACCATCGCCCAGATTGAAGGCGTGGGCGACGTGGACGTCGGCGGCAGCTCCCTGCCCGCCGTGCGCGTGGGGCTGAATCCGCAGGCGCTGTTTAACCAGGGCGTGTCGCTGGACGACGTGCGTTCCGCCATCAGCAACGCCAACGTGCGTAAGCCGCAGGGCGCGATTGAGGACAACAGCCACCGCTGGCAGATCCAGACTAACGACGAGCTGAAAACCGCCGCCGAGTATCAGCCGTTGATTATTCACTACAACAACGGCGCGGCGGTGCGCCTGAGCGACGTCGCCAGCGTCACCGATTCGGTGCAGGACGTGCGTAACGCCGGGATGACCAACGCCAAACCGGCGATTTTGCTGATGATCCGCAAGCTGCCGGAAGCCAACATCATTCAGACGGTGAACAGCATCCGCGCGCGCCTGCCGGAGCTTCAGGAAACGATTCCGGCGGCCATCGATCTCCAGATTGCGCAGGACCGCTCCCCCACCATCCGCGCCTCGCTTGAGGAGGTAGAGCAAACGCTGATCATCTCCGTCGCGCTGGTGATCCTGGTGGTGTTCCTGTTCCTGCGCTCGGGGCGCGCGACGCTGATCCCGGCGGTGGCGGTGCCGGTATCGCTGATAGGCACCTTTGCCGCCATGTACCTGTGCGGCTTTAGCCTTAACAACCTGTCGCTGATGGCGCTGACGATTGCCACCGGGTTTGTGGTGGATGACGCCATCGTGGTGCTGGAGAATATCTCGCGCCATCTGGAAGCGGGCATGAAGCCGCTCCAGGCGGCGCTTCAGGGGACGCGCGAAGTGGGCTTCACGGTCCTGTCCATGAGCCTGTCGCTGGTAGCGGTATTCCTGCCACTGCTGCTGATGGGCGGCCTGCCGGGGCGACTGCTGCGCGAATTTGCCGTCACGCTTTCCGTCGCCATTGGTATCTCACTGATGATTTCGCTGACGCTGACGCCGATGATGTGCGGCTGGATGCTAAAGCGCAGCCAACCGCACTCGCAGCCGCGCAGGAAAGGCTTTGGCCGCGTCCTGATGGCGATGCAGTCCGGCTACGGCAAATCGCTGAAATGGGTGCTGAACCACACGCGTATTGTCGGGCTGGTGCTGATCGGCACCATCGTCCTCAACGTCTGGATGTATATCACCATCCCGAAAACCTTCTTCCCGGAGCAGGATACCGGCGTGCTGATGGGCGGTATTCAGGCGGACCAGAGCATTTCGTTCCAGGCGATGCGCGGCAAACTGCAAGACTTTATGAAAATCATCCGGGAAGATCCGGCCGTGGATAACGTCACCGGCTTTACCGGCGGCTCGCGCGTTAACAGCGGGATGATGTTTATTACCCTTAAGCCGCGCGGTGAACGTCACGAAACGGCGCAGCAGATCATTGACCGCCTGCGGCTGAAGCTTGCCAAAGAGCCGGGGGCAAATCTGTTTTTGATGGCCGTTCAGGATATCCGCGTCGGCGGACGACAGGCTAACGCCAGCTATCAGTACACCCTGCTCTCGGATGACTTAGCCGCCCTGCGCGAGTGGGAGCCGAAGATCCGTAAAGCGCTGGCCGCGCTGCCGCAGCTGGCGGACGTGAACTCTGACAGCCAGAACAACGGCGCGGAGATGGCGCTCACCTACGATCGTGAAACCATGGCCCGCCTGGGCATTAACGTGGAGGCGGCCAACAGCCTGCTGAACAACGCCTTCGGGCAGCGTGAAGTCTCTACCATCTATCAGCCGATGAACCAGTACAAGGTGGTGATGGAGGTGGAGCCGCGCTACACCCAGGACATCAGCGCGCTGGACAAGATGTTTGTGATCAATGATGACGGTAAGGCGATTCCGCTGTCGTACTTCGCCAGCTGGCAGCCGTCGAACGCCCCGCTGTCGGTGAACCACCAGGGGCTTTCCGCCGCCTCGACCGTCTCGTTTAACCTGCCAACCGGCTCGTCGCTGTCTGAGGCCAGCGATGCCATTAATCGCGCCATGACCCAGCTCGGGGTGCCCTCCTCGGTGCGCGGCAGCTTTGCCGGTACGGCGCAGGTGTTCCAGGACACCATGAACTCGCAGGTTATTTTGATTCTGGCGGCCATTGCCACGGTTTATATCGTGCTGGGCGTGCTGTACGAAAGCTACGTGCACCCGTTGACCATTCTCTCCACGCTTCCCTCTGCGGGCGTGGGGGCGCTGCTGGCGCTGGAGCTGTTCGGTGCCCCATTCAGTCTTATCGCGCTTATCGGGATCATGCTATTGATTGGCATCGTGAAGAAAAACGCGATAATGATGGTCGACTTTGCCCTGGACGCCCAGCGCAACGGCAACCTGACGCCGGACGAGGCGATATTCCAGGCCTGTCTGCTGCGTTTTCGCCCGATCATGATGACCACGCTGGCCGCGCTGTTCGGCGCGCTGCCGCTGGTCATATCCGGCGGTGACGGCTCTGAACTACGCCAGCCGCTGGGGATCACGATCGTTGGCGGCCTGGTGATGAGCCAGCTGCTGACGCTCTACACGACGCCGGTAGTCTATCTGTTCTTTGACCGCCTGCGGCTGCGTTTTTCGCGTAAAAAGAGAACCACGGTGACCGAGTAAATGACCGACCTACCCAGTAACGTTCGCTGGCAATTGTGGATCGTCGCGTTCGGCTTCTTTATGCAGTCGCTGGACACGACTATCGTGAACACCGCCCTCCCCTCGATGGCGAAAAGCCTGGGGGAGAGCCCGCTGCACATGCATATGGTGATTGTCGCCTACGTGCTGACGGTCGCCGTGATGCTGCCTGCCAGCGGCTGGCTGGCGGATAAAGTCGGCGTGCGAAACATCTTCTTCACCGCCATTGTGCTGTTTACCACCGGGTCGCTGTTTTGCGCCCAGGCCAATACCCTCGACCAGCTGGTGATGGCGCGCGTGCTACAGGGCGTCGGCGGCGCGATGATGGTACCCGTCGGGCGGTTAACGGTGATGAAAATTGTTCCGCGCGCGCAGTATATGGCGGCGATGACCTTCGTCACCCTGCCCGGTCAGGTCGGCCCGTTGCTTGGCCCGGCGCTGGGCGGGATTCTGGTGGAGTATGCCTCCTGGCACTGGATCTTCCTGATCAACCTGCCGGTCGGTATTATCGGCGCGATTGCCACCCTGACGCTGATGCCGAACTATAAAATGCAGACCCGGCGCTTTGATTTCTTTGGCTTCATCCTGCTGGCAGCTGGCATGGCGACGCTTACCCTCGCGCTCGACGGGCAAAAAGGGCTGGGGATCACCTCCCTGTCGCTCGCCCTGCTGGTAGCGCTGGGTGTCACCGCCATTCTCTGGTATCTGTGGCATGCCAGAGGTAACGCTAACGCGCTGTTCAGCCTGAATCTGTTCAAGAATCCCACCTACCATCTTGGTCTGTTCGGCAGCTTTGCCGGACGCATCGGCAGCGGCATGTTGCCGTTTATGACGCCGGTATTTTTACAGATTGGGATGGGCTTCTCGCCGTTCCATGCCGGGCTGATGATGATCCCGATGGTACTTGGCAGCATGGGGATGAAGCGTATTGTGGTGCAGGTGGTGAACCGCTTTGGCTATCACCGCGTGCTGGTGGCCGCCACGATCGGGCTGGCGTTGGTCTGCCTGCTGTTTATGGCCGTGGCGCTGCTGGGCTGGTACTACATCCTGCCGCTGGTGCTGTTCTGCCAGGGGATCATCAACTCCATGCGATTCTCGTCGATGAACACCCTGACGCTGAAAGATCTGCCGGACGAGCTGGCAAGCAGTGGTAACAGTCTGCTGTCGATGATCATGCAGCTCTCCATGAGCGTGGGGGTCACGGTTGCCGGATTGCTGCTCGGCATGTACGGTCAGCACCATCTCAGCGCCGACACCCCCGTCGCGCATCAGGTCTTTTTATACACTTACCTCAGCATGGCGGTAATTATCGCTCTGCCCGCTTTTATCTTTGCCAGAGTGCCGAATGACACGACCAAAAACGTCGTGATCCGACGCGGCAAAAGGAGTGCACCATGAAATTCTGGCGTCCGGGGATCACCGGTAAGCTTTTTGTGGCGATTTTCGCCACCTGTATCGTCCTGCTGATTACTATGCACTGGGCGGTGCGGGTCAGCTTTGAGCGCGGCTTTATTGACTACATCAAGCACGGTAACGAACAGCGTTTACAGGGCTTAAGCGACGCGCTGGGGGAACAGTATAGCCTGCACGGTAACTGGCGTTTTCTGCGCAACAACGATCGCTTTATATTTCAAATTCTGCGCTCGCTGGAGCACGATAATGACGACGACCGTCCGGGACCGGGCATGCCACCGCACGGCTGGCGCACCCAGTTCTGGGTAATTGATCAGGAGATGCGCGTGCTCGTTGGCCCACGCTCTCCGGTACCGCCGGACGGCTCAAAGCGCGCCATTACCTCGAACGGCGCCACGGTGGGCTGGGTTATCGCCTCCCCGGTCGAGCGGCTGACGCGCAACACCGACATCAACTTTGACCGCCAGCAGCGTCAGACCAGCTGGTTGATTGTCGCGCTTTCTACCCTGCTTGCGGCGCTCGCCACCTTCCCGCTGGCGCGCGGCCTGCTGGCGCCGGTTAAGCGCCTGGTGGAAGGCACGCACAAGCTGGCGGCGGGTGATTTCTCGACCCGCGTGGACACCCGCAGCCAGGATGAACTGGGCAAGCTGGCGCAGGACTTCAACCAGCTCGCCAGCACGCTGGAAAAAAACCAGCAGATGCGCCGCGATTTTATGGCCGACATTTCGCACGAGCTGCGCACCCCGCTGGCGGTGCTGCGCGGCGAGCTGGAGGCGATTCAGGACGGCGTGCGGCAGTTCACCCCCGAGTCGGTGGCCTCGCTTCAGGCGGAAGTCGGTACGCTGACCAAACTGGTGGACGATCTGCATCAGCTTTCCATGTCCGACGAAGGCGCCCTGGCTTACCAGAAAGCACCGATCGATGTGATCAATATCCTTGAAGTCGTGACCGGCGCATTCCGCGAGCGCTTCGCCAGCCGTGACCTGAAAATCAACCTTTCGCTGCCGGACAGTGCGGTGGTGTTCGGCGACAGAGATCGCCTGATGCAGCTGTTCAATAATCTGCTGGAGAACAGCCTCCGCTACACCGACGGCGGCGGCGCGCTGCATATCTCCGGCAGGCAGGAAAACGGGCGCTTTGCCCTGACCTTTGCGGACTCCGCCCCTGGCGTGAAGGATGCGCAGCTGGAAAAACTGTTCGAGCGCTTCTATCGCACCGAAGGTTCACGCAACCGCGCCAGCGGCGGTTCCGGCCTTGGGCTGGCCATTTGCGTTAACATTGTGGAGGCCCATGGCGGCACCATCCGCGCCGCCCATTCGCCTTTTGGCGGGGTTAGCATTACAGTAGAGTTACCTCTGGAACGGGATTTATCGAGGGAAGCATGACCGAGTTACCGATTGACGACAACACACCGCGTATTTTGATCGTGGAAGACGAGCCTAAACTTGGGCAACTGCTGATCGACTATTTGCGCGCTGCGAGTTACGCGCCAACGCTTATCAGCCACGGCGACCAGGTGCTGCCCTACGTGCGCCAGACGCCGCCGGATCTGATCCTGCTGGATCTGATGCTGCCGGGTACCGACGGCCTAACCCTGTGCCGCGAAATTCGTCGTTTCTCCGATGTTCCCATCGTGATGGTGACGGCCAAAATCGAAGAGATCGATCGTCTGCTGGGGCTCGAAATCGGCGCTGACGATTACATCTGCAAGCCTTACAGCCCGCGGGAGGTGGTCGCTCGGGTGAAAACCATCCTCCGCCGCTGTAAGCCGCAGCGTGAATTGCAGGTGCTCGATGCGCAAAGCCCGCTGATCGTCGACGAAAGCCGTTTCCAGGCGAGCTGGCGCAGCAAACTTTTGGATCTCACCCCCGCAGAGTTTCGCCTGTTGAAAACGCTCTCCCACGAGCCGGGCAAAGTGTTTTCCCGCGAGCAGCTGCTCAACCATCTGTATGACGATTACCGCGTGGTGACCGACCGCACCATCGACAGCCACATCAAAAACCTGCGCCGCAAGCTGGAGGCGCTGGACGCCGACCAGTCGTTTATTCGCGCGGTGTACGGCGTGGGGTATCGCTGGGAAGCGGATGCGTGCAGGATTGCCTGAATAACCCCCCTCACCCTGCCGTCTCCCCAAAGGGAGAGGGTTCCCCAGCAATTTGAAAGCAAAAGCTATAACGTTGCCTCAGAATAACTGAGGGCTTTCAGCGATGCCTCGGTCCGGCTGTAAATCGCTGAGGCGTTTCCTGTAGGCCGGGGCGAGGCGCAGGGATGCGCCGAGAGGGCGGGCTTTACAGGGATGTTACCTCCGCCCGTCCCCGATAAGCCGGAAGGAATAAGCCGAAGACACCGCGAAGCGGCGATTTTCCGCCGGAAGCCCGGGTCGCCAGGGTGGTGGCGACTGAGCCACCCTGGCACGTTCACCGGCCATGTCGTGACAGAGTAGCAAGGAACATAACGTGAACGGAATGACCACCAGAGCCGTATGTTCCCCCTCACCCCAGCCCTCTCCCTCAAGGGAGAGGGGGCCGTCTGTGCAGGCATTATTTTGTGGGGAACCCTCAGCCCCAAAGGGGAGAGGGTTAGGGTGAGGGGCAAAGCTTTACCTCTCTTCCCCGCAGCGCTACAATGCCCGCCCTTAAAGTGGGGGATCTCCCCTTACCGCTGCATCAGGTGCATGCGGATCTGACCTGTCATCAGAACGAGAACAAACATGTTTAAACCGGAACTCCTTTCCCCGGCGGGAACGCTGCAAAATATGCGTTACGCTTTCGCCTATGGCGCCGACGCCGTCTACGCGGGCCAGCCGCGCTACTCGCTGCGCGTGCGTAACAACGAATTCAACCACGAGAATCTTCAGCTCGGCATCAATGAAGCGCATGCCCTGGGCAAAAAATTCTACGTGGTGGTGAACATCGCGCCGCACAACGCCAAGCTGAAAACATTCATTCGTGACCTGAAGCCGGTCGTGGAGATGGGGCCGGACGCGCTGATCATGTCGGACCCGGGTTTAATCATGCTGGTTCGGGAGAATTTCCCGGAGATGGACATTCACCTCTCAGTGCAGGCTAACGCCGTCAACTGGGCAACGGTGAAATTCTGGAAACAGATGGGGCTGACCCGCGTCATTCTGTCCCGCGAGCTGTCCCTCGAAGAGATCGAAGAGATCCGCACCCAGGTGCCGGATATGGAGATCGAAATCTTCGTTCATGGCGCGCTGTGCATGGCCTACTCCGGCCGCTGCCTGCTCTCTGGCTATATCAACAAGCGTGACCCGAACCAGGGCACCTGCACCAACGCCTGCCGCTGGGAATATAACGTTCAGGAAGGCAAAGAGGATGACATCGGTAACATCGTGCATAAACACGAGCCGATCCCGGTCACCAACGTTGAGCCAACGCTGGGTATCGGCGCGCCTACCGACAGCGTGTTTATGATCGAAGAAGCCAAACGTCCGGGTGAGTACATGACCGCCTTCGAAGACGAGCACGGCACCTACATCATGAACTCTAAAGATCTGCGCGCCATCGCGCACGTCGAGCGTTTAACCAAGATGGGCGTACACTCCCTGAAAATTGAAGGCCGCACCAAGTCTTACTACTACTGCGCCCGTACCGCACAGGTATATCGCAAAGCCATCGACGATGCCGCTGCCGGTAAACCGTTCGACACCAGCCTGCTGGAAACGCTGGAAGGTCTGGCGCATCGCGGCTATACCGAAGGTTTCCTGCGTCGTCACACTCACGACGACTACCAGAACTACGAGCATGGCTATTCGATTTCCGAACGCCAGCAGTTTGTAGGCGACTTCACCGGCGAGCGTAAAGGCCCGCTGGCCGCCGTCGCCGTAAAAAACAAATTCACTAAAGGCGACAGCCTGGAGCTGATGACGCCGCAGGGCAACATGAACTTCCGACTGGAGCACCTGGAAAACAAAAAAGGTGAGGCGATTGAGGTCGCACCTGGCGACGGCCATGTGGTCTGGCTGCCGGTTCCTGAAGAGGTGGAGCTGGAGTTTGCGCTGCTGATGCGTAATTTTGAAGGTGAAAATACCCGAAATCCACACGGCAAATAGTCAATCAACGGGATTTTTTCACGCTGGGATAATTCTTAGAATCGGATCACATACCGCTTCGTTCAATACGGGTATTATCCGCCCGCTGAAAAACATAACCCATAAATGCTAGCTGTACCAGGAACCACCTCCTTAGCCTGCGTAATCTCCCTTACGCGGGCTTATTTTTTGCCTTTCATCCTGTTCTTACCCGCTTTTTCCTTCTCTGGGATACACTCTTTCTATAGTTAAAAAAGGGAGCAACCCGGATGGCAACCTATCCAGACAGTTTATTAATTCTCAATGGCAAAAGTGCAGGCAACGATCTGTTGCGTCAGGCGATCACCGAATTGCGTGAAGATGGCGCGCGCATTCACGTGCGGGTGACCTTTGAAAAAGGTGATGCGGCACGCTATATCGACGAAGGCATCAGGTTAGGCGCTGAAACCATCATTTCCGGCGGCGGCGACGGAACAATCAACGAGATCGCTGGCGCGCTTATTGACCTCGACACAGCACATCGCCCGGTGATGGGCATTTTACCGCTCGGTACCGCCAATGATTTTGCCACCAGCGCCGGTATTCCGGAGGATGTAGGAAAAGCGTTACAGCTGGCCATTCTCGGTAAAGCTACCGCCGTCGATATTGCTCAGGTGAATGAAAAAACCTGCTTTATCAATATGGCGACGGGCGGTTTCGGCACGCGGATCACCAGCGAAACACCGGAAAAACTGAAAGCCGCGCTGGGCGGCGTCTCGTATCTCATTCACGGCCTAATGCGCATGGACACCCTCAAGCCCGACAGCTGTGAAATTCACGGTGAGAACTTCCACTGGCAGGGCGACGCGCTGGTGATTGGTATCGGCAACGGGCGGCAGGCGGGGGGCGGTCAACAGCTTTGCCCGGAAGCATTGATCAACGACGGTCAATTACAGCTGCGTATTTTTACCGGCGACGGGCTGCTGCCTGCGCTGTTTACGACGCTGACGCAGCCAGAGGAGAGCCCCAATATCATCGACGGGAAATCCGCGTGGTTTGAAGTGATCGCCCCACACGGCATGACCTTTAACCTCGACGGAGAGCCGCTCAGCGGCGAGCGATTCCGCATTGAGGTCTTGCCCGGTGCGTTGCAGTGCCGGTTGCCGCCGGACTGCGTGCTGTTGCGCTGATGTTTGACAGGGTGCGCGATAATGCCCTCTCCTTTGAGGGAGAGGGATACGGTGGCGTCAGGCAATCGTGACTTTACTGTCCAGATAGACATCCTGAACCGCATTAATCAGCTTCACGCCGTCGGCCATGGATTTTTTAAACGCCTTACGGCCCAGGATCAGCCCCATACCGCCCGCACGTTTGTTAATGACCGCCGTGCGCACCGCGTCGGTCAGGTCGGTTTCACCGCCTGCCGCACCGCCGGAGTTAATCAGCCCGGCGCGGCCCATGTAGCAGTTCGCCAGCTGGTAGCGCACCAGATCGATCGGGTTGTCGCTGGTCAGCTTGCTGTACACGCGGTCGTCGGTATAGCCAAAGTTCACCGCTTTATAGCCGCCGTTATTCTCGGCCATTTTCTGCTTCACGATGTCCGCGCCGATGGTTGCCGCCAGGTGGTTTGCCTGACCGGTCAGATCCGCTGATACGTGGTAATCCACGCCGTCTTTCTTGAATGACGCGTTACGCAGATAGGCCCACAGCACGGTTACCATGCCCAGCTCGTGGGCACGCTCGAACGCCGCGGAGATTTCTTCAATCTGACGTCGCGACTGTTCAGAGCCGAAATAGATGGTTGCCCCGACCGCCACCGCGCCCATATTGAACGCCTGCTCGACGCTGGCGTACAGCGTCTGGTCATATTCGGTTGGGTAGCTCAGGGTTTCGTTGTGGTTCAGCTTGACGAGGAACGGAATGCGGTGAGCATAGCGGCGAGAAACGGAGGCCAGCACGCCATACGTCGATGCCACACAGTTACACCCTGCTTCAATCGCCAGCTCGACAATGTTTTTCGGGTCAAAGTAGAGCGGGTTAGCAGCAAACGACGCTCCCGCCGAGTGCTCTACGCCCTGGTCAACGGGCAGAATGGAGAGATAGCCGGTCCCGCCCAGACGGCCGGTATTGTAAAGCGTCTGCATGTTTCGCAGTACGGCAGGCGGACGGTTGTTGTCGACCATGACCCGGTCTACGTAATCATGGCCAGGCAGATAAAGCTGGTCGGCTGGAATGGTCATACAACGATGCTGTAAAAGGCTGTCGGCGTCTTTGCCAAGCAGCTGCGCAATATCAGTCATAGTGATGCTCCCGTAAGTCCGACATGATGTCGGAGCGTGTGATCCAAGCCCACGTTTTTGCAGGCAGACTAAGCCTGGTACCGACTTAACCTATTTTCCACCATTTGCAACTTTTTTAAGCACAATCTGCTGGCTCGTTTCGTGTACAACATTTTTGTTACACTGATCAAACAATCGCCTTAAAGGTATTTAAAAGGTATTATCACATGGTATGTTACATGCGTACCTCTGACATGCAGGATTAAAAAATGAAAACGAAAGTCCAACTGTCATTCATGATGTTCGTTGAATGGTTTATCTGGGGCGCATGGTTTGTGCCGCTGTGGCTGTGGCTGAGTAAGAGCGGGTTTACCGCCGGGGAAATTGGCTGGTCGTATGCCTGTACCGCGATTGCCGCGATCCTCTCTCCTATCCTGGTCGGCTCGCTGACGGACCGTTTCTTCGCCGCCCAGAAAGTGCTGGCCGTGCTGATGTTCGCTGGCGCGATTCTGATGTATTTCGCAGCACAGCAAACCCAGTTCAGCACCTTCTTCCCGCTGCTGCTGGCCTACTCCCTGACCTATATGCCGACCATCGCGCTGACCAACAGCATCGCCTTCGCAAACGTCGATGACGTAGAGGCTGATTTCCCGCGCATCCGCGTGATGGGCACCATCGGCTGGATTGCCTCCGGCCTGGCGTGCGGCTTCCTGCCGCAGATGATGGGCTATAGCGACATCTCTGACACCAATATTCCGCTGCTGATGACCGCTGCCAGCTCCCTTCTGCTCGGCGTCTTCGCGTTGTTCCTGCCGAACACGCCACCAAAGAGTACCGGCAAGCTGGATTTCAAAGTGATGCTGGGGCTGGATGCGCTGATCCTGCTGCGCGATAAAAACTTTCTGGTGTTCTTCTTCTGCTCGTTCCTGTTCGCCATGCCGCTGGCCTTCTACTACATCTTTGCCAACGGCTATCTCACCGAAGTGGGGATGAAAAACGCCACCGGCTGGATGACCCTCGGCCAGTTCTCTGAAATCTTCTTCATGCTCGCTCTGCCGTTCTTTACCAAACGCTTTGGTATTAAGAAGGTCTTGCTGCTGGGCCTGATCACCGCCGCCATTCGCTACGGTTTCTTTGTTTACGGCGGCGCCGAGCAATACTTCACCTACGCCCTGCTGTTCCTCGGCATTCTGCTGCACGGCGTAAGCTATGACTTCTATTACGTCACCGCGTACATCTACGTGGATAAAAAAGCGCCCGTGCATATGCGCAACGCGGCGCAGGGCTTGATCACGCTGTGCTGTCAGGGCTTTGGTAGCCTGCTGGGTTACCGTCTCGGCGGGGTGATGATGGAAAAAATGTTCGCATATAAAGAGCCGGTGAATGGGCTGACCTTCAACTGGGCCGGAATGTGGACGTTTGGTGCAATCATGATTGTGGTGATTGCCGTGCTGTTTATGCTGTTTTTCCGCGAATCGGATAAAGAGATCACCGCAATTGAGGTGGTTGATGGCGATACCGCGCTGACACGAGGGGAAGTTAAATGAAACAAGACCGTATTCTCGGTGCTCTTTACGGGCAGGCGTTAGGGGATGCGATGGGAATGCCGTCGGAGCTGTGGCCGCGCAAGCGGGTGAAAGCGCACTTCGGCTGGATCGACCGTTTCTTACCCGGCCCGGCTGAGAATAATGCCGCCTGTTACTTTAAGCAGGCCGAATTTACGGATGATACGTCGATGGCGCTGTGCCTGGCCGATGCGATTATCGAATGCGAGGGGGAAATTAACCCTGACGTTATCGGTAAGCATATTCTGGACTGGGCGCTGGATTTTGACGCGTTCAATAAGAATGTGCTCGGCCCGACCTCCAAAATTGCCCTGAACGCCATCCGTGACGGCAAGCCGGTGAGCCAGCTGGAGAACAACGGCGTCACCAACGGTGCGGCGATGCGCGCCTCCCCGCTGGGATGCCTGCTGCCGGCCACGCGTCTGGCGCACTTTGTGGAACAGGTTGCGTTAGCCTCCAGCCCGACCCATAAATCGGATCTCGCTATCGCCGGTGCGGTGGTGATCGCCTGGGCGGTTTCACGCGCTATCGACGGCGAGCGCTGGCAGAACATCGCCGATGCCCTGCCGGGTATTGCCCGTGCGGCACAGGAGGCGAACACGACCACCTTCAGCGCATCGCTTTCCGCTCGTATTGAGCTGGCCCTGAAAACCGTGCGCGAAGCCAACGGTACCGAGTCCGCCAGCGAGCAGATCTATCAGCTTATTGGCGCGGGCACGAGCACCCTTGAGTCCGTTCCGGCGGCGATTGCGATGGTCGAACTCGCGGGTACCGATCCGAACCGCTGCGCGGTGTTATGCGCCAACCTGGGCGGTGATACTGACACTATCGGCGCGATGGCAACAGCCATCTGCGGTGCGCTGCACGGTGTACAGGCCATTGATCCGGCACTCAAAAACCAACTTGATGCCGTAAACCGGCTCGATTTCGGCCACTACTGTGAAAAACTGCTGCACTTCCGGGAGCACAGGGAGGGCGTATGAGTGCTTTTGCCCGCCGTCTCGAAACCCTTCACGCCACGCGTCCCGTAACGGTGCTCGGCGCGGCGGTCATCGACGTGATTGCCGACGCCTACGCCCTGCCCTGGCGCGGGTGTGATATCGAACTGAAGCAACAGGGAGTGAATATTGGCGGCTGCGCGCTGAATATCGCCATCGCCCTGAAGCGGCTCGGCATTGCTGCGCAAAACGCGCTTCCTGTCGGCCACGGCGTGTGGGCCGATATTATCCGTAACGCCATGGCGAAGCAGGATCTGCACAGCGCCGTGGAAGCGGAAACGGGCGATAACGGCTGGTGCCTGGCGCTGGTGGAGCCTGACGGTGAACGGACCTTTATGTCGTTCAGCGGCGTGGAGAATCAGTGGCAGCAGCGCTGGCTGGACGGGTTAAGCGTGCCGGCAGGGAGCCTGATCTCTTTGTCCGGCTACCAGCTGGCGTCCCCCAGCGGTGAGCTGCTGACGGCCTGGCTGGAAAGTCTTCAGGATGCGACGCTCTTTATCGATTTCGGTCCGCGCATCGCGGATATTCCCGACCCGCTGATGGCAAGGATTATGGCCTGCAAACCGATTGTCTCGCTTAATCGTCAGGAGGCGGAACTTGCCGCAGAATGGCTTGGCGTAAGCGTGGAAGAGCTCGGCACACGGTGGCAGCAGAGGTTTGGCGCTGCGCTGATCGTACGCCATGATAAAGACGGGGCGGTCTGGTATGACGGTGACGCTTCCGGACACGTTCCGGCGTTTCCTGCTACCGTGGTCGATACCATCGGCGCGGGTGACAGCCATGCGGGAGGTACCCTTGCCGGTCTGGCCGCGGGATGGTCACTGCCAGAGGCGGTGCAGCTTGGCAATGCCGTAGCCGCCTGGGTAGTCAGCCATCGCGGTGGCGACTGCGCCCCCACGCGCGAGGCCCTACTCCTCGCACACAAAGACGTATAGGTCGCTGCGGCAGTAGCTGATGCTGTACTCAATTGGCCGGTGCTGTTGATCGAGCGCGACTTGCTTGATCACCAGCACCGGTATCTTATCGTCCATCTTGATATGCGCCTGAAACTCGCTGTCCGGCATCCGGGCGCTGACGCGGGACCGGGTGCGCTGCGGAAAGATATTCTGGCTGCGGAAGTAATCATAAAGCGAGACGCCAATGTCGTCCGGGTTGGGAATTAATCCTACTGGTACCCAGGACTCCTCTATCGATACCGCATCGTCATCCACATAGCGGATGCGCTTAAGCAGAAATACATCACTGTCTGGCGCAAGGGAAAGGTGGCGGGCGATCTCCTCCGGACATTTCACGACGCGTTTATTGACCCACAGCGTGTTGGGCGTTTTGCCCCGCAGCACCACCTGCTGAGAAAACCCGCGCGCCTCTTTTAGCGAATATTCAAAGATATTGTTGATTTGCGTCCCGTATCCACGCGCGCGGGTGACGACGCCAGCCTCTTCCAGCGCCTGCATCGCTTTACGCACCGTAATGCGCGACACACCGGCAAGCTGGCTCAGATCGCGCTCGCCAGGCAAAATATTACCGTGCGCGAGCACGCCGCTGCGTACCGCGTTTTTAACCGTTTCGGCAAATTTCAGATACAGCGGCGTGTTGTCCGGTGCGGCAATTCGTTCCTTGAGTTGAGCAATTAACCGGGTATGCGCTTGTTCCATCTCTGTTTTTCTCTGGCATAAGGTTTTATGCCAGTATACGGCTTACCACCATGCATGAAAATGGTGAACCGGCCCAATACCGTGACCCACTTCCAGAGAATCGGCTTTTGCCAGCGCGTCCGAGAGCCAGATCTTCGCCTCCTGTACCGTATCCGCCCAGTTCGCGTTTCGGGGACGCAGCGCCGCCAGCGCCGCCGAGAGCGTACAGCCCGTGCCGTGGGTGTTTTTGGTCTGTACGCGCGGGGCGGTGAAACGTTGCGCGCCATCGTGGGTGAAGAGCCAGTCCGGGCTTTCTGCATCATCGAGATGACCGCCTTTCATCAGCACCGCGCGACACCCCATCGCCAGCAGCGCATTGCCCTGCTCTTTCATTTCACGTTCGTTTTGCGCGTGTGGCGCATCCAGCAGCGCGGCGGCCTCAGGCAGGTTTGGCGTGATCAGCGCCACCTGCGGCAGCAGCTTTTTACGCAGGGTGTCGACGGCCGAGGCGGAGAGCAGCGGATCGCCGCTTTTGGCCAGCATCACGGTATCGAGCACCACGTTTTTTATCTGATAACGTTTGAGACGTTCCGCGACCGCTTCAACAATGTCCGCCTCTGCGAGCATGCCAATTTTGGTGGTGTCGATACGTACATCGCTGAATACCGAATCCAGCTGTGCGGCGACAAAATCCGGCTCAATGCGATACACCGACTGTACACCGCGCGTGTTTTGCGCCACCAGCGCGGTGATAACCGAACATCCGTAAGCGCCGAGCGCAGAGAAGGTTTTCAGGTCTGCCTGGATCCCCGCTCCGCCGCTGGGATCGGTTCCCGCAATAGTCAGGGCATTTATGCGTGTCATACCTGTTCCTCCAGCGCGTAAAGCGCGTCCAGAAACGCGGAGTAAAAGCTGCCGGGCCCCCGGCTTTGAGTCAGGGCAACTGACCCTGCGCGCTTCATAAAGCCGCAGGCAGCCGTCGCGTTATCAAGCCTGTCGCCAGGCAGCGAGCAGCAGGCGGCGACGACCGCCGAGAGCGCACAGCCAGTTCCTACCACGCGGGTCATCAGCAGGTCGCCGCCCGCGACCGTACGGGTTCGCTGACCATCAGTGATGTGATCCACTTCTCCTGTGACGACCACAACGGCATGGGTCTGACGGGCGAGCGTCTGCGCAGCGGTCAACGCGCTCGCTGCCGTATCGGTGGAATCAACCCCGCGCCCGCCCGCACTCATTCCGGCAAGGGCGAGGATTTCGGAGGCGTTTCCACGAATGGCCGCAGGTTTAAGGGATAATATTTGCTGGCAAAAACGGGTGCGGAACGCCAGCGCGCCAACCGCAACCGGATCCAGAACCCAGGGTGTGCCCGCGGCTACAGCGCTCTCAATAGCCCGACGCATCGACTGGGCGCGCGGTGCGGTGAGTGTACCCACGTTGATGAGCAGAGCATCGGCAAGCGCGGCAAACTGTTCCGCTTCCTCGGCTTCGATCACCATTGCCGGGGAAGCGCCCAGCGCGAGCAGCACATTGGCGGTGAAGGTCTGCACGACATCGTTGGTCATACAGTGCGTGAGCGGGGAACGGGTTCGGAATTGATGTAAAACGTGTGAGTCGAGCAGGTCAGGCTGCATGGTTTCGCTCCTGCCGTGCGTGAAGAAGCGATGACCGGGTAGGCATCTGACTTCCCTACGCTGGCATTATCCAGATCAGGTAATACGGGTATTTCTCAGCCTTCACAAAGAAGGGCACCCCGAGTCAAATTACTTATAAAACAGTTACTTACAAAATGGCATTTCGTAGTCATGTAGTGTAACCGGGGGGTAACCCGGGTGCAAGGAGTTTTGGCTGTCCGTTAACCCCCTGTAACGAACAATAAACGACAAGATATTAACTACGCTCAATATGTATACATTATTGTTCAGTTAATTATCCCGCCATATTTGTTAAGAACTCATTAAATATAATATTCACTTTCTGTGCTGAGAAATTTTATTTTTATCCATAATGACTCACCGGGAGTGATTTTATAAGACAGCCCACCTGCTTTCGTATGAAATAAACTCAGGCATCAATGTAAACATTTATTTTGCAGAAATTTATTTCTGTCAATTACTTAATCTGACCCTCTCATTTCCCTCGTCATTTTCACTTTAATGTTTACATTAATAACAACCGCAAAATGACTTTTACGCCCTCGGAACTATTCATAGTATTTATGACTTAGATCAACATCATTGGTTTGCGTTTAATTGATAGCTCACTCGCGTTACTAAATAAGATTTAGATAATCTTCAACCGTTTTTTAAATCCAAAAAATAAAGCTGTTCAGCTTCAGTATTTTCGATAATTAATGATGTGAGCTTTTTAAATGAAATCTATGAATAAAAACTTTACTGCTATTTTTGTAATGGGCGTTGTCTTAGCGGGTACAATGAGCCAGGCTGAAGCCGCGAATACGGTTTGGGACGATCAGCAAATCACTAATATTGTAAATGACCATCAAGATCAAATTACACAAAACAACGCTGATAGTATTAACCGTGATGGCGCAACGGATAACCGCTTAACGCAGGTTAACGACGACCTTCAGTCCACAAAACTGGGCGTGTTAGTCGTGGATAAAATGGCTAACGACGCACATCAGAAAGCGTTGCTTGCTGGCGCGCTTGCCGATACCGCCAGTCTGAAAAGTGAGACGGCCTTACAGGGTGTGGCGACTAACGGCACAGCCATTAACAACCTTCAACACGTCGATAATATTCAGGATAGCCGCCTTACTGCTCTCGAAAATGCACCTAAACCCATCAACGGTGCAGATGGAGCGAAAGGTGATAAAGGGGATACCGGTGCGACTGGCGCAAAGGGTGATAAAGGGGATACCGGTGCGACTGGCGCAAAGGGTGATAAAGGGGATACCGGCGCGACTGGCGCAAAGGGCGATAAAGGGGATACCGGTGTAACTGGCGCGAAGGGTGAAAAAGGCGATGCTGGCGCGACAGGTATGAAAGGTGATAAGGGTGATACTGGCGCACAAGGCATTGCGGGAAGAAACGGTCGCGACGGTGCAGACGGTCATAACGGTAAAGATGGTGTGACAACCACCGTGACACAACGACAGCTGGATACAGCTACCCAGGCGAAGGTCGCTAAAAATAGCCTGGCTGTTACTGCCGCCACGCAGGATCTGCAAGCCACCAGGCAGTCATTACAGGCAATGAATACTAACACCAGCCAGCAATTTAAATCTCTACGTGATGAAGTGGACAAGAATAAGAAGCAGGCTAATGCCGGTATTTCAGGGGCGATGGCGATGGCGGGTTTGCCACAAGTGCAAACCAATCAGCGCGTCATGTTCTCTGCTGGTGGTGCGACTTACAACGGTGAGAGCGCGCTTGCTGTCGGTGCGTCCGTTAACTTTAAATCCCATGTCATCGCGAAAGTGAGCTTCTCAGATGACACTGCGAATAATATGGGCGCTTCGGTTGGGATTGGTATGGGCTTTTAAAGCGTAAAACAATCGTCGGGACAAGTATAAAACCTCATTTTAACGGATGAGCATTTCGTTGATACAAAAAGATGTCTAAATATATTTTTATTTCGGTAGCCCTGTACCTAATGCTGATTTCGTTCGGGATCTGGATCGGCGTGATGTATGTCTCCTGGTATTTGTGTCGTTTTTAAGGCAATAAAATGAAAAAATTAATGATGTTAGTCATAAGTGGTACCGTGCTTGCAGGTTGTGTCTCGCCTGCGCACGCCATAAACGCCCATTATCGCGCTCAATTAGAACGTTCGGGATGCACGCAAATTAGCGCTGGCAATGGCTCTTGCGATGTCAGCAAAACCAAAGCGGAAAACACGGCACAACACGAACCAACGGCATCCGTTCACGATCCCCTGCGTGAAGCCTCGTTCTCGTCGGATACGGTTAACGCCACGCTTTCTAACGGCTTTTTTAGCGCTACCGTGAACGGCAAAAAAGCCAGCGTTAAACGTCTGAATGCGAATTTCTATGAGATCCATGGTAACGGTTTTGTGATATCGATAAGCCTGGATGAAAACGGTATTACGGACGCGTCATGGAATAAAACGAAGGGACGCGAACACGGCGTTTTACGCGTTAGTCAGAAATAAACAGCGTAAGGAGGCTCTCTGCCTCCTTTTCGCCTGCCAATCGCACGATTTGTCACACTCTTTTGTCTGATTTTACAATGCTGACAAATCATACGTAAGCTGCTGTTTTTATTTAGCATAAAGTGCAATCTTCCCCATACAAACGGCGTTCTTCCCTGCCCTGTGCCCTGTGTCACAAAACAGTAAACAAATTAACCATTGAGCCCGGTGACAAAAGGCTCTATATTGGCGGCGTTTTTTTCAGGCCCCATCTGTTTTTTAACTTTTTATTCAATCGTGGCTCATAACGAAGCGGCGGTTGTAGGAGTGATATGATGACGGATAAAGTCCGTATTGACACCGTAGATGCCCACAAAAGCAACGAAACCTATCTGGCCCGTCAGGCCGAATTTGAATCTAACGTCAGGAGTTATCCGCGCAAACTGCCTTTAGCGATCACAAAAGCAGAAGGCGTGTGGATCACCGATGCAGATAATAAAGAATACCTTGACTGTTTAGCAGGCGCAGGCACCCTCGCGCTTGGACACAATCATCCTGATGTGCTGAAAAGCATCCAAAATGTCATTACCAGCGGCTTGCCGTTACATACCCTGGATCTGACCACGCCGCTGAAAGACGCGTTTTCAGAATACCTTCTCTCTCTGTTGCCTGGTCAGGGCAAAGAGTACTGCCTGCAATTCACTGGCCCGTCCGGGGCTGACGCCGTTGAAGCGGCGCTGAAGCTGGCGAAAAAAGTGACCGGTCGTAGCGGTATCATCAGTTTCTCTGGTGGTTACCACGGTATGACCCACGGCGCACTGTCCGTCACCGGCAACCTGTCTCCTAAAGAAGCGGTTGACGGTATGATGCCAGAAGTCCAGTTCATGCCTTACCCACACGAGTACCGTTGCCCACTGGGTATCGGTGGTGAAGCGGGCGTGAAGGCGCTGACCTACTACTTCGAAAATCTGATTAACGACGTTGAAAGCGGCGTGCGTAAACCTGCCGCGGTGATCCTCGAAGCCGTTCAGGGTGAAGGTGGCGTGAACCCGGCACCTGTTGAGTGGTTGCAGCGCATCCGTAAAGTCACTCAGGAACACGGTATCCTGCTGATCCTCGACGAAGTCCAGGCTGGCTTTGCCCGTACCGGTAAATTCTTTGCCTTCGAACACGCAGGTATCGAGCCAGACATCATCGTGATGTCTAAAGCAGTCGGTGGCGGTCTGCCGCTGGCCGTGCTCGGTATCAAAAAGCAGTTCGATGCATGGGCGCCAGGCCACCATACCGGTACCTTCCGCGGCAACCAGCTGGCGATGGCAACCGGTCTGACGACGCTGAAGATCCTGAAAGACCAGAATATCGCGGGCAAAGTGGCCGCACAGGGCGAATGGCTGAAAGGCCAGCTGAAAGAGATGGCGAAACGCTATCCGGTTATCGGTCACGTTCGCGGTCTGGGCATGATGATCGGTATTGAGATCGTTAAGCCGCACGAAGCCGCTGACCACATGGGTTGCTTCCCGGGCGACGGCGAGCTGTCTGCACTGATTCAGAAGAAGTGCTTCGAAGCAGGCTTGATTCTGGAGCGTGGCGGCCGTAACGGTATCGTTCTGCGTCTGCTGCCTTCTCTGCTGATCAGCGATGACGAGCTGAAAGTCTTCCTGGATAAATTCGAGCAGGCACTGCTTGCTGCGGGCGTTAGCCCGGCGTAACCGGAGTTATTGATTACGATGTCTGATTCAAACCCAATTTTGTTCTCCTCTGCGCAGAGCATTGAAGCTTACCAGCAGGCGATTGAACAAAGCACTCAGGCTGTGATGCAGTGGCTGAAACAGCCTGAGATGTACCAGGGCAAAACGGTCGCGGAGCTGCGCGACCGTATTAAGCTGGATTTCAACCCGAAAGGGCTGGGCAACGAAGCGGCGATTGAACGCGCCGTGGAGTTCTTCCTGAAAGACAGCTTGTCCGTTCATCACCCGCAGTGTGTGGCGCACCTGCACTGCCCAAGCCTGGTGGTTAGCCAGGCGGCGGAAGTACTGATTAACGCCACCAACCAGAGTATGGACTCCTGGGATCAAAGCCCGTCCGCAACCATCATCGAGATCAAACTGATCGAGTGGCTGCGTACCCGCGTGGGTTATCAGGCTGGCGACGCAGGCGTCTTCACCAGCGGCGGTACCCAGAGTAACCTCATGGGGCTGATGCTGGCGCGTGACGCGTTCTTTGCGCGTCAGGGCCATTCTGTTCAGCAGGACGGTCTGACAGGCGATCTGCGTAAGATCCGCGTGCTGTGCTCGGAAAACGCACACTTCTCCGTGCAGAAAAACATGGCGCTGATGGGTCTGGGCTACCAGTCCGTGGTGCAGGTGAAAACGGACGAATTTTCCCGCATGGATCTCACCGATCTGGCGGCGAAAATCGAACAGTGCAACGCGAACGGCGAGCAGATCCTGGCGATTGTGGCCACGGCCGGTACGACCGATGCGGGTGCTATCGATCCGCTGCGTGCTATTGCTGAGCTGGCTGCGAAACACAGTATCTGGGTGCACGTTGATGCGGCCTGGGGCGGCGCGCTGCTGATGTCTGAGCAGTATCGTCACTACCTGGACGGTATCGAGCTGGTGGATTCCGTCACCCTGGACTTCCACAAGCAGTTCTTCCAGACCATCAGCTGCGGTGCGTTCCTGCTGAAGGAAGCGTGTCACTATGAGCTGATGCGCTATCAGGCGGCCTATCTGAACTCTGAGTTCGATGAAGAAGCGGGTGTACCTAACCTGGTCTCCAAATCTCTGCAAACCACGCGCCGTTTCGACGCGCTGAAACTGTGGATGAGCCTGGAAGCGCTGGGTCAGGAGCAATACGCGGCAATCATCGATCACGGCGTGACGCTGGCACAGCAGGTTGCGGCTTACGTGAAAGAGCAGTCTGCTCTGGAACTGGTGATGCAACCCCAGCTGGCAAGCGTGCTGTTCCGCTTCCGTCCGCAGGCGCAAATGGATGACGCCGGTATTGCCCTGCTGAACCAGAAAATTGGCGATGCGCTGCTGGAGTCTGGCCGTGCAAACGTCGGTGTGACCGAGCATAACGGTATCACCTGCCTGAAGCTGACTCTGCTGAACCCAACCGTGACGCTGGAGGATGTTAAAGTCCTGCTGTCTCTGGTTGAGCGTACCGCGCAGGAAGTGATGGCGAAGTAATGCTTATCCCTCTCCCACCCGGGAGAGGGATTGTTTTTCCCGCTCTAACGCCTGTCTCCTTTTTTCCTCGAAGCATAACCGTAATCACACTGGCTGTACCCCGAGCTGTAAAACAGCGCTGCGGATTTAACAATATCGTTGAGGATTGTGCCGCTGACCTTCACACCAACATGCTGGAGACGTTTAACAGTATTCTCCATCTCTTTCACGCTGGTTTTATCGAAACGGGCAACCATTAGCGTTGTTCCGGCTGCTCTGGCGACCAGCGAGGCATCGGTGACGGCCAGGACTGGCGGTGTATCGATGATGACAATGTCATATTGCTCGTTAACCCAGGACATGATGTCAAGGAAGCGTTCGCTTAACAGCAATTCTAACGGACGCAGGGGTTCCGGGCCGCAGGTGATGACGTCAATTCCCGCTTTTTCAGCATGCTGAATGACCTCTGTAAAGTCGCATTTCCCTTCGAGCAGGCAGGACAATCCGTAGCGGTTCTCCAGGCCAAAAATATTATGAACATAGCCCTGGCGCATATCCGCATCAATAAACAGCACCCGCTGACCGCTCTGCCCGGCGACGGCCGCCAGATTCGTCGCCACCAGCGTTTTTCCGCAGTCCTGAGTGGGGCCAGAAATCATCACAATGCGGTTCTCAGCCTCCATCATGGCGAAATACAGACTGGTTCGCAGCCCGCGTACCGCTTCAACAAACATATCAGCAGGGCGATCGACGGGCAGGAAAGGCACATCCGAGGTTTTGTGTTTCCAGCGACGAGAGAACGGATTTTTTCTGCGCAAATGCGTTTTACTCCACAGCCACTGGGAACGTGGCAACGTAGCCAGAACCGGCAGCCCCTGCGCTTCCAGCTGCTCGGAAAGCGTGATCCCACGTTTGAACGCCTGGCGTACCAGCACGGTCCCCATTGCGAGCATTAGGCCGAACAGCGCGCCAAGAATGATGATTAACGCTTTTCGCGGCTTTATCGGATCCGGGTGCGTAACCGCCTCATCAATGATCCTCACGTTCCCGACAGCGCTGGAGCGGGAAATATTCAGCTCCTGCTGACGCGTCAATAGCTGTAAATAAATGGTGCGGCCCGACTCAACATCGCGGCTCAGGCGTAAAATCTCCTGCTGCGTGGAGGGCATAGCTGACACACGGTTATTCAGGCGATCCCGTTCCCGCTCAAGGGTCTGTCTCTTTTCATGCAATGCACGATAGGTAGGGTGACTCTTTTTAAAGAGCTGGGAGATCTCTGCCTCCCGGAACGTCAGCTCATTTAGCTGGTTCTCAACGTTCACTACCTGATCCAGTACGGATTTTGCCTCTAAAGACAGATCCACCGAGTCACGCTGCGCCCGATAAGCATTCAGCCGTGCTTCAGCCTGATCCAGATCCGCTCTGATTTTCGGCAACTGCTCTTGTAAAAAATCCAGACTACGAGAATCCTGAGCCTCCTGGCGCGCGATATTTTGCTGAAGATAATTGTCAGCAATCGCATTCAGCACCCGGGCGATGTTGTCAGGATCTTCCCCCGTCAGGGTTAAGGTCACGATACCACTCTGTTTCTCCGACTCCGCAACCGTGAGGCTCTTCTTCAGGGCGTTGATCGTCTCCAGCCGCGTCAACGATTTAAGCGAAAATTGCGTGCCTGGCGTCGCCTCAATCGACGTCACCAGCAGAACGATCCCTTGCGTGACCAGCGTTTTCCCAACCCGACCGTCTGCCTCAATGTTTTCGCCCGTCAGGTGATATTTTCCCGCTTCCTGTACGGTCAGCGTGAGCCCTTGCGCCTTGCCTTCCACCTGCGGGATCTGGAGTTCGCCTAACGTGATCTTACCCTGCCCGCGCCCTTGCAGACGCTGCCAGAGACGCCCCACCACAGGCAAAACGCGCTGCTTTGCCTGCTGCGTCAGACCTAATTTGTCGACGGCCTCGCCGAGGATCATGCGTGATTTCAGCAGTAAAATTTCAGGGGCAACATCCGGCGAAACATCGGTGCCCAGCTGACTCAGCCCTTTAAGCAGACTGTTATCCTGTTTGCTTTCTATTTGCACCATGGCATCCGCCTGATAAACAGGGGGTGTAACCCAGGCATAGAGACCGGCGCATAGAGTGAACAGGAATGTTACGCACAGAATCATCGTGCGGTGGTCGATCATCTCGACGAGCAAACGAACGAGATCGACTTCATGTTGTTGGGGTGCCGCTGCACCATAATTGTCTGTTGTGTAAGACGACATTAATGCTTCATTCCTTTCTGACCTAAACGACGTGCCCATTCCTGGCTGGCTTTACCCAATAGCCCGAACACATATTCAAACGCTTCCCGGCTTTTACGGTAGGGATCGGGGATATCCTGCGGCTCCAGCCATTGCCCAAAAAGCAGCGACTTTCCCCTGCTCTCCGGCGCCATGGCCGCAATGAAGCGAAGATGTTCCGGCTCCATCACCAGGATAAGATCGGATCCCTGCATCAGATTGCGTGTCAGCCGGCGCGCCACATGACCGTCGAGGGAGATCCCATGCCGCCAGGCGACGTCCTGGGCGCTGTCATCCGCCGGGCACCCCTCAAGCCCGTATATCCCCGCCGAGGCGATATGTCTGTCGGGCAGGTGCTGGCGTAAAAGCCGCTCCCCAATCGGAGAACGGCAGATATTTCCGGTGCAAACCACGAGTATTGATTTGAACATTATTGCGGCCACGATCTGATGTAACGAACCGTTTCGGTAAGGTCATGCACCCCGCTGATGGTCGGAACAAGCAGTGATATCACGCGATTCCAGCGGGACAGTGGTGCAGTGGTGACATAGACAATGTCATAAGGCTCAAGCTGAAACTCGGTGCCTAACACCATGGCTGATGCGTCCTGAGCATTGAGCTGGTAGATGTTGGCAATTTTCTCTGAACGCTCGCTTTTCGGCAGCGAACGAATGACAAAAATTCCGGTGGCATCGGCCATATTCTGGTTCAGCCCACCCGCATTGCCCAGCGCTTCGGCCAGGGTCATGCCGCTGCGATCCATTTTCAGCGTGCTCTGTTTAACGACCTCGCCCATGACGAACACTTTCAGCGCATCGTTACGGGGGACAAACAGAATATCGCCGGGATAGAGCAGCTTATTTTGGGTGAGATCGCCATGCTGCATCAGCGCATATAGCGAGAGGCGCATATCCTTCCCATTATGCGTCAGTACGACATTGCGCCAGTCCGCGTCGGCAGAGAGCCCCCCCGCGGCGTTCACGGCATCCATTACCGTTAACGGGAGATTGGTGATAGCCTGCTGCCCCGACTTCACCACCTCGCCCGTCACATAGGCTTTTTGCGAGCGGAAAGAGGCGACGCTGACGTCCACCTGCGGACTTTCAATGACATTGTTCAGCCGGGCCGTGATCTCCTCGCGTACCCGTGCGACCGTTTTGCCTGCCACCTGCAATTTACCGACATAAGGATAGAAAAGCGTACCGTCGGCATTAACCCAGTTACCGGTGTCACTGGCGCTGCGATACTGCCCTGCCGGGGTTGTCAGTTCAGGGTGATCCCAGACGGTGACGGTCAAAATATCCCCAACGCCGATACGGTATTCCCAGTTTTTGACCTGTTCATCCAGCTTAGGATTTGCCTGAGATTTCAGGGCCGATGGTCGCAATTTTTCAATTAACGAAGGCGTAAGAGGATAAACATCAATCCGCTTCTCCAGACGATCGTTTGCATTTTCTGTGGCCATCACCTCTTTTCCAGCAAGATCCAGATGCTGACCCGGTGAAAATACGCAGCCAGATAATGGCGTAATAATTAAAAACAATATCGAAAAGACTGTTGTGTTTTTCATTGAGTAAAAATATCTTTTTATAGTATTGATTATCGAATACGTACCGAAATGATTCTTTCCATTCTAAAACAACCCCTTACCGCTAAATTAATTAACAGTGATGGCAGTAATATTTAAAAAACCACAGCATTCCTGCGGCCTGGCTTTTACAGCCATGCATCGTCTGACTTACGGATTAGGAAAGAGGGTTTCGGGCAATCTTAAATGTTCTATTCGTTTAATGCATGCCTGGATCTTTGTAAATTTGCTTTGAAAAAGTTTTTTCAGAATTAATTAATAAACCCATAATTATGTTATCTGCGTAAGCCAATATTTATTCATCGAAGAAATAATTAATGACGGTTGCGACTACACAAAACCGTGCGCTTTTGTTACATTTTTTGCAAACTCACCCTGTGAGGATACTTAAAATGAACTGTCTGCCATCCGTTTGCGGATCTGCACACAAAAAGTATCAGTAACGATATGACTGGAGAAAAAATGGCTAAGCGTAAATTGTTGCTTCTGGGTGTATTAGTGTCACTGGCGGGGGCCGCGCACGCTGCACCGCAAGCGTCGACAGCGCCTTCCGGCATCAAGGCCTACGAAGAACAAGAGTTTATTGCCGATTTTACGAAGTTCAAAATTGGCGACACCGCGCCCGCGCAGTATCAGACGCCCGAGTACACCATCAAACAGTACCAGCTACGTAACCTTCCTGCGCCCGATGCCGGCACACACTGGACCTACATGGGCGAGAATTATGTTCTGATTGGCGATGCCGATGGCAAAATCTACAAAGCCTATAACGGAGATATTTTCTATCACCGCTGATACGATCCTAATCCGTCCGTGGCAGGAGAGCGATCGCCCTTTCCTGCGCACGCTGTTCCTCCACGCCCGGCGTGAAGCCTGGCCGTGGCTGGACAGTTCTGCGTGGCAGCTTGAAGATTTTGACGCGGCAACCCTGGACGAAGAGATTTGGGTGGCGGAGCAGGATGGGCACCGACTTGGCTTTGCCTCAGTCTGGACGAACGATAATTTTCTGCACAACCTGTTTGTCGATCCGCAGTATCAGCGTCTGGGAGTGGGTCATTTGTTACTGGAACAAGTACAGAAGACGTTTACCAGTACAGGCGCGCTGAAGTGTCTGGTGAAGAATGAACGGGCTATTGCGTTTTACCATCGCCACGGCTGGCACATTGAAGCGACGGGAGATTCTCCGGACGGGGAGTATTATTTGATGCACTATCGGCTTGGGTAAAGTCAGGTGGCGCTATGCTTACCTGACCTACAAAATCGAGGTAGGCCGGGTAAGGCAAAGCCGCCACCCGGCACTAACGCGCAGAGGCGTTACACCGCGCGGAAGGCGATTTCACCCGGGATCACTTCCCCCTGCCAGTAGAGCTGCGCCGCAACGCGCCCTGCAAGCTGGCGATACATCTGGGCAAATTCGCTGTCCGGGCGGCTGACCACCGTTGGTTTCCCGCTGTCCAGGTCTTCACGCAAGGAAATATGCAGCGGCATCTGCCCCAGCAGCTGGGTGTGATACTGCGCAGCCAGCTTCTCCGCACCGCCGGTACCAAAGATGGGCTCATGGTGCCCGCAATTGCTGCAAATATGCATGCTCATGTTCTCGACGATACCCAGTACCGGCACCTCTACCTTCTCGAACATGACGATGCCTTTTTTGGCGTCGATCAGCGCGATATCCTGCGGCGTGGTGACTACGACGGCGCCGGTAACCGGAATGTTCTGCGCCAGCGTCAGCTGGATATCACCGGTGCCCGGCGGCATGTCCAGCACCAGATAATCGAGGTCAGGCCACATTGTCTCCTGCAACATTTGCAGCAGCGCCTTGCTGGCCATCGGGCCACGCCAGACCATTGCGTTATCGTCCGTGACCAGGTAACCAATGGAGTTGGTCGCCAGACCGTGCGCCACGATTGGCGCCATGTGGGTGCCGTCCGGCGAAGTTGGACGCTGGTTTTCCGCCCCCAGCATGTTTGGAATGGACGGGCCATAGATATCCGCATCCAGAATGCCGACCTTCGCCCCTTCTGCCGCCAGTGCAAGCGCCAGATTCACGGCGGTAGATGATTTACCCACCCCGCCCTTGCCAGAGCTGACGGCGATGATGTTCTTCACGCCGTTAACGCCCGGCTGATTTTTCACGCGCTTGAGCGTGGCGATGCTGTGGCTTAGCTTCCAGTCAATTGCTTTTGCGCCGGTAATGCGCAGCAGCTCAGAGCTGGTTTGCTCTTTCAGGGCATCAAAGGCGCTGGTCCAGACGAACGGCATCTGTAGCTCGATGTGAAGCGTATCGTCCAGCCATGCGACGTGATGAAGCGCTTTCAGCGTCGTGAGATTGTGCTTCAGGGTTGGATGCTGAAAATTAGCCAGCGTCCCGGCGACCATTGCTCGTAAGGCTTCCGGTGATTTGGCCTGGGATTGAGAACTCATCCCGACTCCTTTGTTCTTGTGAATAAGACCTTAGACAAACAAGTTTACCTGAAAGGCCGCGGTTTGTGCTTACTTAATAATGCCCCTTTTGGTAATATCGAAAACCCTTTTCACAGTTAAAAGAAGTAATGCCTACTATGACTCAAGTCGCGAAAAAAATTCTGGTAACGTGCGCCCTGCCGTACGCCAACGGCTCAATCCACCTCGGCCACATGCTGGAGCATATCCAGGCTGATGTCTGGGTCCGTTACCAGCGAATGCGCGGCCACGAGGTGAACTTTATCTGTGCGGACGATGCCCACGGCACGCCGATCATGCTGAAAGCACAGCAGCTGGGCATTTCCCCGGAACAGATGATCGCCGAAATGAGTCAGGAGCATCAGACCGATTTTGCTGGCTTTGACATCAGCTATGACAACTATCACTCCACACACAGCGACGAAAACCGCGAGCTGTCAGAGCTGATCTACACCCGTCTGAAAGAGAACGGTTTCATTAAAAACCGCACCATTTCTCAGCTGTACGATCCGGAAAAAGGCATGTTCCTGCCGGACCGTTTCGTTAAAGGCACCTGTCCGAAATGTAAATCCCCGGACCAGTACGGCGATAACTGCGAAGTGTGCGGCGCGACCTACAGCCCCACCGAGCTTATCGAACCGAAATCCGTGGTTTCCGGCGCGACGCCGGTGATGCGTGACTCCGAGCACTTCTTCTTCGACCTGCCGTCGTTCAGCGAAATGCTGAAGGCGTGGACCCGCAGCGGTGCATTGCAGGAGCAGGTCGCGAACAAAATGCAGGAGTGGTTCGAATCCGGTCTGCAACAATGGGATATCTCCCGCGATGCGCCATACTTTGGCTTCGAAATCCCGAACGCACCGGGCAAATATTTCTACGTCTGGCTGGATGCGCCGATTGGCTACATGGGCTCCTTCAAGAATCTGTGTGACAAGCGCGGCGACACCGTAAGCTTCGACGAATACTGGAAGAAAGATTCCGATGCCGAGCTGTATCACTTCATCGGTAAAGACATCGTTTACTTCCACAGCCTGTTCTGGCCAGCAATGCTGGAAGGCAGCAACTTCCGCAAGCCGACCAACCTGTTCGTACATGGCTACGTAACGGTGAACGGCGCGAAGATGTCTAAATCTCGCGGGACGTTTATTAAGGCCAGCACCTGGCTGAACCACTTCGACGCGGACAGCCTGCGCTACTACTACACCGCGAAGCTCTCTTCCCGCATCGACGATATCGACCTGAACCTGGAAGATTTCGTGCAGCGCGTGAACGCGGACATCGTCAACAAGGTGGTGAATCTGGCGTCCCGTAACGCAGGTTTTATCGCCAAACGCTTTGACGGCGTGCTTTCTGCCGAACTGGCCGATCCTGAGCTGTATAAAACCTTCACCGACGCCGCCGCTGCGGTTGGCGAGGCCTGGGAAAGCCGTGAATTCGGTAAAGCCATTCGCGAAATCATGGCGCTGGCAGACGTGGCCAACCGCTATGTGGACGAGAAGGCGCCGTGGGTGGTGGCGAAACAGGAAGGCCGCGACGCCGACTTGCAGGCGATCTGCACCATGGGTCTGAACATGTTCCGCGTGCTGATGACCTGGCTGAAGCCGGTTCTGCCTCAACTGGCAGCCCGCGCGGAAGCATTCCTGAACACCGAACTGACCTGGGATGCCATCCAGCAGCCGCTGCTCGGCCACAAGGTGAACACCTTTAAAGCGCTGTACAACCGCATCGAGATGAAGCAGGTTGAAGCCCTGGTGGAAGCATCCAAAGAAGAGGTGAAAGCGGCTGCCGCACCGGTGACCGGCCCGCTGGCGGACGATCCGATTCAGGAGACCATCACCTTTGATGATTTCGCTAAAGTCGACCTGCGCGTGGCGCTGATCGAAAACGCGGAGTTCGTGGAAGGTTCTGACAAACTGCTGCGTCTGACCCTGGATCTGGGCGGCGAGAAGCGCAACGTCTTCTCCGGCATTCGTTCCGCGTACCCTGATCCGCAGGTGCTGATCGGTCGTCAGACCGTGATGGTGGCAAACCTGGCGCCGCGTAAAATGCGCTTCGGCATCTCCGAAGGGATGGTGATGGCCGCAGGCCCGGGCGGGAAAGATATATTCCTGTTAAGCCCTGACGAAGGCGCGAAGCCGGGTCAGCAGGTGAAGTAATAAAAAAGCCGGATGAGAATCCGGCTTTTTTTTGCCTGGCGGCGCTACGCTTGCACGGGCCGACGGGTTTTGTAGGCCGGGTCAGGCGAAGCCGCCATCCGGCTAAAAATCACCCCTTCTGGTTATGCACCCGCTGCGTCAACCCACGCAGGAAATAACGCAGAAATTGATCCCCACACTCGCGGTAATTCTTATGATCCGGCGCGCGCATCATGGCGGTGATTTCCGGCATCGACACGCGAAATTTCTGCTCGGTCATGATCGCCAGAATGTCGTCAGTTTTCAGGGAGAAAGCAATACGCAGCTTTTTCAGCACCGTGTTGTTATTCACCCGACGCTCCAGCGCCAGCTCAGGAGCAAATTCATCTTTGCCGCGCTTGTCGTAGATCAGGCCGTTCAGAAAGCCCGACAGAATGATGTCCGGGCAGCGAACAAAACCCTCTTCATCTTCTTTAGTCATCCAGGTGTCGAACCCGGCGGACGTGGATTCCATGTCGGAAAGCGCAAGAATGCGCACCATGTCATTATTGTTCGCTTTCAGGGTGTAGCGCAGGCTACGAAGAATATCGTTACTTAGCATAGAGCCTTCGAATGTCGATGATGCAATGGCGCGCAGTGTACCAGTTTTACAGCCCTATCGCCTCTTTCAAACTTTTCAGGTAGCGACGACTGACGGGAACGGTTTGCCCGGCACGTAACACCAGCTCGGCCTGGCCGTTATCTTCCAGGCGGATCTCCTTCAGGTGCGCCATGTTCACCAGATACTGACGATGGCAGCGGATCAGCGGCGTGCGGCTCTCCAGCGTGCGCAGGGTCAGCTCGGTAAAGCCTTCGTTGCCTTCGGCGCTGGTGACGTATACCCCGCTCAGACGGCTGCTAACAAAAGCAACGTCGTCCATTTGCAGAAGGTAAATCCGGCTGTGCCCGGTACAGGGGATAAACTTCAGGGGCTGCTGATGCTCCGGCAGCAGCGTCACGTCCTGCGCGGTACGCTCCTGGCGCAGACGGGTCAGGGTCTTTTCAAGCCGTTTCTCTTCAATCGGTTTCAGCAGATAATCAAACGCGTGCTCTTCAAACGCCTTTACCGCGTACTCATCAAAGGCCGTCAGAAAGACGATATAGGGACGGTGCTCCGGGTCGAGCATGCCGACCATCTCCAGCCCGCTGATGCGCGGCATCTGAATATCGAGGAACAACACGTCAGGGCGCAGTTTATGCACCGCACCGATGCCTTCAATGGCATTGGCACATTCCCCCACAACCTCGATATCACTCTGCTCCTGCAACAGGACACGCAGGTTTTCCCGTGCTAACGGCTCATCATCAACAATCAGCACTCTTAACATGCGTTCTCCTCCAGCGGCAATCGTAAGGTAATTCGGGTATAGCGGTCTGGCTCACAGGCGACGGTGATACCGCAGTCGTCACCAAAATGCGCGCGCAGGCGTTTATCCACCAGGCTCATGCCCAGACCGCCTGACGCGGAAGCTTCATACAGCCCCGCGTTGTCTTCAATATCCAGCACCAGATGGTGGTTAAAACGGGACGCGGAAATCATGATTTCTCCGGTACCCAGCAGCTGCGAGGTCCCATGCTTAATGGCGTTCTCTACAATCGGTTGCAGGGTAAAGGCCGGAAGATGCTGATACGCCAGCTCATCCGGGACGGATAACGACACCTGTAAACGTGACTGGAAGCGCGCTTTTTCAATTTGCAGATAGGCATTTACATGCTCAATCTCGTCCGCGAGGGTGACGATCTCCGAGGGACGCTTCAAATTTTTGCGGAAAAAGGTCGACAGAAATTGCACCAGCTGCGCGGCCTGATCGCTGTCGCGGCGGATCACTGCCTTCAGCGTGTTAAGCGCGTTAAACAGGAAATGCGGATTCACCTGAGCGTGCAGGAGCTTAATTTCTGACTGCGTCAGCAGCGCTTTTTGCCGTTCATACTGCCCCGCCAGGATTTGCGCCGAAAGCAGCTGGGCGATCCCCTCCCCCAGCGTGCGGTTGATGGAGCTGAACAGGCGGTTTTTGGCTTCGTAAAGCTTAATGGTGCCCATAACGCGCTGATTTTCGCCCCGCAGGGGAATGACCAGCGTAGAGCCGAGTTTGCACTGCGGATGCAGGGAACAGCGGTACGGCACTTCATTTCCGTCGGCATACACCACTTCACCCGTTTCAATAGCGCGCAGGGTATAGGCCGATGAGATCGGTTTGCCCGGCAGATGGTGGTCGTCGCCGGTGCCGGTAAACGCCAGCAGCTTTTCGCGATCGGTAATCGCCACGGCCCCGATATCCAGTTCTTTATACAGCACCTGCGCCACCTTCATGCTGTTCTCCTCGTTGAATCCCTGCCGCAGGATCCCTTCCGTCGACGCCGCAACTTTTAAGGCGGTGGCAGAAAATGCCGAGGTGTATTTTTCGAACATGGCGCGTTTGTCGAGCAGAATGCGCATAAACAGCGCCGCACCTACGGTATTGGTGACCATCATCGGTGCGGCAATGCTGCTGACCAGATGTAACGCATCGTCAAACGGGCGCGCGATCAGCAGGATGATCGCCATCTGCGCCATTTCCGCCACGAAGGTGATCGCCCCGGCGGTAAGGGGACTGAACACTTTATCCGGACGACCGCGCTTAATCATATAGCTGTGGACGAGACCACCGAGCAGCCCTTCGACGATGGTGGAAATCATGCAGCTCAGCGCCGTCATACCGCCCATCGAATAGCGGTGCAGGCCGCCGGTTAACCCCACCAGACCGCCGACAACCGGGCCTCCGAGCAGCCCGCCCATTACTGCGCCGATGGCGCGCGTATTGGCGATGGAATCTTCGATATGGAGACCAAACCAGGTCCCCATAATGCAGAATATGGAAAATACGACGTAGCAGAGGAATTTGTGCGGCAGACGGACGGTGACCTGCATCAGCGGGATAAACAGGCGCGTTTTGCTCATCAACCAGGCGATGACAAGGAACACGCACATCTGCTGAAGCAACAGCAGCACCAGATTAAACTCGTACATACTCACAAACCGCACATTCTAAAAACGCGTAACATACACTGATAGCGGTTAACTTTCTTTGAAACGTGCCAAAAAAGCGATAAATCGTGTCCGTCATCACACCTTTTGCCGGAGATAACCTTTCTTTCGTATAATTTGTACAAAAAAGAATCAAATCTTCCTGGTTCCGCAAAGTGGGTCTACAGTTAAGCTGGGGACGCGCAAGCCTGGGGGCGAAAATGGCGCTTTACACAATAGGTGAAGTGGCACTCCTGTGTGATATCAATCCCGTTACGCTACGGGCGTGGCAGCGACGGTATGGATTGCTTAAGCCGCAAAGAACGGACGGCGGGCACCGCCTGTTTAACGATGCGGATATTGACCGGATCCGCGAGATCAAAAGCTGGATCGACAACGGCGTACAGGTCGGCAAGGTAAAATCGCTTCTGAGCCAGGACGATCCAGATACGCAGCATCTCTGGCGCGAGCAGCAGGAAACGCTGCTGAGGCTGTTGCAGAGTGGCAATTTGCAGCGTCTGCGCGGCTGGATCAAAGAACAGGGTCGAGACTACCCGGCGCAAACCCTGATCACTCATCTTTTTATTCCCCTACGGCGTCGGCTTCAGTGTCAGCAAACCACCTTACAGACGCTGCTCAGCATGCTTGATGGCGTGCTGATTAACTATATTTCCGTCTGTCTTGCCTCAGCGCGGAATAAAAACAGCAAAGATGCACTGGTGATCGGCTGGAACGTACACGATACCACCCGGCTGTGGCTCGAAGCCTGGATTGCCACCCAGCAGGGCTGGCGCGTTGACGTGCTTGCCCACTCCCTGGCCCAGCTCAGGCCGGAACTGTTTGAGGGACAGACGCTGCTGGTCTGGTGCGGCGAAGTCCCCTCCGCTTCCCAGCAGCAGCTCCTTACGGAGTGGCGCGAACATGGTTATCCCGTTTACTCACTGGGTCCAAATGCGTCGTAACGGCATTTAATGGTTCATTAACAGCTGCGCTTCACCGTATAATTGTTCCGTTAACAACAGGAGCACATGATGAAGGCAACGAAACTGGCCGTAATTACTCTTTTTGCACTGATGGCTGTCAGCGGTATCGGTGGCGTTATGCTTGCAGGTTATTCATTTATTGTTCGCGGCGGTGTTGGCTGAGGTATCCGGCCAGGCGTTCAAACAGGCGATCCACCACAATTGCCGCCAGCGCAACCAGAATCGCCCCCTGAATAATGTAAGCCGTATTAAACCCGCTTAACCCGATAATGATCGGCGTTCCCAGCGTATTGGCTCCGACCGTCGAGGCGATGGTTGCCGTACCAATGTTGATTATCACGGACGTTCGCACGCCAGCGATAATCACCGGTGCGGCCAGCGGCAGTTCGACCTTCACCAGCCGCTGCCAGGCGCTCATCCCCATTCCTTCCGCTACGCTCAGCACCGATGCAGGCACCGCCGCAATCCCTGCCAGCGTCCCTTGCAGAATGGGCAACACGCCGTACAAAATCAGCGCAATGATGGCAGGCTCCTGCCCAAAACCGATCGCCGGCACGGCAATCGCCAGCACGGCCACCGGCGGGAAGGTCTGCCCCGTTGCGGCGATGGTCTCCACCAGCGGACGGAACTCCCTGCCCGCAGGCCGCGTCACCGCAATACCGGCGCCTGTGCCCAGCACGATAGCAATCACGCTTGACACCGCCACCAGCCAGAAGTGCGCCAGGGTGAGATTAACAAAGCTCTCCTGCTGGTATACCGGACGTGGCAGCCCGGGAATAAGCGCATTAAACAGCGCCGCGCTGTGCGGCATCAGGTAGAGTAAGGCGATAAATAGCCCTGTCAGCCAGAGTAACGGATCACGGACCCACTTCACGCGTCACCTCCCCCGCCAGCAGATCGCGAAAATGGATCGTCCCGCATGGCGTCCCCTGCCCGTCCGCAACGGGTAACACCTCACACTGCCGGGCGACAAACGCCGACAGGGCATCGCGCAGGCTCATCCCATCGTGCAGCGGTTCACCACCGATTTGCGCATCCTGCGGACGCAGATAGTCCCTGACGGTGCGCAGCGAGAGCAGCCTGACGCCCAGCTCGCTGCGGCCAAAGAATTCACGCACAAAATCGTTTGCCGGCGACGTTAACAGCTCAAGCGGCGTACCCTGCTGGACGACTTCGCCGTGATCCATCAGTACCAGACGATCGGCCAGCCGCAGTGCTTCGTCGATATCATGCGTCACCAGCACGATGGTGCGCCCGAGAATACGGTGGATGCGGCTCATCTCGGCCTGAAGTGCGCCGCGGGTGACCGGATCCAGTGCGCCGAAGGGCTCATCCATCAGCAGTACCTGCGGGTTAGCGGCCAGCGCGCGCGCCACCCCGACCCGCTGCTGCTGTCCGCCGGAAAGCTGGTGCGGATAGCGGTTACGAAGCGACGCGTCCAGGCCCAGCAGCGCCATCAGTTCGTCGACACGCTCATTGATCTTCCCCCGGGACCATTTTTCCAGCTGTGGCACGGTGGCAATGTTCTGCGCCACCGTCCAGTGGGGAAACAGGCCGATGGACTGAATGGCGTAGCCCATACGCCGCCGCAGCTCCAGCACCGGCAGGCTGCGGATCTCCTCTCCGGCAAAGCGAATCGTCCCGCTGTCGTGTTCCACCAGCCGATTGATCATCTTCAGCGTCGTGGATTTTCCCGACCCCGATGTCCCGATCAATACCGAGAACGCCCCCTCGGCAAAATGCAGATTAAGGTGGCTTGCCGCCGGACGGCCCGCAAAGGTTTTACTCACATCATGAAATTCAATCATTGGCTCTTCTCCTGAGCAGCGCGAGCCACAGGGCAAACAGGGCATCCAGTACGACCGCCAGCACAATTGTGGGCACGACGCCCAGCAACACCAGATCCAGCGCGCTACTGAGCAGCCCCTGGAAGACCAGTGCCCCAAAGCCGCCCGCCCCGATCAGCGCGGCAATCACCGCCATCCCCACGGTTTGCACTGTCACCACCCGCAGGCTGCGAACCAGCAGCGGAAGCGCAAGCGGCAGCTGTATTTTCCAGAAACACTGGCGCGCGCTCATCCCCATCGCATGGGCGCTTTCCAGCACGTCGGGCGGAACCTGGCTTAACCCCGCCACCACGCCGCGCACCAGCGGCAGCAGCGCATACAGCACAAGGGCAATCAGCGCTGGCGTCAGCCCGGTTCCGGCAATGCCTGCCGCGGCCAACGCAGGGAAGGATTTCACCAGACCGGCGAGGGGGGCAATCAGCAGGCCAAACAGGGCGACGGAGGGGATGGTCTGAATAACGTTGAGCACGGTAAAGACGGCGCCTTGGCGGCTGGTATGTCGGTAGCACCACATGCCCAGCGGCACGCCCAGCAGCAGCGCCGGGATCAGCGTCCCGAACAGGATCGTCAGATGTTGCGCCAGCGCGTTGTCAAATACCTCCTGGCGGTTGACGTACTCTTTTAACAGCGAGAGCTGATTCAGATCGCCGCTGAAGAGGATCAGCAGAGGGATAACCCAGAATTGCGCGTTCAGCAGCCAGCGCCAGACGGGTTGCGGCGTCAGACGGCGAATGGCATCGCTACAGACCAGCAGACAAAGTGCCAGCCACAGCCACAGCCCGCTACCAACCGACGTGCGCGCCAGCGGGCTTTCAACCGCGGCCATCTGCGTTGCCGCCTGTCCCGCGCTCCAGAACAGTACGATAAACAGCGCTTCGCTGAGCAAAAACGTCAGCCACAGGGCGGTTCGCCCCGGCCAGAAGGCTAAAGCAACAGTACTCGCCAGCGCCGCGCCCAGCAGCAGCGGCGTAAATGCCCAGATCTGCCAGAGCGCGCGCGGTTCGCCCGACACCAGACGGTTTGGCGCGACATTCACAAAAGGTAACGCGACCGCCACGATGGCCACACAGGCCAACAGCAGCAGGACGCGGTTATGGCATTTTATTGGCACAGCCTTATCCCGTTACTTCACAAGCCCTTGTTGTTTCAGGAAGTCGGCAGCCACTTTTTTGGCATCCAGCCCCTCAACGGCAATGCTGGCATTCAGCTGTTGCAGCGTTTTCGCATCCAGTTTTTCAAATACCGGTTTGAGCCATTCCGCAATATCCGGGTAGGCTTTCAGCACCGCCTCGCGCACGACCGGGGTTGGGGCGTAAATAGGCTGAACGCCTTTCGGGTCGGTCAGGGTTTGCAGGCCAAGCGCCGCGACCGGGCCGTCTGTGCCGTAGGCCATCGCCGCGTTGACGCCGGAGGTTTGCTGCGCCGCCGCCTTAATGGTCACTGCCGTGTCGCCGCCTGCCAGAGAGAGCAGCTGTGCCTGATCGAGCTTGAAATCATAGGCTTTTTCAAACGCTGGCAGGGCATCAGCGCGCTCGATAAACTCTGCCGAGGCCGCGAGCTTAAACTCGCCCTTCTCTTTCAGGTAGCGGCTGAGATCGTCAAGCGAGGTGAGCTTGCCTTTCTCGGCGATATCTTTGCGCACCGCGATGGTCCAGGTGTTGTTGGCCGGTGCCGGCGTTAGCCAGACCAGCTTATTTTTTTCTGCGTCCAGCTTTTTGACTTTTTCGTACCCGGCTTTGGCATTTTTCCAGGCCGGATCGTTTTCATCCTTGAAGAAGAATGCCCCGTTGCCGGTGTATTCCGGGTAGATATCCAGCTCGCCGGAAGTGATGGCACCGCGCACGACAGGCGTGGTGCCAAGCTGTACTTTATTGACCGTTTTCACGCCGTGACTTTCGAGTACCTGCAAAATGATATTACCGAGCAACGCGCCCTCGGTATCAATTTTGGAACCCACCTTAACCGGCTCTGCGGCCTGTAACGGCAGGCTCAGCGCCGCCAGAAGCACCGCCGACCCTGTTATCCCCTTAATCATCGTCATTCTGCTTTCCTCATTATTTTGTGGCCTTTTTCATAGGCTTGAGAGAAAAGCGTAGCTTAAAACAGTGAATTTAACCGTTTTTCGTACAAGATGAGAGGCATCCCCCGCCAGGCGGGGGATAGGGAGAAAGGTAAGATTATTGCAGTTCGAACTCGGCTTTGTTCACGCGGGCGGAATCCACGCCGATGAAGACGTTGAATTTGCCAGGCTCAGCATCGTATTTCATCTGCTGATTCCAGAACTTCAGCGCATTTACGTCAATCGGGAAGCTGACCGTTCTGGTTTCGCCCGGTTTCAGGTTGACCTTTTCGAAGCCGCGCAGCTGTTTCACCGGACGGCTCATGGAGGCCGTGACGTCCTGAACGTACATCTGGATCACCGTCGCGCCTTCGCGTTTGCCGCTGTTGGTCACCTCTACGCTGGCGGTCACTTTGCCGTCACGCTTCAGGGTCGGCGCCGACATTTTTACGTCAGACACCTTGAAGGTGGTGTAACTCAGGCCATAGCCAAACGGATAGAGCGGGCCGTTAGCTTCGTCGAAGTAACGGGACGTGTACTTGTTCGGCTTGTCGGCGTTATACGGACGACCAGTGTTCAGGTGGCTGTAGTAAACCGGGATCTGCCCGACGGAGCGCGGGAAGGACATCGGCAGCTTGCCGGACGGGTTGTAATCGCCAAACAGCACGTCGGCAATGGCGTTACCGCCTTCGGTACCGGCGAACCAGGTTTCCAGAATGGCGTCAGCCTGCTGATCTTCTTTCACCAGCGCCAGCGGGCGCCCGTTCATCAGCACCAGCACCAGCGGCTTGCCGGTGGCTTTCAGGGCCGCGATCAGATCGCGCTGGCTCTGCGGAATGGTAATATCGGTACGGCTGGAGGCTTCGTGCGCCATCCCCTGCGCTTCACCCACCACGGCGACCACCACGTCGGACTGCTTCGCGGCTTTAACCGCTTCGTCGAGCATCTCTTTCGGCGTGCGCGCATCCACCTTCACCGCTTCCTCATACTGGTTGAGGAAGGTCACGATGTCTTTATCGTCGGTGACGTTCGCACCTTTGGCGTAAACCACTTTTGCGTTATCACCCACGGCGCTCTTAATGCCGGTCAGCACCGTAACGGACTGATCCGCCACGCCTGCGGCGGACCAGCTGCCCATGACGTCGCGCTTGCTGTTGGCCAGCGGACCGACCACGGCAATGGTGCCGGATTTTTTCAGCGGCAGCGTGTCGAGACGGTTTTTCAGCAGCACCAGGCTTTCGCGAGCTACTTCCCGGGCTTCTTTACGGTGCAGACGGCTTTCGGCGTTGGTGTCCGCCGGGTCTGAATCCTTCGGCCCCAGATGGCTGTAAGGATCGTTAAACAGCCCCATGTCATATTTCACGTTCAGCACGTGGCGAGCGGCATCGTCCAGCTCCGCCATCGTCACCTTGCCGCTCTTCACCAGCCCCGGCAGGTATTTGCTGTAGTACTCGTCGCTCATGCTCATGTTGATGCCGGACTTGAGCGCCACGCGTACCGCATCTTCCGGGTCAGACGCCGTGCCGTGTTTGATCAGCTCTTTAATCGCGCCGTGGTCAGAAACGGTGATGCCCTTGAAGCCCCACTGGTCGCGCAACACGTCTTTCAGCAGCCACGAATCGGAGGTGGCAGGCGTGCCGTTGAGAGAGTTCAGCGCTACCATCACCGCCCCGCTGCCCGCGTCCAGCCCTGCCTTGTATGGCGGCATGTAGTCGTTAAACAGGCGCTGCGGGCTCATGTCGACGGTGTTGTACTCTTTACCGCCCTCCACCGCGCCGTAGGCGGCGAAGTGCTTGACGCTGGTCATCACCGAGTAACGATCTGCCGGACTTTTGCCCTGCATCGCTTCCACCATGGTTTTGCCCATCGTGGCGGTTAAATAGGTGTCTTCTCCAAAGCCCTCCGAAGCGCGGCCCCAGCGCGGGTCGCGGGAGACGTCAACCATCGGCGCCCAGGTCATGTTCAGGCCGTCGTCTGCGGCTTCATATGCCGATACGCGCCCGACGGTTTTCACCGCATCGAGGTTAAAGGAGGAGGCTAAGCCGAGGCTGATCGGGAAGACGGTACGCTGGCCGTGCACCACGTCATAAGCGAAGAACAGTGGGATTTTCAGGCGGCTCAGCTCCATCACCTGATCCTGCATCTTGCGGATATCCTGGCGGGTAACGGTGTTAAAAATGGCTCCTACCTGCCCGTCTTTGATCATCTCGCGAATGGCTTCTTTCGGGTTATCCGGGCCGACGCTGATCAGGCGCAGCTGGCCGATTTTCTCATCGACCGTCATTTTTTTGAGTAAATCCGTGACAAAGGCGTCGCGGGCTTCGGGCGTGAGCGGGTGATTACCAAACAAATCCTCTGCCAGCGCAGGTTGCAGCGCCAGGCTGACGGCGACACCTACAGAACATAGCCATTTCATGTTGTTATTCTCTCTCATCAATAACCGCGGGAAGCACCCGGCCAGACCGTGCGAAAAGCGCAGTGTGCCACAAAGCCTGAAAACCTTGCAGGGTTATTCTCTGATTTTTCTCATGAATACCCGACCGCTCAACGGCTAATCGCGCTATGCTTTACAGCGAGAAATTTGCCCCACCACAAGGAGTGGAAGATGTCTTCTGTTCGAACTGACGATAACACTACATTTATTAACGAACTGTCGCGCCTGGTTGGTCACTCTCACCTGCTTACCGACCCGGCTAAAACCGCCCGCTACCGCAAGGGCTTCCGCTCCGGTCAGGGCGAGGCACTGGCGGTGGTCTTCCCCGGTACGTTGCTCGAACTGTGGCGCGTGCTCAGCGCCTGCGTTGCGGCAGACAAGATTATTTTAATGCAGGCTGCTAACACCGGCCTGACTGAAGGCTCCACGCCGAACGGCAACGATTACGATCGTGACATCGTGATTATCAGCACCCTGCGCCTCGACAAACTGCACCTGCTGGACAAGGGCGAACAGGTACTCGCCTTCCCCGGCACCACGCTCTACTCGCTGGAAAAGGCGCTTAAGCCGCTGGGTCGCGAACCGCACTCGGTGATCGGCTCGTCGTGCATTGGTGCCTCGGTGATCGGCGGGATCTGCAATAACTCCGGCGGCTCGCTGGTGCAGCGTGGCCCGGCCTACACGGAGATGTCGCTGTTTGCCCGTATCGATGAAAACGGCAAGCTGACGCTGGTTAACCATTTGGGGATCGATCTGGGCGTAACGCCAGAGCAGATCCTCAGCAAACTTGACGATGACCGCGTGAAGGACGAAGACGTTCAGCACGATGGCCGTCACGCGCATGACCACGATTACATCACCCGCGTGCGCGATATCAATGCCGATACACCGGCGCGCTATAACGCCGATCCGGATCGCCTGTTTGAATCCTCCGGCTGCGCGGGCAAGCTGGCCGTTTTTGCGGTGCGCCTCGATACCTTCCCGGCAGAGAAAAAGCAGCAGGTGTTTTACATCGGCACCAATCAGCCGGAGGTGCTGACGGAGATCCGCCGTCATATTCTGGCCGAGTTCACTCACCTGCCGGTGGCGGGCGAGTATATGCACCGGGACATTTACGACATCGCCGAGCGCTACGGCAAAGATACCTTCCTGATGATCGACAAGCTCGGCACCGACAAAATGCCGTTCTTCTTCACCATGAAGGGCCGCACCGATGCGATGCTGGAGAAAGTGTCGCTCTTCAAGCCGCACTTCACCGACCGCTTTATGCAGAAGCTGGGCAACGTCTTCCCGGCGCATTTACCGGAGCGGATGAAGACCTGGCGCGACAAGTATGAGCACCATCTGCTGCTGAAAATGGCCGGGGACGGAATTGACGAAGCGCAGAGCTGGCTCACCGAATTCTTCAAAACCGCCGACGGGGATTTCTTTGCCTGCACGCCGGAAGAAGGCAGCAAAGCCTTCCTGC
This sequence comes from Enterobacter cloacae complex sp. CDL013, assembly GCF_049238805.1. NCBI lineage: Bacteria > Pseudomonadati > Pseudomonadota > Gammaproteobacteria > Enterobacterales > Enterobacteriaceae > Enterobacter > Enterobacter cloacae complex sp. CDL013. The sequence goes on along the minus strand of NZ_JBMKGT010000002.1, from coordinate 368,320 downwards.
ATCGTTTCGCCGCGGCGGGTGCCGCTATCCGTTATCAGGCGGTGCATTCCGAAGAAGTGGAGGATATTCTGGCGCTGGATATCGCCCTGCGTCGCAACGATACCGAGTGGTTTGAACATCTGCCGCCGGAGATCGACAGCAAGCTGGTGCATAAGCTCTATTACGGCCACTTTATGTGCTATGTCTTCCACCAGGATTACATCGTGAAAAAAGGGGTTGATGCACACGCGCTGAAAGAACAGATGCTGGCGCTGCTGCACGAGCGTGGCGCGCAATATCCTGCCGAGCACAACGTGGGACACCTGTATAAAGCGCCGGAGACGCTTAAACAGTTTTATCGCAAAAATGACCCTACAAACAGTATGAACCCCGGCATTGGTAAGACAACGCGGAAGAAATACTGGAAAGAGAGTGCCGAATCAGAGCAGCACAATACGCAAGCCTCTGATGAACTCATATAGCCAAATTTAAGAGATTGTTAAGCTCTCCTCAAACGTACTAGAGTATCTGCCTGTTGCCAGAGAAACGTTTCTCTGGCTTTCCAAACAAGGAGCGGGCAGAACATGTCGGCTGTAGAAACTTTCCCCGAAACTGAAATCGAGGTGCGCGACGCCCTTCCTGACGATGCGCATGCCATCTCGGCGATATACGCCTGGCATGTGCTTCATGGCCGTGCGTCCTTCGAGGAAGTTCCCCCCACCGTCGATGAGATGCGTCAGCGGATGAAGAGCGTGACCGACAGCGGTTTACCGTGGCTGGTTGCGCTGTATCGCGGCATTGTTGTCGGCTACTGCTACGCCACGTTTTATCGTCCACGCCAGGCTTATCGCTATACCCTTGAAGAATCCATTTATGTGGATGCCAGCACCACCGGCCGCGGGTTTGGCTCGGCCTTACTCCAGGCACTGATCGCCCGTTGTGAACAAGGACCGTGGCGGCAGATGATTGCCGTGGTCGGCGACGGGCAAAATAACCCCGGGTCGTTGCGGCTGCATAAAAAGCACGGTTTCGAAATTGTGGGTCAGCTCAGAAGTGTGGGATATAAAAAAGGCGACTGGCGGGACACGGTGATGATGCAGCGCCCGCTCAACGACGGGGACTGGACGCTGCCGGAATAAACGCAGTGCGGTCTGGTGCCCTCACCCCGGCCCTCTCCCACAGGGAGAGGGAGAAAACATAAAAAACGGTAACATGCGTTACCGTTTTGCTTTTTCCTAATCGTTCTGCGCCGTCGCCATCTGTTCCGCTTTCTGCTTTTTATACGCCAGCGCTGAAGCCGGCACCGGCTGCACTTTCCCGGTTTCAATCCAGGTACGCAGGCGGCTGGCATCCGCGAAGTGGGTATATTTGCCGAAGGCGTCCATCACCACCAGCGCCACTGGCTTACCGTTAAATACGGTGCGCATCACCAGGCAGTGTCCTGCCGCATTGGTGAATCCGGTCTTGGTTAACTGAATATTCCAGTTATCGCGATACACCAGATGGTTAGTGTTGCGGAACGGCAGCGTATACGCCGGGTTCGAGAATGTCGCCATCTCCTCACGCGTGGTGCTGAGCTGACCAATCAGCGGGTATTGCTTACTGGCGATCAGCAGCTTTGTTAAATCACGCGCCGTCGAGACGTTATGGATCGACAGACCGGTTGGCTCCACGAAATGGGTATTTTTCATCCCCAGCGCTTTGGCTTTGGCATTCATCGCGCGGATAAACGCGTCGTAACCGCCAGGATAATGGTGGGCAAGGCTCGCCGCCGCGCGGTTCTCTGAGGACATCAGCGCCAACAGCAGCATATTTTTACGGCTGATTTCACTTTTCAGACGCACGCGAGAGTAGATCCCTTTCATCTCTGGCGTGTGGCTGATATCCACTTTTAGCTTTTCGTCCAGCGGCAGTCGTGCATCAAGCACCACCATCGCGGTCATGACTTTGGTTATGGAAGCGATCGGGCGCACCAGATCCGGATGACTGGCGTAGATCACCTTGTTGGTATTCAGGTCAACGATCATCGCGCTGCCGGACGCAATCTGGGGTTGCGCAGCAGCGGTGGCGACTGCGGTCGTTTTGGCGATGGCTGGCGCGGTAGCGGAGACGCCCAACAGCAGCGCAAGACTAAGGAGTGACACTCGAAATTTCAGCATGATGAGACTTCTGATAATGATTCACGCACGTTATGACGTACACCGCCTGTGTCGACGGATAAACACAGGCTGGCTTCGGCATCATAGCGGTCACCGTGCGTTGTCGCCAGCGGAGAATCATAACCAGATGCTGCATTGCTGGCATTTACGCCAGCAATGCAGGGAACTTAGAAGAGACGGTATCCATAACCCCAAAGAATAACTGTCAGGGCCAGTAGCGCCTCCAGGACCAGTACGCCGATGGCAAGCGTAGAGCTGGAGAAGCTCAGGCCCTCTTCTTTATTGATATTGAGGAAGGTTGGCACCCCTACATACAGCAGATAACCGGTATAAAAGAGGGCAACCGTACCGATCAGCGCGCACAGCCAGACCAGTGGATAGAGCGCGACAATACCGCTTAAAAACAGCGGGGTCGCGACGTATCCGGCGAAGACCATACAGTGTGCCAGCGACGGGCGCTGCGGATAGTTGCGCGCCATCCAGTGGATGACCCGCCCCATCACCGCCACCCCGGCCAGCATCAGGCCATAAAACAGAATGGCCAGGTACAGTCCGGTGAACCAGGAAAGCTGAACCACGGTGCCGTCACCAAAGTTCCAGCCTATCTGCGTAGTACCAATAAATGCGCAGACCACCGGCACCGCTGCCATCAGCAGGACATGGTGGGTATAGTGATGCGCGACCGTTTCGTTCTCGTTACGGATGACCTGCATTTCACGATCGGGATGGGAGAAAAGTCCCCAGACATGGTTCATAACGCCCCCTTGTTGTCGGCCCGTCAGCGATAGCTTAAGTATAATGCAGGCTTTAGATTATTTTATGTACAGTGGGAAATTTCCGTTGATTGCCGCGCGGTTAATGGATGGGGTATATGATTAACGCAGGCACAGTAAGGGAGACGACGTTTACGTAATGGATATCAACGGTCTTATTGAACAATATGGATACGCCGCGCTGGTGATCGGCAGCGTGGCGGAAGGCGAAACTATCACGCTGCTGGGCGGGGTGGCCGCACACCAGGGATTGCTGAAATTCTCGCTGGTGGTCGCCGCCGTCGCGTTGGGCGGTATGATTGGCGATCAGCTGCTCTATTTTCTGGGGCTGCGCTTTGGCCCGACGCTTTTGCAACGTTTTGCCAGGCATCAAAAGAAAATTCGCCGTGCTCAGCGGCTTATCCAGCGACGTCCCTGGCTGTTTGTGATTGGCACCCGCTTTATGTACGGTTTTCGCATCATTGGGCCGATACTGATTGGCGCGAGTCGTTTACCACCGAAAATTTTCCTGCCGCTGAACATTCTCGGGGCGATTGCCTGGGCGTTGATTTTCACCACGCTTGGCTACGCGGGTGGCGAAGTAATAGGCCCGTGGCTGCATAACCTCGATCAGCATCTTAAACACTGGGCGTGGTTGATCCTGGTGGTTGTGGCGGTGATTGGGGTACGGCTGTGGCTGAAGCATCGTGAAAAGCGCCGGGATGAAGAGTGAGTGCGGCCTGCGGTCCTCACCCCGGCCCTCTCCCGGGGTGAAGGGAATGCTTATTCCGCTGGCTTAAACTGCGGGTTCGCCAGCATAAAACCCCCATCGACGATAAACGACTGTCCGGTGGTATAGCTGGCGTCGCTGTCGCATAGCCAGGCCACCAGGCTGGCAATTTCTTTGGTGTGGCCGGGGCGCGCCAGCGGAATTGACGGCATAGATCCCTCTTTAACTTCACTGTCGTCCATATCGTTCATCGGCGTGGCAATCGCACCGGGGGCGACGGCGTTCACCAGAATCTTATGTTTAACCAACTCCAGCGCCATCGACTTGGTTAACCCGCCCAGCGCATGTTTGGCCGCCGTATAGGCGCTGGCGTCCGGCAATGGCGTATGTTCATGCACCGAGGTGATGTTCACGATCCGCCCCCCTTCCCCCTGCTTCACCATCTGACGCGCCGCGATTTGCGAGCAGAGAAACGCGCCGTCCACGTCAACGGTGAATATGTGCCGCCAGTCGTCAAACGACAGGTCCAGAAATGGCGCTTTGTTCATCGCCCCGGCATTATTAACCAGCACATCCAGCCGCCCGAAACGCGTAATCAGGGTTTCAATGGCCTTTGCGCCTTCCGGTAAATGGCTTAAGTTGAGTTGAATGGCCTCGGCACGCTGCCCGCGCGCTTCAATTTCACGGCAGGTTGCCAGCGCCCCTTCCTCATCTGAGTGCCAGGTCACCCCGATATCAAACCCGCGCTCGGCCAGCATCAGGGCCGTCGTTTTGCCAATTCCTGAATCCGATGCGGTAACAATTGCGACTCGCGTCATACTCACCTCCTGAAAATCTGCAAAGAGGTAAGTATAGATAATGCGCAATGTTAGCCGCGATGATATCCGCCACCCAGCGCGGAGGTGAGCTGGAGCGTGGCATCCACGTACTGACCTTTCAGCATCAACCCGGCAATACGCTCTTTGAGCGCCGGAATTTTTGCTTCACTCACCCGGGAGCCGGCAATGATCCCCGCGCTGAAGCGCGCCTGCGCCAGCGCAACGACGCGCGCCGCATCTTTTTCGATCTGCTGCTGGTGCTGATTTTTGGCGGTCAGCGTTTCCACTTCGCTGGCCGTCCGGGCGACCTGGTTTACGGCATCTACCACGGCCTTGTTGTAGTTCGCCACGGAGAGGTTGTTTTGCGCCTGGGCGATATCCAGGTTCGCATTCAACCGACCGCTGTCAAAAATTGGCAGCGTCAGCCCCGCGGTTACGCCCATTTGCTGCGCAGATGAGCGGAACAGGTCGCTCAGGTGCAATGCATCCTGCTGCAAGAACGCCATCAAATTGATGTCAGGGTAGAACGCGGCTCTGGCGGCATCGACTTCGCTCATGGATGCTTCGATATACCAGTGCGCCTCCTGCAAATCCGGGCGCCGAGCCAGCAGTTCATAACCGAGCGTTGATGGCAGCGATGCCTCTGCGTCAGGTAAGGCATGCCGTGCGAGCGTGACTGAAGGGGTATTGGTCAACGCATTCAGACGCGCCTCAATGGCCTTCATTTTGCCGTGCACGTCAGCGAGCTGTTCATCGGTTTTGCTGGCACTGATATCCGTTTCAACCCCTTCCACCGAGGAGGTAATGCCGTGCTGATAAAGCTCCCGATCGGCACCGATGATATTTTCCTGCTCCCGTTTGATCTGCGCGAGCACGTCACCCACCGCGGCCTCGGTCTGCCAGTCCCAGTACAGCCGCGCGACGCTGCTGGCGAGCAGCTGGCGAGTCTGCTCCAGCTCCGCTTTTTGCGCATTCACCTTACCGATGCGGGCCTCAATTTGGGCGCGGTTTTTACCCCAAAAATCCAGATCCCAACCCGCCGTCAGACCAAAGGTGCCGTTGGTATACCAGGGGCCGGTGGTCCCCGCTGCCGGGTCGGTCAGTGCAAATGGCCCCATCAACCCCTCTGCCGACATCTTTTGCCGTTCCACATCTGCGGAAAAATCCAGTTGTGGACCCTCAGCAGCGACAGCGGCTTTCGCCTGTGCTTCCGCCAGGGTGATACGCTGACGGGCAATTTGCATATCCGGCGCATCCGCCAGCGCTTTGTCGATCAGCGCGTTGAGCTGGGAGTCGTTAAAGTCTTTCCACCATTCGCTTTTTGGCCAGTCGGCATGACGCAGTTGGGTATTTACAGTTGCGACGGCGGCTTGCGTTTTTACTGGTGACACCGTGGCATGTTCCGGCGCGCAGGCGGCCAGCATAAAAACAAGAGGAGCACTCAAAGATAAAGTAAGAGAACGTTTCATTACGCCATGAACTCAAAAAAAATAAAGGCGCAACTTACGCTTACTGACGTTCCGTTTTTTAGTAACGCGTGGCAATCCGCATATTGTTATACATTTTCATATCCGGAAATTTATTCCCCAAGACAATGAGTTAATTTCATGTATTCATGCTAATTATGAATTGACTGCTACACTTACTTCGACAGACATACGCAGGAGAGGCGAATGAAAATATTATTGTGGGTTATTTTGATTATATTTCTGATAGGGCTGCTGGTGGTAACCGGCGTATTCAAGATGATTTTCTGATTCCGTTGCCCGGCTCCGCGCCGGGCAAACTCTTCACACTTCACTCAGGGCTTCGACTGGATCACCCGGGCAATATCCGCAGACGTCTGTAGGGTACGGATCTCCTGAAATAATCCCAGCGCGTCGTCGTACTCTTTACGCAAATAACTCAGCCACTGTTTAATGCGCGCGACGTGATACAAGCCGGTATCGCCCTGCTTTTCCAGCCGCGTGTATTTTTGCAGTAGTTTCACCACATCCGCCCACGGCATCCGCGGTTCATTATATTTCACCACCCGGCTGAGGTTCGGCACGTTCAGCGCACCGCGGCCAATCATCACGGCATTACAGCCGGTCTCTTTGAGGCAGGCCTGCGCGCTCTCGTAATCCCAGATTTCGCCGTTGGCAATCACCGGAATCGTAAGCCGTTTGCGGATCTCGCCAATCGCCTGCCAGTTAATGCGCTCGGCTTTATAACCATCCTCTTTGGTTCGCCCGTGCACCACCAGCTCGGTGGCGCCCGCCTGCTGCACCGCGTCAGCAATTTCAAACTGCTTATCGCCGCTGTCCCATCCCAGACGGACTTTGACCGTCACCGGCAGATGCGATGGCACTGCCTCACGCATGGCCTTTGCGCCGCGATAAATCAGCTCCGGATCTTTAAGTAGCGTCGCCCCCCCGCCGCTGCCGTTGACCAGCTTTGACGGACAGCCGCAGTTAAGATCGACGCCGTACGAACCAAGCGCTACCGCGCGGGCGGCGTTTTCAGCCAGCCACTCAGGATACTGGCCGAGCAGCTGGACGCGCACCAGCGTACCGGACGGCGTGCGGCTCTGACGATGCAGTTCCGGACAGAGACGATAAAATGATTTTTCTGGCAGCAACATATCGACCACGCGCAGAAACTCCGTCACGCAGAGATCGTAATCGTTCACCTCGGTAAGCAGCTCGCGCACGAGAGAGTCGAGCACGCCTTCCATCGGGGCCAGTAAAACACGCATTCTGAGTACCTGTGAAAAAAGACGCGCTATAGTAGCTGCTCTCTATGTATGTTGAAAGCCCGGCGTTCCATTCCGGAATGTCTGATATGCCCAAAATTCATGATGTGATCCGTGGCACATTTTCAGGTTTAATTGTATGATGAATACGTCTCAGCAAGGACTTTCACCATGAGCAAATCACTGAATACTATCTGGCAATACCTTCGCGCCTTCGTCCTCATTTATGCCTGCCTGTACGCCGGCATTTTTATCGCTTCGCTGCTGCCGATTACGATACCCGGCAGCATTATCGGCATGCTGATCCTGTTTGTACTGCTGGCATTACAGGTGCTGCCCGCAAAATGGGTCAACCCAGGGTGCTTCGTTCTCATTCGCTACATGGCCCTGCTTTTTGTGCCTATCGGCGTTGGGGTTATGCAGTATTACGATGTGCTTAAAGCGCAGTTCGGCCCGATTGTGGTCTCCTGCGCCATCAGTACGCTGGTGGTTTTCCTGGTCGTCAGCTGGAGTTCACACATTGTGCATGGCGAACGTAAGGTCGTCGGGGAGAAAACAAAAAAATGATGGCGAATATCTGGTGGTCCCTGCCGTTAACCCTGGTGGTGTTCTTTGCTGCGCGTAAGCTTGCGGTGCGTTTCAAAATGCCGTTGCTCAACCCGCTGCTGGTCGCCATGGTGGTGATTATTCCTTTTCTGCTGCTCACCGGCATTTCTTATGAGCGTTACTTCGCCGGGAGCAAGATCCTTAACGATTTGTTGCAGCCTGCCGTGGTGGCGCTGGCGTTTCCTTTATATGAGCAACTGCATCAGATCCGCGCGCGCTGGAAATCCATCATAACCATCTGCTTCGTGGGGAGCCTTGTTGCGATGATCACCGGCACCTCGGTGGCCTTAATGATGGGCGCATCGCCGCAGATCGCCGCCTCTATCCTGCCTAAATCCGTCACCACGCCGATTGCCATGGCCGTGGGCGGCAGCATCGGGGGCATTCCGGCCATCAGCGCCGTGTGCGTGATTTTCGTCGGTATCCTGGGCGCGGTGTTTGGTCATACGCTGCTGAATATCATGAAAATTCGTACCAAAGCGGCACGCGGTCTGGCGATGGGTACCGCCTCGCACGCGCTGGGCACCGCACGCTGCGCGGAACTCGATTATCAGGAAGGGGCATTCAGCTCGCTGGCGCTGGTGATCTGCGGGATTATCACTTCCCTGGTCGCGCCGTTTATCTTCCCGATTATTCTGGCAGTAATGGGCTAAAATTTGCGATGCGTCGCGCAAATTTCATTTTCATTTCATAAGTTGCACACATAATGAGATTTGGATCACATATAAAGGCCGTACGGCTCCGTACACTACCGATCCATTAACCTTGATGAGGCAACGTCATGCATCCACGTTTTCAAGCTGCTTTCTCTCAGCTTGCAGAGAATTTGCAATCAGCCCTGGCTCCGGTTCTGGCGGATGCGCATTTCCCCGCCCTGCTGACGGCAGATCAGGTCACGACGCTTAAACAGGCAACGGGGCTGGACGAAGACGCGCTGGCTTTCGCCCTGCTGCCCCTGGCGGCTGCCTGCGCCCGCGCTGACCTTTCCCATTTTAACGTAGGCGCAATTGCGCGCGGTGTGAGCGGGACCTGGTACTTCGGCGGAAACATGGAGTTTCTCGGTGCGACCATGCAGCAAACCGTCCATGCGGAGCAGAGCGCCATCAGTCACGCCTGGCTACGCGGCGAAAAAGCCCTGCGCGCCATCACCGTCAACTATACCCCTTGCGGCCACTGCCGCCAGTTTATGAATGAGCTGAACAGCGGTCTTGAACTGCGTATCAACCTGCCGGGACGCGCACCGCATACGCTGCGTGATTACCTGCCGGATGCTTTCGGCCCGAAAGATCTTGAGATCAAAACCCTGCTGATGGACGAGCAGGACCACGGTTATGCGCTCTCAGGGGATGAGCTGAGCGAAGCGGCCATTGCCGCCGCCAATAAAAGCCACACGCCATACAGCAAATCTCCAAGCGGCGTCGCCCTTCAGTGCCGCGACGGCCGCATCTTCACCGGCAGTTACGCAGAGAACGCCGCGTTTAACCCGACGCTGCCTCCGCTTCAGGGCGCCCTGAACCTGCTTAGCCTGAACGGGTATGACTACCCGGATATTCAGCGCGCAATCCTGGCTGAAAAGGCCGATGCGCCGCTGATCCAGTGGGACGCGACCGCAGCCACGCTGAAAGCGCTGGGCTGTTCAACCATTGACCGCGTGCTGCTGGCATAATCTGTTCGGCGGGCAGAGTTGCCCGCCAGTCTGACGAAAAACCCCTCAGTTGAATCGCTGTTTCTTGCGCTAACCAGGCGGGTACAGTAGCCTGAGGGAAATTTCATCATCGGTACGAGCCATCTGCATGTTAAAGCGCGTGTTTTACAGCCTGTCTGTCCTGGTCGGCATACTGCTGTTGATCGTGCTGGGTCTCGACCGCTGGATGAGCTGGAAAACAGCCCCCTACATTTTTGATGACCTACAGGACCTCCCCTACCGTCAGGTTGGCGTGGTGCTTGGCACCGCCAAGTATTACCGCACCGGCGTCATAAATCAGTATTACCGGTATCGTATTCAGGGCGCGCTGAACGCCTATAACAGCGGCAAGGTGAACTATCTGCTGTTGAGCGGCGATAACGCGCTGCAAAGCTATAACGAGCCGGTGACGATGCGCAAAGATCTGATTGCCGCAGGCGTCGACCCGGCCGATATCGTGCTCGACTACGCCGGATTCCGCACGCTTGATTCCATCGTGCGTACCCGTAAGGTGTTCGACACCAATGATTTCATCATCATTACCCAGCGTTTCCACTGCGAGCGGGCGCTGTTTATCGCCCTGCATATGGGCATTCAGGCGCAGTGTTATGCGGTGCCATCGCCAAAAGATATGCTGAGCGTGCGCGTGCGTGAGTTTGGCGCCCGTTTCGGCGCGCTGGCTGACCTGTACCTGTTCAAACGTGAACCGCGCTTTTTAGGCCCGCTGGTGCCGATCCCAACGATGCATGAAGTGCCGGAAGATGCGCAGGGTTATCCGGCGGTAACGCCGGAGCAGTTGCTGGAAGTTCAGAAGAAGTAATCCAGATCTACAGTGCGTGATATAAAACGCATTACTCTCTTTTTAGACACCTAATGAGTGATATAAGTAGCAATACTTGTTTTTATCACTGACTATGAGTAATATTTTACACATTGTCGCGTTATGGAGGTGAGATGGAGACGTTAACCGTACAGGCATATCTGAACGAAACATGGACGGATATCGCTCTCATCAAATATCCTGGAAGTGAAAAAAATGACTGGAATACCACGCAGTTAGACTATCTTACTGAGTATGCGATTAATTTTCTCGACTATGATGATTTTCACGCAGTCTCAGTCAATCACCCTGTATCACTCTTTTTTGATGACCATGGCCAACCGGGCTGGCTGCGATTTATCGACGATATCATTCCCGCCGGAGCAAGCCGCCGTTACTGGATTAATGCGCTCGACATCAGTGAGTTACCCGTTGGCCAGCAAAATTTCTTATTGCTGAAATTTGGCACAATGTCCCCTGTGGGGAATTTGCGCATAAAGGAATCCGTCCCAGAATGGAATAAATTCGCCAGCACTAAAACGTTTACGGTTGCGGACGTCATCGATCGTGCGGCCGATTTTCTGGATTATGCCCAGGAAAGAGGCGCGGCGGCGGGTGGTGCAACCGGTGCTGGCGGTGAAGCGCCTAAACTTTTGCTGCGCTGTAGTGAAACTGATGCCATCTGGATCGATACCTGGCAAAACGAGCCGGATAACCGGGACCGCTATTATTTGGTTAAATATCCACGCGGTAACAGGACAGAAGTGGATTGTAATATTCTGCGAGCTGAATTCCATTATTATCATGAGCTTAACGCGATGGGTTTTTCCACGATCCCAGTGGAAACAATGCGCCTTAAAGAAGGTAGCCATTACCCGTCTCTGTGGTTACCGCGTTTCGACATAGTGAGAAATGAGCAGGACCAACTGGTCAGGCTGGGTATGGAATCGGTGTATTCGCTATTACAAAAGGCACCCGGCACCCTCCTTGATCATGAGACAACGTTGCGCGCGTTAATTAATAAAATCACCTCCAGCCATATGGTCCAGCAGCAGGGTTATCAGTTTGATATTCCGGGATTTGTAACAGAATGGGTGCGTCGCGATCTGCTAAATATTATTTTTGGAAATAGTGACAACCATGGGCGAAATACCGCCTTTGTGAAGGCTGAAAATCAAATTATGCTCTCCCCTGTATATGACTTTGCGCCGATGAAAGCCGATCCTGAAGGGATACCAAGAACCCTGAAGTGGTCATTATCTTGCGAATCAGGGGGGGATTATAATTTCAACACTATCGCACAAACGCTGGCGGAGTGGATCCCTCCCGCAACATTACTTGATGCTCTGCATGAAACAGCCGTTCAGCTTATTGATCTCCCGGAAAGGCTGGCGGCGCGAGGCGTTCCCGAACAGATAATGGAAATGCCCGCGATGGGTTTTCGCTACATCCCGGATAAACTTTCCCGTTGGGGTTTATTATGAAAACACCTAATGAAGCTGAATCAGAGCTTTTACAGACATTAGCTCAAGTACGCAGCGTAAATAAAAAGCGACATCATGACGAGGCGGAAGAGCCGGATAAACCATCGGTAGTGAAGAGGCAACGCGTTACACAAGGCTTAACGCGGATTAGTACTCTCGATCGCCAGGCTGTACTGCATGCAGCCATACGGGACATTTTGCTGGGGAAAATCACACAGGGAGAGGCGCTGAAAAGGCTCAGGGTCGAGGTGTTAGGGCTGAAGCAGGATGAATATGCAAAGCTGGTCAGCGTATCCCGGAAAACATTGTCGGATGTAGAAAATAACAGAGGCAATTATTCCGCTGACGTCATAAATAAAATCTTTAAACCCTTTGGGCTTCAAACCGGACTAGTGCCCGTTTCAAAATCGCTTATCGCTTCACTTTTCTCATAAAAAAACCCGCATCGCTGCGGGTTCTTTCATTCCAGCGCTTATTTCTTACGCGCGTACTTCAGTGAATCCAGGGCAACCGCGAAGATGATGATCGCACCCTTGATAATGTACTGCCAGTACGGGTTCACACCGATGTAGGTCAGGCCGTAGTTGATAACGGTGAAGATGATCACACCGGTCACCACGCCCAGCACGGTACCCACGCCGCCGCTGAAGGAGACGCCGCCAACCACGCAGGCCGCAATCGCATCCAGTTCGTACATAAAGCCGAGGTTGTTGGTTGCAGAGCCGATACGGCCTGCTTCCAGCATCCCGCCGAAGGCGTAGAAGACCCCGGACAGGGCATAAATCATCAGCAGGTTCAGAGCCACGTTGACCCCGGAGACCTTCGCCGCTTCCGGGTTACCGCCGATAGCAAAGATGTTTTTACCGAAGCGGGTTTTGTTCCACAGGATCCAGACGAATGCCACCGCAATCAGCGCATAGAAGGTGATATAGGAGAGACGGAAGCTGCCGAGCGCAACAAACCCCTGCGTGAAGGTCGAGAAGCCGCTGTCGAAGCCAGAGATTGGAGACGCGCCGACGAAATCGTAGTACAGGGAGTTGATACCATAAACGATGATCATCGTGCCAAGCGTAGTGATGAATGGCGTCACGTTCAGGTAAGCAATGATGATGCCGTTAATCAGGCCAATTACCGCGCCGATGGCACACACGATCAGGATCACCACGAAAATCGGCATGGTCGCCATCTCCGGGAATACCTTGTTGGCGTTTTCCATCGACTGCAACAGGGTCGCCGCAATGACCGCCGCCAGACCCACCTGGCGCCCTGCCGAAAGGTCAGTCCCCTGGGTAACGATAAGTCCCGCCACGCCAAGCGCGATAATAATACGTACGGAAGACTGGGTCAGAATGTTACTCAAGTTCAGCAGACTTAAGAACGTAGGGTCCTGGAAAATAATAATCGCCAGCAAGACTAAAAGAACAACGTAAATACCGCCTTCTTTCAGATAAGTGAGAAAACTTTTTTTATTTAACGCACTCATGAGGAGCCCCTGATCTTAAAGGTGCAAAGACGCAAGACGCAAAATTTCGTTTTGCGTTGTCGTTTTGGTTTCAACAATACCGGCAACGAGACCATTGCTCATAACCAGAATACGGTCTGTGATCCCTAACAATTCCGGCATTTCGGAAGAAATAATAATGATCCCTTTATCTTTTTTCGCCAGCTCTGCGATAAGCTGATAAATCTCGAATTTTGCACCCACGTCGATACCGCGCGTAGGTTCATCCAGCATCAGAATTTCAGGCTGGGTTAATAGCCAGCGACCAATAATGACTTTCTGCTGGTTTCCTCCCGAAAGTGAGCCAATTTGCGTGCGGTGGCCCGGCGTTTTCACGCGCATGGAGTCAATCACCCACTGGGTATCGCTCTTCATGCGGGAATTATCCAGCAGCCCGACCTTGTTTTTGTAATTGCGAATATTAGAAATTAACGAGTTAAAGTTAATATCCAGATAAGCGTAAATACCGGTGGAACGACGCTCTTCCGTCACCAGCGCAAAGCCATTATTAATGGCTTCGTTGGCGTTGTGGTTGTTGATCTTCTTACCGTGCAGCGTAATGGTGCCTTCGGCTTTCTCACGGATACCAAACAGGGTTTCCACGATATCGGTGCGCTTAGCGCCCACCAGCCCTGCGATGCCAAGGATCTCCCCCTTGTGCAGATCGAAAGAGACATCGCGGATAGACGGCTGACGCAGCGAGGTCAGGTTACGCACCTCCAGAATCACTTCGCCTGGCTTGTTTTCTTTATCCGGGAAGCGCTGGTTCAGAGAACGGCCAACCATCATGGCGATGATCTTGTCCATGTCCAGCCCTTCCAGCGGCTGGGTGGCAATCCACTGACCGTCGCGCAGGATGGTGATTTCATCGCACAGCTGGAAGATCTCTTCCATTTTATGTGAGATATAGACAATGCCACAGCCGCGATCTTTCAGCTTACGAATAATGGTAAAAAGGTGGTTAACCTCTTTTTCCGTTAATGACGATGTCGGTTCATCCATGATCACAATTTTCGCATCATAGGAGAACGCTTTGGCAATTTCGATCATCTGCATCTGGGAAACGGATAATGTCCCGACGCGGGCGCGCGGGTCGATATCAATATCCAGCTCATCAAAAATGGCTTTGGTGTCGCGATACATTTTATCCTGATCGACAAAGACACCTTTGGTTGGATAACGACCCAACCACATATTATCCATAACTGAACGTTGCAGGACCAGGTTTAATTCCTGGTGTACCATCGAGATACCGTTCTCCAGCGCTTCTTTCGCTGAATGGAAGTCGATCTCTTTTCCCTGAAAAAGAATGCTGCCAGAATCTTTTTGATAGATCCCAAAAAGGCATTTTAATAATGTTGATTTACCCGCACCGTTTTCACCCATTAATGCATGAATAGAGTGAGGACGAACTTTTAAATTAACATTATCGAGCGCCTTAACACCGGGGAATGACTTATTGACACCGGTCATTTCCAACAAGTATTCACCGGACGACTGAGTAGTTGTGCTGACCATAATTATACCTTGTTGGCCTCGCATATCGCGTTATAAAAGGGCGCAACGAATTGCGCCCAGTGAAGACAATGCAGATAACTTATTTACCGATAAACTCAGCCAGGTTGGACTGGTCTACGCCCACGTAAGGAACGCGAACGATTTTGTTGTCAACTTTCCAGTTAGTCCCGTCAGCGGCACCTTTACCATCGGCCAGGTTTTTCGCCAGATCGAAGGTGGCTTTCGCCTGGTTGTTGGCATCGTTCAGTACGGTACCGGCCATAGCGCCAGATTTCACCAGCGCCAGCGCTTCTGGCAGGGCATCCACACCGAATACAGGAATCGCGGATTTGTTGTGTGCTTTCAGCGCTTCTACCGCACCCATTGCCATCGCATCGTTGTTGGCAATGACCACTTCAATTTTGTTGGCGTTAGGGCCGG
Source organism: Enterobacter cloacae complex sp. CDL013 (assembly GCF_049238805.1). Lineage (NCBI taxonomy): Bacteria > Pseudomonadati > Pseudomonadota > Gammaproteobacteria > Enterobacterales > Enterobacteriaceae > Enterobacter > Enterobacter cloacae complex sp. CDL013. The sequence continues at coordinate 353,115 of NZ_JBMKGT010000002.1, read as the reverse complement.
ACAGCCACGCGTCCATCTTATCTTTCGCCTGAGCGGTATCCCACATTGCGGTGTCTAACGCCAGCTGCTGGGTTTTAAGGCCCTTGTCGTTCAGCTCTTTAATAACGTAGGTGGTACGTGCTTCAGCATCTGGATGGCCCGGTTCGCCTTTCAGCAGAACGAACTGAATCTGACCATCTTTGTTCAGATCCCAGTTTGGGTTCGCCGCCCAGTGTTTCGCAATCAGATCGCCCTGGATAATCCCGGACTCTTTGGAGTCGGTACCCACGTAATACGCTTTGTCGTAGCTGTCCAGCGCTTTACGGGAAGGTTCTTTGTTGAAGAAGACAATTGGCACGTTCTGGCCGCGCGCTTTCTCGATCACCGTGCCTGCCGCAGCCGGGTCAACCAGGTTAATAGCCAGCGCTTTCACGCCTTTTGCCAGAAGAACGTCAATCTGATCGTTCTGTTTGGACTGGTCATTCTGGGAGTCATTCATCAGCAGTTGCACGTCTGGCGCTGATTTAGCATCTTTTTCAATTGCTTTACGCACAACGGACATGAAGTTATCGTCGTATTTATAGATAGTCACGCCAATACGGGTATCCGCTGCGTGTGCTGCTGCGCCAAAAAGCATGCTTGCCATGACAGCAGACAGAGTCAACACCTTCTTATTCATGGTATCTCCGGTTTTTTTTATGCAGGGTAGTTCTTGTGAAAAACGGTCGGCGGGCAGATGTTAATAAAACGTTACTGATCGCCGAAGTTCACTTATAAAATGTCCAGCTTCCGTGTTCGGTAACGCTCCAGAAATGCGTTTTATTCGTTGTTTGAGGCATTGTGATAACGGTAAAAGTGAATAATCACCGTTACATTGTGTTTCAGCCCCTAAAACGCTGACATCATAGACAGCGGCTTGTTAAGATACTGTGAATTTACTCACAGATTGAAAACGGTTACATCACGTGATGTTATCAGTTAGTGATCGGAGCCACAGTTTGCCGGATAGCGACCGAATGGCGGCGTACTAAAGTCGGCATAAAACAATGCGTTGCGTCCGGATCTAACAGCCCAGCCGCCCCCTGTAACGCCAGCTCTGTCGCCAGTTTCGCCATCGACGCAATGGGATAACGTACCGTTGTCAGCTGCGGATCGGTGTAACGGGCAATGGGGATATCATCAAAACCGATCAGCGATAAATGCTGCGGTACCGCAATGCCATTATCTTTCAGCGCGGTAAGCGCACCTGCCGCCATGCTGTCGTTATAGGCAAACACGGCCGTCAGCTGAAGATTACGCCCCAGCAGTTCAACCATTGCCGCTTCACCGCCCTGCATGTCCGGCGAACCGGTACCTACCCAGCTCTCCAGCGGCGCAATGCCCTGCTCTTTCAGGGCGTTTTGCCAGCCCTCGCGGCGCATCATGTCGTCTTCAATACCGTGGCTGGAAGCCAGATAACCTATGCGCTGATGGCCGTTGCTGATGAGCATCCGCGTCGCCATCATCGCGCCGCTGATGTTATCCAGACCGACGCAGCGATGCGCGTAGCCGGGGACGATACGGTTGATCAGCACCATGCCGGGGATCTGCTCCATAAACCCGGCCAGCTCTTCATCGCTCAGGGCTTTTGAGTGCACAATCAGGGCGTTACAGCGCTGGCGGATCAGTACCTCAATGGCATAACGCTCTTTTTCAGCCTCGTGATAGCTGTTGCCAATCAGCACATATTTCTGGTGCTGCTGGGCAACCACATCCACCGCTTTGACCAGCGCGCCGAAGAAGGCGTCCGACACGTCCATCACCACTACGCCAATGGTATCGCTGACCTGCGTCGCCAGCGCCTGGGCATTGGCGTTTGGCCGGTACCCCAGCTGGGTCACGGCTTTCATTACGGTTTCACGCGTTTCAGGGCTGACCAGCGCACTGTTGTTCAGCACACGGGAGACAGTAGCAACAGAAACACCCGCCTGGCGGGCGACGTCACGAATGGTGATCATATTCACCACCCTTTAAAGGATTGCAGCAACTCACAGACACCCCCTGTGTTTAGCAAGGTGGCTATTCTGGCAGCGAGATAGAGGAGACTACGTGAAGAAGCTCACACAGATGAAAACGCTTACATCCGTTTTGTTAATGATTGTGATCCAGATCGTTATCTGGATGTATTACGCAATGACACGCCCGAAGCACGAGCGGTTAACTGTCGCCATGCCCATTCCAGCGGGCCCTGACGGAAAAAACGCAGCCAGACAACTGAAAACACCACGTTAACAATCCAGACCGGAATAACAAACGCCAGCAGCGTCAGGCGATCGAATTTCATAAACAGGCCGAATCGGTAGAAAAGCGTGGTGCATATCAGCGTTTGCAGGATGTAATTGCTTAACGCCATCCGCCCGACGCAGGCCACCGCACTGACGATCCACAGGCGAGAAAGCTGGGGCCAGAAGCCATAGATCAGCGCCGCATAGCCAATGGTCTGGAACGGCGCGCTCAGTTCGCGCGGCACCTGCAACAGGAACGCACACCAACGGTAATCCCATTGTAGATGCCACTGCATCATCACCGCCGGGAGGTTGATGATCACGCCGAGCAGCACCAGCCCTGCACCCGTACGACGATAGTGTCGCAGGCTAAATTCCCCTTTCAGCCAGCCGGTGCGCATCAGGGCTGCACCCATCAGCATCATCCCCGCCAGCTGCCAGCCGTATTGCGCGCCCAGCGCCAGCAGGTTATCGCCGAGCATATCGGCCCGGTTGCCGATCGCTTCCATGCCGCCTTTCAGCTTCCAGAACTGCTCATATTGCAGGTTGGCCGCATCCGGGATCCATGAACGACTGGTGGAATCATCGGCAATCATGCCAAGCAGCAATAACACGGCCAGTCCCATGACATAGAGCATCACGCCGGTGTTAAACAGGCTTTTCACACCGGGTGCGTCGCGGATCAGCCGCCAGCAAATCAGGCCCACCAGACCATACGCGAGCAGAATATCGCCGTCCCAGAAAAGCAGCCCGTGAATAAAACCGAGGATAACCAGCAGCGTTAAACGCGACTGGATCCAGCGCGTACCGCGTTTGAGGAGAAGCTGAAGTCCCGCGCCAAACAGAAGCGCAAAGAGGGTCAGGAATTTCACCTGTGCAAAGAGATCGAGGATTGCCCACGTCCAGGCGTCGCTACGCGTGATGTCGCCATACCACGCAGGATTCAGATAGGCGGCCTTCGGCAGACCGAAGGCGCTGATATTCAGCAGCAGGATACCGAGAATGGCGACGCCGCGAACAAAATCGAGCGTGACGTTTCGCTCCATGGTCCCTGCCCTGTCTGATTAGTTGTGGTGACGCACGGCGCGCAGGAACTCCTGGCGGGTGTTCTGGCTCGATTTGAACAGGCCGCCCAGCGAAGTGGTGGTGGTTGCGCTGGTAGCATCACGCACGCCGCGCGCTTTCACGCAGTAGTGCACCGCGTCGATAGACACCGCCACATTGTTAGTCCCCAACAGGGTTTGCAGTGCGGTCAGGATCTGCTGCGTCAGACGTTCCTGCACCTGCGGACGCTGGGCAAAGAACTGCACGATGCGGTTGATCTTGGACAGGCCGATGACCGTATCTTTTGGAATATAGGCCACCGTCGCTTTACCATCGATGGTCACAAAGTGATGCTCGCAGGTGCTGGTCAGCGTGATATCGCGTACCGTCACCATCTCATCGACCTTCATCTTATTTTCAATGACGGTGATTTTCGGGAAGTTCGCGTAATCCAGGCCGGAGAAAATTTCGTCGACGTACATCTTCGCGATGCGGTGCGGCGTCTCCATCAGGCTGTCGTCGCTCAGATCGAGATTCAGCAGTTGCATGATCTCCGTCATATGGCCGGCGATCAGACGCTTGCGGGTAACATTGTCCAGCTCCTGCACGGGCGGGCGCAGTGGCGTTTCAAGACCGCGCGCAACCAGCGCTTCATGGACAAGGGCTGCTTCTTTACTGAGTGATGACATTCTTTTCTCCTGCAGGTGTGGCGTCTTTTGCCCTCGTTGTGGCAAAAGTGTGCGCTCATTGTGCGTGAGGCGACGCACATAATCCAGTATTCACGACGATAATTATTGCAATTGCTGTTGCCTTTCAGCCTGACGGTTCCAGACTAACGCTCCGCCAACGAACAGCGCGATCCCCGCCAGCCCCAGCGCAGGTTCCAGACGGTGCGTGAGCCAGGTCGACAGAGCCGACGTGACCGGACCCACCAGCTGACCAATGGCATACCCGGTGGTGAGCAGTCCCGCCATGTAACGCGTGTGGTCTGGCGCCAGCTCGCGACCGTACAGAAGAGAGAGCTGCACGGCGCAGAGGAACCCGCCGCCCACCAGCAGCCCTCCCGTCAGCAAGCCGCCTATGCCCGGCAGCAACCAGGCCGCCAGCACGCCAATCCCCTGTAACCAAAGAACAATCGCCAGCCTGCGGTTAGCGCTTGATGTATGCCGCAGGGCAATGCTCAGCGCAATCCCCACCACCGAGGCGGCGCCAAATATTGGCCAGACAAACTGGGCAAACAGGCTGCCGGGAAAACGCACCGCCGCCATTTGCGATAAAAAGGTCGCCGGGAGGATATAGCCGAACCCTGCCAGGCTGTAGCTCCAGACCAGACGCCTGAGATCCGCAGTCAGCAGCAACGGCTCAGGCGCGGTACCAGGGCGATGAAGCTGACCTGCGCGCGGCAGGTAGCGCGCCACCAGTACGATCAGCACCAGCGCCAGTACGCCGTAGATTTGCCATGCCGCCCCGGCGGACAAGGATTTCGCCTGAATATAGACCGCCAGCAGGCCGCTCAGGGCGATGCCGGCCCCGGGTCCGGCAAAGACGGCCGCACTGAGTCCCGGTTTGCCCAGCTGCCCCAGCCGCTCGTTGGTCCAGGCGGCAATCAGCACCATCGACCAGCCGCTCATGCAGCCGATCACAAAGCGCAGCAGACCGTGAACGACGGCATTCTCTGCCGCCGCGGAGAGCAGCGTCAGCGCCACCGCACCGGTGATGCCAAGCCAGAGACGTGTTTCAACGAAGCGATGGGCGCGCATGGCATCCCATGCCCCTACCAGATAGCCCAGATAGTTCATTGCCGCCACCAGCCCCGCGCTGGTAAGCGTGAGTTGCCCGGCGGCTATCATCAGCGGCACCTGAGGCGTGAAGGCGAAGCGTCCTATCCCCATCGCCACGACCAGAACCACAAATCCGCTGAGCGCGATACGCAGCGCCATGATCGCTCCAATTGTTAAAGAAAAGTAAATTTATGATGCAACATCTCGCCGTCCTGCGAAAGTGAAAGTTGCTCACAGGTCAATGAAAACTCTGTATTATGCGTTTTATGAATAGTCTTTCGTATAAGGAGCCCTGCATGGAACTGCTCGAAGAGCATCGTTGTTTTGAAGGTCGACAGCAGCGCTGGCGGCACGACTCCACCACGCTGAATTGTGCTATGACGTTCGGCATTTTCCTGCCCCCTGCGGACAATCCACCGGTGCTGTACTGGCTTTCAGGCCTGACCTGCAACGACGAAAACTTCACCACCAAAGCGGGCGCCCAGCGTATTGCCGCCGAACTGGGCATTGCGCTGGTGATGCCAGATACCAGCCCGCGTGGCGAGGACGTGGCCGACGATGCCGGATACGATTTGGGTAAAGGCGCTGGCTTCTATCTCAACGCCACGGAACAACCGTGGGCGAGCCATTACCGCATGTATGACTACATTCGCGATGAACTGCCTGCCCTGGTGCACTCTCAGTTCGCGGTCAGCGAGCGCTGCGCGATAAGCGGACATTCGATGGGTGGCCACGGGGCGCTGATAATGGCGCTGAAAAATCCGGGGAAATACACCAGCGTGTCCGCATTTGCGCCGATTGTGAACCCAACGCAGGTGCCTTGGGGGCAAAAAGCCTTTAGGCACTATCTGGGTGAAGATGTAAAGAAATGGCAGGAATGGGATAGCTGCGCGCTGATGCTGGCGAGCCAGTCAGAAGACGCTATCCCGATGCTGGTGGATCAGGGTGATGCCGATCAGTTCCTCGCCGGGCAGTTACAGCCTGCGGTGCTGGCGGAAGCCGCGCGCCAGAAGGACTGGCCGCTAACGCTGCGCATTCAACCGGGATACGACCACAGCTATTACTTCATGGCGTCCTTTATTGAGGATCATCTCCGCTTCCATGCGGAACATCTGTTCAGGTAAGTTCCACCTTTTGCCCGGTAGCGCCTCCTGCCTGCCGGGTCTTTCCCCTCCCCCTCTTTACATACTTCTATCCGCTTGAATCCAGCCTGTTTTCCGTCGTCATCACTCAAACACAAATGATTTCAATTATCATTTGTGTTTACAATTCTACATTCTTTTGTACAATTCCAGGCTCTTCTCCATCTCAAAGAGTTCTTACAAGACAAAAACATACAGTTCTCAGGGTTATCCCGATGGAGTTTTTTTCATTTTTATACGGAATGTACAAATGACAATACCACGCATTAAGCTCCTGGCCGTCGCCATTGGCGCTGCCACGTGTTCCCCCTTCGTTCACGCAGCCGATCAGGACACCGTTGTCGTCACTGCAACGGGTTTTGAACAAAAGATCCAGAATGCCCCCGCCTCCATCTCTGTGATTTCAAAACAGCAGATTGAAGATAAAGCCTACCGTGATGTTACCGATGCCCTGAGAGATGTCCCGGGTGTTGTCGTCACTGGCGGCGGGAGCAGCAGTGATATCAGTATTCGCGGCATGGCCTCTCAGTACACCCTGTTCCTGGTGAACGGCAAACGCGTCAGTACGCGAAGCACCCGCCCCAACAGCGACAACTCGGGTATTGAACAAGGCTGGCTGCCGCCGCTTGAGTCCATTGAGCGCATCGAGGTCATCCGCGGCCCGATGTCCTCGCTTTACGGCTCCGATGCGATGGGTGGCGTCATTAACGTCATTACCAAAAAAGTCTCGAACACCAAAGCCTGGACCGGTTCGTTGCATGGCGATGCAACCTTCCAGGAAAATCATGATTCCGGCGATATCTTCCAGACCAACGCCTACGCCTCTGGTCCCCTGATCGACGGACTTCTGGGCGCAAAGGTGACGGGGCTGTTGTCACGCCGCGCAGAAGATAAAATCGTGAACGGCTATAACGAGCAGAAAATGCGTAACGGTGGCATTACGCTGAACTTCACGCCGGACGAGAAGAACGATTTCGACCTCGACTTTGCTCGCGAACTTCAGGACAGAAACAGCACCCCGGGGATGTCGAAAGCGGCTGAAACCTGCCGGGGAACAACCTGTACGCCAAATACCAAAAGCGACTCGCGCTATGAGCACACGACCTACTCGTTAACCCACAGTGGTTATTACGAAGACTTCAATACCGCCAGCTATATCCAGCAGGAAGAGACCAATAATCCAGGTCGCGAAATGCGCTCCTATAACACCACCTTCAACAACCAGAACCAAATTTTCCTCGGCGATCATACGTTGACCCTCGGCGGGCAGTATCGCTATGAGAAACTGCGCGACAACGGTAATCAGCTGGAAGCTGCTGACGGCCTGAACAAACTGACGCGCTGGAGCTGGGCCCTGTTTGCCGAAGATGAATGGTCAATGACGGAAAGCTTTACGTTGACCGGCGGCCTGCGTATGGACAAAGACCAAAACTACGGTACTAACTGGACGCCGCGCGGTTACGGCGTATGGCACCTGGCCGATCAGTGGACGTTGAAAGGCGGGGTTTCTGCTGGCTATCGTGCGCCGGATCTGCGTCAGTCGTCTGCCAGCTGGGGCCAGGTGACAGGTGGCGGCCGTCTTGACGGTATCATCGTCGGCAACCCGGATCTGAAACCAGAGAAGAGCCTGAGCGAAGAGCTCGCCCTGCTCTGGGATAACAACGATGACCTGAATGCCGGCGTAACGCTGTTTAATACCGACTTCAAGGACAAAATTACGGAAGTTCGCCGCTGTAACAGCAGCGCCGATCCCGCCTGTACGATTGGCGGTCACAGCTATGATTTCGTCAGCGATCGCGTCAACGTGGACAAAGCCAACATGCGCGGTGTGGAGTCCTCCTTCGGGTGGAAGATCACGCGTGATGTGAACTGGACTGCAAACTACACCTATACAGAGTCCGAGCAGAAGAGCGGCCAGTTCTCCGGCAAGCCACTGAACAAAATGCCGAAACACATGTTCAACACCACCCTGGACTGGCAGGCGACGCCAGACGTCGGGTTCTGGAGCCGTCTGAACCTGCGCGGTAAAACGTCTGAGTACCTGAGCCGCACGTCAATGTCCCAGGGTACGCCGTCCTACACTCAGATTGATGTCGGTATGCGCTACAACGCCAACAAAAACCTGCTGGTTACTGCCGGTGTGTATAACGTGCTCGATAAGCAGATTGATTACGATACGTATGACACCGTGCTGGATGGCCGCCGCTATACCGTTGGCATGACCTACAGCTTCTGATCTGCCATAAAAAAGCCCGCTCAACTGAGCGGGCTAAAAGAGAGGAAGTGCGGTTATTATTTAAATCGTTCCGGGAAATCCATTTCACTGTAGCGAACGAAGCGTGTTCCTTTCGTCAGTTTGTAGCCAAACCAGATGATCAGGAACAGCGGAATGCCAATATAGGTGGCCGTGACGGCGCCCCAGTCAATGGTGTCCGCAAGGAAGGCCTCATAGTTCTGACCCAGGGTAATAATCAGGCACAGGACGAAGGCGAAGATCGGCCCCAGCGGGAAGAATCCTGACCGGTACGGCAGGTTATTCAGATCATGCCCCTGCTTGACGTACCCGCGACGGAAACGGTAGTGGCTGATGGCAATGCCCAGCCAGGCAATGAAGCCCGTCATACCAGAGGTGTTCAGCAGCCACAGGTAGACCGTCTGGTTGCCGAACATGGAGGTCAGGAAACAGAGACCCGCAATCACCGTGGTCGCATACAGCGCGTTGCGTGGCACGCCACCGCGAGACAGTTTCGAGAAAATACGCGGTGCTTTACCGTCGCAGGCCAGGGTGTAGAGCATGCGGGTGGAGGCGTACATCCCGGAGTTACCCGCAGACAGTACCGCCGTCAGGATCACCGCGTTCATCACCGCCGCGGCTGAGAGCAGACCCGCGTGCTGGAAGACCAGCGTGAACGGGCTGACGCTGATGTCTTTTACGTCGTTACGCAGCAGGCTTGGGTCGGTATACGGAATGATCAGGCTGATAATCAGGATCGCGAACACATAGAACAGCAGGATACGCCAGAACACCTGACGCACCGCGCGCGGAATATTCTTCTCCGGGTTTTCGGATTCACCGGCCGCAATGCCAATCAACTCGGTACCCTGGAAGGAGAAGCCGACAATCATCGCCACGCCAATCATCGCCGAGAAGCCCCCGGCAAACGGCGCATCGCCTATTGTCCAGTTACTCCAGCCCGCCGGTTCAGCCCCTTTGAAAATACCAACGATCATCGCCACACCGACGACGATAAAGATGATGACGGTTGCCACTTTAATCAAAGAGAACCAGTATTCCGCTTCGCCGAAACCGCGCACGGACATGTAGTTCAGCAGGAAGATGACCGCCAGGAACAGGGCGCTCCAGATCCAGCCGGGCGTGTCCGGGAACCACCAGGTCATTACCAGCTGTGCCGCGACGAGGTCAACGGCGATGGTCACCGCCCAGTTGTACCAGTAGTTCCAGCCCAGCGCGAAGCCGAAGCCTTCCTCAACGTATTTTTGTCCGTAGGTCGAAAACGAACCAGACACCGGCATGTATGCCGCTAGTTCGCCCAGGCTGGTCATCAGGAAGTAGACCATCAGGCCAATCAGGATATAAGAGAATAATGCCCCACCCGGGCCGGCTGCCGAAATTGTTGCGCCAGAGGCAACGAAAAGACCCGTACCGATGGAGCCGCCAATGGCGATCATCGTCAGGTGACGCGCCTTAAGTGCGCGACGTAGCGCGGGCGCTTGTGTGGTTTTAGTTTCTGAAACCATGTGAAAATGCTGTCCATTCAATAAATGAGGCGCGATTGTAGCAGACGATCTGCGTTGCTTCCGGCAGAAATACTCAGTTATAAGAGAGCTTCATGACTCGGCCAGGATTATAAGTAAAGCATAATTTTTCCCTCTCCCCTTTGGGGAGAGGGCCAGGGTGAGGGGCGCTTTTACATCTCGCAGTAGCGCAGAAAACGCTGGAGCGAGCTGGAAAGGTGTTTCTGACGATGATGGATGCACCACAGCGTGCGCACCAGCTTCGGCAGCGGAACGGGGATCTCAACCAGTGAGCCGGTTTCCAGCTGTTCGGCAATCACCCGTCGGGAAAGACAGCTAATGCCCAGACCATGGCGTACGGCATGCTTAATGGCCTCGGAGTTACCTAATTCCATCCCTAACTGGAACTGCGGTAGATGGGACAGCAGCAGATAATCGACAATCTCACGCGTGCCGGAGCCCTGCTCTCGCAGGATCCACTGCGCTTGCGCCAGCCGCTCCAGCGTGACCTCGCCCTGGAGTAAAGAAGAGGCCGGAGAGGCAAACACCACCAGCTCATCCTCCAGCCAGGGCTCCGCAATGATATCCACGTTGTGGCACGGCCCTTCGATAAGCCCGATGTCCACGCGGAAATCAATCACCGCGTTGATCACGTCCTGGCTGTTGCCGACGCTCATCTCCAGCGGCAGGGTCGGAAAATCCCGGCGGTAGCGGGCAATCACTTCCGGCAGGATGTAGTTACCGATCGTGCTGCTGGCGTAGACGCGAATAGCGCCGTTGTCCTCGCGGAACAGCTGTTCAATCTCCGTCGCCTGCTCCAGTAAAGCCAGGGCACGCGGATACAGCAGGCGGCCATGTTCGTTCACCACCAGCCGCTTCCCTACCCTGTCGAAAAGCTGGACGCCCAGTTGCCCTTCAAGATCGGTCAAGGCCGCGCTAACGGCGGACTGCGAGAGCGCCAGCATTTGTGACGCCTGGGTTGTCGAGCCGCTTTTCAGCACCTCGGCAAAAACTTCCAGCTGACGCAATGTAATGTGCATGGTTGCTTACCACTTATAAAGATTGATTATAAATATATAATCAATTTTATTTTTAAGCCAGAGCGCCGTAACCTTTAGCCAGACAAAGGAGAAGGTTATGTCAGAAATCACCTTACAACATCATCGTACAGTGTGGCACTTCGTGCCGGGTCTCGCGCTCAGCGCCGTGGTTACCGGCGTGGCCTTATGGGGCGGCAGTATACCGGCGGTTGCCGGTGCAGGGTTCAGCGCCCTGACACTGGCCATTCTGCTCGGCATGGTGGTCGGGAACACCGTTTACCCGCACATCTGGAAATCCTGCGACGGCGGCGTGATTTTCGCCAAGCAGCATTTATTACGTCTCGGGATCATCCTTTATGGCTTCCGTCTCACCTTTTCGCAGATTGCGGATGTGGGTGTCAGCGGGATTGCCATTGACGTCCTGACCCTTTCGAGCACCTTTTTACTGGCGTGCTTTATCGGCCAGAAGATCTTTGGGCTGGACAAACAGACCAGCTGGCTGATCGGTGCGGGTAGCAGCATCTGCGGCGCGGCGGCGGTACTGGCAACAGAACCCGTCGTTAAAGCCGAAGCCAGTAAAGTCACGGTTGCCGTCGCGACGGTAGTTATCTTCGGTACGCTGGCGATCTTCCTGTATCCGGCCATGTATCCGCTGGTGGCGCACTGGTTTAGTCCGGAAACCTACGGCATTTATATCGGCTCAACCATGCACGAAGTGGCGCAGGTGGTGGCGGCAGGTCACGCCATTAACCCGGAAGCGGAAAACGCGGCGGTCATCGCCAAAATGCTGCGCGTGATGATGCTGGCCCCGTTCCTGATTTTCCTCGCGGCGCGGGTTAAACAGCTTGCTCCGGCAGGCGGCAGCGAGAAAAGCAAAATCACCATTCCGTGGTTTGCGATCCTGTTCATCGTGGTCGCTGTCTTCAACTCTTTCCACCTGCTGCCAAAAGCGATGGTGGATATGCTGGTCACGCTGGATACGGTCCTGCTGGCGATGGCAATGGCGGCGCTGGGCATCACCACGCACGTCAGCGCGCTGAAAAAAGCCGGGGCGAAACCGCTGCTGATGGCGCTGGTGCTGTTCATCTGGCTGATAGTTGGCGGCGGTGCGATTAACCTTGCGGTACACAGCCTGTTGGCATAAACCATCTCGTCCTTCTCCTGTTAACCCGTTATCATAGGCATTTCGGGTTAACAGGAGTCTTTTTATGAAATATGTTGGAGCGCACGTCAGCGCTGCTGGTGGCCTTGCGAATGCCGCCATTCGCGCCGCCGAAATCGAGGCGACCGCTTTCGCCCTGTTCACCAAAAACCAGCGCCAGTGGCGCGCAGCTCCCCTCACCGCGGAAGTGATTGATGACTTCAAAGCCGCCTGCGAGAAATACGGCTACGGGCCTGGCCAGATCCTTCCCCATGACAGCTACCTCATTAACCTCGGTCACCCGGTTGCCGAGGCGCTGGAAAAATCCCGCGAAGCGTTCCTGGATGAGGTTCAGCGCTGTGAGCAACTGGGGCTAACGCTGCTGAATTTCCATCCCGGCAGCCATCTGATGCAAATCGACGAAGACGCCTGTCTGGCGCGCATCGCCGAGTCAATTAACATGACGCTGGATAAAACCCAGGGCGTGACGGCGGTGATTGAGAATACCGCCGGTCAGGGCAGCAACCTCGGCTTTAAGTTTGAGCATCTGGCGGCGATCATCGACGGCGTGGAAGACAAATCCCGCGTGGGCGTGTGCATTGATACCTGCCACGCGTTTGCGGCCGGTTATGACCTGCGCACAACCGAGGCCACAAAAAATACCTTCGAGGAGTTCGAGCGTATTGTTGGTTTTAAATATCTTCGCGGTATGCACTTAAACGATGCGAAAAGCGCGTTCGGCAGTCGCGTTGACCGCCACCACAGCCTGGGCGAAGGCAACATCGGCCACGATGCGTTCCGCTTTATCATGCAGGATGCCCGCTTCGACGGCATTCCAATGGTGCTGGAAACCATCAATCCGGATATCTGGGCGGAAGAGATTGCCTGGCTGAAGGCGCAGCAGACCGCTGAACAGGCAGCATAAAAAAAGCCGGGTTGCATTAGCACCCGGCTTTTTTATTGCTTACCGCTTACGCTGCTTTCGCCACAACTTCCGCTTCCGGACGTTTCAGCACCGCGTAAGAGAGGCCCGCCACCAGCGTACCGGCAACAATCGCCAGCAGATAACCCAGCACCGGCGTGATGGCGCCAGGGATCAGCAGGACAAACAGACCGCCGTGCGGCGCCATCAGTTTCGCACCTACCGCCATGGAGATAGCCCCCGTCACCGCACCACCCACGATACAGCACGGCAGAACACGCATTGGATCGCGCGCCGCAAACGGAATTGCGCCTTCGGTGATGAAGCACAGGCCCAGCACCAGCGCAGCTTTACCGCCTTCCTGCTGCGCTTTATCGAACTTACGACGGGCAATGATCGTCGCCAGGCCAAGCGCCAGCGGTGGCACCATACCTGCCGCCATGATCGCCGCCATCGGCGCGTAGGTCTGGGTACTCAGCAGGCCAACGCCAAACGCATATGCCGCTTTGTTCACCGGACCACCCATGTCGGTACACATCATACCGCCGAGGATTGCGCCCAGCAGCACCGCGTTCGCCGTCCCCATGGTTTGCAGCCAGTGGGTCAGACCTTCCAGAATGCCCGCGACCGGCTTACCAATCAGGTAAATCATCGCCAGACCGACCACCAGGCTGGAAATCAGCGGGATGATCAGAATAGGTTTCAGCGCTTCCATACTCTGCGGCAGCTTCAGCTTCGAGCTGATCAGCTTCGCCACATAACCGGCGAGGAAACCGGCAATGATACCGCCGATAAAGCCAGAACCAGTGCTCACGGCCAGCATACCGCCGATAAGACCCGGCGTCAGACCCGGACGGTCAGCAATGGAGAAGGCGATAAAGCCCGCCAGCACTGGCACCATCAGCGCAAACGCGGAGCCGCCGCCAATCTGCATCAACGCGGCCGCCAGCGTGCCCGGCTCTTTAAACGCCTCGATACCAAAGGCGAAGGAGAGCGCAATACACAGGCCGCCCGCCACCACCATCGGCAGCATGTAGGACACGCCGGTCAGCAGGTGACGATACGCACCCGCAGACTCTTTTTTCCCTTCAGTCGCAGTTTTAGCCGCACCGGTTGTCTGATACGGTTTGGCTTCTGCCAGCGCCTTATCAAACTCCTGCGCGGTTTTCTTCAGCGCCAGGCCGGTAGAGGTACGGTACATAGGCTTGCCGGCAAACTTCGCCAGATCCACTTCGATATCCGCCGCCACAATCACCAGATCGGCTTCCGCCACCTCTTCAGGCGTGATGGTATTGCCCGCGCCAACAGAGCCGCGGGTTTCAACCTTCACCCACCAGCCACGTTTTTTCGCTTCGGTTTCAATGGCTTCAGCCGCCATAAAGGTGTGCGCCACACCTGTCGGGCAGGCCGTTACCGCAACAATGCGTTTCGGCCCAACGGCGGCAACCGGCGCCGCCTCAACAGGTGCGCTGTAAACCGTCGCATGACCTTTTGCTTCGCTCAGAAACAGTTCAGGATGTGCCACCGCGCGATTAATATCACCCAGCCACACTTTTTTGCCGTTCAGGGCGCTGTCAGCGGGGATTTTGTCGCCCAGAACAATCGCCATTTCAGCATCACCCGGGTTATCAATGATATCCAGGTGCGCTTTTTGTGCCGCCGCGCCCAGCAGGGTCTTCGCCATATAGGCACGAGCCTGTCCGAGACCGGAGTCAATGATCAGCAGCGTTTTCATTATTCCTCTCCTGCTGTTAGTTAAAAGGTTTTAAGTCAACGCGCGCCATCATCGCGGCTAACTGGGTACGATCGGTAATACCGACATTGCTCTGGCTCACGGCCAGGGCCGCAACGGCGGTAGCAAGACGTAAGGTATGTTCACTGGATTCGCGCATCAGCAGACCGTAGATCAGACCGCCAACCATCGAATCCCCGGCACCCACGGTGCTGACCACCTCCATTGAAGGCGGTTTGGCAATCCATTCCCCGGAGGCGTTAACCCACAGGGCACCTTCTGCACCCAGCGAAATCACCACGTGAGCGATACCCTGCTCGCGCAGCGCATGGGCAGCGTCAATCACATCCTTTAATTCTGGCAGCTTACGGCCCGCCCAGATCTCCAGTTCGCGGCGATTAGGCTTAACCAGCCACGGAGAGGCTTTCAGACCGGCGACCAGCGCGTCGCGGCTGCTGTCGAAAATAATGCACGGGCACTGGCTGCGCAGGCGCGTCATCCAGTCGGTGAACGCTTCCGGGCTGACGCCGGAGGGCAGACTGCCGCTGACGCACACCATGTCAAACTGGCCCAGCCAGCTCAGGGAATCGGCAACAAAGCGCTCCCAGTCAGCCGGGGTCACTTCGAAGCCGGAGAAGTTCAGATCGGTCACTTCACCGTCTTTCTCGGTCAGCTTAACGTTAATGCGGGTACGGCCCTGCACAACCTGAAAACGGTTGGCGATGCCCAACTCGCTGAACAGCTGCTGAAAACCGTCCTGGTTGTCTTTACCGAGGAAGCCGCCAACGGTGACGTCGATGCCGAGATCTTTCAGCACTTTCGCCACGTTAATGCCTTTCCCTGCGGCATGCAGGCCGGTCGTCCGCACCAGGTTAACTTCGCCACGCTCAATTTCCGGGCAGAACCCCACCAGATCGTAAGCCGGGTTCAGCGTAATGGTCGCAACACGTCTGCTCATTATGCGCCCTCCCCCAGACCAGCCGCGATGGCGTCGCCAATCGCTTTCAGCGCCTGTTCAGCATCCGCACCCTGCGCGGTAAAGCGCAGACGATGGCCTTTCTTCACGCCCAGCGCGACAACTTTCATCAGGCTACGCCCGTTGGCTGGTTTACCCGAACCGTCCAGATTGGTCACGGTGATCTCACTTTCAAATTGTTTAATGGTATTCACCAGCATGGTGCCCGGACGGGCATGCAGGCCATGTTCGTTACGCACCACGTACTCTGCGCTCAGCAGGTCATCCGTCAGCGCATCGTCGCTGGTCAGCAGAGCCAGCACCGTCGCCGCGTCTGCGTTCAGCAGTTTTTCAGCTTTATTGTTCAGCAGCAGATCGCCCAGACGCTTCAGCACGGAAACCGGCTGATCGTCAGTCATGGCAACCGTTACCAGCATCGCGGCGCGTTCACCGTCGGTCTCAAAGGCAACCGCAGCACGGCTGACCGCGATAGCGCTGCGCAGGTTACCTTCAGCACTGTCGTTCAGCCAGATGCCCTGCCCCAGGTTTAATGGCTTATCATTGATTGCGCGCGTCACAAAAGCGGTATCCGCCGCACCGACCTCTTTCAGGCGAGCCGCATTCAGCGCCTGGAGCGTTACCAGATCGGACGCAACGACGTCCAGCGTCAGGGTTTCATTATCCAGCTTCAGCGCTTCGCTCTGTTTTTCGCCCATCAGCAGGGCACGCAGTTCTTCAGCAGTGGTGGCGGATTTAAGCTGTTCCGCGACGGCATCATCACTCAGCACGTGCGTCAGCTGACGCAGCAGGCCCAGGTGTTCGTCACCGCTGGCCGCGATGCCGATCGCCACATAAGCCACCTGACCCTCGCCCCACAGCACGCCCTGCGGGAACTGGAAGACCTGCACACCGGTTTTCAGCACCTGATCGCGGGTGTCCGTGGTGCCGTGCGGAATTGCAATACCGTTACCGAGGAAGGTGGAGGTCTGCTGTTCACGCGCCAGCATGCCGTTGACGTAGCCGTCAGCCACGTTGCCAGCCTGCACGAGCGCAGCGGCGACCTGGCGAATAGCCTCTTCTTTATTCCCGGCCTGTTCGCCCGGGTGAATATCCTGAACAGATAACTGGAACATGATTCTCCTCTCCTGCTGAAATTGAATCGTTTCAGCTTAACTGAGAAAATAGGCGCTAACCTGCTTTTTCAGGACATGCAAGATAGCGCTGAAACGTTTCAAGAAGTCTTGTCTTTTCTACAAAAGGTTGCAAGAAAAGTTACATTTCTTGTTGCAGAATTTAGAAGTGCAGCACATTTCTTCTTCAGTCGGGAGGTTTTTGCTGATGTTCAGCAAACAGGTTCAGCACGCTTCAGCGAAACGGCGATAAACTGAAATGCTATTTTGATTTATTGTGGCAATCTTGATTTTGCCCTCTGTTTATTTAATGACGGGCGGCGTAAACTCCGCCTCTCTCTGTTACTCGCAAAGACTGAACATGCATAACACCCCCGCTGCCGCCTCACCAAAGCCTTTTGATTTGACGTCAACGGCGTTTTTGATCGTTGCTTTCCTCACCGGTATTGCCGGTGCGTTACAAACGCCTACGCTGAGCCTCTTTCTGACCAACGAAGTCCACGCCCGCCCGGCGATGGTTGGCTTCTTCTTTACCGGGAGCGCCATCATTGGCATTTTTGTCAGCCAGTTTCTTGCCGGTCATTCAGACCGCAAAGGCGATCGCAAAAGCCTGATCGTTTTTTGCTGCCTGCTCGGGGTATTTGCTTGCCTGCTGTTTGCCTGGAACCGTAACTACTTCATTCTGCTGTTCGTGGGCGTCTTCCTGAGCAGCTTCGGCTCGACCGCCAACCCGCAGATGTTCGCCCTTGCCCGCGAGCACGCCGACCGCACCGGGCGGGAAGCGGTGATGTTCAGCTCGATACTGCGCGCGCAGGTGTCGCTGGCGTGGGTGATTGGCCCCCCGTTAGCCTACGCGCTGGCGATGGGTTTTGGCTTTACGGTGATGTACCTCAGCGCAGCCGTGGCCTTCGTTGTGTGCGGCGCAATGGTCTGGTTCTTCCTGCCCTCCATGCGCAAAGAGCCGAAAGTGGCGACTGGTACGCTGGAAGCTCCGCGACGCAACCGCCGCGACGCGCTGCTGTTATTCATTATCTGTACGCTGATGTGGGGAACGAACAGCCTCTATATCATTAATATGCCGCTGTTTATTATTGATGAGCTGCATCTGCCGGAGAAGCTGGCCGGGATCATGATGGGAACCGCTGCGGGGCTTGAGATCCCCACCATGCTGATTGCGGGCTATTACGCGAAGCGCTTCGGCAAGCGCTTTTTGATGCGCGTCGCCGCCGTAGCCGGGCTGCTGTTTTATGTCGGTATGCTGACGGTTCATACGCCAGCCCTGCTTCTGGCTTTACAGCTGCTGAACGCCATTTACATCGGTATTCTGGCCGGTATCGGCATGCTCTACTTTCAGGACCTGATGCCGGGTCAGGCAGGCTCTGCCACCACCCTTTATACGAATACCACCCGCGTGGGCTGGATTATTGCAGGCTCACTGGCGGGCGTTGTGGCTGAAATCTGGAACTATCATACGGTGTTCTGGATTGCGCTGGTGATGTGCGTCATGACGCTGAGCTGCCTGACGCGAATCAAAGACGTTTAAGGCGCGGTGAGCGCTTCCAGCTCAAGCAGATAAGTGATGGCCTGCTGGCGCGTACTGCCGCACATTTCGGCGGTTGGCTGGAGCCCGGAGCACACCTTCGGGCGTAAAGGCGAGCCAAAGATCATGCACAGGTTAGTGTCAGAGAGCTGAACGCAGCGGGTATTGGCAGGCTTGCCCTCCGGCATGCCTGGAATGGGGCTTGAGATGGACGGTGCGGTACAGCACGCGCCACAGTCGGAACGACAATCCATACATGCTCTCTGTTGGTGGCAGATGCCCGCGCAGTCGGGCATTGCGCGCACAGTAACACCTTTTATGTATTGATAGCAAAACCCACGAATTCCGCTTGCCTGAAAGGCCGCGCGCGAGTAATTTGGCGCGATATTTTTTACCTCCCGTAAACAGGATTACTGCAATGCCAAGAGCGAACGAAATTAAGAAAGGTATGGTACTGAATTACAACGGCAAACTGCTGATTGTGAAAGATATCGACATTCAGGCACCCAGCGCCCGTGGCGCAGCAACGCTGTACAAAATGCGTTTCTCCGATGTCCGCACCGGCCTGAAAGTGGAAGAACGTTTTAAAGGCGACGATATCGTCGATACCGTAACCCTGACCCGTCGCTACGTTGATTTTTCCTACATTGACGGCAACGAATACGTGTTCATGGATAAAGAAGATTACACCCCGTATATCTTCACCAAAGATCAGATCGAAGAAGAGCTGCTGTTTATTCCTGAAGGTGGGATGCCGGACATGCAGGTGCTGACCTGGGATGGCGTGCTGCTGGCGCTGGAACTGCCGCAGACCGTTGATCTGGAAATTGTTGAAACGGCACCGGGCATCAAAGGCGCGTCTGCAAGTGCGCGTAACAAACCGGCTACCCTGACTACCGGTCTGGTCGTACAGGTGCCAGAGTACCTGTCGGCGGGCGAGAAAATCCGTATCCATATCGAAGAAAAACGCTATATGGGTCGTGCTGACTGATTGTGGCATTTGCCGGGTGGCGGCTACGCCTTACCCGGCCTACAAAAACACAAAAACCGGCCTCAGAGCCGGTTTTTCGTAGGCCCGGTAAGCGTAGCGCCACCGGGCAATGAGACTTAAAGAAGTTCAGGATACTTCGTCATTTTCAGCGCCAGCTCGATACCGCGCACTTCCGCCATCCCTTTCAGACGGCCAATCGCCGAATACCCTGGATTCGTTTTCTTGCGCAGATCGTCCAGCATCTGGTGCCCGTGATCCGGACGGAACGGGATAGGACGAACATCTCCTCCCTGCTTACGACGAACCTCTTCAGAGAGAATGGCATCCACCACCGCAACCATGTTCACGTCGCCGCCAAGATGGGCTGCTTCGTGGAAGGTTTTTGGATTCTCTTCACGGCAGGTTGCACGCAGGTGGGTGAAATGAATGCGATCGCCGAAGGTTTCGATCATCCGCACCAGATCGTTATCCGCCCGCACCCCATACGAGCCCGTACACATGGTAAAGCCGTTGTAGATGCTATCCACCGTCTCTTTTAGCCACTGCATATCTTCAATCGTAGACACAATACGCGGCAGGCCGAGGATAGGACGCGGTGGATCGTCCGGATGAACCGCCAGCCGCACGCCGACTTCTTCTGCCACCGGCACGATAGCGCGCAGGAAGCGCGCCATGTTTTCACGCAGCTGGTTTTTATCGATATCGCCATATTCCGCCAGGCGCGCGCGGAACTGATCGAGGGTATAGCCCTCTTCCGCCCCCGGCAGGCCCGCGATGATATTGCGAACCAGCTTCTCAATGTCCGCTTCACTGGCGGCATTGAACCACGCCAGCGCCTGCTGCTGCTCTTCGGCGGTGTAGTCTGCTTCCGCACCCGGACGCTTCAGAATGTGCAGCTCGAAAGCCGCAAAAGCGATTTGATCGAAACGCAGCGCCTTCGAACCATCGGCCATTACATATTCCAGGTCGGTACGCGTCCAGTCCAGAATCGGCATAAAGTTGTAGCAGACGGTATCAATACCGCAGGCTGCCAGGTTACGAATGCTCTGCTGATAATTCGCAATCCAGGTATCACACTCACCGGAGTGGGTTTTGATATCTTCGTGAACCGGAATACTTTCCACAACAGACCAGGTTAACCCCTTCTCTGCCAGCTGAGCCTGACGCTTTTGGATTTCCTCCACCGGCCACACCTGACCGTTCGGAATATGATGCAGCGCCGTGACCACACCCGTTGCGCCAGCCTGACGCACATCATCAAGAGAAACCGGATCGTTCGGCCCGTACCAACGCCAGGTTTGTTCCATTGCCCCACCCTCTCAAGTTGTTATACCAATATGTGTTACCTCAATGACGACTACCATACATGTTTAATCGAAGTGGTCAATACAGCGCGTGACATTGATTGATCAAACTCACATAACAGGGATATTTACGGCTTACCAATTTAATTTGTTGTCATATAACTTTACACTGGCATTGTTAATTAATGGTTAATCAGGTGTGTACTACATGAATACTATTGCCTCCACCGCGCTTCCTGCTCATGTCCAGCAGCCCCGCTACGATCGCGAGCAGTTACGCTCCCGCATCGTCCATTTCGGTTTTGGCGCGTTCCACCGGGCGCATCAGGCGTTGTTAACAAACCGGGTACTGAATGCCAGAGGAGGCGACTGGGGAATTTGTGAGATTAGCCTCTTTAGCGGCGATGTCCTTATGGGCCAGCTCCGGGCGCAGGATCATCTGTTTACCGTGCTGGAGAAAGGTGCCGAAGGCAATCAGCCCATTATTATCGGTGCGGTAAAAGAGTGCCTTAACGCCAAACTCGACTCGCTGGCAGCCATTATTGAGAAATTCTGCGAACCGCAGGTGGCAATTGTCTCCCTCACCATTACCGAAAAAGGCTACTGCATCGATCCGGCGACGGGAAAACTGGATATGCAGAACAGCCGCATCCTGCACGATCTCGAGCATCCGTCTGAACCACATTCCGCACCGGGTATTCTGGTCGAAGCGCTTCATCGCCGCCGCGAGCGTGGCCTGCCGGCGTTTACCGTGCTCTCCTGCGACAATATTCCCGACAACGGCCACGTGGTGAAAAATGCCGTTCTCGGCATGGCCGGAAAGCGTTCCGCAGAGCTGGCCGCATGGATCGAGGCGCACGTGAGCTTCCCTGGCACCATGGTCGACCGAATCGTGCCCGCCGCCACCGACGCCTCACTCGCGGAAATCACCCAGGAACTTGGCGTTGAAGATCCCTGCGCCATCAGCTGTGAACCGTTCATTCAGTGGGTAGTGGAAGATAACTTTGTCGCCGGACGTCCGGAGTGGGAGGTTGCAGGCGTACAGATGGTTGAGGATGTCCTGCCCTGGGAGCAGATGAAGCTGCGGATGCTGAACGGCAGCCACTCCTTCCTCGCGTATCTGGGCTACCTTGCTGGCTACGCGCACATAAATGAATGTATGCAGGACGACAGTTTCCGCGAGGCTGCCCGCAGGCTGATGCTGAATGAGCAGGCCCCTACGCTGCGCATCACCAACGTTGATCTGACAGCCTATGCTGACAGCCTGCTTAACCGCTTCGCCAACCCGGCCCTTCAGCATCGTACATGGCAAATCGCCATGGACGGCAGCCAGAAACTGCCTCAGCGCATGCTGGATGGGATCCGCATGCATCTTGAGCGTAACACCGCCTGGCCATTACTGGCGCTGGGGGTGGCGGGCTGGATGCGCTACGTCAGCGGGACGGACGAACAGGGCAACGCCATTGACGTGCGCGATCCGCTGAGCGAAAAGTTTAATGCGATTGCTGAAGCCAGCAGCGACGCGGAGCGCGTTAACGCCCTGCTGACGCTGAAAGAAATTTTTGGCGACGACCTGCCGCAAAACCCTGTCTTTGTCGACGCGATAGCCGGGGCGTACCGGCGCATCACCCGCCTCGGCGCGCGTCAGGCCGTTATCGAAACGTTAAAAATTTAGCGATTATTGCGTTTATGGCGAACGGCATTACGCTCCGTTCGCCCTCCCTCTTCTCAATGCCCGATTTTTTCGTCAGGATGATAGGTAGTTGCTACTACATCACAATTATTTATCGGAGCGCACGTGACCAAAACCAACCTGATCACCGGTTTTCTCGGCAGCGGTAAAACTACGTCCATTCTGCATTTGCTGGCCAATAAAGATCCGGCGGAAAAGTGGGCCGTGCTGGTCAACGAATTTGGCGAAGTCGGCATCGACGGCGCGTTGCTCGCCGACAGCGGCGCGATGGTGAAAGAGATCCCGGGCGGGTGTATGTGCTGCGTGAATGGTCTGCCGATGCAGGTCGGGCTGAATACGCTGCTGCGTCAGGGCAAGCCGGACCGGTTGCTGATTGAGCCTACCGGGCTGGGTCATCCTAAGCAAATCCTTGATTTACTGACCGCCCCGGTCTACGAGCCGTGGCTTGAGCTGCGTGCGACGCTTTGCCTGCTCGACCCCCGCCAGCTGCTGGATGAAAAAACGATCAACAACGACAATTTCCGCGACCAGCTCGCCTCGGCAGATATTATCGTGGCGAATAAATCCGATCGCGCGACGGCTGAGAGTCAGGCCGCGTTCGAGTCCTGGTGGCAGCAAGCTGGCGGTGGACGTCAATACGTGCAGACCACCCAGGGCAACATTGATGGCGCCCTGCTCGATCTTCCCCGCCTCAACCAGACGCAACTGCCTGCCAGCGCAGAGCATTCGCATAGCCACGGCGCGAAGCAAGGCCTGGCTGCACTGAGCCTGCCGGAACATCAGCGCTGGCGTCGAAATTTGAACAGCGGTCAGGGGCACCAGGCCTGCGGGTGGATCTTCGATGCCGATACGGTTTTCGACACCATTGGTATACTGGAATGGGCGAGACTGGCGCCGGTTGAGCGGGTAAAAGGGATCATGCGCACTCCGGATGGTCTGGTGCGCATTAACCGTCAGGGCGAGGATTTCTTTATTGAAACCCAGAATGTCGCGCCACCCGACAGCCGGATAGAGTTAATTAGTGCGGTTAATACCGACTGGAATGCCCTCCAGTCAAGCCTGTTGAAGCTTCGTTTAAGTTTGGGCGGCTAACGTTGCCCCTGATTTCACACATTGCTGAAGACTATGACGACTCGACTTCCTGCTATTTTATTGCTCAACGCTGCCGGTCTGGCGCTCTTTTTCTCCTGGTATATCCCGGCGGATCACGGTTTCTGGTTCCCGCTGGATTCCGGGCTGTTCCACTTCTTTAACCAGGCGCTGGCGAAGAGTGAAGCCTTCCTGTGGCTGGTGGCGATCACCAACAACCGCGCGTTTGACGGCTGTTCGCTGCTGGCAATGGGCTGCCTGATGCTCTCCTTCTGGCTGAAGGAAGACAAAACGGGTCGTCGCCGTATTCTGATTATCGGTCTGGTGATGCTGCTGGCAGCCGTGATTATCAACCAGCTGGCGCAGCATCTGATGCCGGTTAAACGCGCCAGTCCTTCGCTCTTTTTCCCGAATATTAACCGCGTCAGCGAGCTGCTTCATATTCCAACCAAAGACGCGTCGAAGGACAGCTTCCCGGGCGACCACGGTATGATGCTGCTGATTTTTGCTGGCTTCATGCTGCGCTATTTTGGTAAAAAAGCCTTCGCCATCGCCCTGTTTATTGTGGTGGTATTTGCATTCCCGCGAGTGATGATTGGTGCTCACTGGCTGACAGATATCGTCGTAGGCTCCCTCACAGCGGTGTTAATTGGTTTACCGTGGGTGCTGATGACCCCACTGAGCGATCGCGTAATAGGTATTTTTGATCGCTATCTTCCCGGTAAATTTAAACAAGTCAGAAACAGATAAATAACGCAAATTAACACCATTCATCAGGGATCGTTTTCGGTCCCTGAGTCTCTTCTTTCGGGCGTCATTCAACGCTGTCATCATCCTGTCATACAATTCGTGATAAAAATGAAGCAATTGCAGGGATTATCGGTATGAATGGCGGCATTTTGAGCAATTCCGCGCTGTAACTTTGTGTATCACATTTTCTTATAAAAAATCGGACTTTTTTGCTCGCAATACCCCGTGCAATCGGTTAACCTCAAACTCGTTTTGCCCCACTGAGATAATTATTATCATGGTAAATAATTTTGTGCGTTGAGCCACAGTTTTCACCATAAAGAATTGTCTCATTGTGAACAGATAATTAGTCTCGTCACGGTTGGCATTTTTATAACGATATTTTCGTTAAGGACTTCAAGGGAAAACAAACAAAATGGTCAAATCTCAACCAATCTTGAGATATATCTTGCGGGGGATCCCGGCGATTGCAGTGGCGGTTCTGCTTTCGGCATGTAGTACGACGAATACCGCGAAGAATATGCATCCTGAGACGCGTGTTGTGGGAATGGAAGATTCCTCTTCACTGCAAGCCTCTCAGGATGAATTTGAAAATATGGTACGTAATCTCGACGTTAAGTCGCGTATTATGGATCAGTATGCTGACTGGAAAGGCGTGCGTTACCGTCTGGGCGGCAGCACCAAGAAAGGCATCGATTGTTCCGCTTTCGTACAGCGTACGTTCCGTGAGCAGTTTGGGTTAGACCTTCCGCGTTCTACCTATGAACAGCAGGAAATGGGCAAGTCCATTTCGCGTACTAAACTACGCACGGGCGATTTAGTCCTGTTCAGAGCAGGTTCAACCGGTCGACACGTTGGCATCTATATCGGTAACGATCAGTTTGTCCATGCTTCCACCAGCAGCGGTGTGACGATTTCCAGCATGAACGAACCTTACTGGAAGAAACGCTACAACGAAGCTCGCCGCGTTCTGAGCCGTAGTTAATATTGTTGTCGTATCGTTGGTTATCCCTTGGCTGGCGATACGATAAAAAAAGCACTGCTCCGGCAGTGTTTTTTTTTGCCCGTTACACTGATAACTATCCAGCGGCATTTCAGGAATCACGACATCTATGTTAACCCGCTACTTCTCCAGCAACCGCAAGATACTGTTTATCAGTTTCCTTACAGGGTTATTCACTGCCCTGCTTCTGGGAGCATTACAGTTTTACTGGAGTTATCACAAGCGAGACGTCAGATTCGATACTCTCATTACCGATTTAAGCGTTTACATGGAGAGCTATTTCGATGAGCTCAAAATGTCGATTGATACGCTCCAGCCACTCACGCTGAACAGCTGCGAGGAAGTGAGTGCCGCCCTGACCTCCCGGGCGGCCTTTAGCATCAACGTGCGCGCCTTTTTGCTGGTCAGGGATAAACAGGCCTTCTGCTCCTCGGCAACAGGCCCGATGAATACCCCGATGGAAAAGCTTATCCCTCAGCTACATATCAGCAAACCTGTTGATATCGCGCTCCTGCCGGGCACGCCAATGCTGCCGGATAAGCCCGCGATCGCCATCTGGTATCGCAATCCGCTGGTGAAAGACGGCGGCGTGTTTACGTCCGTCAACCTCAACCTGTCGCCTTATCTTCTCTATACGTCACGTCAGGATGAATTTGCCGGGATATCGATCGTCATTGGCGATTCCGCGTTATCTACACAGTCCGGAATGCTGATCCAGGCGCGGGATTTGCCTGACGTCCCTGCCCGTAGCGCCACGCTGAAAAATATTCCATTGACCGTAAACGTTTATGCGCAAGCCTGGACAACCGATGAACTGCTCTACGCGGTGTTTTTCGGCCTGGTCTGCGGTATCGCGGCGGGCCTGTTGAATTTCTATATTCTTACTATCCGTCTCAATCCGGGGAAAGAGATCCTCACGGCCATCAAGCACGACCAGTTTTACGTGGTCTATCAACCCGTCGTGGATGCGCAGTCGCTCAGAATGACCGGGCTGGAAGTCCTGATGCGCTGGAAGCATCCGGTGATGGGCGAAATTCCACCGGATGCCTTTATTAACTTCGCTGAAGCGCAGAAGCTGATTGTCCCGCTGACGCTGCATCTTTTTGACCTGATTATCCGCGATGCCCCTGTTCTGCAAACGGTGCTCCCGCCTGGGGCCAAGTTTGGGATCAACATCGCGCCCGGGCATCTGCATGCGGAAAGCTTTAAAGAGGATATGCGCGCGTTTCTCGCCGCCCTTCCGCCCGATCACTTCCAGATTGTGCTGGAAATAACCGAGCGCGACATGATTAACCACCGCGAGGCAAATCAGCTGTTCGAATGGCTGCACAATGAAGGTTTTGAAATCGCCATCGATGATTTTGGCACTGGCCACAGCGCGCTGATCTATCTGGAACGCTTCACGATGGATTACCTGAAAATTGACCGTGGCTTCGTGAATGCCATCGGGACTGAAACCGTCACCTCGCCAGTGCTTGACGCGGTGCTGACGCTGGCAGAACGTCTGAATATGATAACCGTCGCCGAGGGTGTTGAAACGCCCGAGCAGGCGGCGTGGCTGCGCGAGCATGGCGTAAACTATCTTCAGGGCTACTGGATTGGCCGCCCGATGCCGCTGGAGCAGTTCAGGACGTGGCAACCCGATATCACGCTCGGGGAATAATTTCACAATCACGGTGCTGTCCCTTATTATTCTGTTCAACCGAGCCTGTCTGTGAACAAAGGGATCCGCCGCACTATGATTATGCGCGTTGTGTTGACGCTGTTGGCGCTGGTGAGCCTGTCGAGCCAGGCGCAGACCATCAAAGAGAGCACGGCCTTTGCCGTCATTGGCGAGCCGAAGTACGCGGTTAACTTTAACCACTACGATTACGTCAACCCAGCCGCCCCGAAAGGCGGAAACGTGACGCTTTCCGCCACGGGAACATTTGACAACTTTAACCGCTTTGCCCTGCGCGGCGTAGCGGCAGCGCGTACCGAATCCCTCTATGACACGCTGTTCGTCACCTCCGACGACGAGCCCGGCAGCTATTATCCCCTGGTCGCCGAGAACGTACGTTACGCCGAAGATTTCAGCTGGGCAGAAATCGCGATTAATCCGCGGGCGCGTTTTCACGACGGTACGCCGGTTAGCGCCCGCGACGTGGCGTTCACCTTTCATAAATTTATGACCGAAGGCGTGCCACAGTTTCGTCTGGTGTACAAGGGCACCACGGTGAAAGCCATCGCCCCGCTGACCGTGCGAATCGAACTCCCTGAGGCGAACAAAGAGAATATGCTGAGCCTGTTCTCCCTGCCCGTCATGCCCGAATCCTTCTGGAAAAACCATAAGCTGAGCGATCCCCTCTCTACCCCGCCGCTGGCCGGAGGGCCGTATCGCATTACCGACTGGCGAATGGGCCAGTATGTGATCTATTCCCGTGTGAAAGATTACTGGGCAGCCACGCTGCCGGTAAACCGGGGCCGCTGGAACTTCGATACAATCCGCTACGACTACTACCTGGATGATAACGTGGCCTTCGAGGCATTTAAGGCAGGCGCATTTGATTTACGTGTCGAGAACAGCGCCAAAAACTGGGCGACCCGCTATATCGGAAAAAATTTCGCGAAAGGCTATATCGTTAAAGACGAACACAAAAACGAATCCGCGCAGGACACGCGCTGGCTGGCGTTTAATATTCAGCGCCCGTTTTTTTCCGATCGTCGGGTGCGTGAAGCCATTACCCTGGCGTTTGATTTCGAATGGATGAACAAAGCGCTGTTTTACGGAGCCTACAGCCGGGCGAACAGCTATTTCCAGAATACTGAATATGCCGCCCGTGATTATCCCCACGCGGACGAGCTGGTTTTGCTGGCGCCAATGAAAGCGGAGCTACCGCCGGAGGTGTTCACCCGCATATTTGAACCGCCCAAATCCGACGGAAACGGGTTCGACCGGGACAACCTGCTGAAAGCCAGCAACCTGCTGGATGACGCTGGCTGGGTGCTGAAAAATCGGCAACGGGTTAATGCGCAAACCGGTAAACCGCTCAGCTTCGAACTGCTGATTGCCTCTGGCGCAAACGATCAGTGGGTGCTGCCGTTTAAGAAGAACCTTGCCCGGCTTGGCGTCACTATGAATATCCGCCAGGTCGATATGGCCCAGTTGACTAACCGCAAGCGCAGTCGCGATTACGATATGATGCAGACCCTGTGGGCCGCCCAGCCGTGGCCGAGTTCAGATCTGCAAATCTCCTGGGCATCGGGGTATATCGACTCCTCCTACAACGCCCCGGGCGTAAAGAGCCCGGTGATTGATGCGCTGATTGCAAAAATTGTGGCCGCTCAGGGCGATAAGAACAAGCTTCTGCCGCTTGGCCGCGCGCTCGATCGGGTATTAACCTGGAACTATTACATGCTGCCGATGTGGTATATGGGCGAAGATCGCGTGGCCCGCTGGGATAAATTCTCCCTGCCTGCCGTTCGCCCGGTTTACACCCTCGGCTTTGACACCTGGTGGTATGACGTGAATAAAGCCGCAAAATTGCCCGCAGAGCGGCGTTAAGGAGTGACGATGGGCGCTTATCTTATCCGCCGGCTGCTGTTAGTGATCCCGACGCTGTGGGCCATCATTACCATTAACTTTTTTATCGTCCAGATCGCCCCCGGCGGTCCGGTGGACCAGGCGATTGCGGCAATAGAATTTGGTCACGCTGGCGGCATGCCGGGCGGCGGCGGCGAAGGAATGGGGGCCAGCCATGCCCGGACGGGCGTGGGCAACATCAGCGAAAGCCACTACCGGGGCGGTCGGGGACTGGATCCGGAGGTGATCGCCGAGATCACCCATCGCTATGGTTTTGACAAGCCGCTGCACGAGCGCTATTTCAGGATGCTATGGGATTATGTCCGTTTCGATTTTGGCGACAGCCTGTTTCGCAGCGCCTCGGTGTTAACCCTGATCAAACAAAGCCTGCCGGTTTCCATCACGCTCGGATTGTGGGGGACGCTGATTATTTATCTGGTCTCCATTCCGCTGGGGATAAGGAAAGCGGTCTACAACGGTAGCCGTTTCGATATCTGGAGCAGTACGTTTATTATCATCGGCTACGCTATTCCGGCGTTTCTGTTTGCCGTGCTGTTGATTGTGTTTTTCGCAGGCGGCAGTTATTTCGACCTCTTCCCGCTGCGCGGGCTGGTCTCCGCGGATTTCAGCACGCTGCCGTGGTATCAGAAAATCACCGATTACTTCTGGCACATCACGCTGCCGGTGCTGGCGACGGTCATCGGCGGTTTTGCGGCGCTTACGATGCTGACCAAAAACGCCTTTCTTGATGAGATCCGCAAACAGTACGTCGTCACCGCGCGCGCCAAAGGCGTCGGTGAAAAGCAGATCATGTGGAAGCACGTTTTTCGTAACGCCATGCTGCTGGTGATTGCAGGTTTCCCCGCCACGTTCATCAGTATGTTTTTTACCGGCTCGTTGCTGATAGAAGTGATGTTCTCGCTCAACGGATTAGGGCTGCTGGGCTATGAGGCCACCGTCTCCCGTGATTATCCGGTGATGTTTGGCACACTCTACATTTTCACCCTGATCGGCCTGCTGCTGAACATCATCAGCGATATCAGCTATACGCTGGTCGATCCCCGTATCGATTTTGAGGGCCGCTGATGTCGCGTTTAAGCCCCGTCAATCAGGCCCGCTGGGCGCGCTTTCGCCACAACCGTCGCGGCTACTGGTCGCTGTGGATCTTCGCCGTCCTGTTCGCTTTAAGTATGTGTTCGGAACTGATTGCCAACGATAAACCCCTGCTGGTGCATTTCAAAGACCGCTGGTATGTACCGGTGCTTACTACCTATAGCGAAAGCGATTTTGGCGGCCCATTTGCGACGCCAGCCGAGTACCAGGATCCCTGGTTACGTGAGCAGATAGCGCAGCACGGCTGGGCTATCTGGGCACCGATTCGTTTTGGCGCGAACAGTATTAACTTCGCCACGTCTACCCCCTTCCCTTCGCCGCCTTCCGCGCAAAACTGGCTGGGAACGGACGCCAACGGCGGCGATGTGCTGGCGCGTATCCTCTATGGCACCCGCATCTCGCTCCTGTTTGGGCTGATGCTGACGCTCTTTAGCAGCGTAATGGGCGTTGTGGCGGGCGCCGTGCAAGGCTATTACGGGGGTAAAATAGATTTATGGGGACAGCGCGTGATTGAAGTCTGGTCCGGTATGCCAACGCTGTTTCTGATTATCCTGCTGTCCAGTGTGGTACAGCCTGGCTTCTGGTGGCTGCTCGGGATCACCGTCCTGTTCGGCTGGATGGCGCTGGTCGGCGTGGTGCGCGCGGAGTTTCTGCGCACGCGGAATTACGACTATATTCGCGCCGCGCAAGCGTTAGGCGTGAGCGATCGCGCAATTATCTTCCGCCACATGCTTCCCAATGCGGTGGTGGCGACCCTCACCTTCCTGCCGTTTATTTTGTGCAGCTCCATTACCACCCTGACGTCGCTTGATTTTCTTGGTTTCGGTTTGCCACTGGGCTCACCGTCCCTTGGCGAACTGCTGTTGCAGGGCAAAAACAATCTCCAGGCCCCCTGGCTGGGCATCACCGCATTCCTCTCCGTGGCGGTGCTGCTTTCCCTGCTGATTTTTATTGGCGAAGCCGTGCGCGATGCCTTCGATCCCAACAAGGCGGTATGACATGACCCGGCCTCTTCTGAGCATAGAAAACCTGTCGATAGCGTTTTCAAAGCAGGGCGAATCACGCACGGTAGTGACGGATTTATCGTTGCAGATCCAGCGCGGAGAGACGCTGGCGCTGGTCGGGGAATCCGGTTCCGGTAAAAGCGTCTCGGCACTTTCGGTGCTGCGCCTGCTCCCCTCCCCGCCGGTCAGCTATCCGCAGGGGGATATTCTGTTCCATGGACAATCGCTGCTGAACGCTGACGAGCAAACCCTGCGCGGCATTCGTGGCAATAACATCGCCATGATTTTTCAGGAGCCGATGGTGTCGCTCAACCCTCTGCATACGCTGGAAAAACAGCTCTATGAAGTGCTGTCCCTTCATCGGGGAATGCGTAAAGAGGCAGCGCGGGGTGAAATTCTGGACTGCCTTGAACGCACCGGTATTCGTCATGCGGCGAAACGGCTGAACGATTTCCCGCACCAGCTTTCCGGCGGCGAGCGCCAGCGCGTGATGATCGCAATGGCCCTGCTCACACGCCCCGAACTGCTGATTGCCGATGAACCCACCACCGCGCTGGACGTCACGGTGCAGGCGCAAATTCTGCAACTGCTGCGCGAGCTTCGCGACGAGCTGAACATGAGCCTGTTGTTCATTACGCACAACCTGAGCATCGTGAAAAAGCTTGCTGACACGGTGGCCGTGATGCAAAACGGCCGCTGCGTGGAACAGAACCGGGCATCCGCCCTGCTGAGCGCGCCTCAGCACCCGTATACACAGCGCCTGCTCGATAGCGAACCCGCTGGCGACCCGGTTCCGCTTAACGCTGACTGCGCGCCGTTGCTGAGCGTTGAGGGGCTGTCGGTGTCATTCCCGATCCGCAAAGGCATTCTCCGTCGCGTGGTCGATCACAATCATGTCCTGAAAGACATGAGTTTCGCTCTGCGTCCGGGTGAGTCGCTTGGGCTTGTGGGCGAATCCGGCTCGGGCAAAAGCACCACCGGCCTGGCGCTGCTGCGCCTGATCGCCTCTCAGGGAAGCATTGTCTTTGACGGCATGCCGCTGCAAAACCTGAATCGCCGGATGATGCTTCCTGTCCGCCCGCGGATGCAGGTGGTATTTCAGGATCCAAACTCTTCGCTTAACCCGCGCCTGAGCGTATTACAGATTATTGAAGAGGGCCTGCGCGTCCACCAGCCGACAATGACGGCGCAACAGCGTGAAATCGACGTGAAGCGGGTGATGGAGGAAGTGGGTTTAGATCCCGAGACCCGGCACCGGTATCCGGCTGAGTTTTCTGGCGGACAGCGCCAGCGTATAGCGATTGCCCGCGCGCTGATCCTGAAACCGGAGCTGATCGTGCTGGACGAGCCAACCTCTTCCCTGGACCGCACCGTGCAGGCGCAAATTCTGGCGCTGCTGAAGGGGCTACAGGAAAAGCATCGGCTGGCCTATATCTTTATCAGCCACGATTTACAGGTGGTGCGTGCGCTTTGCCATCAGGTGGTGGTATTGCGGCAGGGAGAAGTCGTGGAGCAGGGAGAGTGCCAGCGCGTATTCACCGCGCCGACGCAGGATTACACGCGCCAGCTATTGTCCGCTGACTAGCACTCAGAAAGGGTATTGACCGGAGAACGGCTCGGCAATGGCCACGCCGAAGTTTTTCAGACGACAGGTGGCGGCAAACTCATCCTGGCTGTTAACAAACAGGCACGGCTCACCTTCGCATTCCAGCACGGAGCTGTCCACTTCGATGTCCGTCAGCGCCTGGCTGAGACGTTCCATAACCGGCCACGCATTTTCATCGCTCGGGCTGAGCAGTTTGAGCGCCACCAGGCAATTATCCTCCCCGGCAACGCTTTGCGGAATCGGTTCAACTTTCGAACCTGCAAAACCCGTCGACCAGCGATAGCTCTGGGGCAAGCGATGGACAATGGAGAGTTGTAATGTATTCACGTTCAGATCCCCGGAAGCAAATTTACTTCACAATTTATTTACATTTATAGTAACACATCATCGACAACCTGCACTGTTTAGCGGATTTTATAGGCGTTGCAGGCTCGCGTCGGCGCTATATGTACCCGTTTCTGCGATCTAACTCAACCTTTTTAAATACAATGATGTGACTTTTTACATAAATAGATTTTACATAAAAGAAACAAACACAGGGTAAACGAACGTAGGGTTGGTTGATATGGGTCAACAAAAAGGCCCGTATCGGGCCTTAAGTGGTCATTTATGCGCCGTCTTTCGCGGCCGGCTGGCGTAAAGATAAAAAAGAATGGAGCAGGTCGCGCAGAGGGCAATCGCCCACAGCATCGGCCAGGCGGTATTAAACGTCGCCGTCGAGAGCAGCGCCCCGACTATCGCGCCAATCCCGAAACGGAACGTTCCTGCCAGCGACGAGGCGGTACCCGCCATATGCGGGAATTCGTCGAGGATCACCGCCATCGCGTTGGATGAAACCATCGACACGCAGCCGACAAACGCCGCCACGCCCACCACCAGCGCCCAGAAACCGACGCCCAGCAACGCGCTCAATACCAGCCAGATAGCCATCACGAACTGGATCCACAGCCCGGCGCGGAACATATTCAGCGCCCCAACCCGCCGGACAAAGCGGCTGTTGATAATGGTCATCACAAACAGGAACACAATATTCAGCGCGAAGTAGTAACCAAAATGCTGGGGTGACACATGGTTCAGTTCGATGTACACAAACGGCCCCGCACTCAGGAACGAGAACATTCCGGCAAAGCTGAAGCCGCTGGCAAGCATATAACTGAGCACACG
Source organism: Enterobacter cloacae complex sp. CDL013 (assembly GCF_049238805.1). NCBI lineage: Bacteria > Pseudomonadati > Pseudomonadota > Gammaproteobacteria > Enterobacterales > Enterobacteriaceae > Enterobacter > Enterobacter cloacae complex sp. CDL013. The sequence continues at coordinate 319,410 of NZ_JBMKGT010000002.1, read as the reverse complement.
CTTATGGCGAAACAGCGAGGCAAAGTTGCCAAGCGTGGTGCGAACGTGGAACTTCTGACGTCGCTCGACCGGCAGCGTTTCATCGATAAAGACGAAGATCATCACCGAGGCCAGCAGCGCGGCAATCGCCAGGATCCAGAAAATCGCATGCCAGCTGAACCAAACCAGCACCGCCCCGCCCACCATGGGGGCGACCAGCGGCGCAATTGTCGTGACCAGCATGACGAACGACATCATGCGTGAGAACTCTTCCTTCGGGTAGACGTCGCGCATCAGCGCGTTAATTACCACGCTTGCCGCAGCCGCCGCCAGGCCATGGAAGAAACGCATCACAATCAGCTGATCGATACTCTGCGCCAGCGCGCAGGCCACCGCCGCCGCGGCAAATATCAATGTCCCCCCCAGAATAACTGGTTTACGCCCCAGGCTGTCGGCCATTGGGCCATAAAAGAGCTGACCGAGGGCAAAACCAAGAATGTAGGTGCTGAGCGTCATCTGCGCGCTGCCTGCCGGTACGCCAAACTGCGCGGAAATCACCGGCAGCGCGGGCAGATACATATCGATAGACAGCGGCATCAGCATGGCCAGCAGGCCAAGGATAAATACAATTTTAAACGACGAGTGTGGCCTGGTGGTCACTGAGTTCTCCTGAATTTAGCGTGAAGGCAGCCCGACGCTGGCAATCTCTTCTTCCGTCAGCGGGCGATATTCCCCTGGCGCCAGGTCTGGATCGAGTTCAATCGCGCCGATACGTTCACGATGCAGCCCCACAACGTGGTTGCCCACGGCGGCAAACATCCGTTTCACCTGGTGATAGCGGCCTTCACTGATGGTCAGGCGCACGTCAGTTGGAGTGATGATTTCCAGCACCGCCGGTTTGGTCAGATCTTTTTCATTATGCAGCTGAACGCCTTTTGCGAACTGCTCTGCCGTGTCATCCGAGACCGGAGACTCAAGCGTCACCCGATAGGTTTTCTCACAGTGATGGCGCGGGGAGGTGATGCGATGCGACCACTGGCCGTCATCGGTCATCAGCACCAGGCCGGTGGTATCAATATCCAGTCGCCCTGCCGCATGCAGCTTGTGCGCCACAGGTTCGTCGAGGAAGTAGAGCACCGTCGGGTGATCCGGATCGTCCGTTGAACAGACGTAACCTTCCGGTTTGTTGAGCATGAAGTAGCGCGGGCCATTCTGCTGGGTCAGCGGGTTGCCGTCATACTCCACCTGGTGCTCAGGCTGGAGTTTAAAAGCGCTGTCTTTCACAATGTCGCCGTCCACGGTTACGCGGCTGGCGCGAATTTCACGCCCGGCAATAGCGCGGCTTACGCCGAGTTGCTGAGCGATAAACTTATCAAGTCGCATGAAATCTTTTTAGCCTTAATGGTGCTGGAAGTCGGACTACGCGTCCGAAAAAGAAGCAGTCAGAAACAGTTCAGTATAATGGTCTGGTTGCGCCACTCAAGGGAAAAAGTTTCGTGGCATACTATATGCGAGTTAACTGAATAGAGAAGCCATGACGTTCACATTACGCCCCTATCAGCAGGAAGCCGTTGATGCCACCCTCGCCTGGTTTCGCAAGCATCGGGAGCCCGCCGCCATCGTACTCCCGACCGGAGCCGGCAAAAGCCTGGTGATTGCCGAACTGGCGCGCCTGGCCCGCGGACGCGTGCTGGTGCTGGCGCATGTCAAAGAGCTGGTGGCGCAAAACCACGCCAAATATTGCGCGCTCGGCCTGGAGGCCGACATTTTTGCCGCCGGACTGAAGCGCAAAGAGAGCCACGGAAAAGTGGTGTTTGGCAGCGTACAATCCGTTGCGCGCAACCTGGAACTGTTTCGCAGCGAGTTTTCCCTGCTGATTGTCGATGAGTGTCACCGCATCAGCGATGACGACGACAGCCAGTATCAGCAAATCCTCACTCATCTGAAAAAGGTGAATCCTCACCTCCGTCTGCTTGGCCTCACCGCCACGCCGTTTCGTCTGGGCAAGGGCTGGATTTATCAGTTTCATTATCACGGCATGGTGCGTGGCGATGAAAAGGCCCTGTTCCGCGACTGTATCTATGAGCTTCCGCTGCGCTACATGATCAAGCACGGCTACCTGACGCCGCCGGAGCGGCTGGATATGCCCGTCGTGCAGTACGATTTCAGCCGCTTACAGGCGCAGAGCAACGGGCTGTTCAGCGAGGCAGATCTTAACCATGAGCTGAAAAAACAGAAGCGGATCACGCCGCATATCATCAGCCAGATTGAAGAGTTTGCACAAACGCGCAAAGGGGTGATGATTTTTGCTGCCACTGTCGAACACGCGCGTGAAATTACGGGGCTGCTGCCCGCCGACGACGCGGCGTTAATTACCGGTGAAACCCCCGGCCCGGAGCGCGACAGCCTGATTGAGGACTTCAAAGCTCAGCGGTTCCGCTATCTGGTGAATGTCTCCGTACTAACCACCGGCTTTGACGCCCCGCACGTCGACCTGATTGCGATTCTTCGCCCGACGGAATCCGTCAGCCTGTATCAGCAGATTGTTGGCCGCGGGCTGCGTCTGGCGCCGGGCAAAACCGACTGTCTGATCCTTGATTACGCCGGTAACCCGCACGATCTCTATTCGCCGGAAGTAGGCACGCCAAAAGGCAAGAGCGACAACGTTCCCGTTCAGGTTTTTTGCCCTGCCTGCGGGTTTGCCAACACCTTCTGGGGGAAAACCACCGTCGACGGCACGCTGATTGAACATTTTGGCCGCCGCTGTCAGGGCTGGTTTGAAGACGATGAAGGCCATCGCGAACAGTGTGATTTCCGCTTCCGCTTTAAAAACTGTCCGCAGTGCAACGCCGAGAACGATATCGCCGCCCGCCGCTGCCGCGAGTGCGACACGGTTCTGGTCGACCCGGACGACATGCTGAAAGCAGCGCTGAAACTAAAGGATGCGCTGGTGCTGCGCTGTTCCGGCATGGCCTTACAACCCGGCGCGGATGAAAAAGGCGAGTGGCTAAAAATCACCTATTACGACGAGGATGGCGCAGACGTCAGCGAGCGGTTCCGAGTCCAGACGTCCGCCCAGCGCACCGCGTTCGAGCAGCTCTTTATCCGCCCGCATACCCGCACGCCTGGCGTACCGCTGCGCTGGCTAACCGTTGCCGATATCGTGCGCCAGCAGGCGTTGCTGCGGCATCCTGATTTTGTTGTCGCCCGCAAAAAAGGGCAGTTCTGGCAGGTACGTGAGAAGGTCTTTGACTATGAAGGACGCTTTCGCCGGGCAAACGAATTGCGCGGTTAACGGGACTTTTCGTTGATGCGCGAGCCATTTGAGTATAAAATGCCGCCCGCTTCACATCCGTGAGGCAGAACACTCACCTGCTGCTGGGTCGCCTGTAGTAGGGTTTTAAATACAGAGAGAAATCAATGTTCACTATCGAAGCAGAAGTACGTAACGTGCAGGGTAAGGGTGCGAGCCGCCGCCTGCGTACCGCAAACAAGTTCCCGGCTATCGTTTACGGTGGCGAAGCTGCTCCAGTTGCTATTGAACTGGATCACGACAAAGTATGGAACATGCAGACCAAAGCTGAGTTCTACAGCGAAGTTCTGACCATCGTTGTTGGCGGTAAAGAAGAAAAAGTGAAAGTTCAGGCTGTTCAGCGTCACGCGTTCAAGCCAAAACTGACTCACATCGACTTCGTTCGCGCGTAATCGCAAACCTGTCGAGAAAAACCCCGCGTTTGCGGGGTTTTTTTATGGCTGTTACTTACCGCCTGAGGTGCGACGCTGAAGCTGGTCGCGCAGATTCGGCGGCGTGCCTTTAATGGTCAGCGTGTCGGTGGCCGGGTCCCAGAAGATACGTTCCCCGAGCAGCATGGCATCAAAGTTAATGGTTAACCCACCGCCGCTACCGGCAAATTTCGTCAGCTGACGCAGCGTACTGCGATCCGCCGGGAAGCTCTCTTCCAGCTCATAGCCTTTTTCCGCGGTAAATTCCTGGAAGCTGACTTCGCTGACGCCTGCCAGCTCTTTGGACAGCGACTCCAGCTCAATCTCTTCCCCGGCCTGTAACTGCTCGTTGCAGTAGCTGTAAACCTGCTGACGCACGTTTTGACGCTCAGATTTATCAAGCTGCGCCTCAGCCGTAAAGTCATCCACCGCCTGGAGGAGACCTTTGTTCTGCGCTTTGGCATTCAGCCCTTCGCTGGCACCGAGGAAGTCCATAAAGAAATCGGCCACTTTGCGGCCCACGCGACCTTTAAGGAAGGTCAGGTAGCGCGTCGATTCCGGGTTGGTTTCCCATTCGGTTAAATCGATACGCGCCACAATATCCGCATGGTTGATATCCAGGTAGTGCGTTGAGCTGATATCCAGCTGCTCGTTCACGCGCATGCTGCTTAAGTTATTCAGCACGGTGACCAGGAGATACTCTACCGCCAGATAGCGGTAGTGGCAGAACAGGACGATACCGCCATCGGCGAAGGGATATTTCGCCAGTTCGTCACGCAGACGGCCAGTAGCAGCGCGGCTGAATGCCAGGAAATCCTCTTCGCCCTGACGTTGCAGGCGCAGGCTATCCGCCAGTTCGCTCTCTTCGCTGAACAAGCCATAGGCTTTATTTTTCGCGCTGTAGACGCGATGCAACTCCGCCATCATCTCGACAACGGTAGGCGTTGGTTCCAGTAACGAATCGCGCAGCACCACTTCAAGGGTTTGCTCATCACGCTTGATAAGCTGGTGCAAGGCAATCTGGTTGATTTCCAGACTCATGATAAACTCTCCTTTTAGACCGGGCGGTATTCAACCACCACCAACGCATGTGTGCAACAGAAGATAAAAAAGGGGAAAAAAAGCTGTTGCTACGGTAATATGTCGCCCTTCTCTCAACAAACTGATTTTGATTTATGCCACAACATTCCCGCTACAGTGACGAACACGTTGAACAACTGCTCAGTGAGCTGGTCAACGTACTGGAAAAACATAAAACGCCAACCGATCTCTCCCTGATGGTTTTGGGAAATATGGTTACCAACCTGATCAATACCAGCGTTGCTCCGGCTCAGCGTCAGGCGATCGCCAAATCTTTCGCCCAGGCTTTGCAGTCCTCCGTTAGCGACGACCAGGCACACTAAGGGAAACGAACAACAGTTTATGGTGACGAATCGTCAGCGCTACCGTGAAAAAGTCTCCCAGATGGTCAGCTGGGGGCACTGGTTTGCCCTGTTCAACATTCTGTTGGCGATGGTGCTCGGCTGCCGTTATCTGTTTGTGGCGGACTGGCCAACCACATTAACCGGGCGCGTCTACTCGTGGATGAGCCTTGTGGGTCACTTTAGCTTTCTGGTCTTCGCCACCTATCTGCTGATCCTGTTCCCACTGACGTTTATCGTCATGTCGCAGCGGCTGATGCGCTTCCTGTCTGCCATTCTTGCAACGGCGGGCATGACGCTGTTGCTGATCGACAGCGAAGTCTTTACCCGATTCCACCTGCACCTGAATCCTGTCGTCTGGGAGCTGGTGATTAACCCGGATCAGAACGAGACCGCGCGCGACTGGCAGCTGATGTTTATCAGCGTGCCGATTATCCTGCTGATCGAAATGCTGTTCGCCACGTGGAGCTGGCAAAAACTCCGCAGTCTGACCCGACGCCGCCATTATGCGAAGCCCGTCGCGGCGCTCTTTTTCGCCTCATTTATCGGTTCGCACCTGATGTATATCTGGGCAGATGCGAACTTCTACCGCCCGATTACCATGCAGCGCGCAAACCTGCCGCTCTCCTATCCGATGACGGCGCGTCGTTTCCTCGAAAAACACGGCCTGCTGGACGCGCAGGAGTATCAGCGTCGTCTGGTCGAACAGGGTAATCCGGAAGCGGTCAGCGTGCAGTATCCCCTGAGCGATCTGAAATATCGCGACATGGGGCGCGGTCAGAACGTGCTGCTGATTACCGTCGATGGCCTGAACTATTCTCGCTATGAGAAGCAGATGCCAGCGCTGGCTGAATTCGCTGAGAACAACATCGTATTCACTCAGCATATGAGCTCAGGTAATTCGACCGACGCGGGTATTTTCGGTCTGTTCTACGGTATTTCACCGAGCTATATGGACGGCGTGCTGTCGGCCCGTATTCCGGCTGCATTGATTACCGGGCTTAATCAGCAGGGCTACCAGCTGGGGCTGTTCGCCTCTGATGGTTTCAACAGCTCGCTGTACCGCCAGGCACTGCTGTCTGATTTCTCACTGCCCGCCGCGCAGAGCCAGTCTGACGATCGGACCGCTGACCAGTGGATAGACTGGCTGAAGCGCTATGCGCAGGAAGATAACCGCTGGTTCTCCTGGGTTGCGTTTAACGGCACAACGCTTGATGACAGCAATCAGAAAGGCTTCGCGCGCCGCTATAGCCGTGCGGCGGGCGATGTTGATGCGCAGATCGGCCGCGTGCTGACCGCCCTGCGCGACGCGGGCAAGCTGGACAATACGGTCGTTATTATCACGGCGGGGCATGGCGTGCCGCTCGGCGACGGGGCGAAGGGCATGGCGTGGTCGCGTCCGAACCTGCATGTTCCCCTGGTGATCCACTGGCCGGGCACTCCCGCGCAGCGCATCAACATGCTGACCGACCATAAAGACGTCATGACCACGTTAATGCAGCGGCTGCTGCACGTCAGCACACCGGCAATTGAGTACTCGCAGGGCCAAGACCTCTTTAGCGCCACGCGGCGTCATAACTGGGTCACGGCTGCTGGCGGAAACACGCTGGTGGTGACCACACCGACGTTGTCCCTGGTGTTGAACAGCAACGGCAATTACCAGACGTATAGCCTCGAAGGTGAGAAACTGAAAGACCAGAAACCGCAGCTCAGTTTGCTGTTGCAGGTGCTGACAGACGAGAAGCGCTTTATCGCTAACTGATTATTTATGAATCAGTTAGCGTTGCTTGCCCCTTGCATTCAAAAAGGAATAGAGTACTATTCCTTTTATGCGTCGGCACGTAGCGCAGCCTGGTAGCGCACCGTCATGGGGTGTCGGGGGTCGGAGGTTCAAATCCTCTCGTGCCGACCAAAACTACACAAAAAAACCAGCCGCTTATGGCTGGTTTTTTATTGCCTGTCTCCGCATGCGCAATGCTTAGTGTTTTTCACGCCCACCGAGAAAGAAAATCCCCAGCGGAATCGCCAGCAGCACGGTGAACACCAGGCTGTAAACAAAGATCATCGCCGATTGCAGGACAAACATGCTGGTTGTCCAGGCAGAGAGCGGGATGTTGTACTGCTCAATCACACCGACAATGGTTGCTCGCCCCACGCATGCAGCAGCAATCATAAACACAACCAGTAACGCCAGCAGGAACTTGCGGCCTTCAGGTGTCTTCAGTTTTTCCCGTACCATATCTCCTCCCTTTACAGATAAATAACAATAATTAACGCGTAAAATAACACGATCGCCGCATCGACTCCACCACAGCATTAAACACCAATAAAAGAACACAAAAGCAGTGCATTACTCCGTTTAAAATGAAAATGTGAGTAAATTACGCCAACCATTCACGTATATTATGTTAGTCTTTCCAGGATCGTTTTAACAAAAAGGAATGACAGTGAAAAACGCACCTAAATTTGCCATCGCCCTCATCGCCGCTGCGTGCGCCAGCAGCAGTGCTTTCGCCAGCGAAACCCAGAAAGAGCAGCCGCTGGAAAAAGTTGCTCCGTATCCGCAAGCGGACAAAGGGATGAAGCGCCAGGTTATTCAGCTCCCGGCTCAGCAGGATGAAGCAAATTTCAAAGTTGAGCTGTTAATCGGCCAGACGCTGGAAGTGGACTGCAACCAGCATCGTCTGGGCGGCCAGCTGGAAAGCAAAACGCTGGAAGGCTGGGGCTATGACTACTATGTCTTCGACAAAGTAACCTCGCCAGTCTCCACCATGATGGCGTGCCCGGACGGCAAGAAAGAGAAGAAATTTATTACCGCGTATCTGGGCGATAACAGTCTGCTGCGCTATAACAGCAAGCTGCCGATCGTCGTATATACGCCGGAAAACGTGGATGTGAAATATCGCGTATGGAAGGCGGATGAGACGGTAGGACAAGCGGTAGTTCGTTAAAAATAAGTCGGGTGGCGCTCACGCTTACCCGACCTGGAAAGGGTGCGTTCTGGCGCCCTCACCCCAACCCTCTCCCACAGGGAGAGGGAGAAAACACTAGAAACGGTAACGGATGTTACCGTTTTGCGTTTATCTTACAGCGCGATATCCGCTACCGGCTTGCTTTCCGCCTGAGGCTTCAGCTCTGCCTTTGGCGCAGCATCCGCAGCCTGCGGTTTGACGTATTGCAGTTGCAGAACGCGGCTGGTGTATTCCAGCTCTTGTTCCGTGGCCTCAACGTTACCGTTCAGCTTCGTACCGTAGGATGGAATAATGGTTTTCAGCTTCGCCTGCCATTCCGGGCTGGATACTTTGTCCTTAAACACTTTTTCCATCAGGTGCAGCATGATTGGCGCAGCGGTAGACGCCCCCGGAGATGCCCCCAGCAGCGCGGCAATGGTGCCATCCTTATCGCTTACCACTTCGGTACCCAGACGCAACACGCCGCCCTCTTTCGGATCGCGTTTGATGATCTGCACACGCTGACCTGCCTGCCACAGACGCCAGTCTTCTTTCTTCGCCTGCGGATAGTACTCTTTCAGCGCCTCGAAGCGTTCTTCATCAGAGAGCATCACCTGGCTAATCAGGTATTTCACCAGATCGAAGTTATCCAGCCCCACGTCCATCATTGGCTTGACGTTTGACGTTGTGGTCGCGCTCAACAGATCCCACAGGGAACCGTTTTTCAGGAACTTGGTGGAGAATGTGGCGAACGGCCCGAACAGCACTACACGCTTACCGTCCAGCATGCGGGTGTCGATATGCGGAACGGACATCGGTGGTGCGCCCACAGAGGCCTGACCGTACACTTTCGCCAGATGACGGTTAACCACTTCCGGGTTTTCCGACACAAGGAACTGGCCGCCAACCGGGAAGCCGGCGTAGTCGTCCGCTTCCGGAATACCGGACTCCTGCAACAGTTTCAGCGCCGCGCCGCCCGCACCGATAAACACGAACTTGGCCTTAATCACATGCTCGGCTTCGTTGTTTTTCAGATCGGCAACGGTCACGCTCCAGCTGTTATCCGCATTGCGCTTGAAACCACGCACTTCGGAGCTGAGTTGCAGGTTAAAGTTCTCTTTTTTCTTCAGAGAGGCCACCAGCTGACGGGTGATTTCACCGTAGTTAACGTCAGTACCAATTTCAGTGCGGGTCGCCGCCACTTTCTGGTTCGGATCGCGGCCTTCCATGACCAGCGGCGCCCACTCTTTGATTTGAGCGTGATCTTCAGAGTATTTCATCCCGCGGAAAAGCGTGCTCTGTTGTAGGGCAGCGTAGCGCGCGCGCAGGAAGTTGACGTTTTGATCGCCCCACACAAAGCTCATGTGCGGTACGGTGTTGATGAAGGAGTGCGGATTGTGCAACACACCGCTATTCACCTGGTGAGACCAGAACTGACGTGAGATCTGGAACGCTTCGTTGATCTCTACCGCCTTCTCGATACTAATGGAACCGTCCTTTTTCTGCGGCGTATAGTTCAGTTCCATGAGTGCCGAGTGCCCCGTCCCGGCGTTGTTCCAGCCGTTAGAGCTTTCCTGTGCCACGCCATCGAGGCGCTCGACCATGGTCATGGACCAGTTCGGCTCTAATTCCTGAAGATACGTTCCCAGCGTGGCGCTCATGATGCCGCCACCAATTAAAAGGACATCCGTTTCCTGCTCTTTTGGTGCGTCAGCCTTCGCCGCCAGCGAGACGGCGTTCAGCCCCACGGCCAGAGAAAAGAGCACGGCAGTCATTTTTTTCATCATTTATGCCTTAGTTGAATAGTGCTTGATGCGTGGAAATTACAGGTGAAACACGCTGCGGTGGCACGGTAGCAACTTTTAAATATTGTTTAAAGGTTACGAAATTATTGTAATTGTGAAATTTAATGATGGATTGTTTGTAGGGTTTTGGCAGACAGGCTGGCACCCGACGATTTTCCTGGCTATGATGCTGCACTTTGTGATCGCGCGCACGGAAGCCTGCCCCTACCAGCGAATTGTTATGTCATTACCCCACTCGTCTGTACCTCAAGAAGGCCATGTCGCCACTGTTTTACGTTCGCCTCACCGTCTGATGCGCGAAACCCTGGCCGGTGTGATTACCGCGCTGGCGCTGATCCCGGAAGTGATTTCGTTTTCCGTGGTCGCGGGCGTGGATCCGAAAGTGAGTCTTATCGCCTCCGTGGTGCTCTGTTTCGCCCTTTCCCTGCTCGGCGGGCGTCCGGCCATGGTGACGGCGGCGGCAGGTTCCGTCGCGCTGGTGATTGGCCCGATGGTCCATCAACACGGCGTACAGTACATTCTGCCCGCGGTGGTGATGGCAGGCATGATTCAGATCCTGTTCGGCGCGCTGGGTATGGCGCGGCTGATGCGCTTTATTCCCCAGTCGGTGATGACCGGGTTTGTTAACGCCCTTGGCATTTTGATTTTCTTTGCCCAGGTGCCCCATTTCTGGAGCCGAAGCCCGGTGATTGTGGGCCTGTTCGTGCTGACGCTGCTGATTGTGCTGTGGGTGCCACGCTATATCAAAAGCGTGCCCTCCCCGCTGATTGCCATTGTGCTGCTGACTTTGTTCACCGTCACCAGCGGGCAAATTCTGCCGACGGTAGGGGATGAAGGCTCCATGAGCGGCGGTTTGCCGGGCTTTACGCAACTGCTGGTGCCGCTCAATCTGGAAACCCTGAGCATTATCTGGCCGTGCGCGCTAAGTATCGCTTTCGTTGGCCTGCTGGAATCCTTGCTGACGGCAAAACTGGTGGATGAACTGACCGCTACCCCCTCCAGTAAGCGTCGCGAGAGCATCGGTCTGGGCGTGGGGAATATTATGGCCGGGTTCTACGGTGGCATTGCGGGCTGCGCGATGATTGGGCAGACCATCGTAAACGTGGAGATGGGGAAAGGCAGAAGCCGTATCTCCACCCTTGCGGCGGGTATCGTACTGCTGGTGCTGGTTACGGCGCTCAGCGAGGTGATGGCCAAAATCCCGATGGCGGTACTGGCGGGTATTATGGCCATTGTGGCCGTCAAGACCTTTAGCTGGCATAGCGTTCAGCCCGGAACGCTGAAAAACGCGCCGGTGGCTGAAACCGTCGTGATGCTGGTGACGGTTGTGGCAACGGTTTACACCGGCAACCTGGCGATTGGCGTGCTGGGCGGGATTGTGATGATGTTCATCCTCCCTGCCCGACTTAAGCAAAAAGCACTGGCTACAGAAGAAAAATCGTCGCCAGTCCAAGAAAAATAAAGAAACCGCCGGTATCGGTAATGGCGGTGATCATCACGCTCGACCCCACCGCGGGGTCGCGCCCCAGCCGGGTCATCGTCAATGGGATAATCACGCCCATCATCGCCGCCACCAGCAGGTTCAGCACCATCGCCAGCATCATGACCCCGCCCAGCGCCATATCATCGTACAGCCACCAGGTAATGCCGCCCATGATGCCGCCCCAGACCAGGCCGTTAATCAGCGCGACGCCCATCTCCCTGAAAATCAGCCACGAAAAATTACCCGGCTGAATGTTTTCCAGCGCCAGGGCGCGAACGATCATGGTGATAGTCTGGTTGCCGGTGTTCCCGCCGATCCCCGCCACAATCGGCATCAGCGACGCCAGGGCCACCAGCTGGGAAATGGTATGTTCGAAGCCGTCAATAACGCGGGACGCCACGAACGCGGTGCATAAATTGATGGCGAGCCACGCCCAGCGGGTTTTGACGGCCTTGCCGACGGAGGCATGAACATCGTCTTCGGCACTGATCCCGCCAAGGGCACGCAGGTCGTTATCGGTCTCTTCATAGACCACGTCAACGATCTCATCGATGGTCAGACGCCCCATCAGCTTGCCCACCGAATCCACCACCGCCGCGCTCACCAGGTCATCACGTTCGAAAGTACGCGCCGCTTTTTCGGCATCGTCTTCCGGCGAGAAGACCATCGGCTCGGTTTCCATGACCTCACTCACCCGCTGCTGGGTGCTGTTCAGCAGGATCGTTTTCAGCTCCAGCTCCCCGAGCAGGGTTTTATCCCGCGAGGTGACGAACAGTTTATCGGTGTTGTCCGGCATACTGCCCAGGCGACGAAGATAGCGCTGCACCGTCCCCAGGGTGACGTCCGGACGCACGGTGATGACGCCAAACTCCATGATCGCGCCGACGCTGTTTTTCTCGTAGTGCATCACCTGACGCACGCGCGCCCGCTCTTCGGCAGGCAGGGAAGCCAGCAGGCGTCCGGTCAGGTTGCGCGGAAGATGCTGTACAAGGTAGATCTGCTCGTCGATATCCAGCGTTTGCAGTGCGTCAAGAATGTCCCGGTCGCTCATCTCATCGATAAGGTCATCCCAGACGTTTTCCGAGGCTTCAAGCAGCACCTGACCACGCTCGTGATCCTGCACCAGCCGCCACAGGGCGTGGCGCTCCTCGGAAGGCAATGCCTCCAGGGTGTCCGCCAGATCCGGAGGTGGTAAATGTGCAACCAGCGCACCTACCTCAGCAATATCGTCGGCCAGCGTGCCGACATCATATTGCTCAGCCAGGGTTAGCTTACCCAATAACGTTGACGTGACCGCTTTATCAGTCGTCAGGAGCCAGATGAGCCGCGCACGCTCCTGGTCACGCTGCCTGGCGCTGTTTTTCTTTAATACCGACATCAATCATAAATCCATTAAATGAGTTGGCGTTAAGCATAGCGCGGGGATATGTAAATAAGAATAAACGGCGGGTCGGGATGGAGAAAAAAACGGCATATATGAAAAAATTAGTGTGCCGGGGTTCACCCGGCACAATTGCAATCAGGCCGTACGCGCCACCGCGTCCCGTGACGCCGCATCGCGCTCATCGCCGGTCAGCTCGCTCAGCTTGCCGTCGCGCATCTCCAGCAGACGGTCGGCGTGAATGAAGTAGTGATCGTCATGGCTGATGGCAAAAATGGTTTTTCCCATCGCCTGCATCAGCGGCAGCAGGACCTGATAAAACTCGCGACGGAAGTGCGGGTCCTGATCGGCGGCCCATTCATCCAGAAGGATGATGTCGCGCTCTTCGGCCAGCGCCAGCAGCAGCGCCACGCGCTTCTTCTGCCCTTTCGACAGTTTGAGATTCAGGATTTTGCCATCCTGAAGCTCCAGCTTGTGCGACATTTGCAGGTGCGCAAGCCACTTCTCCACCAGCGCCGGATCCGCCTGCTGCCCTTCCGGTCCCAGCAGCCGGTCGAACAGCCAGACGTCGGTAAATACCGCCGAGAAGAGCTTGCGGTAGTCCTCCGGTTTCTCCGCGCTCAGCGCTTTACCATCCAGCAAAATTTCACCCGACTGCGGCTGATAGAGGCCCGTCAGCAGCATCGCCAGCGTGGATTTGCCGCTGCCGTTACCGCCGATCAGGAACAGGAGTTCGCCGCGGTGAATGGTCAGGTTGATCGGCCCCACTGAGAAGGCGTTATCCTGATAGCGGAAGGTAACGTTACGCAGCTCCAGCGTTTGCCAGTTCGGGAAGGCCTGCGGGCGCGGGAACTCAGCCTTAAACGGCGCAAGGTCGAACTTCTTCAGCTTGTTGAAGGCCACCTGTGCGCTCAGCAGCGTCGGCAGTGCGCCAACGGCCGACAGCAGCGGCGTGCGTAAAAACAGCAGCGTCAGGGAGTAGGTTGCCGCCACGTTGGTATCCGCCCACCCCAGGCTGTTCGCCATCCAGAACACCAGCCCAATCGCGCCCAGCATCATGATGTTGGACCAGTTCACGGCGCTCAGGTGGAACGTATCGGCGCGAATAATGTGATGACGATATTCGTGCGCATCCGGGATATAGAGATGGTTGAAGATATGTTCGGCGCGCTCGCGGTTCAGCGTCAGCTCTTTACGCCCTTCCAGCACCGTCTGGTAATCGTTATAGAGCTTGTCTTCCGTTTCGCGCAGCACCGCCATGTGCTTATAGACGCGTGATACCAGCAGGAACCCGCCCCAGATGGTAATAACAATCCACAGCGCCGTTACCGCCAGCATTTTGCTGGAGAGCCAGGCGAGATAGGCTGCCGAGCCAAAGGTCAGGATGATCCCCTGCACCAGCTCCGGCAGGCGCACAAAGGCGATGGTAATGGCGCGCACATCGCTGGTCAGCCCCGCCAGCAGAGAAGCACTTCCCAGCTGTTCGATGCGTTCCACTTGAGTATCAAGGATCCGTTTGATGAACTCACTGCGCAGACGGAAAACGAAGTGGTGGCCGAGCGCGGTCAGCGCCAGCTGTGACCCGAGCGTGACTGCCATCAGCAGCAGCAGTAAACCCAGAAATTCCGGCAGGACGGAGAGTGACGTGTCGACCATTTCGATCAAACGCACGTTAATGAAGGCAATCAGGCCGATCCCCAGCGCCGCGCTGGCAAGGCTTAACGCCATCACCGCGATAAAAGGCCAGCGATACTGCCGCCAGACAAGAAGAAGTAGTTGCATGCAGAGCAATCCGGACAAGAAAAATCAGCCAGCAGTGTAAACTGCCTTTCACACACATCAAGAATAATTCTTATTTTTATTCTCTGTACGCTGCCTGGCGGAACGTGAGGTTGTAGCGAAACGCCCCCGCCACCGGGTGATCGCCTGGTTTAAGCGGCTGAATACCGTGATAAAAAAGCCGTGATTCACCGCCCCAGACAACCACATCGCCATGCTCCAGCATCAGCCGTTTGAGCGGGTCGTTGCGCCGCAGGCCGCCAAACTGAAAGACAGCGGGCAGCCCAAGGGATACCGAGACAATCGGCGCGCGCAGGTCCGGCTCGTCCTTATCCTGATGCAAGGAGAGCTTTGCCCCAACGGCATAGCGGTTAATAAGACAGGCATCGGGTCGAAAATCAGGATAGCCGGCCGCCACGGCGGCATCATGACACAGCGCCTGAAACGCCTCCGGCATCGGCGGCCACGGCTGATCCGTCAGCGGATCGTACGCGGCATATACATAGCCCCGCTCATTCGTCGCCCATCCCAGTTCGCCGCAGTTGGTCATCGCCACGGACATGGTATACCCGCCCGGCGTAACCATATGGCGAAACGGCGAACGGGCGGTGACGGCTTTAATGCCGTCGAACAGCGCCGCCGCGCGGGAAAGCGCGAAGCGTCTCAGGATCGTCGCCCCCGGCGCGAGCGACTCCTGCCAGGGTTCAGCATCAGCAAAAAGATCGAGCATTATTCCTCCGGGTTGTTCGCCTCACGTTTCAACAATAGCACCTTACGCGCTGCGCCCCAGCGATAACCCGACAGCGCGCCGTCGTTACGCACCACGCGGTGACAGGGGATGACTATCGCCAGTTTGTTGGCACCGCAGGCCCCCGCCACGGCACGTACGGCATTGGGTTTACCAATGGCCTTTGCCACCTGCTGATAGCTTGCCGTTTCTCCGCAGGGGATAGTCCGCAGCGCCTGCCAGACCTGCTGCTGGAAGGCGGTACCCCGGATATCCAGCGGCAGCGTCAGCGGCGTCGCGCGGCTGTCGACAGAGGCAATCACCTGACGTACACGCCCGGCAAATGCGCCTTCCATCGGTTCACGGACGGCAAGCGGAAACAGTGACAGCAGCTCAGCCGTCAGCCCGGCGTCGTCATCACCCAGCAGTATTGCGCAGATCCCGCGCTCGCTTTCCGCCACCAGACAGCGGCCTAGCGAGCAGTCACTGATGGCATAGCGGACCGCAGCCTCTCCGTTGCGGTACTGTTTTGCCGTCATGCCCAGCGCGCCGTTGGCTTTACGGTAGTAACTGCTGCCGTCCGGAAAGCCAGCGGCCAGTACGGCGTCGGTGATTTTACCGCCCTGTGCAAGCAGGGTGCGCAGGCGTTGTTCACGCGCGGCCTGCTGCCATGCTTTCGGCGTCATGCCGGTGACGGATTTAAACAAGCGGTGGAAATGGAACGGACTCATGGCAACCTGCTGCGCCAGTGCCTCCAGGTTCAGCGCGGCATCCTGTTCAAGCAGTCGACAGGCCAGCGCAATGTTGGCCTTTTTCTGCGCCATAGGGTCGGCCTGGTCCGGCCTACAGCGCTTACAGGGGCGGAAACCCGCCTGCGCGGCCTGGTGAGCATCAGGATAAAAGCAGACATTTTTACGCAGCGCGTGGCGGGCGCGACAGGACGGACGACAATAAATGCCGGTCGTCTGCACGGCAAAGACAAACTGGTTATCCGCACGCGGATCGCGGGCCAGTACGGCCTGCCAGCGATCCTCATCGGTAAGATAGGTTGTGTTTTTCATTATCGGCTCCTCTTACAAGCATACGCTCAGCTTGCCTGAACGCCACCGAACAAAAACCCGCAACCTTGCTTTTTAATTTTTTTCGCTCACCAGGAAGCTATTGAACTGCGGCGAACTCCAGGTTTTAAACCCGTCAGCCTCTTTAGTGATCATATAGACGGCCAGCCCTTCCTGACGCACTACCTCTTTGGCCTTCTCCGTGCCGAGCACCATCAATCCGGTATCCCAGGCATCCGCCTCCAGCGCGGTTGGGGCTATCACCGTCACGGACACCAGGTTATGGGTAATCGGGCGTCCGGTTTGCGGATCAATCACGTGCGAGATACGTTTGCCATCCAGCTCGTAATAGTTGCGGTAGCTTCCGGAGGTGCTGATACCATGCCCGTTGATGTCGACAATCGCCTGCACCGCGTTTTGCTGATCGGTTGGTTTTTGGATGGCCACTCGCCACGGCCTGCCGCTGGCGTTCATGCCCCGGCTGACGAGCGCGCCCCCGACGGAAACCAGATAACGCGGAATGCCTTCCTGCGCCATCAGGGCCGCGAGATGATCCGCAGCATACCCCTCGCCTACCGTGGAGAGATCCACAAACAGGTCGGGAATATCTTTTTGCAGGTATTGCTGACCATACTGGGAGATCACCGCCAGATGCTGTAACCCTGTACGCGCGCGGGCGTCGTCGATGGCGGCTTGATCGGGTGTAGTCACCGGCTGCTTGTTGGGGCCAAATCCCCACAGGTTCACCAGCGGCCCCACGGTCACATCCATTGCGCCGTTGGTTTTGTAGCCCACGCGCATGGCTTCCGTGACGATATCGGCCATTGCTTCGCTCACCGGCCACAGCGAGGTGCTGCTGGAGCGATTGAAACGCATCAGCGCTGAGTCATTTTTATAGGTAGAGAGTAGCTGATCGTCGGCATCCAGCTGCGCCTGAATTTTACCGCGTAATTCTTCAGCGCGGGATTTATCAATATCCATCACGCTGACGCGCCAGAAGGTCCCCATGGTTTTCCCTTCCAGCACCGTCGCGGCGGGTGCGTCGATTTTTGCGGGCTGTGTGGAAGAGTCACACGCGGTCAGGAGTAAAAAAGTCGCCAGAACGCTGGCGCGTAAAAAAGTCATATCCATTGGTTATTATCCTCATGCCAGGGCGGCAAGAGTACACTAAAACAGCGTATTTGTAAGACCCTAAAAAAGCATGAAAAAAGGGGCCTGTTGGCCCCTTTGTCGCTGTATGAGCAATTAGAACTGGTAAACCAGACCCAGCGCGACGATATCGTCAGTACCGATACCTGCTGCGCGAGTGAAGTCGTTCTCATCAACCAGGTTGATTTTGTAATCAACGTAGGTGGACATGTTTTTGTTGAAGTAGTAAGTCGCGCCAACATCAACATATTTCAGCAGATCCTGGTCGCCGTAGCCGTTTTCCAGGTCCTTACCTTTAGATTGCAGGTACGCCACGGATGGACGCAGACCGAAGTCAAACTGATACTGCGCAACCACTTCGAAGTTCTGCGCTTTGTTAGCCCAGCCCAGGTCGCCCGCACGGGTCGCGTTGTAAGTCTGAGTATACTGTGCAGCCAGGTAGATGTTGTTCGCGTCGTATTTCAGACCACCGGTGTAGGTCTCTGCGCGATCGCCTTCACCGTAGTAGCGCGCAGCGTTCTGGTCAGCAGTACGTTTAGAACTGGTGACTGCCGTACCGATAGCGAAGCCTTCGCCCAGATCATAGGTCAGAGAGCCGCCGTAGCCATCACCGTTCTGACGCAGTGCCTCACGACCGTTGTTGGTCTGGCCTTCGCCGCTTGCGCTGCCGTTTTTACCCTGGTACTGCAACGCGAAGTTCAGACCATCAACCAGACCGAAGAAGTCCTGGTTACGGTAGGTCGCGAAGCCGTTACCACGCTGCTGCATGAAGTTGTCAGAACCGTAGGTATCGCCGCCGAATTCCGGCAGAACGTCGGTCCAGGAAGTTACATCGTAAACAACGCCGTAGTTACGACCATAGTCGAATGAACCCGCATCAGCGAATTTCAGACCTGCGAACGCCACACGCGTCCATGAGTTGTTTTCGTTCTCACCAGAGTTACCCTGGATCTGGTATTCCCACTGGCCGTAACCGGTCAGCTGGTCGTTAACCTGAGTTTCGCCTTTGAAGCCCAGACGCATGTAGGTCTGGTCGCCGTCTGCACTGTCGTCATCAGAGAAATAGTGCAGGCCATCCACTTTACCGTACAGATCTAATTTGTTGCCGTCTTTGTTATAAATTTCAGCCGCATTTGCTGCGCCTGCCACCAGCAGAGCTGGTACCAGGAGGGACAGTACTTTAACTTTCATTTTATTAACCCTCTGTTATATGCCTTATTATTTACCACTGCTTACTGGTCAACCCTCTTAACCAGTCGGCAAGTTCATTCTCCTCAAAAATGCAGAATAATCCAACAGGAATATGATACGAAAACTTTGAAGATGTTTCACTTTACCATCAAGATGTTTCAATTTGTAAATTTGGAGGAACTTTTACAGAGCATTAATAGTTTAAAAATATAGCACGGATAATCAAAACAAAAATATATCGCATTAAATTCAGCAAATTGCCGTAAAAAACAGTACAGCACTGAATGACAAAAAAATTCCCTTCAACACCACTAAAATAACCCTCGCTATCATCATTAACTTTATTTATTACCGTCATTCAGTTCTGAATGTCTGTTTATCCCTAATTGAACCGGATGCTTCGCATTCGGTTTTTTTTTACCTTTCTTTACGTCAACCTACATTTAATGTGCTACCGCTTGGTAATGATAACGACTATTAACTAAATCCCGAATACGGCTTGCACTTAATTGTTTTTATGCTATCGAAATTAATTTCTTGTTTATTCGTGCTATTTTTCTGCCGGTGCGATGGCGTATTTATACATTTCACGGGGTTTTGTACACCTTTCACCCGGGGACGTTGAAGCCGGTTACCCGGATAAAAAGTCAAGGTTATACCGATAACGACGCTGGAAATTCAGTTATTACCCTTTATACTGCCCTATCCCATTACCGCGCGGCCATTACGGGTTAAACACATCGATGAGTCAGACTGAAACTACCGCCCCGAGCAAATTCTCCCTTCTACCGGGCAGCATCACCCGTTTCTTTCTTCTGTTGATCGTTGTGCTGTTAGTCACAATGGGAGTGATGATCCAGAGCGCCGTTAACACCTGGCTTAAAGATAAAAGCTATCAAATCGTCGATATCACCCATGCGGTGCATAAACGCATTGATACGTGGCGCTATGCGACCTGGCAAATCTACGACAATATCGCTGCCGCGCCCGCCACCTCGTCAGGCGAAGGGTTGCAGGAAACGCGCCTTAAGCAGGATGTGTATTACCTTGAAAAACCGCAGCGCAAGACGGAAGCCCTGATTTTCGGCTCGCACGACAGCGCAACGCTTGAGATGACGCAGCGGATCTCCTCCTATCTGGACACCCTGTGGGGCGCCGAGACCGTACCGTGGTCAATGTATTACCTGAACGGTCAGGACAACAGCATGATCCTGATCTCAACCCTGCCGCTTAAGGATCTCTCCTCCGGCTTTAAAGAGACCACCGTGGGCAGTATTGTGGATTCCCGTCGGGCAGAAATGCTGCAACAGGCCAACGCGCTGGACGAGCGCGAAAGTTTCTCGTCATTACGCCGTCTTGCCTGGCAGAATGGTCACTACTTCACGCTGCGAACCACCTTTAACCAGCCGGGCCATCTGGCGACCGTGGTTGCCTTCGACCTGCCGATTAACGATCTCATCCCACCGGATATGCCGCTGGACAGCTTCCGTCTGGAGCCAGACAACAGCACCCAAAATATGCGCTCGCCGTCGGATAAAGAAGGCGCGGACAGCGTAGCCATCTCATTTAATGGCTCAAAGATTGAGATTGCCTCATCGCTCAACTCAACCGGTATGCGTCTGGTGTGGCAGGTGCCTTTTGGCACCCTGATGCTTGATACTCTGCAAAACATTCTGCTGCCGCTGCTGCTGAATATCGGCCTGCTGGCGCTGGCGCTGTTTGGTTACAGCACCTTCCGTTTCCAGTCGGGCCGCCAGAGCGACTCGACGTCGGTATCAGCCGGGACCAGCAACGAGCTGCGCATTCTTCGTGCCCTGAATGAAGAGATTATTTCCGTGCTGCCGCTTGGGGTGCTCGTTCACGATCAGGAGGCAAACCGCACGGTAATGAGCAATAAAATTGCCGATCACCTTCTGCCGCATCTTAACCTGCAAAATATTACGGCCATGGCGGACCAGCATCAGGGTGTCATCCAGGCCACCATTAATAATGAACTGTATGAGATCCGTCAGTTCCGCAGTCAGGTCGCGTCGCGCACGCAAATCTTCATCATTCGCGATCAGGATCGCGAAGTGCTGGTGAATAAAAAGCTCAAGCAGGCGCAAAGACTGTACGAGAAAAACCAGCATGGCCGCGCCGCGTTTATGCAAAATATTGGCGATGCCTTTAAACAGCCGTTGAAGTCACTCGCCACGCAGATTGCTGATCTGAGCACGCCAGAAAGCCGACAGCTAAGCAGCCAGGCCGATTCACTGGTTCGTCTGGTGGACGAAATCCAGCTTGCGAACATGCTGGAGAATGACATCTGGAAGGGCACCCCTACGCTCTTCTCCATCCAGGACCTGATTGATGAGGTGGTGCCGGAAGTCCTGCCGGTGATCAAGCGCAAGGGACTCCAGCTGCTGATCAACAACCATTTACCGGCCAACGACGAACGTCATGGCGATCGCGATGCCCTGCGTCGCATCCTGATGATGTTGATTCAGTATGCCGTCACCACGACGCAGATCGGCAAGATCACCCTTGAAGTCAGCACCGATGAGTCCACCGACGATCGTCTGACGTTCCGCATCCTGGATACGGGCGAAGGCGTGACCGTGAGCGAAATTGATAACCTGCACTTCCCGTTCCTGAACGATACCCAGCGCGACCACTACGGTAAGGCGAATGCCCTCACCTTCTGGCTTTGCGATCAGCTGGCGCGTAAGCTGGGCGGTCATCTGAACATTAAGGCGCGCGAATCCCTCGGCACCCGCTACTCTTTACACGTTAAAATGGCGGCGAATCCACAGGAAGAGGATGAAGAGCGTCTGCTGGACGATGTGGTGGTGATGGTGGATGTGACCTCCAGTGAGATCCGAAATATCGTCGTACGTCAGCTGGAAAACTGGGGTGCGTCCTGCATTACCCCGGACGAAAGGCTCGCGAGTCAAGAATTTGATCTATTTTTAACTGATAATCCGTCTAATCTTACTGCCTCAGGCTTGCTTTTAAGCGATGATGAGCCAGGCGTGCGGAAAATCGGCCCTGGGCAGCTGCGCGTCAACTTTAATATGAGCAATGCAATGCAGGAAGCTGTATTACAACTGATTGAAGAGAATCTGGCGCAGGAAGAGATCCTGGAGTCACCGTTAGGCGGCGATGAAAATGCCGAACTCCATGCCAGCGGATATTATTCGCTCTTCGTTGATACAGTACCAGATGATGTTAAGCGGTTGTATACTGAGTCCGCTGCGCAGGATTTTGCAGCGCTGGCACAGACAGCACACCGGCTTAAAGGGGTGTTTGCCATGCTTAATCTGGTTCCCGGCAAGCAGTTATGTGAAACGCTGGAACATCTAATTCGTGAGAAAGATGCCTCTGGCATTGAAAAATACATCAGCGACATTGACGCTTACGTCAAGAGCTTGCTGTAGCAAGGTAGCCTTATACATGAACAATATGAACGTAATTATTGCCGATGACCATCCGATTGTACTGTTCGGTATTCGCAAATCACTTGAACAGATCGAGTGGGTGAATGTAGTCGGTGAATTTGAAGATTCCACAGCCCTCATTAACAACCTGCCTAAACTTGATGCGCACGTGCTCATTACCGATCTCTCCATGCCTGGAGATAAATACGGTGATGGGATCACGCTCATCAAATACATTAAACGCCACTTCCCGGACATTTCGATCATTGTTCTGACCATGAACAATAACCCGGCGATTCTGAGCGCCGTTCTGGATCTCGATATTGAAGGGATTGTGCTGAAACAAGGCGCACCTACCGATCTGCCAAAAGCGCTGGCGGCGCTACAGAAAGGGAAGAAATTCACTCCTGAGAGCGTCTCACGCCTGCTTGAAAAAATCAGCGCGGGTGGTTATGGCGACAAGCGTCTCTCGCCTAAAGAGAGTGAAGTTCTGCGTCTGTTCGCTGAAGGTTTCCTGGTCACTGAAATCGCCAAGAAGCTGAACCGCAGCATTAAAACCATCAGTAGCCAGAAAAAATCCGCGATGATGAAGCTGGGTGTGGATAACGATATCGCCCTGCTGAACTATCTCTCTTCCGTGACGCTGAGCGCAACGGACAAAGACTGATCTTCGCTGTCTATGCCGGGTGGCGCTCGCGCTTACCCGGCCTACAAACCCCGCAGGCCCGCGCAAGCGCAGCGCCGCCGGGCACATAAAAAAGGCCCTTTCGGGCCTTTTTTATTGTCTCGCTTTTCGTACCCGCTCCGCATAGACGGATAGCGTCTGCTTCAGTACATCCAGCGTGACCGGCTTCGACAGGCAGCTGTCCATTCCCGACTCCAGACAGCGCTGCTTCTCCTCCGCCAGCGCGTTGGCTGTCACCCCCACCACCGGCAGCGTCAGCCCCAGCTGTCGGATACGCTGCGTCAGACGGTAGCCGTCCATGTTAGGCATGTTCACATCGCTGAGCACAATATCAATATGGTTCTTACTTAAGACATTCAGGGCATCCACGCCATCATTGGCCGTTTTACACTGATAGCCCAGAGAGCCAAGCTGGTCTGCGAGCAGACGACGGTTAATCGGATGATCGTCGACGACCAGAATCATCATATCGTCATTCACCGACGCCAGCTCATCAGGGGAAGCCAGCACGGTGGCGCCGTCGCTGTCTTCAAGCTGCACGCTGTAAATGCGCGCCAGCAAGCCCAGCAGCTCGTGCGGTGTCGCCACGCTGTGCACCCATACTCCAGGCGAACGCTCAAGCGGAATACCGATATGACGGCGGCAGAACATCACCACGCCGCGCCCCGCCCACGCCTGTTCCGGCTCAACGTCGGTGATCAGCATGTCATCCGCGCCCGGCGTCTGGCCTTCGTAGCGCGAAACCCGCACGCCGCTGCTGGTCAGCATTGAGGTCAGGAAATCATGTAAGGAGGCGTTGTGCACCGCCAGCCAGCAGTGTTTATCGCTCAGGCCGTCGACCGTGGTTTTCGCCGGATAATGCGCCGAATAGAGCGGAATACGAATGGTGAACTGGCTGCCCATACCCGGCTCAGTATCGACGGAGATATCCCCGTCCATCATGCTGATAAGCTTCTCGCAAATAGCCAGACCAAGCCCGGTCCCCTGGAAATTACGCTGGACGCCGGTTCCCACCTGGAAGAACGGATCGAACAGGCGAACAACTTCTTTCGCCGGAATCCCCACCCCCGTGTCGCGCACGCGAATGGTCAGGTACTCCCCTGCCCGACAGACGTGCAGCACAATACAGCCGATATCGGTGAATTTGATGGCGTTGCTCAGCAGGTTTGAGATGACCTGTTGCAGACGCATCGGATCGCCATGCAGCGTCAGGGGCACATCCGGCTCGATAAAGCAGTACAGCCCAAGCTGTTTACGCACCACCAGCGGCAGATAGTTAGCGCAGATATGGTTCATCACCTCGCGCGGGGAGAACTCGCGCGGCTCTATTTTCAACTGCTCGGATTCAATTTTAGAGAAGTCGAGAATATCGCTGATGATTTTCAGCAGCAGGCTGGACGAGTTGTTCATGGCCGTCACCAGCCGGTCGACCCCTTTCGGCAGCTCTTTGGTCTGGAGCAGATCGAGGTTACCGATAATACCGTACAGCGGCGTACGCAGCTCATGACTGACGGTCGCGAGGAACATCGATTTCGACTGACTGGCCTGCTCCGCCGCCTGCGCCATATCCTGCAACGACTCTTCCATTTTCACGCGCGCAGAGACGTCCACCAGCACGCAAATCGCCACGTTTTCATTACGGTAGCGCGAATGGACAAAGCTGATTTGCAGGTTGGTGTGGGTGCTGGTCAGCACATCCACAAAGTTAACCTGTTGCCCACAGATGATCTGCGTTAACCGCTGACGGTCTTCATGCGTTAGCATGTTCAGGTAGTTATGGGCAAGCTCGTTACTGAGGATATTTGTCCCGTCCTGAGTACGCAGGATGCAGATCCCCACCGGTGCCGAGGCGACAATTTTACGGTTAAACTGCTCGTGCTCCTCCAGACGCTGAGCATCCGCCTCCGCCGGAATAAAGATCCGCCGCTCATACATTCTCGCCAGCATAAACAGCGCGACGCCTACCGCGATGTTCAGCAAAATGGCGTTAAGGATCAGGATGCGAATGCGCTCCAGGACCTTGTCCACCGGCAGCGAGTAGACAATGCTCAGCGACGATGGCGGTAAACTTTTCTTCAGCACCAGCTCGCGGAACCCGGAGGTATAGCCAAACCATGACCGCTCCTGCATCCTGCTGGGTTCCACCTTCAGGCGGTTTTCAGGCCCGGTAAGGGAGATGAGCGGATGGCCGTTTTCATCCAGAATGGTCACGCCCATCGGCAGACTGCCCGGCGTGAAGAAGTTTTCCATGCGGATGGTTTGTTCAATCCCCAGCAGCGCTTGCAGGCGGTTTCCGAGGTAAACCGGAGTCAGGGCATAGAAATAGCCGACCCCCATGCGCGGCCCCTGGCTTATCCAGAAGATGTTGTTCCCGCGCTCTTCCTGAGGCGCATTACGGTATTTCACTATGCGCTCATGCAGGCTTTTCAGCGCGTCTTCGCGTTCGACGGGCATATCCCGCAGGCCGAAATCCGCCATGCAGAGATTTTCGTTGCTAATCAGGTAGACACGGTTCAGATCGTAAGCGGCCGAGAAGTTATCGCGCCAGTAGCGCATAAACCATGACAGGGACTCCAGTGAACCACGCCAGGCTTTGCCCATGGCGGAACAATCGGAATCCGGGAAGAGCGGTTCGAAATCAGGCACTTCGGTTTTTTCATCCCGACCGCGGATGGCAAGAATGCCGTTCTCCGCCGTCAGTCGATTCTCAGCAATATACTTAAGCTCTTTCATCACGTCAGACGTACGCTGGATATAGCGCTGAGCCTGATCCGAGCTCAAATTAAACTCCTGGCGGATCTCCGCTTCTTTCTGGTGTAACGCGTTAACGATGTAAAACACCGAGAGCAGTGCCACCAGCAACCATAGCAGTAGCGCAAGCGCCCGAAACAGATAGCGGGAGACTTTTAACGTGGTACGAAAGGAGACGAGGTATTTCAAAGGGGCGAGGCTCCGCCGTCGGGGTCAAAAAGAATGTGGTTAAGGTAGCGGTAAACGCGGCTTGTCGCAACGTTCACTTGTCTGCTTGCGCAAAACAAAAGGGCCGGAAACCGGCCCTTTATGCGTCAGGAGACGTTACTCGTCAGCGTCATCCGCTGCTTCATCATCGGTGTCCGCTTCCGGGGCGATTTCATCATCCCCTTCCGCGACGCTGCCGTCGATAGAGTCAAGCTCTTCGTCATCCACCGGCTCAGCAACGCGTTGCAGACCGACGACGTTTTCATCTTCCGCAGTGCGGATGAGGATAACGCCCTGGGTGTTACGACCTACCACGCTGATCTCTGACACGCGGGTACGCACCAGCGTACCGGCATCGGTGATCATCATGATCTGGTCCGCGTCGTCCACCTGCACCGCGCCAACAACGGAACCGTTGCGCTCGGTCACTTTGATGGAGATAACGCCCTGCGTGCCGCGAGACTTGGTCGGGTATTCGCTTTCCGCCGTACGTTTACCGTAGCCGTTCTGGGTGACGGTCAGGATTGCGCCTTCGCCACGAGGAACGATCAGGGAAACAACGGAGTCTTCACCCGCCAGCTTGATACCACGCACGCCGGTCGCCGTACGACCCATTGCGCGCACGGCGTTCTCTTTAAAGCGCACCACTTTACCGGCGGCAGAGAAGAGCATCACTTCATCAGAACCGGACGTCAGATCCACGCCGATCAGTTCGTCGCCTTCGTTCAGGTTCACCGCGATGATCCCGGCTGAACGTGGACGGCTGAACTCGGTCAGTGCGGTTTTCTTCACGGTACCGCTCGCGGTCGCCATAAAGACGTTCACGCCCTCTTCGTACTCGCGTACTGGCAGAATGGCGGTGATACGTTCGTTCGCTTCCAGCGGCAGCAGGTTGACGATTGGACGTCCACGCGCGCCACGGCTTGCTTCCGGCAGCTGATAGACTTTCATCCAGTACAGACGGCCCCGGCTGGAGAAGCAGAGGATCGTGTCATGGGTGTTGGCCACCAGCAGACGATCAATGAAGTCTTCTTCTTTAATACGCGCCGCAGATTTGCCTTTACCGCCCCGACGCTGAGCTTCGTAGTCGGTCAACGGCTGATACTTCACGTAGCCCTGGTGAGACAGCGTCACTACCACGTCTTCGCGGTTGATCAGATCTTCAATGTTGATATCAGAGCTGTTGGCCGTGATTTCGGTGCGACGCTCATCGCCGAACTGATCGCGAACCAGCTCCAGCTCTTCACGGATCACTTCCATCAGGCGCTCTGCGCTACCCAGGATATGCAGCAGCTCGGCAATCTGCTCCAGCAGCTCTTTGTACTCGTCGAGCAGTTTTTCATGCTCAAGGCCGGTCAGTTTCTGCAAACGCAGATCCAGAATCGCCTGGGCCTGCTGTTCAGTCAGGTAGTACTGACCGTCACGCACGCCGAATTCCGGCTCCAGCCACTCAGGACGCGCAGCGTCATCGCCGGCACGTTCCAGCATCGCCGCCACGTTGCCCAGATCCCATGGACGCGCAACCAGCGACGCCTTCGCTTCTGCTGGCGTCGGCGCACGGCGGATCAGCTCGATGATCGGGTCGATGTTCGCCAGCGCAACGGCCAGTGCTTCAAGGATATGGGCACGGTCGCGCGCTTTGCGCAGTTCGAAGATGGTACGGCGAGTCACCACTTCACGGCGGTGACGCACGAACGCGCTCAGGATCTCTTTCAGGTTCATGATCTTCGGCTGGCCATGGTGCAGCGCAACCATGTTGATACCGAAGGAGACCTGAAGCTGAGTCTGGGAGTAAAGGTTGTTCAACACAACTTCACCCACCGCGTCGCGCTTGATTTCAATCACGATGCGCATACCGTCTTTGTCAGACTCGTCACGCAGCGCGCTGATGCCTTCAACGCGTTTTTCTTTTACCAGCTCGGCGATTTTTTCAATCAGTCGCGCTTTGTTCACCTGATACGGGATCTCGTGAACAATAATGGTTTCACGGCCGGTTTTGGCGTCCGCTTCCACTTCGGCGCGGGCACGGATGTAAATCTTGCCGCGACCGGTACGGTACGCTTCTTCAATACCGCGACGGCCATTGATGATTGCCGCCGTCGGGAAGTCCGGGCCAGGGATGTGTTCCATCAGCCCTTCAATGCTGATGTCTTCATCGTCAATGTAGGCCAGGCAGCCGTTGATCACTTCCGTGATATTGTGCGGCGGAATGTTGGTTGCCATACCGACGGCGATACCGGACGAACCGTTCACCAGCAGGTTTGGGATCTTCGTTGGCATGACGTCAGGAATTTTTTCCGTGCCGTCGTAGTTATCAACGAAATCAACCGTCTCTTTTTCCAGGTCAGCCATCAGCTCATGGGCAATCTTCGCCAGACGGATTTCCGTATAACGCATTGCCGCGGCGGAGTCGCCGTCGATAGAACCAAAGTTACCCTGACCATCTACCAGCATGTAACGCAGCGAGAAGGGCTGCGCCATACGGACAATGGTGTCGTACACCGCGGAATCACCATGAGGATGGTATTTACCGATTACGTCACCAACGACACGGGCAGATTTTTTGTAGGCTTTATTCCAGTCATTGCCCAATACGTTCATGGCGTATAGTACGCGACGGTGTACCGGCTTCAGGCCATCGCGGACGTCCGGCAGCGCACGGCCAACAATGACCGACATCGCATAGTCCAGATAGGAGCTTTTCAGCTCTTCCTCGATGTTAACCGGTGTAATTTCTCTCGCAAGGTCGCTCATCTAACCGCTATCCCTCTACTGTATCCCGGATTCAAAGGTCGCAAATTATAACACAGCCGCGGTGATACAGGTAAACCTATACGCTTTATTCACAGGGATTGCCTGATATACTCATTTGTCTTGCTAAATAAGGAGTAAAAGCGCCCATGAATGCCGAAAAATCCCCGGTGGCTCACAACGTTGACCACGAAGAGATTGCCAAATTTGAAGCGGTGGCGTCCCGCTGGTGGGATCTCGAAGGTGAGTTCAAACCTCTGCATCGTATTAACCCGCTGCGTCTGGGCTATATCGCGGAGCGTTCCGGCGGTCTGTTCGGTAAGAAAGTGCTCGACGTCGGCTGCGGCGGCGGCATCCTGGCGGAAAGTATGGCGCGTGAAGGGGCCACCGTCACCGGTCTGGACATGGGCTTCGAACCTCTACAGGTTGCGCGTCTTCATGCGCTGGAGTCCGGCATACAGGTAGAATACGTTCAGGAAACCGTGGAAGAGCACGCGGCAAAACATGCGCACCAGTATGACGTGGTGACCTGCATGGAGATGCTGGAGCACGTTCCCGATCCGCAGTCGGTCGTCAGCGCCTGTGCAAACCTGGTGAAACCGGGTGGACAGGTCTTCTTCTCGACCATCAACCGCAACGGCAAAGCCTGGCTGATGGCCGTGGTAGGCGCGGAATATGTGCTGCGCATGGTGCCGAAAGGGACGCACGACGTGAAGAAGTTCATCAAGCCTGCCGAACTGCTGGGCTGGGTTGACCAGACATGGCTTAAGGAGCAGCACATGACGGGCCTGCACTACAACCCGTTGACCGATAAATTCAAACTTGCCCCGGGCGTGGATGTTAACTATATGTTGCACACAACCGCCAAAAACGACTAACGTCATTCGTTATTCTTATAAAGATTGCGCGACATCATGTTGCGCAATTCTGACCTCCCGTTGAAGAAATCAGCACTCGATCAAATTTTGAATTTTTTTTCTTAATTATTGACATCTCTTCCAGGCCTTACGGCACGAGGACTTAGCCTTTTTTACCCTTTCACAACCTCAATTTAACGTCAAAATCAACCCTTGTACTGAAAAGAATCCTTACTAGAATACTCACCATATAGCGTTCTTCTTATCGCAAAACCCCTATATGTAGTATTTATCCACAGAGTTAGTCACAAGACGGGTCTGTGGATAAGCGGGGGATATTTTTTATTTCACGGACAGGTAAAAACCCACATGAATCAGAGTCTGCTGGTGACAAAGCGCGACGGTACCACCGAGCGTATCAATCTGGACAAAATCCATCGAGTTCTCGACTGGGCAGCAGAAGGACTGAACAACGTATCTATCTCCCAGGTTGAACTGCGTTCTCACATTCAGTTCTACGACGGCATCAAAACGTCTGATATCCACGAAACCATTATCAAAGCAGCGGCAGATCTGATCTCCCGCGACGCACCGGATTATCAGTACCTCGCTGCGCGTCTGGCGATTTTCCACCTGCGTAAAAAAGCCTACGGTCAGTTCGAGCCGCCGAAGCTTTACGATCACGTAGTGAAAATGGTTGAGCTGGGCAAATACGACACGCATCTGCTGGAAGACTATACGGAAGAAGAGTTCGAGCAGATGAACGGGTTTATCGATCACTGGCGCGACATGAACTTCTCCTACGCGGCGGTGAAGCAGCTCGAAGGCAAATACCTGGTTCAGAACCGTGTAACCGGTGAGATCTACGAAAGCGCCCAGTTCCTCTATATTCTGGTGGCCGCCTGCCTGTTCTCTAATTATCCACGCGAAACCCGTCTGGACTACGTGAAGCGTTTCTACGATGCGGTATCAACGTTCAAAATTTCTCTGCCTACGCCAATCATGTCTGGCGTGCGCACCCCTACCCGTCAGTTCAGCTCCTGCGTGCTGATCGAGTGCGGTGACAGCCTGGATTCCATCAACGCGACCTCCAGCGCCATCGTGAAATACGTTTCCCAGCGTGCCGGTATCGGCATCAACGCCGGTCGTATCCGTGCGCTTGGCAGCCCAATCCGCGGCGGTGAAGCGTTCCACACCGGCTGTATCCCGTTCTACAAGCACTTCCAGACGGCAGTAAAATCCTGCTCTCAGGGCGGCGTGCGCGGTGGCGCTGCGACCCTGTTCTACCCGATGTGGCACCTGGAAGTGGAAAGCCTGCTGGTTCTGAAGAACAACCGCGGCGTGGAAGGCAACCGCGTGCGTCACATGGACTACGGCGTGCAGATCAACAAGCTGATGTACACCCGCCTGCTGAAAGGGGAAGACATCACCCTGTTCAGCCCATCCGACGTCCCGGGCCTGTATGACGCGTTCTTCGCCGATCAGGATGAGTTCGAGCGTCTGTACACCAAATATGAAAAAGACGACAGCATCCGTAAGCAGCGCGTGAAGGCGGTCGATCTGTTCTCCCTGATGATGCAGGAACGTGCTTCTACCGGCCGTATCTACATCCAGAACGTTGACCACTGCAACACCCACAGCCCGTTCGATCCGGTGGTTGCGCCAGTGCGCCAGTCTAACCTGTGCCTGGAGATCGCCCTGCCGACCAAACCGCTGGACGATGTGAACGACGAAAACGGCGAAATCGCGCTGTGTACGCTCTCTGCGTTCAACCTGGGTGCCATTAAGAGCCTGGACGAGCTGGAAGAGCTGGCGGTGCTGGCTGTTCGTGCCCTCGACGCCCTGCTGGACTACCAGGATTACCCAATCCCGGCGGCAAAACGCGGCGCAATGGGCCGTCGCACTTTAGGTATCGGCGTAATCAACTTCGCCTACTGGCTGGCGAAAAACGGCAAGCGTTACTCCGACGGCAGCGCCAACAATCTGACGCACCAGACGTTCGAAGCGATCCAGTACTACCTGATGAAAGCCTCTAACGAGCTGGCGAAAGAGCAAGGCGCGTGCCCGTGGTTCAACGAAACCACTTACGCGAAAGGCATTCTGCCGATCGACACCTATAAAAAAGACCTGGATGCGATCGTCAGCGAGCCGCTGCACCTCGACTGGGAAGGCCTGCGCGAGTCCATTAAAACTCACGGCCTGCGTAACTCCACGCTCTCTGCCCTGATGCCGTCCGAAACCTCTTCGCAGATCTCCAACGCCACTAACGGTATTGAGCCACCGCGCGGGCACGTCAGCATTAAAGCGTCGAAAGACGGCGTGCTGCGTCAGGTGGTACCGGATTACGAAACGCTGGGTGACAACTACGAGCTGCTGTGGGAAATGCCAAACAACGACGGCTACCTCCAACTGGTGGGTATCATGCAGAAGTTTATCGACCAGTCGATCTCTGCCAATACCAACTACGACCCGACGCGCTTCCCGTCCGGCAAGGTACCTATGCAGCAGCTGTTGAAAGACCTGCTGACCGCCTACAAATTTGGCGTGAAAACGCTGTACTATCACAACACCCGTGATGGTGCGGAAGACGCCCAGGACGACCTGGCGCCGTCAATTCAGGACGATGGCTGCGAAAGCGGCGCATGTAAGATCTAATAAATTCCCTCACCCTAACCCTCTCCCACAGGGAGAGGGAACTCTTTCCCCCTCTCCCTGTGGGAGAGGGCCGGGGTGAGGGGAAATAACACCACAGGACTCACCGCAATGGCATATACCACCTTTTCACAGACGAAAAACGACCAGCTCAAAGAGCCGATGTTCTTCGGCCAGCCGGTCAACGTGGCACGCTACGATCAGCAAAAATATGACATCTTCGAAAAGCTGATTGAAAAGCAACTCTCCTTCTTCTGGCGTCCGGAAGAAGTTGACGTTTCCCGCGACCGTATCGATTTCCAGGCGCTGCCGGAACACGAAAAGCACATCTTCCTCAGCAACCTGAAGTACCAGACGCTGCTGGACTCCATTCAGGGACGTAGTCCGAACGTGGCGCTGCTGCCGCTAATCTCGATTCCTGAGCTGGAAACCTGGGTAGAAACCTGGGCGTTCTCCGAGACGATCCACTCCCGCTCTTACACCCACATCATCCGCAACATTGTGAACGATCCGGCGGTGGTGTTTGACGATATCGTCACCAACGAACAGATCCAGAAGCGCGCCGAAGGCATTGCGCACTACTACGACGAGCTGATCGAGATGACCAGCTACTGGCATCTGCTGGGCGAAGGCACGCATAACGTGAACGGCAAAACCGTTACCGTAAACCTGCGGGCCCTGAAAAAGCAGCTCTATCTGTGCCTGATGAGCGTCAACGCGCTGGAAGCAATCCGCTTCTACGTGAGCTTCGCCTGCTCCTTCGCCTTTGCCGAGCGCAAGCTGATGGAAGGTAACGCCAAAATTATCCGTCTGATCGCCCGTGACGAAGCCCTGCACCTGACCGGCACCCAGCATATGCTAAACCTGCTGCGCAGCGGTGCGGACGACCCGGAGATGGCGGAAATCGCCGAAGAGTGCAAACAGGAGTGCTACGACCTGTTCTTGCAGGCCGCCCAGCAGGAGAAAGAGTGGGCAGACTACCTGTTCCGCGACGGCTCCATGATTGGCCTGAACAAAGACATTCTGTGCCAGTACGTGGAGTACATCACTAACATCCGCATGCAGGCTGTGGGTCTCGATCTGCCATTCCAGACGCGCTCTAACCCAATTCCGTGGATCAATACCTGGCTGGTGTCCGATAACGTGCAGGTTGCGCCGCAGGAAGTGGAAGTGAGTTCTTATCTGGTCGGTCAGATTGACTCTGAAGTCAACACCGACGACCTGAGCGACTTCCAGCTCTGATGAGCCGCGTAACGCTAAGCCTTTCTGGTACAGAGGTGTTGTGCCATGAAGAGCATCCTTCTCTGCTGGTGGCGCTTGAAGCGCATCAGGTTGAGGTAGAGTACCAGTGTCGTGAAGGCTATTGCGGTTCCTGCCGCTGCCGTCTGGTCGCAGGCCAGGTGGACT
This sequence comes from Enterobacter cloacae complex sp. CDL013, assembly GCF_049238805.1. Classification (NCBI taxonomy): domain Bacteria; kingdom Pseudomonadati; phylum Pseudomonadota; class Gammaproteobacteria; order Enterobacterales; family Enterobacteriaceae; genus Enterobacter; species Enterobacter cloacae complex sp. CDL013. The sequence goes on along the minus strand of NZ_JBMKGT010000002.1, from coordinate 286,037 downwards.
GGCTGACCGAACCGCTGGCCTTTATCAGTGAAGGGGAAATTTTGCCCTGCTGCTGCCGGGCAAAAGGCGATATTGAGATCGAGATGTAAAAAAGGGCCTTACGGCCCTTTTTCTATTTTAAGAACGTCACCGCTTTATCCGGGAAATCCGTAAACAGCCCGTCCACGTCCGCCTGCTTATACAACACCTCGTAAAGCTGATTCACATCGGTGGCATATGGCGGCAGCTGATCGGCACGCACCGTGTACGGATGCACCTGCATCTTGCTGGCGTGCGCCTCTTTCACCATCGCCGTCAGCTTCACGTGACCCGGCGTTGCGCCTTCCGCCACCAGCATGTGGTAATCCGGCCCGATGCCGTCGGCGTACTGCGCAATCTGCTTCATCGCGCCCGGCTTAAACATCCAGTCGTAGCTGTAGTTCACCCACTTCCCGTCCGGCTGTTTTTCCTGAGTTTCATTCCAGTCGGTATAGGCAATCAGCTGCACCAGATTGAGATCCATCCCCATCTTCGGCTCCAGCTCAGTTTTGATGCGCTTCAGTTCCGCGGCATCGAAACATTGCAGGAAAACCTTATCCTGCTTGCTGGTGTAGCCGTACTTTTTCAGTACCTCCAGCGTCTTCGCGGCAATGTCCTTCCCTTCCTGATGGTGGAACCATGGGGCTTTGATTTCCGGGTAGATGCCGATGTTTTTACCGGTGGAGTGGTTCAGTCCCTGAACAAACTCAATCTCTTCCTGGAAGGTATGGATCCGGAAGTCAGATTTGCCCATCGGGAAACGTCCCGGATAGACCTGCACCTTCTTGCCGTTTTCAATCTCGAAGCCTTCGGTGAACTTCAGGGAGCGGATCTCCGCCAGCGTGAAGTCGATAGCGTAGTAGCGACCATCTTTACGGGCGCGATCCGGGAAACGCTCCGCCACGTCCGTGACGCGGTCAAGATAATGGTCGTGCAGGACGACCAGCTGGTCGTCCTTCGTCATCACCAGATCCTGCTCCAGATAATCCGCGCCCTGGGCATAGGCCATCGCTTTTGCCGGCAGCGTATGCTCCGGCAGATAACCGCTGGCGCCACGGTGGGCGATCACGATCTTATCTGCCGCCAGCGCGGAGCCTGTCATCAGGCCCGCCAGCAGCAGGCCGGTTGCTAACTGAGTTAATTTCATCGCAATGCTCCTTATTGACGACGCGCCAGCACTTCGGCGTGGTGACGTTTTTCACCAATCATCACAACAACCAGCAGCAGTACCGCCAGCACGCTTCCGCCGATCATCACCATAAAGCCGCCGTCCCAGCCGAAGAAGTCAACGGTATAGCCCACAATGGCGCTCGCCGCGACCGAACCGCCGAGATAGCCGAACAGACCGGTAAAGCCCGCAGCCGTGCCTGCCGCTTTCTTCGGTGCCAGCTCCAGCGCGTGCAGGCCGATCAGCATAACCGGACCATAAATCAGGAAGCCGATGACGATCATACAGGCCATATCCACACCCGGATTACCCGGCGGGTTGAGCCAGTACACTACCGTCGCGATAGTCACCAGGGTCATAAAGAAGACGCCCGTCGCACCGCGGTTGCCCTTAAACACCTTGTCCGACATCCAGCCGCAAATCAGGGTGCCCGGGATACCGGCGTATTCATACAGGAAGTACGCCCAGGAGGATTTATCCAGCGCGAAGTGCTTCACCTCTTTCAGGTAGGTCGGAGACCAGTCCAGAATGCCGTAGCGCAGGAGATAAACGAACACGTTGGCGACCGCGATGTACCACAGCAGCTTGTTCGGCAGGACGTACTTCATGAAGATTTGCTTCGCGGTCAGCTCTTCTTCGTGCTTCTCGCTGTAATCATCCGGATAGTCATTTTTGTACTCTTCAATCGGCGGCAGGCCGCAGGACTGCGGCGTATCGCGCATCAGGGCGAAAGCAATAATCGCCACCAGAATGGCACCAAAGGCAGGCATATAGAGCGCCGCGTGCCAGTCGTTGAACCAGGCCATCCCCAGCAGGAACAGCAGCGGCGGAATACCGCCGCCCACGTTATGGGCGCAGTTCCACACCGACACGATGCCGCCGCGCTCTTTCTGCGACCACCAGTGCACCATGGTGCGTCCGCACGGCGGCCACCCCATTCCCTGGAACCAGCCGCAGAGGAACAGCAGCACGAACATGATGGCAATGCTGGAGGTTGCCCATGGCACAAAGCCCATAAACAGCATCACCGCTGCCGCCAGGATCAGACCGGCAGGCAGGAACACGCGCGGATTCGAGCGATCCGACACGGAACCCATGATGAATTTGGAAAAACCGTAGGCGATGGATATCCCCGACAGCGCGAACCCCAGATCGCCGCGGGAGAAGCCCTGCTCTACCAGGTACGGCATGGCGAGCGCAAAGTTTTTACGTACCAGATAGTACGCCGCATACCCGAAGAAGATCCCGAGGAAGATTTGCCAACGCAGACGGCGGTAGAGAGGATCAATCTCTGCCTCTGGCAGTCGCGCCCGATGTGGCGCAGGTTTAAAGATACTGAGCATAACAGCCTCCGTGGCCTTTCAAAAAATGACCGGGCATCTCGCGCCCGGCTACAGAGGCGGCGATGTTAAGAAATCACGGTGAATGTTACTGTGAATCAACGCACAGATTGTTACAGAAATATGACAGAATGCGCAAAAAAGCGCATGAAATCACGTTTCACTTTCGAATTTCGCGCGTTTATGTTCGAAATCAAACAAACCACACGATCAATGTGGCTAAATGCAAAAAAACGAACATAGAGGAAAGGCAATGACAATTCACGATCCACGCTTCAGCGATGTGATTATCATTGGCGGTGGCGCGACGGGTGCCGGCATCGCACGCGACTGCGCCCTGCGGGGATTGAGCGTCACGCTTCTGGAACGCCACGATATCGCCACCGGCGCGACGGGACGTAACCACGGTCTGTTGCACAGCGGCGCCCGCTATGCGGTCACTGACGCTGAGTCAGCGCGCGAGTGTATCGCTGAAAACCAGATCCTCAGGCGCATCGCCCGCCACTGCGTTGAACCGACCAACGGTCTTTTTATCACCCTTCCAGAAGACGACCTCGGCTTTCAGCAAACCTTTATCACCGCCTGCACGGCGGCAGGCATTCAGGCCGAGGCGATCGATCCTGCGCAGGCGCGCCGTCTTGAACCCTCGGTAAACCCGGCGTTACTGGGCGCGGTAAAAGTACCGGACGGAACCGTTGATCCTTTCCGCCTGACCGCCGCCAATATGCTCGACGCGCGGGAACATGGCGCCCAGATCCTGACCGGGCATCACGTCACCGGGCTTATTCGCGAAGGGAATACCGTGCGCGGAGTGCGCGTGTTTGATGCGCAGTACAACGAACACCGCGAGCTGTATGCCGCCGTCGTGGTCAACGCGGCGGGGATCTGGGGCCAGCGCATCGCGGAATACGCGGACCTGTCGGTGCGCATGTTCCCGGCGAAAGGCTCGCTGCTGATCCTCGACCACCGCATCAATAACCATGTCATCAACCGCTGCCGTAAACCGTCTGACGCCGATATCCTCGTGCCGGGGGACACCATTTCGTTAATCGGCACGACCTCAATGCATGTGGACTACAGCGAAATTGATTACAACCGCGTCACCGCTGAAGAGGTGGATATCCTGCTGCGCGAAGGGGAAAAGCTGGCCCCGGTGATGGCGCAGACGCGTATTCTGCGTGCCTACGCGGGCGTGCGTCCCCTCGTCGCCAGCGATAACGATCCGAGCGGGCGTAACGTCAGCCGCGGCATCGTACTGCTCGATCACGCCGAACGTGACGGCATGGACGGATTTATCACCATTACCGGCGGCAAGCTGATGACCTACCGGCTGATGGCCCAGTGGGCCACCGATGCCGTCTGCCGTAAGCTCGGCAACACCGCGCCGTGCGTGACGGCGGAACAGGCCCTGCCCGGCTCGCAGCAATCGACAGAAAAAACGCTGCACAAAATCATTTCACTCCCTGCCCCGCTTCGCGGTTCGGCTATTTACCGCCACGGCGACCGCACCCCGACCTGGCTCGGTGAAGGGCGACTCAGCCGCAGCCTGGTGTGCGAATGCGAAGCCGTGACCGCAGGCGAGGTGCAGTATGCCGTGGAAAACCTGACGGTGAACAACCTGCTCGATTTACGCCGCCGCACGCGCGTCGGGATGGGCACCTGTCAGGGGGAGCTGTGCGCCTGCCGTGCCGCCGGGCTGCTGCAACGTTTTCACGCCACCACGTCAACCCAGTCGCTTGCCCAACTCAGCGATTTTTTAAACGAGCGCTGGAAAGGCATTCAGCCCGTCGCCTGGGGCGATGCCCTGCGCGAAAGCGAATTTACCCGCTGGGTCTATCAGGGGCTTTGCGGTCTGGAGAAGGAGCACAACCATGAAATTTGATACCGTGATTGTGGGTGGGGGGCTGGCGGGCCTGCTGTGCGGCCTCAAACTGACGCAGCGGGGTCTGCGCTGCGCCATTGTCACTCGCGGTCAGAGTGCTCTGCACTTCTCCTCCGGCTCGCTGGATTTACTGGGCGCGCTATCGTTCGCCGATCTGCCGCCTGAACATCCCTACCGCCTGACGGGCGCAGAGAATATGGCCCGCTTTGCCTGCGAAACCGAACACCTGCTCACTGCCTGCGGCGCACGCATGCAGGGTGACGCCGAGCAAAACCATCAGCGCGTCACGCCACTCGGCACCCTGCGCGCCGCCTGGCTTAGCCCGGAAGAGGTGCCTGTCGCTCCCATCGCTGCCGAGCGCGTGCGGGTGGTGGGGATCAGCGGTTTCCTTGATTTCCAGCCACATCTGGCCGCCGCGTCTCTCAGACAGCAGGGTGTTCAGGTGGATACGGCGGAGATTGATCTCCCCGAACTCGACGTGCTGCGCGAAAACCCCAGCGAGTTTCGTGCGGTGAACATTGCCCGCCTGCTGGATAATGAAAGTTACTGGCCGCAGCTGTACGCGGCGCTTCAACCGCTCGGCGAGACCTGCGACGCCCTGTTTATGCCCGCCTGTTTTGGCTTAACGGACAACCGGCTCTGGCGCTGGCTCTCGGCGCGCCTGCCCTGTACGCTCGGTTTACTGCCGACGCTCCCCCCTTCCGTGCCCGGCATTCGTCTGCATACCCAGCTTCAGCGTCAGTTTGTCGCCCAGGGTGGCGTCTGGATGGCAGGCGACGAAGTGAAAAAAATCACCCTGGCTGAGGGCGCGGTAAGCGATATCTGGACCCGCAACCACGGCGACATCCCGCTTCGCGCACGCTATACGGTGCTGGCAAGCGGCAGTTTCTTCAGTAACGGTCTGCTAAGCAGCCGGGATGGCGTGCGTGAGGCAATACTCGGGCTGGATGTCCGGCAAAGCGCTTCCCGCGCGGACTGGTATCAAAGCGATTTCTTCACCCCGCAGCCCTGGCAGCAGTTCGGCGTGATCGTCGACAGCCAACTGCGCCCGCGGCTGGGCGGGGAACCGGTTGAAAATCTTTACGCCATCGGCTCGGTTCTGGGCGGGTACGATCCCGTGGCGCAGGGCTGCGGTGGCGGCGTCTGCGCCGTCACCGCGCTGCATGTCGCGGAGCAGATTATCCAGCGCAGGGAGAGAGCACAATGAACGACACCCGATTTGAAAGCTGTATCAAATGCACGGTCTGCACCACGGTTTGCCCGGTCAGCGGCGTCGATCCGCGCTATCCCGGCCCGAAACAGGCCGGTCCCGACGGGGAGCGTCTGCGCCTGAAGGATGGCGCGCTCTACGACGAGGCGCTGAAATACTGCATCAACTGCAAACGCTGCGAAGTTGCCTGCCCGTCGGACGTGAAAATAGGCGATATCATCCAGCGCGCCCGCGCCCGCTACAGTACGAAAAAACCGACGCTGCGTGACGCGATACTGAGCCACACCGATCTAATGGGCAGCCTCTCGACGCCTTTCGCACCGGTCGTCAATGCCGCCACCGCCCTGAAGCCGGTGCGCAGGCTGCTGGATGCGACGCTCAAAATCGACCATCACCGCAGTCTGCCGAAATATTCTCACGGCACCTTCCGCCGCTGGTATAAATCCGTGGCGGCAGAACAGGCGCAGTTCGCTGAGCAGGTCGCCTTCTTCCACGGCTGCTACGTGAACTACAACCATCCGCAGCTGGGGAAAGACCTGCTGAAAGTGCTTAACGCCATGGGGACGGGCGTTCAGCTGCTGAGCAAAGAGAAGTGCTGCGGCGTTCCGCTGATTGCCAACGGTTTTACCGACAAAGCGCGCAGGCAGGCGAAAAGCAACGTCACCTCTTTACGCGAGGCGATCGTCGACAAAGGGATACCGGTACTGGCGACGTCGTCAACCTGTACCTTCACGCTGCGCGATGAATATCCGCATCTGCTGGATGTGGATAACACCGGCCTGCGCGAGCACATTGAGCTGGCGACCCGTTTTCTCTGGCGCAAGCTGGACAGCGGGCAGACGTTACCGCTGGGCAAATTGCCGCTGAAGGTGGTGTATCACACGCCATGTCATATGGAGAAGATGGGCTGGTCGATCTATACGCTTGAGCTGCTGCGGCTGATCCCGGGGCTGGAGCTGACGGTGCTGGACTCACGCTGCTGCGGCATCGCTGGCACCTACGGATTCAAGCGTGAAAACTACCCAACGTCACAGGCCATTGGCGCGCCGCTGTTCCGGCAGATTGAAGAGAGCGGCGCAGATATCGTGGTGACGGACTGTGAAACCTGCAAGTGGCAGATCGAGATGTCCACCAGCAAACGCTGTGAACATCCCATTACCTTGCTGGCAAAAGCGCTGGCGTAACCGTTGCCGGGGACACTGCCCCGGCACACTCTCACTCTACGAACAGCGATTCCACGACGTTGATCCAGCCGTGCTCACTGGCGACCTCTTTCCCGTTCAGCCAGCGGCGCAGCATGTTCAGCGCCATCATCGCGCACACCTCCTGACGTACGGCCAGGCTGTGGCGGGTAATGCTCATCCTGACGCGCAGGGCGTGCGTTCCTTCCGGCGTTGCCAGGGCAAAGTTGAGGTGCTCCTCATCCAGCCCGCCCACAAACAGCGCCAGTCCGGCGAAATGCTTCACTCTGCGCTCGGATGCCCAGCGCGCCGTCTGCGCCAGCGTCTCCTGCTGGAACGGCACCACTTCACTGGCCAGCAGCGGCGCACCCGCCCGGGTAAGCTGAAGCGCCAGAAGCCCACCGGTAAACTGCTCGCTTAACGTCACGCTCAGCTGGCGGGACTGCAAATGCGCTGCGATCTGCGCCGGCAGCCCTTCCGTTCCTTCGAAAATCAGGCTTTCCCCGGCGACGCGCCGCACTTCCGGCCACAGTGCCAGCATAGCGGCTTTCTCTGACGCCGGTCCGGTCAGCTTCAGTTCAATAATCGGCATGGAGGAGCGATAGCCCATCGACACGCCGGGAGGCAGTTGCAGGTGATCGAGGCTCTGAGCCAGATCGCTTTCCGAGCGACCAAAGGTGGTCAGACGCAGGCACAGCGGCGGTTCAGGCAGCGTAAAGCGCGCGCGCAGGCGCGGCAGGATCTGCTGCTCGACCATCACTTTAAATTCCGACGGCACACCCGGAGTGAAGAACATCAGGCAGCGGTTCAACTGAACGGCAAACCCGCAGGCGGTGCCGACCGGGTTATCAATCAGTTCCGCGCTGGCGGGAATTTCAGCCTGCTTGCGGTTGCTGGGGGCCATCACGCGGCCACGCCCGGAGAAAAAGCGCTCCATCTGCGCCAGCCACGCCTCGTGCAGGACCAGGCCTTCGCCTTTGGCCGTGGCGGCGGCCAGCGCGCTGAGATCGTCGCTGGTGGGTCCCAGCCCGCCGTTCACAATCAGCACGTCGCAGCGTTCGCTGCGCTCGCGCAGAACGTTGACCAGCGACTCAAGGTTGTCACCTACGGTGTTGCGGCGCGTTAACGGTAATCCTTGCTCAAAGAAGAGATCGGCGAGCCAGGCGGCATTGGTATCAATGATTTGCCCATGAAGCACTTCGTCGCCAGTGGATAACATTTCCACGTTTATCATTGTGTTCTCCCATTTCAATGGTCAAAACACTATAGCGCAATCAAAGACTGGGGGAAGAGAGAAACTGGCGCGACTGAACGCCGCGCCGAGAGGATTAGAAACCGGCGCTAACGCCAACGTACGGGCCGTCTGCCAGGGCGTTGTCGCGGTTGCCGTCTTTACCGGCCAGGTTCAGATAGCGATAACCCGCTTCGATGGTGATTGGACGCACGATGGTCCAGCGCGCGCCGGCGTTAGCTTCCTGATAGCTGTCGATGCCGCTGGAGAGGGAATCAGGAGAGTAGTAGTACTCACCGAACAGGCCAAAGCTGTCGCCAATTTTCCACTGCAAGCCGCCGCCCACTGCCGCCGCGTAGCCTTCGTCGCCGTCGTTCGGGTTGGTGTAAATGCCTTTACCGCCGACGGTCGCCAGGAAGGGACCCAACGGCACGTTGAAGCCGAGGCCCAGGCTTGCCGCATCGCCGTCGTCGTCGTTATGCGTCCAGCCGCCGGTCATTGCCAGGCCTGCGCTGTCCGTGCCAAGACCGAAGCCCAGATGGGTATAATCTTGTCCCGCCGAGCCGTTGAAGGAAATTGCGTTTGCCGCTGCTGAAACAAACATCAGGCCGCTTAAGCCCATTAATGCCACTTTTTTCATTGTCGTGATCCCGCACAATTTATTCAGAGATGTCCAAAAACCGCGAGATTTTAACCTGCCTGCCTGTGTGATCAATGGACTCCGCGTGCGGCAGGCAATTAGTTTGTAACGATTTGATAATAACGGCATTTATATCAGCATCAGAAAGCGCATTTTCACGCTCAGCCCACCCAGATTTTCACTGGGCATCAGCTGAAGATGGCTGCGGTGCAGGCGGGCAATATCGTTAGCCAGCGCCAGGCCAATGCCGGACCCGGCGGCATCACCCACGTTTTCCAGACGATGAAACGGCAGCATGGCCTGGGAGATTTGGTCTTCAGCAATACCCGGTCCGCTGTCCTCCACGCTCAGCTCAACGGCATCGTTAGCCGTGCGCAGGTACACCGTCACGATGCCCTGCTCCGGCGTGTATTTGATCGCGTTCTCCAGCAGGTTGGCGCAGAGTTCACCCAGCAGCACGTCATCACCCTCAATCATTACCGGCTGCTGTACGCCGTCATAACCGAGATCGATACCCTTGCTGCGCGCCTGCGCCAGCCGGGAAAAGCAGCAGTTTTGCACCACCTGCACCAGATCGACAGGGGCAAACTGTCGCTCCCCCTGCTCTTTTCGCTTCACCGCTGAAAGCTGCAACAGCCTTTCCGTCAGCACGATGGTGTTATCCAGCGTGACGTTCATCGCCCGTAAGCTCTCCTGCCACAGGGCCGGATCGTTACGCGTCAGGGCAACCGATACCTGGGTTTTCAGCACCGCCAGCGGCGTTTTGAGCTGGTGTGAGGCGTCAGCATTAAAGCGCGCCTGTCGCGAAAGCACGCCGCGTAACCTGTCGATATAGCGGTTAAATGCCACAATCAGCAGCCGCGTTTCCGACCAGGGCAGCAGCTCCGGCAGCGGGGCCAGTAGCCCGGGCTCACGGCGCACCATCAGCGAAGAGAGCTGCCGCATCGGGCGCAGCACGCGACGCAGCAGCCACGCGGTCAGGACCAGCGTCAGCAGCACCAGCAGCCCCTGCGACACGAGCGAGGAAAACAGCAGCTGAGTGGCCAGATAGCGCCGCGACTGCAACGTTTCGGCGACGTAGATTTCCGCCATGCCGAACACACTCTCCTCGTTAACCGGCTGGAGCAGCTTCGCCACGCGGATCGCCTGCCCGCGATACTCGGTATGATAAAACCACGCCAGCGCCGGATAGTGGGAGGTCCGCGACGTGGAGGGGGGCATATTCGGCAGATCGTCATAGCCGGAGATCGTCCGCCCGTCAGGGTCCACGACCTTGTAGTAGAGGCGATCGTTCATGTTCAGCTCGAAGCTGTCGAGCACGACCCACGGCACGTTCACCTGGAGCTTGCCGTTGTGCACCACCAGCCGCTCTGACACCGTGCGCGCCGAGGATAACAGCGTGCGGTCATAGGCCTGCGTCGCCGCCTGTAGCGCGCTAACGTAGCTGTTAAAGGCTGACAGCCCCCATAACAGCAGCAGCGGCAAACCCAGAAAAAGCAAAAGTTGCAGGTAAAGCGACTGCGGCTTAACCCACTTCATCGCCGCACTCCAGCACGTAGCCCAGCCCCCGGAGGGTGGTGATCCGCACGCCGTTGCCGGTCAGCTTCTTACGCAGGCGGTGAATATAGAGATCGATGCTCTCGGGGCTGACGTCGTCGTTCAGGCTGAACACCTGGTCGAAAAGCTGTTGCCGGGAGACGGGACGGGTCCGGCGGTGCATCAGCACCTTCAGCAAAGAGAGTTCGCGCGGCGTGAGGGAAAGGGGTTCATCGCGCAGCAGAAAAAAGCCTTCATCATCGTACTCCAGCTCTCCCAGCCGCTGGCGCTCCTGGGTTCGCCCTTCACTGCGGCGCAGCAGCGCACGCAGGCGGGCATCAAGCTCCTCCAGCTCGAACGGTTTCGGCAGGTAGTCATCCGCCCCGGCATTCAGCCCCTTAACCCTGTCTGCCACGTTGCTGCGGGCGGTAAGAAACAGCACGGGCAACGTCTGCCCGCGCTTTCTCAGCCGATGCACCACCTCCAGCCCGTCGAAACCGGGCATGCCGATATCAAGGATCGCGACGGCATAGTTTTCTCCCTGCAAAAGATGATCGGCCGCCCGTCCATCGTTGACGCAATCCACGGCAAATCCGTTTTGTACCAGCGCTTTTTCCAGCCAGTGAGCCAGCTCACGATTATCTTCCGCGAGTAAGAGACGCATATCACATCCTGTAAAGTTGGTGTCGCAGTGAAAGGGAAATGAAAGGTTATTGTTTTAACAATCACGCAACGGAACCGCTACAAGGTGGTTCACATAATCAGAAAAAAGACACCCGTACCCGTACTCCCGGTTCTCCGGCGTGAGGATAAACGATGAAAAAACAATTACTTTCTACCCTTGCTGCAAGCGTATTGCTGTTGAGTGCCTCTGTCGTCCAGGCGCAGGACGCGCCATCCCGTACCGAATGTATCGCCCCGGCCAAACCCGGCGGCGGCTTCGACCTGACCTGTAAGCTGATTCAGGTCAGCCTGCTGGAGACGAAGGCCATTGAGAAACCGATGCGCGTTACCTACATGCCCGGCGGCGTGGGCGCGGTAGCCTATAACGCCATCGTCGCCCAGCGCCCTGCCGAAGCGGGCACCGTGGTGGCGTTCTCCGGCGGTTCGCTGCTGAACCTGTCACAGGGGAAATTTGGTCGTTATGACGTGAATGACGTGCGCTGGCTCGCCACCGTAGGCACCGATTACGGCATGATCGCCGTGCGCGCGGACTCTCCGTGGAAATCCCTCAAAGATCTGCTTACCGCCATGGAAAAAGATCCGAACAGCGTGGTCATTGGCGCGGGCGCCTCTATTGGCAGCCAGGACTGGATGAAAGCCGCGCTGCTGGCGCAGCAGGCCAAAGTGGATCCGCACAAGATGCGTTACGTGGCCTTTGAAGGCGGCGGCGAGCCGGTGACGGCGCTGATGGGCAATCACGTCCAGGCGGTATCGGGCGATCTCAGCGAAATGGTGCCCTACCTGAGCGGGGATAAGATCCGCGTGCTGGCGGTCTTCTCAGAAAACCGTCTGCCGGGCCAGCTGGCAGACGTCCCAACCGCCAAAGAGCAGGGTTATAACCTGGTCTGGCCGATCATCCGCGGCTTCTTCGTCGGGCCAAAAGTGACCGACGCCGAATACCAGTGGTGGGTGGATACCTTCGCAAAACTTCAGCAAACCGAGGAGTTCAAAAAACAGCGCGATCTGCGCGGGCTGTTTGAGTTCAACCTGAACGGCAAGCAGCTGGACGAGTATGTCAAAAAACAGGTGAATGACTACCGCGTACAGGCGAAAGCCTTTGGTCTGGCGAAATAACCGGAGGCGCTATGAGCGATCGCATTTTTGCCGGGATATGGCTGCTGCTCTGCATTGGCGGCATGTTCGTCGCCTGGCAGATCCACAGCGAATACAGCTATGAACCCGTGGGGCCACGCCCCTTTCCCGTCGGCATTGTCGGCCTGATGCTGCTCTGCTCGGTAGCGCTGCTGCTGCGCCATCCGGATACCGTGGAGTGGCCGCCACGCCGAACGCTGCAACGTCTGCTGGTAATGGTGATTGTCCTGCTGATGTACGCGTGGGGCTTTGAATGGCTCGGCTTCCCGATTGCCACCGCCCTGCTGACGATGGTGATTGGCATACTATTTAACGCCTCGCTGCCTGCGGCGGGGATCTCCGGGGTCGTACTGGGCATTTTACTCTGGTACGCCTTCGACCGCCTGCTGGACGTGACCCTGCCGCTTGGCGCATGGTTTAACTAACGGAGCACGCTATGGATACCTGGATCTATCTCTCTCAGGGGTTCGCGGTAGCGATGACCCCGGAAAACCTGGTGATCGCCCTGATCGGCTGTTTCGTCGGGACCATCGTCGGCCTGCTGCCGGGCCTTGGACCTATCAACGGCGTGGCGATTTTACTGCCGCTGGCCTTTGCGCTGCACCTGCCTGCGGAATCGGCGCTGATCCTGCTGGCGACGGTTTATATCGGCTGCGAATACGGGGGGCGTATTTCCTCGATTCTGCTTAACGTGCCCGGCGATGCCGCCGCCATTATGACCGCGCTGGATGGCTATCCAATGGCGCAGCAGGGACGCGGCGGCGTGGCGCTCTCTATTTCCGCCGTCAGCTCGTTCTTTGGCTCCCTGATCGCCATTGGCGGCATCATCCTCTTCGCCCCGGCGCTGGCCCAGTGGTCGCTGGCGTTTGGTCCGGCCGAGTATTTTGCCCTGATGGTGTTCGCCATCGCCTGTCTCGGCAGCATGATGGCGCAGAATCCGCTGAAGTCGTTTTTGTCTGCGTTGATTGGCCTCAGTCTGGCCACCGTCGGCGTGGATGCCAACACCGGGGTTTATCGTTTTACCTTCGACAGCGTTCATCTCTCCGACGGCGTGCAGTTTATCGTCGTGGTGATTGGTCTGTTCTCTGTCTCAGAAATCTTACTGATGCTGGAACATACCAGCAGCGGGCAGACGCTGGTGCGTAAAACCGGACGTATGCTCTTTAATGCCAAAGAGGGGGCGCAGTGTGTGGGTGCCACCCTGCGTTCGTCGGTGATCGGTTTCTTCGTCGGCATTCTGCCCGGCGCGGGGGCTACTATCGCCAGCGCCATCACCTACATGACCGAGAAAAAGCTGAGCGGTAACAGCGACAGCTTCGGCAAAGGCGATATCCGCGGCGTGGCGGCGCCGGAGGCGGCGAATAACGCCTCGGCCTGCGGCTCGTTTATCCCGATGCTGACCCTCGGCGTGCCGGGCTCCGGCACCACGGCGGTAATGATGGGCGCGCTGACGCTCTATAACATCACCCCGGGTCCGGCGATGTTTACCGAGCAGCCCGATATCGTCTGGGGTTTAATTGCCGCCCTGCTGATCGCCAACGTGATGTTGCTGGTAATGAACATCCCGCTGATCGGCCTGTTCACCCGCATGCTGACCATTCCCCTGTGGTTCCTGGTCCCGGCCATCGCCGCCGTCTCTGCGGTTGGGGTGTACGCGGTGCACAGCACCACCTTCGACCTGGTGTTGATGGTGCTGCTCGGCGTGCTGGGCTACATTCTGCGCAAGATGCACTTCCCGATGTCGCCGCTGATTTTAGGGTTTGTGCTGGGGGAAATGCTGGAGCAGAACCTGCGCCGCGCCCTCTCCATCAGCAACGGCAACATGGGGATCCTGTGGGAGAGCAGCGTAACGAAGATCCTGCTGGCAATGGCGATTATGGTGATTGTCGTGCCGCCGGTGCTGCGCTGGATCCGCCGACGCCAGCACAAACCGCAGCCGGATATCGGCTGATTAGCCCCTCAACAGGGCATTGACCCACTGCTTTAACGCCTGGCGGGAGATTTTAATCCCGCCATTTTTCAGTTCTGACGGCAGCGCTAGCCAGTGTACCGGCTGCTCAAAGCGCGCCAGCCTGCGCTGAACCCACTCCGGCAGCAGCGTGATATCCGTGCCCGGCTCGCATTCCACTACCGCCACCGGACGTTGCCCGTACTCAGCATCATCCAGCGGAACGACAAACGCCTGGCTTACCTGCGGATGCGTGGCGATAACGCGCTCCAGCGCTTCCGGCTGGATCCCTTCTCCGCCGCTGAAAAAGAGATTGTCCATTCGGCCCAGAATGGTCAGGCGTCCGTCATGCCACTCGCCGCGATCGCGGGTGGCGAACCAGCCCTGCGCATTGACCAGCGGCAATAATGCGCCGTCTCGCCAGTAGCCCGCCGCCATGCTTTCCGCCCGGATCCAGACTTCACCGTTTACCACCTGAACGTCTCTGCCCGGCAGCGCGCTGCCCACGTCCGGCGCGCCGTCGGCCTCTTTGGCGCAGACGGTGGAGGCGAACTCGGTCAGACCGTAGCCGCAGAATGTACGGATCCTCTGCTCGCGCGCCTGTTCGGTCAGCGCAACGGGGATTTCCGCCCCGCCGAGCAGCACGGCTTTCAGCGCGACGGGATGGTGTGAATTAAGCAGCCGCCACAGCTGCGTTGGCACCAGCGAGGCGTGGGTACAGCCCTGTAGCGCCTGCTCAAGCGGCTGTTTTTCGCGTACGGTGAGACGGCCTCCGCCCTGTAACCAGCGCCACAAAATCCCCTGACCGGAGACGTGAAACAGCGGCAGAGAGAGCAGCCAGTCGTCGCTTTCGCCGTAAGGCATCAGCGCCAGCACCCCTTTTGCGCTGGCAAGGTGGGCGGCACAGGTGTGCACCGCCGCTTTTGGCAAACCGGTGGAGCCGGAGGTGAGCGTCATTGAGGCCAGTCGTTCTGCCCGCCACGTCACGCCCCCCTGCCCCTCGCCCTCTCTTAATGCCAGCGCGGGCAGACCGTCATACTCACCGTTAAGCACCAGCGCAAAACGCAGGGTCATCTGCGGCAGGAGGACGTCCAGCAGCGGACGGGGAAGCTGAGGGTTCACCGGCAAAATGCGGGCGCCGCACTGAAGCAGAGCCAGCCAGGCCAGCAGGGTCTGCGGGTGGTTGTGGGCGAGCAGCATGACGCCGTCACCGTCAGCAACGCCCTGAGACTGAAAACCGGCTGCCAGACGATCGATACGCTTGCCCAGCTGAGTCCAACTGAGCGTTACATCGTCTAAACGCAGCGCGGGTTTATCGGCACGCCGGGTGCGCCAGTGCCGCCACGGCCAGTCGGTAAAACTCATCGCAATGGCTCCAGCGCCCCGACGTCGAGGCACGGCAAGGTGCTGCCAGGCCACTGGCGAATCAGCTGGGCCTGCATCAGGTTTAGCGTATCGAGACCGGGAACGGTGTCCGGCGTTAACCATGCAGCGATGCGCGCCAGCTGCGTCAGGCCGAGGCTGGATTCGATGGATGAACTGATCACCGCCGTCAGCCCTGCGGCATGGGCCGCCGCAACCTGCTCGCGCACCTTGTCGAGGCTGCCGGTCAGCGTTGGCTTAATCACCACGGCCCTGACGCCCGGCTCGGCGGCAAACGCGAAATCGGCTTCGCGCAGGCTCTCATCCCAGGCGATGGCGATGCCGGTTTCCCGGGCGAAGGCGCGAGAGTCGTCGCGCGTTTTGCACGGCTCTTCGAGAAACGCGATGCGGCTGCGGTACGCCGGGTTGACGTACTTCGCAAACTGCTGCGCCCTGAGCGGTGTCCAGGCGCGGTTGGCGTCCAGGCGCAGGTGCAGATCGGGAATGGCTTCCAGTAACAGATTAACCACCATCCCGTCGCGCACCGCTTCGTACAGGCCGACCTTTATTTTCGCCACCTTCTCGCCAGGCATCGCGGAAAGGAGCGCGAAAAGTTCATCCGGATCGCCAGTACAGAGCGGCGCGGCGCGATAGTTCGCCGCCTCCGGCAAACTGCCGTCCAGCTCTGCCAGCGCGCAGCTGATGCCGAACGCGACGGAAGGAACGTCCGGCAGCGCCGGATCTTCTCCCTCGCGCCAGGGGTGCGTCCAGGCCATCAGCGCGGCCTGCGCCTCGTCGAGCGTTTCCAGGCTAAAGCCCGGAAGCGGGGCGATTTCGCCCCACCCTTCCCGCTCGCCCTGCCGGAGATGCATGAAAAAGCCGTCACGGGTTTTTAACCGCCGTTCACGCAGCACCACGCCCGCGTCCATCGGTATCTGCCAGCGGTAAACCTGCGCTCGACGCATTACGGGTTCCGTTTGTATTTGCTGAAGTCCGGCTGGCGTTTTTCGTTGAACGCGTTGCGCCCTTCCTGACCCTCTTCGGTCATATAGAACAGCATGGTGGCGTTACCTGCCAGCTCCTGAAGGCCCGCCTGACCGTCACAGTCGGCGTTGAGGGCCGCTTTCAGGCAGCGCAGCGCCATTGGGCTGTTTTGCAGCATTTCGCGACACCAGCGCACGGTCTCTTTTTCCAGATCGGCGATCGGCACCACGGTGTTAACCAGCCCCATATCCAGCGCTTCCTGCGCATTGTACTGACGGCACAGGAACCAGATTTCGCGGGCTTTTTTCTGGCCGACAATGCGCGCCATATAGGACGCGCCCCAGCCGCCGTCGAAAGAGCCGACTTTCGGGCCAGTCTGACCGAAAATGGCATTTTCCGCCGCGATCGTCAGGTCACACATCATGTGCAGCACGTGACCGCCGCCGATGGAATACCCTGCCACCATCGCGACCACCGGTTTTGGACAGGTGCGGATCTGGCGCTGGAAATCCAGCACGTTCAGGTGGTGCGTGCCCGCATCATCCTGGTATCCGCCGTAGTCACCGCGGACTTTCTGATCGCCGCCGGAGCAGAAGGCTTTCTCCCCTTCCCCGGTGAGGATGATGACGCCGACAGTGTCGTCATAGCGGGCATCCGCCAGCGCCTGGATCATCTCTTTTACGGTCAACGGACGAAACGCGTTGCGCACCTGTGGACGGTTGATGGTGATTTTGGCGATACCATCGGCGGATTTGTGGTAACGAATGTCGGTATAGCCTTCGGAGCAGTCCTGCCATTCAACCGGCGCGTAAAGCATGTGTTCATCAGGATAGATCATAGCGTGTCCTTTGTTCGATAACGCAGTATCTGAGCCAGACTCGCGGCAACCGCTTCCGGGTTGTCCCGGTGGGCGTTGTGTCCGGCGTGAGGGATAGCATGACGCGTGGCGTTAAGTTCAGCGGCGATAGCTGCAAACTTCCCGTCACGTTCGCCATAGAGATAGTCAAAAGAAAAATCACGCGCGGTGAGCGCGGGACGTAAATCAGGCTGAACGGCAAGCGAGGTGGCTTCCAGCATCTCTGCCAGCCTCGGGCCGTTGTTCCGGCTGCGCAGCGCGATCAGCGCCTTGCGCTGTTCATCAGTAAGGGAGGCAAAGACCGGCTGTTGATACCAGTCGGCAAAGACGGCCTCCAGCGGCTCACTGCGTAAACGTGATGCCCAGCGGCGGTCAGAGGTCAGCCGCGCCTGGCGCGCATCGGGGTCTTGCAGGCCCGGGTGTCCACCTTCCACAATAACCCCGTCTAACCCCGCTGGATGCTGGCAGGCATGGAACATCGCAATGCGGCCGCCGAGGGAGTACCCTATCAGCCAGCACTTTAGTATGTTGTAACTAAAAAGGGTATGCGTGAGCAAATCGCTCACCTCTGCAAACCCCGTCACGTCAGTATCCGCTGAACCACCGTGCCCGGGCAGGTCAAGGTAGAGCCGGGGGTAGTCATGCAGCGACGCCCCGACAGCCTGCCACTCGCGACAGTCGCCGGAAAAACCATGCAGGAAAACCAGCCAGGGGTAGCCTGGATTTCCTGGCTGGGTGACGCCTGCGAGGATCACAGGTGACTCACCTGCGCCAGCAGATGTTGCAGCTTCTGCGCGCCGTCAGCATCGTTTACCACCAGCTCAATGAGCGTCGCGCCAGGCTGCCGCCAGGCGGTGCTCAGCGCCGTTTCCAGATCGTCCCAGCTTTCCGGGCGATGGTATTTAAGGCTGAACATGGCGGCGGCGTGTTCGAACTGCACGTTTTGCGGCATCAGATAGAAGCGCTCACGTTCGCTTTGCGGCGTCGGCAGCAACGAGAAAATCTGCCCGCCGTTATTGTTCACAACAATCAGCACGAACGGGGCCGACGCCTGACGCAGGAGCGCCAGCGCGTTGAGATCGTAGAGGGCTGAGAGATCCCCCACAATCGCCAGCGTGGATTTCGCGCTGGCCCTCTGTACGCCAGCGGCGGTGGAGATCAGGCCGTCAATGCCGCTCGCGCCCCGGTTGCTGTACACCGGATAACCCGCCGGCAGCTGCGAAAAGGCGTCAATCAGGCGCACCACCAGGCTGTTACCGACAAAAAGTTGTCCCTGCTCGGGAAGATATTTGCGGATATGGTGCGCCAGCCCGGCTTCACTGAACGCCTCGCACTGCGCTTTGGTGAGTTCCCACGCCTGACGTGACAGCGCCGGGATCTCCACCGCCCAGGGTTTGCGTTTTTCCGCCGGATGCAATTCCAGCCAGCTGTTAATATCGCTCACCAGGCGGCGGCCACGATGGTGCGCCGGGTCAAGGCGTCCTTCGAGCGGGTCCACCAGCCAGTACTCTTCAGGCGTACAGGTGGCCTGCCACTGGAGCAGACGCTTCCCCGTCAGGCTCGATCCCAGCTGGACGACAATCTGCGCCTGCGCCAGCTCGGTGACCGCTTTCGCGTTCCCCAGCCAGAGGTCGGCGCAGGGCAGCGGCTGGCCCGTCTGGGAAAGCACGTCACCAATCAGCGGCCAGCCAAGCGTTTGTGCCCACTCCGCCGCAAGCTTACCTTCCGCCGCACTCATCCGCCCGGCTATCACCACGCCGCGCTTCTGACGCCAGAAGAACCAGTCGCGCTGTTTAGCGCTTTCCAGATGCGTCTGCTCGCGCAGCCAGGTTTTTTCGCTCTCCCACCAGTCTCCCAGCTGCTGTTGCCAGACGAGGCCAGTATCGTTCATTTCACCGTACAGCGGCTCGGCAAACGGGCAGTTAATGTGTAGCCCGCCGCTGCGCAGTGCGTTCATGGCGTGGTCGAGGGTTGAGACCAGCCAGCTGGCGGGAATGTCCTGGGTGGGGCGCGGCAACGAGACCGTCTGTGAAGGATGCGAGGCAAAAATGCCAGGCTGACGAATAGCCTGGTTAGCGCCGCAGTCGATAAGTTCCGGGGGACGGTCGGCGGTGAGTAAAATCAGCTTTTCACCGGTTAATCCCGCTTCAATCAGCGCCGGATAGAGGTTCGCCACCGCCGTGCCGGAGGTGACGATCACCGCCACGGGCGCTTTACTGACTTTCGCCAGCCCGAGCGCCAGATGGCCCAGACCACGCTCATCAAAATGGGTGTGGTGAATAAAAGCCCGGTTTTCCGCGGCAGCAAGGGTGAGCGGCGTGGAGCGAGAGCCCGGGGCAATACACACATGCCTGACACCATGACGGGTCAGGGCTTCAAGGATCACCGCCGCCCAGCGTCGGTTAAAAGAACTTACTGACATGAGATTGTCCAGTATCAAGAATGCGACACAGTATAAATAATAGAAAAAGTCAGAATTTTGATATGAATCGGGATTGCACGAATCAGTATTAATCCCTTAGGAGAAGGGAACGCAGCCCGGCGGCCTTGTTTTCGATCTCCTGCCACTCCTGCTCAGGATCGGAGCCGCTGACGATGCCCGCCCCCGCATAAAGACGCAGCGCAGCGTTGTGAACGCGGGCGGAGCGTAATGCCACACAGAATTCGCTCTGATCGCGCGATAAATAGCCCGCCGAACCGGCGTACCACTCCCGGTCAAACGGCTCGACTTTCGCAATAAATTCTCGGGCCGCCTGTCGCGGCAGCCCGGCCACCGCCGCCGTCGGTTGCAAAATATGCAGACACTGTTCGTCGTCAGGCTGTTTAAGTTCGGTCCAGATACAGCGGCGTAAATGCTGCACCTTGCGCAGACGCAGCACCTGCGCCGGCAGGATCTCCAGCGTCCGGGTATGGTGCTGAAGACGCTGGCAGATATCTTCCACCACCAGCATATTTTCCCGCTGATTTTTATCGTCGTTCATCAGCCAGTCGCCCAGACGCTGGGCCTGCTTATCGTCAGAATGGCTGGCGACGGTGCCTGCCAGCGCTTCAGTGCGCAGCAGCGTGCCGCGTCGCCGCCACAGCCGCTCGGGCGTCGAGCCGAGGAAGGCATTGCTGGCGTCAAAGACCATACAAAAATGATAGCAGTTGAGGTTTAGCGCGCGGCTGGCAGCCATCAGCGCGATGGCGTTCACGGGCTGCTGGCACTGAACGTCTGTAGCACGTGCGAGCACCACTTTCTCAAAATCACCGCGAGCAAGGGTATCCGTCGCCTGACGAATCAACGCCAGCCAGTCCGGTTTTTCCGGATGATGGGTTTCCTGCACAATCTGCACGGACAACGGGCGGATCGGCGCGGCGTCGCGCAGGTTATCGACAAAATTCAGCGCCTCACGGGCATCTTCCCGCAGCGACGTTTCGCTCCACAGTTGCAGACGCAGCGTGGCGACCCCGCCAGACCGTCGCCAGAGAAGGCGCGGTAAAAACAGCTTGCCCTGCGCCGGGTTGAAGGCGTTCAGGCCGCAGATACGGGTGTCATTGGCTACGTCATGGGCATGCAAAAACCGCGAGGCCGAAGCCAGAGAATCAAACTGGGCGAGGCTTCCGAGCGCGGCAAGTTCTTCATCGCCGCTGCGCTGTTGCCAGTAAAACTGAGGATAGCATCGCTGCACACCCAGCCAGGCCAGCGGATCGAAGGCGTCGTTTAACGGGAAAGAGACATCGAAATGGCGTAAACCGGGTATAGCAGGCAATGCTTGCGCAAGCTGAGTGCGCAGGCTTTGCAGCGCGAGGAAAATCGAGTGCACGCGAACCTCTCCCTGTTAAAGCCTTATATTATACGGGGTACTGACGATAAATAGCAGTACCCACGTGTAGGGAGTGGTTTACCGGCTTAACGACGGGCTAACAGCAGACCCAGCACCAGCCCTACGGCCGCACCGACCCCAATGCCCTGCCACGGTTTTTCATGCACATAATCGTCGGCACGATAAACCGCCTGTTTGGCGCGGTAGTAATAATTGTCGGAGGCGTTACTGACGCGGTTTTTCACGTCATGCAGCGCCTGCTCGGCGCGGGCTTTGAGCTCAATGTACTTCTGATCGGCAGGATCGCCTGAAGAGCGCAGCACTTCTTCCAGCGTTTCGCTTAGCAGCGTCAGGTCGTCGTCGACTCGGGTATCCCAGGATTGAAATGACATATTTTTCTCCATGTTAGTACACCAGTCCGGTAACTATAGACAACGTATTGCTATTGCGCCTGTTTCGCTTCGCGTGCCATGCCGATGTGTGGGATGCCGTCTTCGTCGTAAATGTCCGTGACCGGGGTAAAACCAAAATGGCCATAGAATGATTGCAAATGCGCCTGCGCGCCCAGGTATAACGCCTTGTCCGGCCACTGTTTCTGGCATGCGTCCAGCGTTTTTTCCATCAGCTGATAGCCCAGCTTTTCACCGCGCGCGCGGCCACTGATAATGACGCGCCCAATGACGACAGGGTCAAATTCCTCTTCGCTTTTCAGAATCCTCGCATACGCCACCAGCTCGTTATCGCGCCAGCCGAGGATGTGCCGGTTCTCGCCGACCAGGTCATCGCCGTCGATATCCTGATACGGGCAGGTTTGTTCAACCACGAAGACTTCACAGCGCAGTTTGAGCAGGGCGTAGAGTGACTGCACGGTCAGTTCGCTGTGGTGTAGATCTTGCCACTGGATCATGTGTTTCTCCTTCCTGGGGTTCATCACGTTATACTAAACCCCTTCCCATTCGGCAAAGGGCTGATTGCGTTATGGAACTGATTTTTCTGGGTACGTCCGCCGGGGTGCCAACCCGCTCACGAAACGTGACGGCGATTCTGCTGGATCTTAAGCATCCTACCCGCGGTGGGCTGTGGCTGTTTGACTGCGGCGAGGGTACGCAGCATCAGATGCTGCATACTTCATACCACCCGGGGAAAGTGGATAAAATATTTATCACCCATCTGCACGGCGACCATCTGTTTGGCCTGCCGGGCCTGCTGTGCAGCCGTTCGATGGCCGGTAACGCTAACCCGCTGACCATTTATGGCCCTGCGGGTATTCAGGAATTTGTTGAAACCACGCTGCGCCTGAGCGGCTCGTGGACCGATTATCCGCTGGAGGTGGTGGAGATCGGCGAAGGTCTGGTGTTCGACGACGGAGATTATCAGGTGCGCGCTTACCCGCTTAACCATCCGGTGGAATGTTACGGCTATCGCGTTGAGGAGCATGACAAGCCCGGTGCGCTGAACGCCGCCGCGTTGCAGGCCGATGGGGTGAAACCTGGCCCGCTGTTCCAGCGTCTGAAGCACGGCGAGACCGTCACGCTGGAAGACGGGCGCGTCATCAACGGTCAGGATTACCTCGCGCCGCCGCAGCCAGGCAAAAAACTGGCTATTTTTGGGGATACCGCCCCCTGCCCTTCGGCGCTCAGGCTTGCCGGGGGTGTGGATGTGATGGTGCATGAGGCGACGCTGGAAGCGGCGATGGAAGAAAAAGCCAACAGCCGGGGGCACAGCTCAACGCGTCAGGCGGCGCAGCTGGCGCGTGAGGCTGGCGTCCGGAAACTGATTGTTACTCACGTCAGCTCACGCTATGACGTCCGCGGCGCTGAAAGCCTGCTGGCAGAGTGTCGGGAAGTATTTCCGGCATGCGAGCTGGCGGAAGATTTTGCTCAGGTCAGCGTTTAGTCCTTCATTTTTCCCTCAGCGTGCCGATAACGATTAAAAGGCCAGCATTTCTCTTGAGGGTAGAATGGATAATTTCCAGAAAGATATTGATGACAGGGCGAACCTGACCCTGTCCAACCGTTTTGAACTGTTGCTGTTCCGTCTTGGCACTTCTCTGAACGAAAATAAATCCGAGCTGTTCGGCATCAACGTGTTCAAATTGCGCGAAATTGTGCCGATGCCGACCTTCACCAAACCGGCGGGAATGAAGTCTCCACTGATGGGGATGGTGAACATTCGCGACCAGGTGATCCCGGTGATCGATCTGGCCGCCGTCGCCGGCTGCAAGCCAGCCACCGGGCTGAACATCCTGCTGATCACCGAGTATGCCCGCAGCGTGCAGGCGTTTGCTGTGGAATCGGTGGAAAACATCATGCGTCTGGACTGGAAGCAGGTGCATGCTGCGGAAACTGCCGTCAGCGGTCGCTACATTACCAGCATTGCCTGCCTGGACGAGAAGACGGATACCAACGATCTGGCGATGGTGCTGGACGTGGAGCAGATCCTGTACGACATCACCCCGGCGAACCACGATCTGCACGCCACCCATCTGGAAACCACCAAATTCAACATCAAGCCTGGCTCTGTCGCGATTGTTGCAGAAGATTCGAAAGTGGCGCGCTCAATGTTGGAGAAGGGATTGCAGGCGATGGAGATCCCGGCCCAGCTGCATATCACCGGCAAAGACGCGTGGGAGAAAATCACTCAGTTGGCCGCGCAGGCTCAGGCTGAGGGCGTCCCCGTTACCGATAAGATTGCCCTGGTATTGACCGACCTCGAAATGCCGGAGATGGACGGCTTTACGCTGACGCGCAAAATCAAAACCGACCCGGTACTGAAAGATATTCCGGTGGTGATCCACTCGTCTCTTTCCGGCAACGCGAACGAAGATCATATTCGCAAAGTGAAGGCGGACGGCTATGTGGCGAAGTTTGAGCTAAATGAGCTATCGTCGGTGATTGAAGAGGTGCTGGACCGCTCGATGAAGAAGATTGAAGGGCCGCTTATAAGCAGGAAGCAGTTAGCTTAGTCGGGTGACGCTTCGCTTACCCGACCTACAAGACCCGTATGCCCTGCAAGCGTAGCGCCCTGGGCATGTTTTACTCTATGCGGGCTGGTGCCCTCACCCCGGCCCTCTCCCACGGGGAGAGGGAGAAAACAATAAAAAACCCGCCGAGGCGGGTTTTTTGTTTTTACATCAGCGGCATCGCTCGCTGCACGATATCAATCAGCGGCTGCGGATAGATACCGAAGATCAGCACCAGCAGCGCGGAGATTAGCACCACGATACCGCCGGCGCTGTACTGCCAGTTGGACGGCGCATCGCGGTTGAGCTGCTGAGGCGCGCTCAGGTACAGGCTCACGGCAACGCGCAGGTAGTAGTAGAGACCAATCGCGGAGCCGATAACGACACCCGCCGTCAGCCACCACAGACCCGCCTGCACACCGACGGCCAGCACGTAGAACTTAC
Organism: Enterobacter cloacae complex sp. CDL013; assembly: GCF_049238805.1. Lineage (NCBI taxonomy): Bacteria > Pseudomonadati > Pseudomonadota > Gammaproteobacteria > Enterobacterales > Enterobacteriaceae > Enterobacter > Enterobacter cloacae complex sp. CDL013. The sequence continues at coordinate 261,654 of NZ_JBMKGT010000002.1, read as the reverse complement.
CGATAAAGCCCAGCGTCATTGGGATACCCGCCAGAGAGAGCATCATCACGGTCATTACCGCAGACAGAATCGGACGGTGCCAGAACAGTCCACGGTAGGAGAACAGGGAATCTGCATCCGGACCACGGTACGGACTGGACATCAGGCTCACCACGCCGAACGCGCCGAGGCTGCTGAACAGGTAACCGGCCAGATACACACCCACGGTTTCCATCGACATTTCACCGCTTTGCAGCGCAATCAGCGCCACCAGCAGGTAACCCAGATGGGAGATAGAGGAGTAGCCCAGCAGACGCTTGATGTTGGTCTGGCTCAGCGCCATCAGGTTACCGAAGATGATAGAAACGAACGCGATAATGCCCAGCACCACGCGAACCGCTTCGCTGTCACCCACCGGGGCGTACAGGAACAGACGCATAACCACGCCGAAGATAGCGATTTTACTCGCCGTCGCCAGGAAGGTAGAGACCGGTGCAGGCGCACCCTGGTAGACGTCTGGCGTCCACAGGTGGAACGGAACCAGAGAGAGTTTAAAGCCAAGGCCAACAATCATCATGCCCAGACCCGCCAGCAGCAGCGGCTCATGCATCATGCCGTCGCCGAGGCTCTTACCGATGGCCAGGAAGGAGAGGTTACCCGTCTGTGCATACAGCAGCGCGATACCGAACAGCAGGAACGACGACGCGGCAGCAGACAGAATGGTGTACTTGATAGCCGCTTCCAGAGAGCGCTTCTGACGGAAGGCGTAACCAATCAGGCCGAACAGCGGCAGTGAGATCAACTCAATACCAAGGAACAGCGCGGCCATGTGGTTCGCGTTCGCCAGCAGAATGCCGCCCAGTGCAGCAATCAGTACCAGCAGGTAAAACTCTTCTTTGTTGTCGTTGTATCCTTCGAGCCACGGGTACGCAAAGGTACAGGTTGCCAGGCTCGCCAGCAGCACCAGACCGGTGTAGAGCATGGCGTAGCCGTCAACGCGCATCAGCGGCGTGACGTCCATCGCTCCCGCCTGGCCAACAAACCAGAGGGAGACTAACGCAGCGTTCAGACCCAGAACGGACAGGGTCGCATTCAGGAAGTGATTGCGTCGCCACGCAATGGAGAGCATCACAACCACCACCGTCAATCCGACGATCAGCAGCGGTAGCAGCGCGATCAGTTGTTGTGGAGTTATTGTCATGGCGAATTACGGCCTTGTAGTAGAAGCAGAATTAACAAACCACTGCTGGATGTTACCCATCGCGGAGTGCGAGGTATCCAGAATCGGCTGCGGATAGAAGCCCAACAGCACCAGCAGTACGACCAGCAGCAGGATGATGAACAGCTCTCGCAGCGACATCCCCGGCAATTCTTGTGCAGCAATTTCACTCTTCGCTTTACCGAAGTAAGCGCGGTGCAGCATCGCCAGCGAGTACACGGAGGCAAACACCAGACCAAAGGTGGAGATGACGGTGATCGTCGGTACCACGTTGAAGCTGCCGAACAGGATCATAAACTCGCCGACGAAGTTACCGGTACCCGGCATACCCAGAGTCGCCACCGCGAAGAACATGGAGAGCGCCGGCAGCCATTTCATTTTGCCCCACAGACCGCCCATCATACGCATGTCGCGGGTATGGAGACGTTCGTACAGCTGACCACACAGGATGAAGAGACCGGCAGCGGACAGGCCGTGCGCAATCATCTGGATCACCGCGCCCTGGTACGCCAGCTGGCTGCCGGTGTAGATGGCAATCAGCACGAAGCCCATGTGGGAAACGGAGGTGTAAGCAATCAGACGTTTGATGTCGTACTGCGTGAAGGCCATCCATGCACCGTAGAAGATACCGATCACGCCCAGCCACATGGCAATCGGCGCGAACTCTGCGGAGGCGTTCGGGAACAGCGGCAGGGAGAAACGCAGCAGACCGTAAGCCGCGGTTTTCAGCAAGATGCCCGCCAGGTCAACGGAACCTGCCGTTGGCGCCTGAGAGTGCGCGTCTGGCAGCCAGCCATGCAGCGGAACCACCGGCATTTTAACCGCGAAGGCGATAAAGAAGCCCAGCATCAGCAGGTATTCCACGCCGTGGGACATCGGGGTCTTCAGCAGGTCTTCGTAGTTGAAGGTCCAGACACCGGTCGCGTTGTAATGCACAAACACCAGCGCCAGGATGGCAATCAGCATCACCAGACCACTCGCCTGGGTATAGATGAAGAACTTGGTGGCCGCCGTGATACGCGTTTTACCGTCGGATGCCTTGTGACCCCACAGCGCGATCAGGAAGTACATCGGCACCAGCATCATCTCCCAGAAGAAGAAGAACAGGAACATGTCGATGGCCAGGAACACGCCGATCACGCCGCCCAGGATCCACATCAGGTTCAGGTGGAAGAAGCCCTGGTATTTTTCGATTTCTCGCCAGGAGCAAAGTACCGCCAGAACGCCGAGCAGACCGGTCAGCACCACCATCAGCAGCGACAGACCGTCAATCGCGAGGTGGATCGTGATACCGAAACGTGGGATCCACGGCAGGATAAACTCAGACTGCCACTGCGGAAGGCCCGCAGACTGGGTCAGTGAGTAGCCACCCTGCAACCACAGTTGCAGGCCAAGCGCGAGCGTCAATCCCATGGTGATCAGCGCGATCCAGCGCGGCATCTTCACGCCAAAGCGTTCGGTCTGCCAGCACAGGAAGCCGCCGATGAAGGGAATTAATATTAGCCAGGGTAGTAACATGGCGATTTACATTCCTTTTTAAGGCCCCCAGCAGGGGCCTGATTTTCAACGAATTCGAATAAAATTCACTTTACGATCAACGCAACACCATCAGCAGCGCCAGCACGACAACCGCACCGATGCTCATGGACGCCACATACCAGCGCAGATAACCGTTCTCGCTAAACAGCAGGCCTTTACCTGCAAAGCGAGAGAGGATCGCCGGGATATTCATCAGGCTGTTCAGTGGATCGCGCTTCAGCAGCCACGCAATGCCCAGGAACGGCTTCACGAAGATCATGTCGTACAGCCAGTCGAAGCCCCACGCGTTGTACCACCAGGTGCCCAGCAGACGGCCCGGCGCGCTGTTGGCAACGGCAGTTACCAGCGTGCGTTTGCCCAGCCACAGCCATGCGGCAATCAGGATGCCCGCTATAGCCACTACGCCGGAGGTGATTTCAAGCGTCAGAACGCGACCGTGCTCAAGCTCGGTTGTTGCCGGCAGTACACCCTGCAACGGTGGCACAATCATCGCGCCAACGAAGGTGGACAGGACCAGCAGCACAATCAGCGGCAGGTGGTGGGTAATCCCCTTCCCTGCGTGAGCGTGAATTTGTTCTTTACCGTGGAAGACGATGAAAATCATACGGAAGGTGTACAGGGAGGTCATGAACGCACCGACCAGACCCGCAACCATCAGATTGATATGACCATTCGCCATGGCGCCCGCAAGGATTTCGTCCTTACTGAAGAAGCCCGCGGTAATCAGCGGCAGTGCCGCCAGCGCCGCGCCGCCCACCAGGAAGCAGACATAGACCAGCGGGATGGACTTACGCAGTCCGCCCATTTTGAAGATGTTCTGCTCGTGGTGGCAGGCCAGGATCACCGAACCGGATGAGAGGAACAGCAGCGCTTTAAAGAACGCGTGCGTCATCAGGTGGAAAATGGCTGCGTCCCACGCCTGAACGCCCAGCGCCAGGAACATGTAACCAATCTGGCTCATGGTGGAGTACGCGAGAACGCGTTTGATGTCGGTCTGCACCAGCGCGGCAAAGCCTGCCAGCACCAGCGTAACCGCACCGACAATACCCACCAGATGCAGAATTTCCGGGGTCATCAGGAACAGGCCATGGGTACGCGCAATCAGGTAGACACCGGCGGTAACCATGGTCGCGGCGTGGATCAGCGCGGAGACAGGGGTTGGACCCGCCATCGCGTCGGCCAGCCATGTCTGCAACGGCAGCTGCGCGGATTTACCCACGGCGCCACCCAGCAGCATCAGCGTTGCCCACCACAGCATGTTGTTGCCTGCTTCGAAGTGCGCCGGCGCCAGTTCCACCATTTCGCGGAAGTTCAGCGTGCCCAGTTCGTTGTAGAGAATGAACAGCGCGAAAGCGAGGAAGACGTCACCCACGCGGGTCACGACGAACGCTTTCATGGCCGCTGCGCCATTCTTCGGATCGGTGTAGTAGAAACCGATCAGCAGGTAAGAGCACAGACCCACGCCTTCCCAGCCCAGATACATCAGCAGCAGGTTATCGGCCAGCACCAGAACCACCATGCTGGCGATAAACAGGTTGGTGTAGGCGAAGAAGCGGGAGTATCCCTCTTCACCGCGCATGTACCAGGAGGCGAACATGTGGATCAGGAAGCCGACGCCGGTGACCACGGAGAGCATGGTCAGAGACAGACCATCCAGCACCAGGTTGAAACCGATGTTGAAGTTACCGACCGACATCCAGTTCCACAGCGGTACGCTGTAGGCCTGACGTCCATTGTTAAAGAAGTCGATACCCGCATACGCTGTGACCAGCGCAGCCAGGCCGATAGAGCCAATGCCCACGGTGGCAGACAGATTCTCAGACCAGCGGCCGCGAGAAAACGCCAGCAGCACGAAGCCAATCAGCGGAAAAATAATGGTTAAGGCAAGCATGTTCATCCACGCAACTCACTTACTGAATCGATGTTCAGGTTCTGGCGGCGACGATGGAGCTGTAGCAACAGCGCCAGGCCAATACTCGCTTCAGCAGCCGCGAGGCTGATGGCGAGAATGTACATCACCTGACCATCGGTCTGGCCCCAGTAGCTGCCGGCGACCACAAAGGCCAGCGCGGAAGCGTTGATCATGATTTCCAGACCGATCAGCATAAACAGCAGATTGCGGCGGATAACCAGACCGGTTAAGCCCAGAACGAATAAAATCGCAGCGAGGATCAGTCCATGTGTTAAGGGGATCATGCGCGTTCCTCCGTTTTTCTTTTCGCGCGGTCGTCAGTGCGGTTGCTCAGCACCTCGCCGACACGCTCTTCGCGGCCAACGTGGAAGGCCACAACCAGACCCGCCAGCAGCAGCATCGAGGCCAGCTCAACCGCCAGAACGTACGGACCAAACAGGGTGATACCCACGGCTTTCGCGCTGATTGGCGTCCCGTCGATACCCTGGTCGTTGACGCCCAGAATGGCGTAAACAATCACCGCCAGCATGATGGCCGACAGAATCGCCGGGCCAATCCACACCTGCGGTTTTAACCACTGACGTTCCTGCTCAATTTCAGAGCCGCCCAGGTTGAGCATCATCACCACGAACACGAACAGCACCATGATGGCCCCGGCGTAGACGATGATTTCCAGCGCACCGGCGAAGTGCGCGCCCAGCGCAAAGAACACCCCGGAAATAGCCAGCAGCGAGATGATTAAATACAGCAGCGCATGCACCGGATTGGTGTGCGTGATCACTCGCAGCGTAGCCAGGATGGCGATAAGGCCACAGATATAAAAAGCGAATTCCATTGCCCTCTCCTTACGGTAACAGGCTCTTGACGTCGATAGGCTTAGCTTCGTTCTCTGCTTCGCCTTTATCTTTGCCGTCGATTGCCATACCCGCCATCCGGTAGAAGTTATATTCCGGGTATTTGCCCGGACCGGAAATCAGCAGATCCTCTTTCTCGTACACCAGATCCTGACGCTTGTACTCACCCAGCTCAAAGTCTGGAGTCAGCTGAATCGCCGTGGTTGGGCACGCTTCTTCACACAGACCGCAGAAAATGCAGCGTGAGAAGTTGATGCGGAAGAACTCAGGATACCAGCGGCCGTCTACCGTCTCTGCTTTTTGCAGAGAGATACAGCCCACCGGACACGCTACCGCACACAGGTTACAGGCAACGCAACGCTCGGAACCGTCCGGGTCGCGCGTCAGCACGATACGTCCACGGTAGCGCGGCGGCAGATATACCGGCTCTTCCGGGTACATCCGGGTTTCGCGTTTGGCAAACGCATGCAGGCCGATCATCCAGATACTGCGTACCTGGGTGCCGAAACCTACCAATAATTCTTTTAAGGTCATGATCTCAAAGCCCCTTATGGCTGCTGCCAGAGAATGACAGCCGCCGTTACCAACAAGTTGACGAGCGTCAGCGGCAGGCACACTTTCCAGCCGAAGGACATTACCTGGTCATAACGCGGACGCGGTAACGCTGCGCGAATCAAAATGAACATCATCATGAAGAACGCGGTTTTCAGCGCGAACCAGATGAACGGCGGTAAGAACGGGCCATGCCAGCCACCGAAGAACAGCGTTACCATCAACGCCGAAATGGTGACGATACCGATGTACTCGCCCACGAAGAACAGACCGAACTTCATACCGGAATATTCAATGTGGTAACCGTCGGCCAGTTCCTGTTCGGCTTCTGGCTGGTCAAACGGGTGACGGTGACACACCGCCACGCCCGCGATGGCAAAGGTAATAAACCCAAAGAACTGCGGGATAACGTTCCAGATGTCGGCCTGGTTGTTGACGATGTCGGTCATGTTAAATGAACCGGCCTGCGCCACCACGCCCATCAGGGAGAGACCCAGGAACACTTCGTAGCTCAGCGTCTGCGCGGAAGCACGCATCGCACCCAGCAGCGAGTATTTGTTGTTACTGGACCAGCCTGCGAACAGCACCGCGTAAACCGCGAGGCCTGCCATCATCAGGAAGAACAGAATGCCGATGTTCAGGTCAGCGACCACCCAGGTCGGGCTGACCGGAACGATAGCAAACGCCAGCAGCAGCGAGGTGAAGGCGATCATCGGCGCCAGCGTAAAGATCACGCGGTCCGAGAAGCGCGGAACCCAGTCCTCTTTAAAGAACATCTTGATCATGTCCGCGACCAGCTGGAGTGAACCACCCCAGCCCACGCGGTTCGGTCCGTAACGGTTCTGGAACAGACCGAGCAGACGACGTTCACCAAAGCTCATGAACGCGCCGCAGGTGACGACCACCAGCAGAATCACAACCGCTTTCAGAATGCTCAGCAGGATGTCGATAAGATCCGGCGTTAACCAACTCATGCTTTTGCCTCCTGAAGGTTATCAAGATGCGCACCCGCCAGGACCGGCGCGATGCCAGGCATACCCATCGGCAGACCCACCTGCCCTGCTGACAGGCGTTCAGAAATAATCAGCGGCAGGCTGATCGTCTGGCCGTCGTAGCTAAAGGCAATGTTCGCACCCGCGTTAACGCCAAGCTTCGCGGCATCCGCCGGGTTGAGCTTGATGTACGGCTGCGGCATACGCTGCTGGAATACCGGAGAACGCTGGGACATTTCGTCGCTACCGAACAGATGGTAGTACGGTGCAATGCGCCAGTGACCTTCCTGCGCCTGGAAGCTCGCCGGAACGGTGGTGAAGAAGTCCAGACCGGTTTCGGAGGCTTCAATCAGACGCACGCCCGGATCGCCGTGGCGCAGGTGACCGCCCACTTCAGCCTGGAATTTGTTCCATGCCTGCGGGGAGTTCCAGCCCGGTGCCCATGCAAACGGGATTTGCGAACGCGGCGCAGACGGCTGGTTGTTCCCTTCCATCGAGAAGGCGAACATGGTGTCTTTATCCTGCGGCTGACGCGGTTCGTGCACGCTGATGTTGGCGCGCATCGCGGTACGACCGCTGTAGCGGTGCGGCTCACGCGCCAGTTTCTGGCCGCGAATGCGGAAGCTTGCATCCGGCGCGGCATCTTTAATACCCGCCAGCTGAGGCAGTTTCTCAACAACCGCGTCGATAACGTGGTCGAGCTGCGTCCAGTCAACTTCACGGCTCTGCACGGTGCTGTGCAGAGAGTGCAGCCAGCGCCAGCTTTCCAGCATCACGGTGTTGCTGTCGTAGTAGGCCGGGTCATAAACCTGGAAGAAACGCTGTGCGCGGCCTTCGTTGTTGATCACCGTCCCGTCGCTTTCTGCGAAGCTTGCCGCAGAGAGTACGAGATGCGCTTTGTCCATGATCGCGGTGCGCTGATGGTCGATAACCATCACCAGCGGCGCTCTGGAGAGCGCGGCGTCAACGCGAGCGGCAGAAGCGTGGCGATGCAGGTCATTTTCCAGCACCACAACGGCGTCAGCGGCACCGGATTCCAGTTCGCTTAACGCGTCTTCCAGCGAGCCGCCGCCAATCATACCCAGACCGATGCTGTTCACCGCACGGGCAATCATGGTCACACCAACGTCAGCGCCGCGGCCCTTCAGGGCTTTGGCAACGTTCGCTGCGGCCTGAATGATTTCAGCGCTACCGGCGTTGGTACCGGAAATAATCAGCGGTTTCTTCGCCCCCGCCAGCGCCTGAACAATCACGTCGACCTTGTTTTGCAGATCGCGATCCAGTTCAACGGCCGGCGAGTTGCTGTCCAGCGCGTGGGCAATGGCAAATCCGAGGCGCGCCTGATCTTCAACCGGCGCGCAGTAGGTCCACGCTGCGATATCGTCCAGACGGGTGTTGTCGACGTTAGTCACAAACAGAGGATGCTTCGCGCGCTGACCGATGTTGAGAATGGCCGCAATCTGCCAGTCAGCCACTTTCTGCGCCGCTGCCATTTCACGTGCTTTGCCTTTCACCGCCTGACGAACCGCCAGGGCCGCGCGTGCGCCGGTCTGCGTCAGGTCTTCACCCAGCACCAGAACCGCATCATAAGATTCGATTTCGCGCAGCGCAGGCGTGTGAATGCCGCCTTCACGCAGCACTTTCAGCACCAGCTGGAGACGTTCCTGCTCGCCCTGGGCGATACCGGTGTAGAAGTTTTCCGCCCCAACCAGCTCGCGCAGCGCGAAGTTGCTTTCGATGCTGGCGCGCGGGGAGCCAATGCCGATCACTTTCTTCGACTGACGCAGAATATCTGCCGCGCCCTGCATCGCCTGCTCAGCGTTGAGGGTAATGACGTCATCGCCACGGCGCTGAACCGGCTGACGCGGACGGTCTTTCAGGTTCACATAGCCATAGCCGAAACGACCGCGGTCGCAGAGGAAGTAGTGGTTAACGGTACCGTTGTAACGGTTTTCGATACGACGCAGTTCGCCGTAACGTTCACCCGGGCTGGTGTTACAGCCGAGGGAGCACTGCTGGCAGATGCTTGGCGCAAACTGCATGTCCCATTTACGGTTGTAACGTTCAGAGTGGGTTTTATCCGTGAATACGCCGGTCGGACAGATTTCTACCAGGTTACCGGAGAATTCGCTTTCAAGGGTACCGTCTTCCGGACGACCGAAGTAGACGTTGTCATGCGCGCCATATACGCCCAGATCCTGACCGTCTGCATAATCTTTGTAGTAACGCACGCAGCGGTAGCAGGCGATGCAGCGGTTCATTTCGTGAGAGATGAACGGCCCCAGATCCTGGTTACGGTGGGTACGCTTGGTAAAGCGATAGCGACGGAAGCTGTGACCGGTCATGACGGTCATATCCTGAAGGTGGCAGTTACCGCCCTCCTCACACACCGGACAGTCGTGCGGGTGGTTGGTCATCAACCACTCCACCACGCTTTCACGGAACTGTTTGGCTTCTTCGTCATCAATCGAAATAAAGGTGCCTTCGGCGGCTGGCGTCATACAGGACATCACCAGGCGACCACGCGTGTCTTCCGCGTTTTGATATTGCTTCACCGCACACTGGCGGCAAGCACCGACGCTGCCCAGCGCCGGATGCCAGCAAAAGTACGGAATATCGAGGCCAAGAGACAGACAAGCTTCCAGCAGGTTGTCCGCCCCGTTGACTTCGTATTCTTTGCCGTCTACATGAATCGTAGCCATTAGCATGCTTCCAGTTGGCTCGGCCGAAACCGAGCGTTAATCAAAATTCTGTTTTTACCAGCGCGCTTTCAGCAGGTTCGGCTGAATACCATTGATCGAATGGGTATTGCTGAACGGCTGCTTGATGCCTGCTTCGAATTCGTCGCGGAAATATTTAATCGCGCTTTGCAGCGGCTCGACGGCGCCCGGTGCGTGGGCACAGAAGGTTTTACCCGGTCCTAAGAATCGACACAGTTGCTCAAGTGTCTCGATATCGCCAGGCTGGCCTTCGCCACGTTCGATAGCACGCAGGATCTTCACGCTCCACGGCAGACCATCACGGCACGGTGTGCACCAGCCGCAGGACTCGCGGGCGAAGAACTCTTCCAGGTTACGCACCAGGGATACCATGCCGATCTCGTGGTCGACGGCCATCGCCAGCGCGGTACCCAGACGGCTACCTGCTTTACCAATGCTTTCGAACTCCATTGGCAGGTCAAGGTGGGCTTCGGTCAGGAAGTCCGTCCCTGCCCCACCCGGCTGCCAGGCTTTGAATTTCAGGCCATCGCGCATGCCGCCGGCGTAGTCTTCAAGAATTTCGCGGGCGGTGGTACCGAACGGCAGTTCCCAGACGCCAGGATTTTTCACGCGGCCGGAGAAGCCCATCAGCTTGGTACCGGCATCTTTACTTGAGGAGATGCCCTGATACCACTCCACGCCGTTGGCGAGGATAGCCGGAACGTTACACAGGGTTTCGACGTTGTTCACACAGGTCGGTTTACCCCACACGCCGGAGCTTGCCGGGAACGGCGGCTTGGAACGCGGGTTCGCACGGCGGCCTTCCAGGGAGTTAATCAGCGCGGTCTCTTCACCGCAGATATAACGCCCTGCACCGGTGTGCACGAACAGCTCGAAGTCAAACCCGGTGCCGAGAATGTTTTTGCCAAGCAGGCCCGCTTCGGTCGCTTCGGCAATCGCGCGACGCAGGTTTTCCGCCGCTTCGATGTACTCACCGCGCAGGAAGATGTAACCACGGTATGCTTTCAGCGCGAACGCGGAGATCAACATGCCTTCCACCAGCAGGTGCGGCAGTTGCTCCATCAGCAGACGGTCTTTATAAGTACCCGGCTCCATTTCATCCGCGTTACACAGCAGGTAACGGATGTTCATGGATTCATCTTTCGGCATCAGGCTCCACTTCAGACCGGTGGAGAAGCCCGCACCACCGCGGCCTTTCAGGCCAGACTCTTTCACCGCGTTAACGATGTCGTCCGGCGCCATGCCGCCAAGGGCTTTACGCGCACCGGCATAGCCGTTTTTGCTCTGATATTCGTCGAGCCATACCGGCTGTTTGTCATCACGCAGACGCCAGGTCAGCGGATGCGTCTCAGCAGTACGAATTACAGTTTTCATTTGTACTGCTCCAGCAGGTCAGGAATCGCTTCCGGCGTCAGATGGCTGTGAGTGTCCTCATCAATCATCATGGTCGGCCCCTTGTCGCAGTTACCCAGGCAGCAGGTTGGCAGCAGAGTAAAACGTCCGTCGAACGTGGTCTGGCCAGGCTTAATATTGAGTTTCTTCTCAATCGCAGCCTGAATGCCCTGATAACCGGTGATGTGGCAGACCACGCTGTCACAGTAGCGGATCACATGGCGGCCTACCGGCTGACGGAAGATCTGGCTGTAGAACGTGGCTACGCCTTCTACGTCACTTGCCGGAATGCCCAGCACTTCTGCGATCGCATAGATCGCCCCATCCGGCACCCAACCACGCTGTTTCTGTACGATTTTCAGCGCTTCAATGGACGCCGCACGCGGGTCTTCGTAGTGGTGCATCTCGTGCTCAATGGCGGCACGCTCTGCTTCACTCAGCTCAAAAGCCTCGGTTTGTGGTTGTTGATTCTCGTGCATAATTAGCGGTCCACATCTGACATAACAAAATCGATACTACCCAGATACACAATCAGGTCGGAGACCAGACTGCCGCGAATGGCGGCCGGGATCTGCTGCAAGTGCGCGAAGCTTGGCGTACGCACGCGGGTGCGGTAGCTCATGGTGCTGCCGTCGCTGGTGAGGTAGTAGCTGTTGATACCCTTGGTCGCTTCAATCATCTGGAAGGATTCCTGTGCCGGCATGACCGGGCCCCAGGAAACTTGCAGGAAGTGGGTGATCAGGGTCTCGATATGTTGCAGCGTGCGCTCTTTCGGTGGCGGCGTCGTCAGCGGGTGATCCGCCTTGAACGGGCCTTCCGGCATGTTGTTGAGGCACTGCTCAAGGATGCGCAGGCTCTGGCGCAGCTCTTCCACTTTCAGCATCACGCGGGTGTAGCAGTCGGAAACACCGCCGCCAACCGGGACTTCAAAGTCGAAGTTCTCGTAACCAGAGTAAGGACGCGCTTTACGCACGTCGAAATCAATCCCGGTCGCACGCAGGCCAGCACCGGTAGTCCCCCACTCCAGCGCTTCTTTCGCGCCGTAGGCAGCAACGCCCTGGGAACGGCCTTTCAGGATGGAGTTACGCAGCGCAGCTTTCTCGTAAGACGCCAGACGTTTCGGCATCCAGTCGAGGAATTCACGCAGCAGACGGTCCCAACCGCGCGGCAGATCGTGCGCCACACCACCGATGCGGAACCAGGCTGGGTGCATACGGAAACCGGTAATCGCTTCTACCAGATCGTAGATTTTCTGACGGTCGGTAAAGGCGAAGAAGACCGGCGTCATCGCGCCGACGTCCTGAATGAACGTGGAGATGTACAGCAGGTGGCTGTTAATACGGAACAGTTCAGACAGCATTACGCGAATCACGTTAACGCGATCCGGGACGGTGATGCCTGCCAGTTTCTCAACGGCCAGCACGTATGGCATTTCGTTCACGCAGCCGCCGAGGTATTCGATACGGTCGGTATACGGAATGTAGCTGTGCCAGGACTGACGCTCGCCCATCTTCTCGGCACCACGGTGGTGGTAGCCGATGTCAGGCACGCAGTCGACAATCTCTTCGCCGTCAAGCTGAAGGATAATACGGAAAGCACCGTGCGCAGACGGGTGGTTCGGACCGAGGTTGAGGAACATGAAGTCCTCGTTTTCGGTGCCGCGCTTCATGCCCCAGTCTTCCGGCTTGAAGGTCAGCGCTTCCATCTCCAGATCCTGCTTGGCTTTGGTTAGCTCAAACGGGTCGAATTCGGTGGCGCGTGCCGGGTAGTCTTTACGCAGCGGGTGGCCGGTCCAGGTCTGCGGCATCATGATGCGCGTCAGATGCGGGTGGCCGTCGAAGGTCATGCCGAACATTTCCCAGGTTTCACGCTCGTACCAGTTGGCGTTCGGGAAAAGTTTGGTGATCGTCGGCAGATGCATGTCGTTTTCAGACAATGCCACCTTGAGCATGATATCCGTGTTGCGGTCTATTGAGATCAGGTGGTAGAAAACGGAAAAATCCGCGGCAGGGAGACCCTGGCGGTGCGTTCTCAGACGTTCGTCCATGCCGTGTAAGTCAAACAGCATGACGTAAGGTTTTGGCAATTTCTTGAGGAAATCGACAACTTCCAGTAATTGCTCACGCTTCACCCAAACAACGGGTACCCCGGTGCGGGTGGCCTGAACAGTAAAGGCATCCGGCCCAAAACGGTTGCGCAGTTCGCCAATGACCGGGTCATCGAGATGATCCCGAGTCTGCCAGGCGGCTTCTTGCGCGGTTAAGTCGGTCATATTGTTCACCATTGCAAATGGTCCGTGGTGACTGTTAAGCCTGGCTTCGCGCTATTTGAGTAGTGATATGCGAAGGTGTTCTCCAGGCCCACAGGCGCAAATTAAATTTCGTCAGGCGTACGCAGGTTGGTGACGGCAATACGTTCACCACGTTTACGCTCGCGCTCAGACTGCATGTTCGCGCGATAGACACCCTGATCGCCAACAACCCATGAAAGCGGGCGGCGTTCTTTACCAATTGACTCCTGGAGCAGCATCAGCGCCTGCATATAGGCCTCTGGACGCGGCGGGCAACCCGGGATGTACACATCCACCGGAATGAACTTATCAACGCCCTGCACAACGGAATAAATGTCGTACATACCGCCGGAGTTTGCACATGCGCCCATGGAGATAACCCATTTTGGCTCCAGCATCTGGTCATAAAGACGCTGAATAACCGGTGCCATCTTGGTAAAGCAGGTCCCTGCCACCACCATCAGGTCAGCCTGACGCGGAGAAGCACGCAGTACCTCGGCCCCAAAACGCGCAACGTCATGCACCGCAGTGAATGACGTCACCATTTCAACGTAGCAGCAAGAAAGGCCAAAGTTGTATGGCCAGATGGAGTTCTTACGACCCCAGTTGACCATGTCGTGCATGGCATGTTCGAGCTTGCCCATGTACACGCTTTTGTTGACTTCTTGCTCCAGGGGGTCGGTTACGATCTCCTGTTTTTGCAGGGGGTAACGGTCATTCTCACCGTTAGGATCTATGCGGGTGAGCGTATAATCCATCTTATTGCCTCGCTGTTACTGCTGACGATTAGAGATACTGTTTTCCGGGTTGATGTGTTCACGGCGTGAACGCACAGGTGTCCAGTCCAGCGCGCCAATACGCACCAGATAAACCAGACCGGCCAGTAACACTAAAATGAAAATTGCGGCCTCGACAAAGCCCACCCAACCACTTTCGCGAATGGAGGTAGACCACGCGAAGAGGTAAAGCGCTTCCACGTCAAAAATGACGAAGAACATGGCTACCAGGTAAAACTTGGCAGACAGGCGTAAGCGAGCGGTACCTACTGAATCAATACCTGATTCGAAAGGTGTGTTTTTGTGCCTTGCGCGGGCGCGACCGCCCAGGAACCAGCCGCCGACTAACATCAGGCAGCACAGGCCAATGGCTACAATAAGAAAGATTGCGAATGCCCAGTGATGAGCGATGACTTCTGTGGATGTTGACATACTCATTGCTTACTCATCAAAAGTGATACCGACGACACTGCTCTTGCTGGCAGATGGGCATCACATCGATTCATGGGGAGGAACAAAATAACCTTACACTAACTGTCAGAAATGAGACATAGACAGCAAAATGATGGGGTTTTTTACTCCTTTCTATAACCTTTTGTCAACTTTAACAAAGGTTTCTTCACATTAAATTACAACGTGCGATTCTCATTAACATTTGGTGCCCTTTAACCCTGGTGGGTACATGACTTTCCGTCAAATGCATCTTGTTGAATCGTGTCCGTTTTGGAAGTAAAAAAAATAACCCTCCTATTTTGACAGGATTTGCCAACGATTCCTCCCCCCAAATGGGAGTATTTTCTTGATCTGAGACACGCTTTTGTTAATTCAATCAAAAAAAACAGCAACATATTTCCTGTTTTTTTAACATCGGTGGGGTATGAGGTAAGTTAGAACAGGTCTTGTTTACATCTTAATCAAAAGCATTTTCTGCATTGATAAATAAGCGGTATTTGCTTTATCCCTGCTCCGCACGCGGTTATGAATAGCAAAAAAAACCACTCGCAGGAAAAAATCATGCGAGTGGCTCTTTTTTGCACTTACATTTTGTTACGAGAATTTTGAGGGAATGATCACTCAAAATCCCCTTCCACAATCAGGGAGTCATCCCCTCCTTCGGGAGTAACAGCCGCGTACTGCCATGGATTGTGGTAGTTTTCCATTGCCTCGAATACCACTTTTGCCAGCTCGTTGGTGCTGGCGGCGTTATGGCACAGCAGGTACTCCGTATCCGGCAACGACGGGAGTCCCTCGGATTGACCCAGCACACGCAGATCGGGGCTCATCATTTCCACCGGACGGGCCGTTACGCCAAGCCCAGCCTTCACCGCCGCTCGCACTGCGGGCAAGGTTGACGCCACGTACGCCAGGCGCCATGGAATACTGGCTTCGTTGAGTGCTGCCAGCACCATATCGCGGAACGGACTGGGATCATCCAGCAGGACCAGGGGTATCGGCTCACCTTTCTGCAATACATACTCCGCGGCACAGTACCAGTGCGTTGGAGAAGTACGCAGCGTCAGGCTGTCAAACTGGCCAGGTCGATGCGTGGTGACCACCAGGTCAACCTCGTTTTCTGTCAGCATCTCAACCATGAAGGCATTGCGTTTAACGCTAACGTCCAGGGCAAGCTTCGGATAAACCGAGCTAATTCGGTTGAGAAGGAAGGGTAAAATGGTATCTGCTGATTCATCTGACGCCCCTAATGTTAACACTCCCTGAAGGTTGCTAAACATTAATGACATACAGGCTTCATCATTAAAGCGCAGTATCTTTCTGGCATAACCCAGAAGCTGAATACCATGTTCTGTTAAAAGCTTATTACGCCCATGACGCGCAAAAAGCTCTTTACCAACCAGTTGTTCCAGCCGCTGCATTTGCTGACTCACGGCGGACTGGGTACGGCAAACGGCGGCAGCAGCTGCTGCAAAAGTGTTGAGATCGGCGACCGCAACAAACGTTCTCAGCAGATCGAGGTCGAGATTCATTATCGGACGATTTGCATTTATCATATCTTTTCACTTTCAGGTTGCTCGTGCGGAGCTGCCCGGGTTGAAGCTGTGTGTAACAGTTAAGCAATTCCTTCTGAAGAGTTTCCCTCGCATCCCGGCCCGGCAGACTGCCTGACAGATAGTTATTGTACTGCGGTATATCACCAGTCAGAAATCACGTTTCATGACGTTATTTTTATTCTCTTGCGTCCAGGATATTTCTTTGTTTGCAGGTCGATGTAAATACCATAAAGAGTAAGACATGTTTTCTGCCATCTATATCGCAGCGTTGCCAGCGTAGCAAGATGTGACTTACCCAATCAGCCAGAGATAACTTTAACAATAACAATCGATTAATACAGAAAAGCAGAAGCCGATATACGTAACAGGCCTATCGCTATGCTGCATTCCCGAAACACATCTTAACCCAAATCCACTATATTTATAAGTCTTATTGCAATATTAAGGAGTTACCGCCAATGATAAGCAACTACACTCTTTTTATTAAAATTAACGAAAGTTGCATTTTCGTCGTTAATAATAAATAAAGTTTAATTTAGATTCAGGCCATTCATTAATAACCCTTAACATTAATTTCACATGAGTAACTTTTAGCCTGGCTTTGCTAATATGGCAATCGGTATCTCAGCATTCAGGTTTTACGAATGATCACTCAGGGGACTAATGCATCAGCCCGAATCGTCTTTTTATTTACACCAGAATAAAATTCCTAGTTACATGCAATTTTTAGCATAAAAAACCCATTAATAACCTTTATTACGATAAATTCAGGCACAAAATCACTCCCTCGTTAGAGTAAGCGATCACAGCGACATTCCCCGGTGGAACGAAATCTTCTTCTGTGCGCCCTTCAAAACGAAGCGCGGGGGGAGTACATTGTTCTGTGCACACTTCCACGGCAGGAAGTTGCAATAATAGCGAAAAGGTTAAAGGTTCATGTCCCCTATCGAAAAATCCAGCAAGCTCGACAACGTCTGTTACGACATCCGTGGCCCGGTACTCAAAGAGGCAAAACGCCTTGAAGAGGAAGGCAATAAGGTTCTGAAACTCAACATCGGCAACCCCGCGCCATTTGGTTTTGAAGCGCCGGATGAGATCCTGGTGGATGTGATCCGTAACCTGCCCACTGCACAAGGCTACTGCGATTCAAAAGGGCTTTACTCCGCCCGTAAAGCCATCATGCAGCACTATCAGGCTCGCGGTATGCGCGACGTCACCGTTGAAGATATCTACATTGGCAACGGTGTCTCGGAGCTGATCGTTCAGGCGATGCAGGCGCTCCTGAACAGCGGCGATGAAATGCTGGTTCCTGCCCCAGATTATCCGCTGTGGACGGCTGCGGTGTCCCTGTCCAGCGGTAAAGCGGTGCACTACCTGTGCGACGAATCCTCTGACTGGTTCCCGGATCTGGATGATATTCGCGCCAAAATTACCCCGCGCACCCGGGGTATCGTGATCATTAACCCGAATAACCCGACGGGCGCGGTCTATTCAAAAGAGCTGCTGATGGAGATCGTCGAGATCGCCCGCCAGCACAACCTGATCATCTTTGCCGACGAGATTTACGACAAGATCCTGTACGACGCGGCGCAGCACCACTCTATCGCCGCGCTAGCACCCGATCTGCTAACGGTCACCTTTAACGGACTGTCTAAAACTTACCGCGTTGCCGGTTTCCGTCAGGGCTGGATGGTACTGAACGGTCCGAAAAAACATGCGAAAGGCTACATTGAAGGGCTGGAGATGCTGGCATCCATGCGTCTGTGCGCCAACGTACCGGCGCAACATGCGATCCAGACAGCACTCGGCGGCTATCAAAGCATCAGCGAGTTTATCGTCCCAGGCGGCCGCCTGTATGAACAGCGCAACCGTGCATGGGAATTGATTAATGATATTCCGGGCGTCTCCTGCGTGAAGCCTAACGGCGCGCTGTACATGTTCCCGAAAATCGACGCGAAGCGCTTTAATATTCACGACGACCAGAAAATGGTGCTCGACTTCCTGTTGCAGGAAAAAGTGCTGCTGGTTCAGGGTACGGCGTTTAACTGGCCGTGGCCGGATCACGTGCGTATCGTCACCCTGCCGCGCGAAGACGATCTCGAAATGGCCATCAGCCGCTTCGGGCGCTTCCTCTCCGGGTACCATCAGTAGCGCTGACTATCCGCCGGGTAGCACTGCGCTTACCCGGCCTGCAACATCCGCAAATTTGCATCTTCCCTCCCCTCCCCGCACAATGAAGTCTGTCGCAGTGAAGACATAAGGTAACCTATGAGTCAGAGTCATTTCTTTGCCCACCTCTCCCGCCTGAAACTCATCAACCGCTGGCCGCTGATGCGCAACGTGCGCACTGAAAATGTGTCTGAGCACAGTTTACAGGTTGCCATGGTCGCGCACGCGCTGGCCGCGATTAAAAACCGCAAATTCAACGGGCAGGTGAATGCCGAACGTATCGCCCTGCTGGCGATGTACCACGATGCATCGGAAGTGCTGACCGGGGATCTGCCTACGCCGGTGAAATATTTCAACTCGCAGATTGCCCAGGAATATAAAGCTATTGAGAAGATTGCCCAGCAGAAGCTGATCGACATGGTGCCTGAAGAGCTGCGCGATATCTTCGGGCCGCTCATCGACGAGCATCAGTATACGGAAGAGGAGAAATCCCTGGTTAAGCAGGCCGATGCGCTGTGCGCCTACCTGAAGTGTCTGGAAGAGCTGTCCGCCGGGAATAACGAATTTTTACTGGCAAAAACGCGTCTGGAAAAAACGCTGGAATCTCGTCGCAGCGAAGAGATGGACTACTTTATGCGCGTGTTTGTGCCGAGCTTCCATTTGTCACTGGATGAGATTAGCCAGGATTCGCCGCTGTAGTTTTTTGCCGGGTGGCGGCTCCGCCTTACCCGGCCTACGTTTCTGCACTCACGCTAAAACGGGAATAACACCGGAATTAACACCACGCACACCACCATCACCAGCACGGTGAACGGCACACCCAGCTTCACGAAATCACTGAACCTATAATTCCCGGGCCCCAGCACCAGCGTATTGACCGGGGAAGAGACCGGCGTCATAAATGCCGCGGACGCCGCCATCGCAACCATCATCGCAAACGGATACGGCGAAACACCCATCGATTTTGCCATCGCCAGTGCAATGGGCGCCATCAGCACCGCCGTTGCGGTATTGGAGATGAACAAACCAATGGTGGCGCACATGACGAACAGGCAAACCATCATCAGGTACGGACCATATCCCCCGCCCGCGTCCATTAAGCCTTTTACGATCAAATCCACCCCGCCGGTTTTCTGTAGCGCCAGGGCGAAGGGCATCATCCCGACGATGAGAATAATGCTCGGCCAGTGAATCGCTTTGTAAGCGCTTTCGGCGTCGATACAGCGGAATTTGCCCATTAACAGACAGGCGATTATTGCCGCCACCGGGTTAGGGATCTCGTCCGTCAGCATCAGGGCAACCATCAATACCAGGCAAAAAATTGCATGGGGCGCCTGGCTGTGCGCCGGTGATGCATCGCTCTCTTCAATCGGCATATTTAGCACCACAAAATCGCGGCCTTTCTGCCCGAGCTGGCTAATCAGTTTCCAGTTGCCGACCACGAGGAAGATATCCCCCAGCAGGATCGGCTCATCCACCACCGCCCCTTCAAGGGCTACGCCATCGCGCTTCAGGCCTACCACGTTGAGGCCATAGCGGGTACGAAAGCCGATTTCACGCACGGTTTTGCCCAATAACTCCGATTCCGGGATCAGCGACACCTCGGCCATTCCCACATCCAGCGCCTGGTCAGAGAAATACTCGCCGCGCAGGACCATCGGCTCCAGCAGCTGCTCACTACAAAACTCCCGCAGATCCACGTCTGCGGTGGACATATCAATCAGCAGGACGTCACGCGCGCGAAACTCTGACACCCCGTTCACGTTAACGATCACCCGACGAAAACGACGCCAGCGCTCAACCCCGATGACGTTCGCGCCATAGCGTTCGCGTAGCTTAAGGTCATCCAGCCTCTGCCCCACCATAGGCGACCCCGGGCGGATAGCCAGACGTCGGGCACGCCCGGTCAGACGATACTCTTTAATCAGATCGCGGAAAGAGCGCCGCTTCCAGCCCTCTTTGGCTTTATCCTGCTTCTCCCCTTTCAGCGCAAAACGGGTCAATAGCATATAGATAATGCCCATCACCAGTACCACCAGCCCGATCGGCGTAACGCTGAAAAAGCTAAACCCCTCAAGCCCCTCACGGATCAGTTCGCTGTTCACGACGAGGTTCGGCGGCGTCGCGACCAGCGTCATCATGCCGCTGATGAGCCCGGCGAAGCTCAACGGCATCATCAGCCGCGAAGGGGAGATCTGCATCCTCATGCAGACGCTCAGCACGACCGGAATAAAGATGGCCACGACGCCCGTAGAGCTCATAAACGCGCCCAGCCCGGCGACCGTCAGCATCAGGTAAATCAGCATTTTGGTTTCGCTGCTGCCCGCCACTTTCACCAGCCACGACCCCATCATCGTCGCCACGCCGGTGCGTACCAGCCCGTCGCCAATAATAAACAGAGCGGCAATCAAAATAACGTTGGGATCGCTAAACCCGGAAAAGGCTTCCGGCAGGGAAAGGGTACCGCTCAGAACGAATGCGACAATCACAAACAGGGCGACGGCATCCATGCGCACCTTGCCCGTGGCAAAAAGAATGATGGCGATTAACAGCAGGCTCAGGACCCAAATCAGTTCACCGTTCACAACATGTCCTTGTCAGTGGAGGAGAAGCAATTCTGCCATAAAAAAGCCCCGGTAATGCGGGGCTATATCATGGGATTACATTTTTAGCGAGACGGTTACAACTCCGTCTGACGCCTTCGAGACGTCGATGGCGGTCAGGGTGTTAAGCACGAAATCCGCCTCCTCCAGCCGGGGGGAACCCGCCGGGACGTTAACGGCAATGACGTGGCTGCCGGCGTTCAGCCCGGCCAGCACGCCTGCCGCCGCGTCTTCCACCACCACGCACTCTGCTGGCGCAAGGCCGAGCAGTTCAGCGCCGAGCAGGAACGCATCCGGTTCAGGCTTGCCGCGCTTCACGCGCTCAGCGGTAATGAAGACGTCCGGCGTCGGCAAACCTGTCGCCTTATGGCGTGCATGCGCGACGGGAACCGAGCCGGAGGTGACGATAGCCCACGGGATCTGCGCTTCATTCAGGTGCTCAAGCAGTTCGCGCGCACCGGGCAGCGCGGTGATACCCTCGGTATCGGTAGCTTCAATCTGCTCAAGATAGCGGAACTCCGCCTGAATCTCTTCCTCAGAACGTCCCGCAAGGAAGTGCCGCAATGAGGTAATGGCCTGTTTGCCATGGATGAAATTTAGTACGTCCTGATGGTCAATGCCGTGCCGGTCGGCCCAGTGGCACCACGAGCGCTCCACCACCGGCAGCGAATCCACCAGCGTACCGTCCAGATCAAACAGAAAACCTTTACACTGCACACGCACCTCCGTCAGGCATTAATGATTTGTTGAATTTCGTTGCTGCTTAAATGGTACTGGCGCGGACAGGCGTGCCACGCGCTCAGCATACGTTGATACTTATCCCACATCGGGGTCTGGGCGTTGAAGCCGTGCGTACCCGCATCAAAATGGGTGTAGCGCCCTTCGGTATTCACCATAAAGCGTACATAGCTCAGATAGCGCGCTTCCGTCGCAGCATCAAAGCCCAGGAACGTCACGCGGCGCTCGTCAATGGTCTGCTGGTCCTTCAGATTGGTCCAGGACACATGCAGCGCATGGTACATCTCCATGATGTCGATAACGATACGGCAGGTTTCCTCTTTCAGTTCGCCAAATTCGCGATCCAGTTCGCGCATCTGCAAGCCAAAACCACGTTCAACAATGGTTTGCAGGCGGCTGTAGCGCGCAGCGTTATCGGGATCAAGCATAGTCATCATCTTGTACTGGTTAGACAAAATCAGACGTTGAGCATGGGTCATTTCCATCTTTCGACTCCTGTAGCGCATTGCACTGTAAAAAAAAGACACGGTAACTGATTGTTACTGTGCCTTCTTTTGGTCGTCGTTTCGATGATCAATCACAAGTCATCGAGGAATGTTTTATCAAGCTGTTTAAACGCACGCTTGAGGGTATCCGCCAGCGCCTGATAGTCCGGCTTACCTTCAACCGGTGCCAGCGCCTGGCCAGCCTCTTCCAGTTTTCCACGCACTTCATAAAACCAGTGTAAAATAGAAGGCGGAAGTGGCGTGACGGAACGTTTACCTAACCACCATAGCCCCTGCATCGGCAGGCTTAACGCAAAGAGCGCCGTCGCGACGGCAGGGCCAAGCTGTCCACCTAACGCTATCTGCCAGCACAGGGTAAAAACGGCAATCGGGGGCATAAAGCGAATCGCATAGCGCGTGGCGCGAATAGTGCGATTTTCAATAAACATGGGCGCGAGGCGCTTTTCCATCGGCCATGTCTTTGCGTAATGCTGTCCCCGACGAAACAGACTAAAAAAGTTCACGGACGGGATTTCGGGTGTCGACATGGCTGTACCTCAACTTCACGTATAAAAATTAAAATTTTCGTGCAAAACCACAACAGGCTATGACAACGTTCAAAATATTTTGTCATCGCTACCCCGTATCGGGTATCCTGTGCCAGCCTGATACGGCCGTAGACGATAAGCGTTAACTCGTCAAATTATCGCATATTATGCCATTGTCTGAAAAATGTTCAAAATGGCTTAAAATCATAGGTATTTCTTTCATCCTGCCAGAATGTTCGTTTGGCATGATGTTAATCATAAATGTCTGGGTCAGCATGCGTTACGCTTTTAGACTCACTGACGTTTTTTTAGCCACGTATCAATAATAGGTACTTCCATGTCGAGTAAGTTAGTACTGGTTCTGAACTGCGGTAGCTCCTCACTGAAATTCGCCATCATCGATGCGCTCAACGGTGACGAGTACCTCTCTGGTTTGGCCGAATGTTTCCATCTGCCTGAAGCACGTATCAAGTGGAAGATGGACGGCAGCAAACAAGAAGCGGCTTTAGGTGCAGGCGCCGCTCACAGTGAAGCGCTGAACTTTATCGTTAACACTATTCTGGCACAAAAACCAGAACTGTCTGCTCAGCTGACCGCAATTGGTCACCGTATCGTCCACGGCGGCGAAAAATACACCAGTTCCGTGGTAATCGACGACTCCGTGATTCAGGGTATCAAAGACTCTGCGTCTTTCGCACCGCTGCATAACCCGGCTCACCTGATCGGTATCGCTGAAGCACTGAAATCCTTCCCGAGTCTGAAAGACAAAAACGTGGCCGTGTTTGATACTGCGTTCCATCAGACCATGCCGGAAGAGTCTTACCTCTATGCCCTGCCATACAGCCTGTACAAAGAGCACGGCGTCCGTCGTTACGGCGCTCACGGTACCAGCCACTTCTATGTGACTCAGGAAGCCGCAAAAGTGCTGAACAAGCCGGTTGAAGAAGTCAACATTATCACCTGCCACCTGGGCAACGGTGGTTCTGTTTCCGCTATCCGCAACGGTAAGTGTGTTGACACCTCTATGGGTCTGACCCCGCTGGAAGGTCTGGTGATGGGTACCCGTTCCGGTGATATCGACCCGGCGATCATCTTCCACCTGCACGACACCCTGGGCATGAGCGTTGACGACATCAACAAAATGCTGACCAAAGAGTCTGGCCTGCTGGGCCTGACCGAGGTCACCAGCGACTGCCGTTACGTTGAAGACAACTACGCAGAAAAAGCTGACGCTAAACGTGCAATGGACGTTTATTGCCACCGCCTGGCGAAGTACATCGGTTCTTACACCGCGCTGATGGAAGGCCGTCTGGATGCTGTTATCTTCACCGGTGGTATCGGTGAGAACGCGGCAATGGTACGTGAACTGTCCCTGGGCAAACTGGGCGTTCTGGGCTTCGAAGTTGATCATGAGCGTAACCTGGCTGCCCGCTTCGGCAAGTCTGGCTTCATCAACAAAGAAGGCACCCGCCCTGCTATCGTTATTCCAACTAACGAAGAGCTGGTCATCGCGCAAGACGCACACCGCCTGACTGCCTGATTCCACACCGCCAGCAATGCTGGCGGTGCTGTTTTGTAACCCGCCCAACGCGGCGGTAACGAAAGAGGATAAACCGTGTCCCGTACTATTATGCTGATCCCTACCGGAACCAGCGTCGGCCTGACCAGCGTCAGCCTCGGCGTGATCCGCGCTATGGAACGCAAAGGCGTTCGTCTGAGCGTCTTTAAGCCTATCGCCCAGCCACGTGCCGGTGGCGATGCGCCAGACCAGACCACCACCATCGTTCGCAAGAACTCCAATCTGCCAGCGGCTGAACCGCTGAAGATGAGCCACGTTGAATCTCTGCTCTCCAGCAACCAGAAAGACGTGCTGATGGAAGAGATCATTGCCAACTACCACGCAAACGCGCAGGACGCGGAAGTGGTGCTGGTTGAAGGCCTGGTCCCGACCCGTAAACACCAGTTTGCCCAGTCTCTGAACTTTGAAATCGCGAAAACCCTGAACGCAGAGATCGTTTTTGTAATGTCTCAGGGCACGGATACCCCAGAGCAGCTGAAAGAGCGTATCGAACTGACGCGCAGCAGCTTCGGCGGTGCGAAAAACACCAGCATCACCGGCGTGATTGTTAACAAGCTGAACGCGCCAGTAGATGAGCAGGGCCGTACGCGTCCTGACCTGTCCGAAATTTTTGACGACTCCTCCAAAGCGAAAGTCATCAAAGTTGACCCGGCTAAGTTGCAGGATTCCAGCCCGCTGCCTGTTCTGGGCGCGGTGCCATGGAGCTTCGATCTGATTGCCACCCGTGCAATCGATATGGCGCGTCACCTGAACGCCACCGTGATCAACGAAGGCGATATCAACACCCGCCGCGTGAAGTCCGTAACCTTCTGCGCACGTAGCATTCCACACATGCTGGAACACTTCCGCGCAGGTTCCCTGCTGGTGACCTCTGCTGACCGTCCAGACGTGCTGGTTGCAGCGTGCCTGGCTGCGATGAACGGCGTGGAAATCGGTGCAATTCTGCTGACCGGCGGCTATGAAATGGACGCGCGTATCAGCAAGCTGTGCGAACGTGCGTTCGCCACTGGCCTGCCAGTCTTCATGGTGAACACCAACACCTGGCAGACCTCCCTGAGCCTGCAAAGCTTCAACCTCGAAGTGCCGGTTGATGACCACGAGCGTATCGAGAAAGTTCAGGAATACGTTGCGGGCTACATCAATGCGGACTGGATCGAATCCCTGACGGCGACCTCCGAGCGCAGCCGTCGTCTGTCTCCTCCAGCCTTCCGTTACCAGCTGACCGAGCTGGCGCGTAAAGCGGGCAAACGCGTGGTTCTGCCAGAAGGCGACGAACCACGTACCGTTAAAGCGGCAGCCATCTGTGCAGAACGCGGTATCGCGACCTGTGTGCTGCTGGGTAACCCGGATGAGATCAACCGCGTTGCGGCGTCTCAGGGCGTTGAGCTGGGCGCTGGCATTGAGATCGTTGACCCGGAAGTGGTTCGCGAAAGCTACGTTGCTCGCCTGGTTGAACTGCGTAAGAACAAGGGCATGACCGAAGCCGTTGCGCGCGAGCAGCTGGAAGACAACGTCGTGCTGGGTACGCTGATGCTGGAGCAGGACGAAGTTGACGGTCTGGTTTCCGGTGCGGTTCACACCACCGCGAACACCATCCGTCCACCGTTGCAGTTGATCAAAACCGCACCGGGCAGCTCTCTGGTCTCCTCCGTGTTCTTCATGCTGCTGCCTGAACAGGTTTATGTTTACGGCGACTGCGCGATCAACCCGGATCCAACCGCAGAGCAGCTGGCAGAAATCGCTATCCAGTCTGCGGACTCCGCGATTGCCTTCGGTATCGAACCGCGCGTCGCGATGCTCTCATACTCCACCGGTACCTCTGGTGCAGGCAGTGACGTAGAGAAAGTCCGTGAAGCGACCCGCATTGCGCAGGAAAAACGTCCGGATCTGATGATCGACGGCCCGCTCCAGTACGATGCCGCGGTAATGGCTGACGTGGCGAAATCCAAAGCGCCGAACTCGCCGGTTGCAGGTCGCGCTACCGTGTTCATCTTCCCGGATCTGAACACCGGTAACACCACCTATAAAGCGGTACAGCGTTCAGCAGACCTGATCTCCATCGGGCCAATGCTGCAAGGCATGCGCAAACCTGTGAACGACCTGTCCCGTGGTGCGCTGGTAGACGATATCGTCTACACCATCGCGCTGACGGCGATCCAGTCTTCGCAGCAGCAGTAATGTTTTGCCGGATGGCGCTTCGCTTATCCGGCCTACAGGACCGTAGGCCCGGTAAGCGCCAGCGCCACCGGGCAACAAAAAGGCGACCACACGGTCGCCTTTTTTTATTACAACAGCTCCCGCGCCGCCGACACAATGTCATGTGCCGTCAGGCCATACTCCTTTTGCAAGAAGTCCTGCGTGCCCACCTGACCATATCGTTCCTTCACCCCCACCCGACGCAGGGGCACCGGACAGGTTTCCACCAGCACTTCCGCCACCGCCGACCCCAGCCCGTTGTGAATGCTGTGGTTTTCGCAGGTCACAATACGCCCGGTTTTCTCGGCATAGTTTTTCACCAGCATCCGATCGATAGGCTTCAGGGTAAACATGTCGATGACCGCTGCGCTTACCCCCTCCTGCTCCAGCTGGCGCGCCGCCTCCAGCGCTTCCGCCACCATAATGCCGTTAGCAATCAAGGTAATATCGGTTCCCTCGCGCAGCACGTTGCCCTTGCCGATGGTGAAGGTTGACCCCGGGGCATACACGCTCGGGGCCTGTTTACGGATGGTCCTCACCCAGTAGAAGCCTTCCAGGTCGATAAGCTGACGCAGCACATCTTCGAACATCACCGCATCGGTCACCTCCAGCACCACTGAATGCGCCAGACCGCGCACGATGCCCATGTCCTCGAACGACATATGCGTCCCGCCGTTGTGGCAGGCCGTCACGCCGGCATCCGAGGCAATCACCTTCACGTTATTGCGCTGGTAGTCCAGGGACATAAACAGCTGGTCGAAGCAGCGACGGCTGGCAAAGGCGGTAAAGGTATGGACGAACGGCTTACGTCCGGTGAGCGACAGCCCGGCGGCCGTCCCAATCACGTTAGCCTCCATAATGCCACAGTTGATGACGTGCTGTGGATAATCACGCGCTACGCCGTCCATCGCCATCGAACTCATCAGATCCGCTTCGAGCGCAATAATCTCGCTCCCGGCCTCAATCTGTTTTGCCACAAAACCCGCGTAGACCTTACGCATCTCAACGGCATCTTTCTGTCCTGTCGGTGCAACCTTAATCATGTGAAGCCTCCAGTTGGCGAATCGTCTCGTTGAGCGCCGCTTTGCTCTCCTCAGTTAATCGCAGGTGATGCGAGTTGCTGAGCTGTTCCAGGTATGGCACCCCCTGCCCTTTGATGCTGTCGAGGATCACCACCCGCGGACGCGCATCGGCCGCAGGGATCGGCGCGGTCACCTCCAGCAGCGCCGGAATGTCATCCCCTTTCACCGTCACCACGTCAAAACCAAAGGCGCGGAATTTGCCTTCCAGGTCGAAGGCGCTGATGATTTCGTCCAGCTCGCCGTCGAGCTGCTGTTTGTTCCAGTCCACGAATACCGTCAGGTTGTTCAGTCGATGGTGAGCAATAAACTGGAAGGCTTCCCAGCACTGTCCTTCGTTCAGCTCCCCGTCACCGACGATGCAGAACACCCGGTTTGGCCTTCCTGCCAGCTTGTGCGACAGCGCCATGCCGCCAGCGATGGAGATCCCCTGCCCCAGTGATCCGGTGGTGGCATCCACGCCGCGTGTTTTCAGGCGATCCGGGTGACTTGGCAGACGCGTCCCGTTCTGGTTCAGCGTGCTCAGCTCTTCAATCGGGAAGTAGCCCTTAATCGCCAGCGTACTGTACAGCGCCGGGCCCGCATGGCCTTTCGACAGCACAAAGTAATCGCGCTCTGGCCAGTCCGGATCGGCCGGGTCAATTTTCATCACCGCGCCGTACAGCACCGCCAGCGTTTCAACGACTGACATGCTGCCGCCGTAGTGCCCAAAACCCAGCTGCGTAAGGGATTTCAGCGTCTCAAGGCGAATCTGACGCGCCAGTTCGGTTATTTCATTCTCATTCATGATTTGGCTCCGGGGTTTTCCTGCGCGTTACCGCTGGCAGGTTTGTTTTTAGCGAAGACGTTGTAGGCCACCAGCAGCGCGAACAACACAACAACCAGTCCGGTGATGGCAAACGGCGACAGGAAGCGCGCCAGGTTGCCCAGCACAATCCCGACCGCACCAAAATCAGCGTCCGAGAAGGTCGTATTCGCAAAGCCAATTGCGCCCAGAACAGGCAGTAGCAGGACCGGGAGGAAGGTGATCAGCAGGCCATTAGCAAAGGCGCCAATCATTGCCCCGCGGCGTCCACCGGTGGCGTTACCAAACACGCCCGCCGTTGCACCGGTGAAGAAATGCGGCACGACGCCCGGCAGGATCAGCACCCAGCTAAACTGACCGCAGATGAACAAGCCCACAATCCCGCCGAGGAAACTAAACAGGAAGCCAATCAGCACCGCGTTTGGCGCATACGGGTAGACTACCGGACAGTCCAGCGCAGGCCGCGCATTGGGCACCAGTTTTTCCGAGAAGCCAGTAAAGGCCGGGACGATTTCCGCCAGAATCAGGCGCACGCCCTGCAAGATGATGAACACGCCTGCCGCGAAGGTGATGGCCATAATGATGGCGTACACCAGGTAGTTCTGGCCGCCGCTGAAGGTGGCCTCCACGTACTCACGTCCGGCGCTCACCGCCATGATCAGGTAGATAATCATCATGGTCAGGGAGATGGAGATTGAACTGTCACGCAGGAAGCTAAGGTTCTTCGGCAGGTTCATCTCTTCGGTGGAGCGCGAACCTTTACCGACCTTGCTGCCAATCCAGCCGGACAGCACGTAGCCCAGCGTGCCGAAATGACCGAAGGCGATCTCATCGTTGCCGGTAATACGCTTCATATAGCGCTGCGCAATCGCCGGGAAGAAGGCCATAATCAGGCCGAGGATCAACGAGCCGGTAAAGACCAGCCCGACCCCCTCGAAGCCTGCAACCGTCAGGATCACGCCAATCATGCATGCCATGTAGAAGGTGTGATGCCCGGTGAGGAAGATGTATTTCAGGCGGGTAAAGCGCGCAACAATAATATTCGCCACCATCCCGAAGGCCATAATGAGCGCGGTGGAAGCGCCATATTTTTCCAGGGCAATCGACACAATAGCTTCATTGTTGGGAATAATGCCCTGAATATTAAAGGCGTGCTCAAACATACCGCCGAGCGGATTTAATGAGCCCACCAGCACGGTTGCGCCGCCGCCCAGTACAATAAAGCCGAGAATGGTTTTAATTGTGCCTTTTACCACATCCGAAAAGGCTTTTTTCTGCGCCACAAGACCAATCAGGGCAATTAAACCGACCAGCACTGAAGGGACTTTTAAAATATCAACAACGAAGTTCAGCGTTTCAAGGATAAACATATCCACCTCGCCTTATCAGGATTATTGTCTTTCGAACCAGGCGCGCAGCTGCGCTTCGAGTTCGTTAATATCGATGATATTGTTGATCACCACCAGCTGGCTTTCCGGCACGCTGGCGCTTGCGGCAATGTCTTTCGCCATTACAAACAGGTCCGCCGCGCCCGGCGTAGCCGAGGAGAGATCGGAGTGTTCAACCTCGGCCTCAATTTCCAGTTTTTTGAGCACCTTTTTAATATTCATTTCGACCATAAAACTGCTGCCCAGGCCGGAGCCGCAAATAGCCATGATTTTCATTGTTATCCCCTTTTTTGAGTAGAGTACGCCCCATCACGCTGATGCGTAATGTTGAGATGAATCGGATTAAATAATTAAATCAGAAGCGATCGATGATGGTTTTTATCTCCTCCAGCGTATTCGCCCGATGTAATTCAGCCATATCTTCGTCGCTGGAAAATAATTCCGCTAAGGCTGAGATCATTTCGATATGGCTATGCTTGTCCGGCGCCGCCAGCATCACAATCACATCGACGGGGTCAAACTCACCGGCACCAAAAGAGACACCCTGTTTCAGTTTTAATAATGACAGGCCAAGTCCTTTCGCCCCTTCTTCCGGTCGCGCATGGGGCATTGCCAGCCCTGGAGCCAGCACATAGTAGGGACCTAACGTGTGATGCTGCTCGATGATAGCCGTGACATATTCCGGCGCAATGACCTGCAAATCCAGCAGCGGTTTCGCGCACAGTTCCAGCGCCTGGGGCCAGCTTTCAACGCTATCCTGTAGGATGATGGTTGTATCATATATCCACTTTTTGAGCATTTTTCACTCCCGCTAAAGACCAGACATGGGCAAACTCTATTCAACCCATCAATTAATGACTGCGATCGCGATCACAAAGATAGCGCTACCAACAACTAACATGCAGAACTGTGATAGCGCTATCAAATTACTATCATGGTGCGAAATCACAGCAAAAAAAGGGATTTAAGGCGTATACTGCCTGTCACGTAAAATGAAGGATGAAACTGAATCGCGTCCTGTCAGCAGGAAGATGTATGTCTTTAACCCGAAAACGGCGCAGTACCGGAAAAGTAACGCTCGCGGATGTCGCGCAGCTTGCCGGCGTCGGCACGATGACTGTTTCCCGTGCCCTCCGCACGCCCGAACAGGTTTCCGATAAACTGCGTGAAAAAATTGAAGCCGCGGTGCAGGAGCTGGGATACATGCCCAATCTTGCCGCCAGCGCACTGGCATCGGCATCGTCATGGACGATTGCGATGGTTGTACCCAATCTTTCCGAAGCTGGCTGTTCCGAGATGTTCGCCGGGCTACAGCAGGTGCTCCAGCCAGCCGGATATCAGATCATGCTGGCGGAATCTCAGCATCGTCTTGAACAGGAAGAGAAACTGCTTGAAACGCTGTTGGCCTCGAACATCGCCGCGGCGATACTGCTCAGCGTCGAGCACTCTGATACCGTGCGACACTGGCTAAAAAACGCCTCTATCCCGGTGATGGAAATGGGTGCAATGCGTGCCGATCCGATTGATATGAATATCGGGATTGATAACGTCGCCGCCATGTATGAACTTACCGAGATGGTGATTCAGCGCGGCTACCAGAATATCGGCCTGCTGTGCGCTAACCAGGAACAGTGGATTTTTCAGCAGCATTTGCAGGGCTGGTACAAGGCGATGCTGCGCCACCACCTGGCGCCGAACAGAGTGATTAATGCCGCCATGCCGCCGAACTTCTCCACCGGCGCGGCACAATTGCCAGAGTTCCTGCTGGCGTGGCCGGAGCTGGATGCGCTGGTGTGCGTGTCAGATGAACTGGCCTGCGGCGCGCTGTATGAGTGCCAGCGTCGGCGCATCAAGGTGCCGGACGATTTAGCGGTCGTAGGTTTTGGCGACAGCGACGTCAGTCGCGTCTGTCAGCCGCCGCTGACGACGATGGCAGTACCGCATCGCAAGATTGGGATTGAAGCCGGGAAAGCGTTACTGGAACGTCTTAATGACGGAGACTGGCGCGACCATAAACCCATCGCGTCCAGCCTGTGTCTGCGGGAAAGCTGTTAAGGCTTACTCAGCCTCTTCCTCTTTTTCCGCCTTATTTTCCGGTTTAGCGGATTCGTTTTTGGCGTTGCGGGTCATCCACAGCGCCAGTGCTTTAAGGGAATCCGGCGTGAATTCGTCGCAACGCGCGGTGATCTCTTCCGGCGTCATCCAGCTGACTTCGCTCACTTCCTCTTCCTGCAAGGCGAAAGGCCCATGGGAAACGCAGCTAAACAGCCCGCCCCAGACGCGGCAATGCTCATCTTCAAAATAAAACTGGCCGTGCTCGGCAAACGGCACGCCAGCGATACCTAACTCTTCTTCCGCTTCACGACGCGCGGAATCCAGCAGCACTTCATCGGCCTGCACGACGCCACCCGCTGTGGCATCCAGCATACCAGGAAGAAAATCTTTGGTGTCGGTGCGACGCTGGACCAGAATCTTGCCCATGCCGTCATGAACAACGATGTACGTCGCGCGGTGACGCAGACGCTCCGCACGCATTTGTTCGCGGCTGGCCTGCGCGATCACTTCATTTTCTTCGCTGACAATGTCAACCCATTCAGTACTTGCCAAATGATTCTGCTCCACCATCGGGAAACCTTCTCGTCTAAGCGCTCTTTCGGCGCGTTTGCAGTTGTGGTGTAACTTACGGATTAATCGCTATCTGCGCAATAACTTGCTGATCATTAAGTGCGATAACGCTTAATGTCCCGTCTTCATACATGCCGTAGCTTGCCGGGTTGCCGCCTTTAGGAATGCTGACAGACCCGGGGTTAAAGTGATAAAACGCCCCGCGCTTTTCCGCCACCGGAATATGAGTATGACCATAAACCAGGACATCGCCAGCGGCGAGTGACGGCAGGTTATCCGGGCCGAACAGGTGCCCGTGGGTCAGGAACAAACGGCTGTTTTCCATCAACACCTGTTGCCAGGGAGCGGTAATGGGAAAATGCAGCAGCATCTGGTCAACTTCACTGTCACAGTTGCCGCGAACGGCGATAATGCGCGAGGCAAAATGATTAAGTTTTTCCGCCACCTGCGCGGGAGCATAGCCTTCCGGCAACGCATTGCGTGGGCCGTGATTTAACACATCGCCCAGGATCACCAGCCATTGCGCCCCGCTTTGGGCGAACAGAGAAAGCACGCGTTCGGTCGCGGGCAGCGATCCATGAATATCCGACGCAAACATCAGTTTCATCAGTTACTCCTCGGGAATACAGACTGCCCCTATCATACCTCAAGCGTCCCGTCTTATCAGCCCGCGCGCTTAGCAGAGAGTGCCAGATAGCGCTGTACCGACGCGCGTTGCCACTGGAATGTGGCGTAATCCACCAGCAGTTGTGGGACGTCATCCCCGTTGAGGATCAGGCGATTGAGCATCAGCGCCAGATCGATGTCGGCAATACACCACTCGCCAAACAGGTTGGGGTTACCCTGCGCCAGCAGCGATGACGCAGTTTCAATCAGCTTCCGGGCGCTGGATAAGCCTTCCTCACTGAGGGCGGGCTTTTTGACGCTAGCGAACACCACGTCCGTGGAGCGTTCTGTGCGAATCGGCACCAGGTCGCTACGCAGCCACGCCTGGATCTGGCGGGCGCGGGCGCGCTTTTGCAGATCGTGAGGATAGATGCGTTCCCACTCAGGCGGGGCAAATCGGTCCTCAAGGTACTCGTCAATCGCCGAAGATTCACTCAACTCAAAACCGTCGATCTCCAGCACAGGGACACGGCGGGTGAGCGCGTAGCCCTGCCACTGAGGCTTCAGGTGTTCGCCGCTGTCCAGGTCAACGGTTTTCAGAGTAAAAGTAAGCCCCTTTTCTGCCAGCGCCACATAAACGCTCATGACATAAGGAGAAAAAAAGTTCGCATCGGACCACAACGTTATTACAGGCTGGCTCATAACATCCTCTTCGGCTGATCGGTTTTCACTCAACATATAATCTCTTTGCCTCGCTGTCACTTGATGAAAACTCACGATTTACAACAAGCACCTATACTGATTTTTCATGGCAACACTATTCGCACTGACAGGAGTTGAGAATGATAGATCTCTATTATGCCCCCACCCCTAATGGCCATAAGATCACACTCTTTCTTGAAGAAGCCGAAGTGGACTACCGGATCATTCGCGTGGATATCAGTAAAGGCGACCAGTTCCGCCCCGTTTTTCTGGCCATCTCGCCCAACAATAAAATTCCGGCCATCATTGATAACCTGCCCTCTGACGGCGGCAAACCGTTAAGCCTGTTTGAGTCCGGAGAGATTTTGCTCTATCTGGCAGAGAAAACCGGCAAGCTCCTGAGCGGTGAGTTGCGCGAGCGTCATCACACGCTGCAATGGTTATTCTGGCAGTCGAGCGGCCTCGGGCCGATGCTGGGGCAGAATCACCACTTTACGGCCTATGCGCCGCAGACGATCCCTTACGCCATTGAGCGATATCAGGTCGAAACCCAGCGCCTGTACGGGGTACTGAACCGTCGGCTGGAAAAATCACCGTGGCTGGGAGGTGAGCATTACAGCATCGCAGATATCGCCTGCTGGCCGTGGGTCAACACCCATGAACGCCACCGGATCGACCTGGCCACTTATCCGGCGGTGAACAACTGGTTTGAGCGCATCCGGACCCGCCCGGCCACCGAACGCGCCATGCAAAAAATCCATCAGATTTGATCCTGCGCCCCGTTGGGTGCAGGTGTTCTCCTCATGTATGATGAGGTGAAAATACTGACACGGAGAAGACCTGCAATGTCCCAGCATGACGCTATTATTCGTATAAAAAACTTACGCTTACGCACGTTCATTGGTATCAAAGAGGAGGAGATCGCGAATCGCCAGGATATCGTGGTGAATGTGGTGATCCACTACCCGGCAGACAAGGCGCGCGCCAGTGAAGACATCAATGACGCGTTGAACTATCGCACGATCACCAAAAGCATCATCCAGTACGTAGAGAACAACCGTTTTGCGCTACTGGAAAAATTAACTCAGGATGTGCTCGACATCGCACGCGAACACCACTGGGTCACTTATGCTGAAGTGGAGATCGATAAACTTCACGCCCTGCGCTACGCCGACTCCGTCTCCATGACGTTAAGCTGGCAGCGCCAGGCGTAAACCTGGAGGTTGTATGAAGATCCTGCTCACCGGCGGTACGGGCCTGATTGGTCGCCATCTCATTCCACGTTTGCAGGCGTTGCATCACGACATTACCGTGGTCACGCGCAGCCCGGAGAAAGCGCGCCAGGTGCTGGGCACCGGCGTTGAGGTCTGGAAAGGCCTGGCGGAAAGGCAGGATCT
Organism: Enterobacter cloacae complex sp. CDL013; assembly: GCF_049238805.1. Taxonomy (NCBI): domain Bacteria; kingdom Pseudomonadati; phylum Pseudomonadota; class Gammaproteobacteria; order Enterobacterales; family Enterobacteriaceae; genus Enterobacter; species Enterobacter cloacae complex sp. CDL013. Next base: position 226,500 of record NZ_JBMKGT010000002.1, on the reverse strand, counting down.
GAACGGCTTTGACGCCGTCATCAACCTTGCAGGCGAACCAATCGCCGATAAACGCTGGACCGAAGAGCAAAAACAGCGTTTATGCAGCAGTCGCTGGAATATGACCGAAAGGCTGGTTGAGCTGATTCGCAACAGCGAGACGCCGCCCTCGGTGCTGATTTCAGGCTCTGCTACAGGCTACTATGGCGATCTTGGTGAAGTGGTGGTGACCGAAGAAGAGCCGCCGCACAACGAGTTTACCCATAAACTCTGCGCCCAATGGGAGCGTATCGCCTGCGGGGCGCAGAGCGATAACACCCGCGTCTGCCTGCTGCGCACCGGCGTGGTGCTTGCTCCGAAAGGCGGTATTCTCGGTAAAATGTTGCCGCCGTTTAAAATGGGGCTTGGCGGGCCCATCGGAAACGGTCGTCAGTATCTGGCGTGGATCCATATCGACGATATGGTCAACGGTATTCTCTGGCTGCTGGATAACGACCTGCGCGGGCCGTTTAACATGGTGTCTCCGTATCCGGTACGTAATGAGCAATTTGCTCATGCCCTGGGTCATGCCCTGCATCGCCCGGCGGTGCTGCGCGTGCCTGCGACGGCGATTCGTCTGCTGATGGGTGAGTCTTCGGTGCTGGTACTGGGCGGGCAGCGCGCGCTGCCAAAACGGCTGGAAGCGGCCGGGTTTACGTTCCGCTGGTATGACCTGGAAGAGGCGCTGGGGGATGTGGTGCAGTGAATATGTTAGAGTTATACGCCATGTCTGGATGATATGGCGTAACTATGGCAACCATCACCACAACCCGGCTTAACCTCACCCCTTTCGAACCTTCTGACTGGGCATTCTTCCGCTCTCTGCGCGAAGACCCCGCCATCATGCGCTATATGGCCGCTATTACACCGGAAAAAGAGACGCGCCGCGTATTTGCCGCACGCCTGATGGCGGAGCATGTCTTTGTGATCCGTCTGCATAACGACGTTACGCCGCTCGGGGATATCGGCCTGCAAATCAGTGCGGCGAACCGTGAAGAGGCGGATATTGGCTACACGGTTGTGCCTGCCGCGCAGGGAAAAGGCATTGCCAGCGAAGCGCTGCGCGCGGTGTGTGAGTATGCATTTAACCAGACGGGCGTGAAGGCGATAAACGCGTACGTGCTGGCGGATAACGTCGGGTCGGTGCGGGTCCTTGAGAAAGCGGGTTTTGTGCGCACGCAGGTGCTGGAGAAGGCGTACGAGATTAACGGCGTACGGTATGACGACTGGGTGTATCGGCTCGAGTGTTGAATGCCGGGCGGCACTGCGTTTGCCCGGCCTACGGTTTTTGTAGGCCCGGTAATCGAAGCGCCACCGGGCAATTGGGCGGCTCTGCGGCCTGATGCCCTCACCCCGGCCCTCTCCCACAGGGAGAGGGAGAAAGGCCAAACCTACTTCAACGAGCCTTTCAGGAACTGCTGCAAACGCGGGCTTTGCGGGTTCGCCAGCACCTCGTCCGGATGACCCTGCTCTTCAATCTTGCCCTGATGCAGGAAGATAACGTGGTTAGAAACGTTACGGGCGAAGCCCATCTCGTGCGTCACCACCACCATTGTTTTGCCCTCTTCCGCCAGCTTCTGCATGATGCGCAGCACTTCGCCAACGAGTTCAGGATCCAGCGCGGAAGTCGGTTCGTCAAACAGCAACACTTCCGGCTCCATCGCCAGCGCACGGGCGATAGAAACACGCTGCTGCTGCCCCCCTGACAGGTGCACCGGATATTTGATCTGCTGCCGCTCGTCGATACCCACTTTCGCCAGGTATTTGACCGCACGCTCGCGGGCTTCCTGCTTGCTTAAGCCGAGCACCTGAACCGGCGCTTCCATCACGTTCTCCAGCACCGTCATGTGGCTCCAGAGATTGAAGTGCTGGAACACCATTGTCAGACGCGTACGCAGCAGGCGTAGCTGATTTTTATCCGCCACTTTAAGCTGGCCGTCTTTATCACGGACCATGTTGATGTTCTGTCCGCTCACCACAATCGACCCTTCGCTCGGCTTTTCGAGGAAGTTGATGCAGCGCAGGAAGGTACTTTTACCCGAACCTGATGAGCCGATAATACTGATCACGTCGCCCGCGTTAGCCTCCAGCGACACCCCTTTCAGCACTTCATGTTCGCCGTAGCGCTTGTGCAAATCAATTACGTTTAATTTGTTCTCAGCCATCATAAATTCTCAGTGCGTCGACGGTTTTATATGCTGCAACCAGCGTTTTTCAGCCTTACGGAACAGGCTGATCAGGACGTAAGAAATGATCAAATAGAGCACTGCCGCAATGCCAAACGCCGTAAACGGCTGGTAGGTGGCAGAGTTAATATCGCGGGCAATCTTTAACAGATCCGGTACCGTGGCGGTAAACGCCAGTGCCGTCGAATGCAGCATTAAAATCACTTCGTTGCTGTACGCCGGCAGCGCAATACGCAGCGCCGAAGGCAGAATAATACAGCGGTAGAGCTTCACGGACGAGAAGCCGTACGCGCGCGCCGCCTCGATCTCACCGTGCGGCACAGAACGGATGGCCCCGGCGAAGATCTCGGTGGTATAGGCGCAGGTATTGAGGGTCAGCGCCAGCACCGTACAGTTCAGACCGCTGCGGAAGAACGCATTCAGCATTTCAGTGCCTTTTACGATCTCAAGCGTGTACATCCCGGAATAGAACACCAGCAGCTGTACGTACAGCGGCGTACCGCGAAACACGTAGGTGAACAGACAGATAGGGAACTGAATAAATTTATTGTTCGACACGCGGCCAATGGCGAGAAACACCGCCAGAATGCCGCCCATTACCACCGAGGAGATCAGCAGCCACAGCGTGATCGCCACGCCAGTAAAGCGGTAGCCATCCGTCCAAAGCAGGGATTTCCAGTACTCCTGAATAATCTCAATCACAGGTCAGCCCTCTTCACACCCACGGAGTAGCGACGTTCGAGCAGAAGCAGCACACCATTGGAGACGGTCGTAAAGACCAGATAGATTACGCCGCAAACCACCGCAAAATAGAACGGTTCCCAGGTGCTTTTACCTGCCAGCTGCGTGGCCTTCACCACATCTTCCAGACCCAGCAGGGAGACCAGCGCCGTTGCCTTGAGAATAACCTGCCAGTTGTTCCCGATGCCCGGCAGCGCGTAGCGCATCATGGCCGGGAACATGATCCGGCGAAACGTTTGTGAGGAGGTAAAACCGTAGGCGGTCGCCGCTTCAATATGCCCTTTCGGCACGGCCATGTAAGCGCCGCGGAAAGTCTCAGTGAAATAGGCACCGTAGATAAAACCAAGGGTAATAATACCGGCCACCATCGGGTCGATATCGATCTGCTCCATGCCGATGGCATCCGTTACGCCGTTAAGTGCGATTTGCAGGCCGTAAAAGATCAGCAGCATCAGCACCAGGTCAGGCACGCCGCGAATCAGCGTGGTATAGCCTTCAAATATCAGCGCCAGCGGTCTGTTGGCGGATAATTTTGCCCCCGCGCCCGCCAGGCCTATCAGCACCGCCAGCACCACGGAGCTGATAGCCAGCTCAAGGGTGACAAGCGCGCCCTGTAAAATAACGCCAGAAAATCCGTACAGCATACCGCGTGCCCTGTCGTCTCGTGAGTGGTGGAACCGTGTCTTTTCCCCTCCCGGAACGGGAGGGGCCGCACGTTATCAGACGGGGCGATTAGCCGCCGTAAACATTAAAATCGAAGTACTTTTTCGCCAGCTTGTCGTAGGTGCCGTCCGCGCGCATCTCGGCGAACGCTTTGTTCAGGGCTTCACGCAGTTCGTTGTCTTCTTTACGCAGGCCCATACCGGTGCCAACGCCAAAGAGTTTTTCGTCCTTAATGGACGGACCGCCGAACTTGTAATCTTTACCCACAGGCTGTTTCAGGAAGCCTTCGCTTGCTGCCACTTCATCCTGGAATGCTGCATCAATGCGGCCTGCCGTCAGGTCTGCGTAGATGTTTTCCTGGCCCTGGTAAGAGACAATTTCAATCCCCTTTGGCGCCCAGTGCTCGTTGCCGTAGGTTTCCTGCGTAGTACCCTGCAACACGCCCACGCGTTTGCCTTTCAGAGATTCAAGGGTTGGCTGAATGTCAGAGGATTTCGCCACCACCAGACGTGAGTCCGCCGCGTAGAGTTTGTCCGTGAAGGCAATCTCCTGCTGACGTTTTTCTGTGATGGACAGGGAGGACATGATCACGTCAATTTTCTTCGCTTTCAGAGACGGGATTAGCGCATCCAGCGGGTTTTCAACGTAGGTACATTGCGCTTTAATGCGTTTGCACAGCTCGTTAGCCAGATCGATGTCAAAACCGACCAGTTCCCCCTTCGCATTCTTCGATTCGAAAGGTGCATAGGTTGGGTCAGTTCCAATACGAATTTTCTGCGGAATTGCTGCGAATGCCGCGGTGGCGCTGGAAAAAGCCAGTACCAGAGAAAGTGACAACACCAGTTTTTTCATATCTGTCCTCAACAAACTGTCTTAATACGAGATTTTTACGACGACGGGGTGTTGCTAATGTGCCATTAATCCCCTCATTCAGGCAAAGATTAATGCCTTTGAACGGGAATTTTTGCATTATAAATGCTTAACTATGCACACAGCGATCCAGCATGGTGCATGCGTTGCACCATACTGGAACACAACCCCGCAGAGATGCACCACTTCAGGGCATCTCATTCAGGCATTAATCACCGTAGACGTTGAAATCGAAGTATTTCTTCGCCAGTTTGTCGTAGGTACCGTCTTTACGCAGCTCATTAAACGCTTTGTCGAAGGCGGCTTTCAGCTCGGTATCATCCTTACGCAGGCCAATACCGGTACCGTCGCCAAAGTATTTTTTGTCTTTTACCGACGGGCCGGCAAAGGCGTACTCTTTACCCGCAGGCTGTTTCAGGAAGCCTTCGCTCGCGGCGACTTCATCCTGAAACGCGGCATCCAGACGGCCTGCCGCCAGGTCAGAGTAGATCAGATCCTGGTTCTGGTAAGCCACCACATCGACGCCCTTCTCGCGCCAGTTTGCATTGGCGAAACCTTCCTGGGTCGAGCCCTGAAGCACGCCAACATGTTTGCCTTTCAGCGAGTCGATGGTCGGCTGGATTGGCGAGCCTTTCGCGGCAATCAGACGTGAGTCGGCAGCGTAGAGCTTCTCAGAGAAGGCAATCTCCTGCTGACGTTTTTCCGTGATGGAGAGAGAAGAGATAATGGCATCAATTTTCTTGGCTTTCAGCGACGGGATCAGCGCGTCAAAGTCACTGCCCACCCATGTGCATTTCACTTCCATGCGTTTGCACATCTCATTTCCCAGATCGATATCAAACCCCACGAAGTCGCCTTTCGCATCCTTGGAGGAGAATGGCGCGTAGGTTGCGTCTGTACCGATACGAACTGTCTGTGGAAGCGCTGCATAGCTACTTGTTGCCGCACTCAAGCCCACGAGCAAAGACAGAGCCAGAACCGTCTTCTTCATACATTTACCCTCAAGAACCGTGATTTTATTATGGTTTATGTTGTGTGTTGTGTTGCAGGCTGCTCTTGCAGGTCTTATGCCACATTGTCGTCGGGATAAAACTACGACGTTAAATATGTTAATAAAACGTTGCGATACTGCCTTAATGGTGAAAGATAGCAGGTCTGCCGAACGAACCGGAAAGAGAAAAAAAGAAAAAGCGAATTAAATGTCGAGGATATGATCGCGGTTGCAGTTTTGCCCTGAAACAGGGCAAATTGTCTTTTCATGCACCTTGTTTGTGCACAGCTTCACGCCCCCTGCCAGCGGGTAAAGAGATCTTCCGGCAGGTCGATATCGAACTGATCCAGCACGCGGTTAACGGTCTGGTTGATGACATCGTCCAGCGTTTGCGGACGATGATAGAACGCGGGGACCGGCGGCATAATCACGGCCCCCAGTTCGGCTGCCTGCGTCATTAAACGCAGATGTCCCAGGTGCAGCGGCGTTTCCCGCACGCAGAGCACCAGAGGACGACGCTCTTTCAGCACCACATCCGCTGCACGCGTCACCAGCGTATCGGTATAGCTGTTTACAATGCCGGAAAGGGTTTTAATCGAACAGGGCAAAATAACCATGCCAGCCGTTTTAAACGAGCCCGAAGAGATGCTGGCGGCGATATCGCGGGCATCGTGGACAACGTCAGACAGGGCCTGAACGTCGCGCAGAGAGAGATCGGTTTCAAGAGAGAGGGTCTGACGCGCCGCCTGGCTCATCACCAGATGGGTTTCTACGCCTGCAACGTCACGCAGCACCTGTAACAGCCGGACGCCATAAATCGCGCCGCTGGCACCGCTGATCCCTACAATGAGTCGTTTCATGATTTTCGCCCTTGCTGATTTCAGGGCAGACTGTGCAGGATTTTACTGGGAGTTGCAAGTGAGGGCGAGCGCCCTCACCTGCATACGCATCAACCTTCGTTGTGCATCTCTAAGCTTTCGAGATCGTTTTGCAGCTGGACGGCTTTCGCATCGTCGTTACGCAGAGAATCCAGATAGTCGAGATACTGCTGGTCAACGTCTTTCGTCACGTAGATCCCATTGAATACTGAGCATTCGAACTGCTGAATATCCGGGTTCTCGGCGCGCACCGCGTCGATCAGATCGTTCAGATCCTGGAAAATCAGACCGTCGGCACCGATGATCTGCCGGATTTCGTCTACTTCACGACCGTGAGCAATCAGCTCGTTAGCGGTTGGCATATCAATGCCATACACGTTCGGGAAGCGAATTTCCGGCGCTGCGGAGGCAAGATACACTTTCTTCGCCCCGGCCTCACGCGCCATCTCGATGATCTGCTCAGACGTCGTGCCGCGCACAATGGAGTCGTCCACCAGCAGCACGTTCTTGTCGCGGAACTCGGCGCGGTTAGCGTTCAGCTTACGACGTACTGACTTACGACGCAGCTGCTGGCCCGGCATGATAAAGGTGCGGCCCACGTAGCGGTTTTTCACGAAGCCCTGACGGTACGGCTTGTCCAGAATACGGGCAATCTCCAGCGCGATATCACAGGAGGTTTCAGGGATTGGGATGACGACGTCGATGTCGAGATCGTCCCACTCGCGGGCAATCTTCTCGCCCAGCTTCGTCCCCATATTGACGCGCGCGCTGTAAACGGAAATCTTGTCGATGAACGAGTCCGGACGCGCGAAGTAAACGTATTCGAACAGGCACGGGTTGCTCACCGGATTGTCGGCGCACTGACGGGTAAACAGCTGGCCCTTCTCAGTGATGTAGACCGCTTCGCCTGGCGCGACATCACGCAGGAATTCGAAGCCCAGAGTATCCAGCGCCACGCTTTCGGAGGCAACCATGTACTCGGAACGGCCATCGCCGAGATCACGTTTACCGAGCACCAGCGGGCGAATGCCGTTTGGATCGCGGAAGGCTACCATGCCGTGACCGATGATCATCGCCACGCAAGCATACGCGCCACGGATCTGGCGATTAGTCGCGGCAACGGCAGCAAAAATGTTGTCTGCTTCCAGCGGATAATGGCGGAAGTTATCCAGCTCGCTGGCAAAGATATTGAGCAGGATTTCAGAATCAGAGGTGGTGTTAATGTGGCGACGTTTCTCTTCAAACAGCTTTTTACGCAGCTCGTGGGCATTGGTCAGATTGCCATTGTGGGCAAGCGTGATGCCATACGGGGAGTTAACGTAAAAAGGCTGAGCCTCAGAGGCGCTGGAACTGCCAGCAGTAGGATAACGAACGTGACCGATCCCCATATTACCTTGCAGACGCTGCATATGGCGGGCTTCAAATACATCGTTTACCAGGCCGTTCGCCTTGCGTAAACGGAAGCAGTTGTTAGCATCAATGGTGATGATACCCGCAGCATCCTGCCCACGGTGCTGAAGCACCGTTAACGCGTCATAAATCGACTGGTTTACCGGCATGAAACCGGCGATACCGACAATACCGCACATTCGTCTTTTCCTCGTTAAGCCACATCTCAGGGTTTATGCCCTGGGCAAGAAACTCGACGAGCTTTGCAGATAGTCAAAGAACCATCTGATGATGAAGCTGAACTCCGGAATGAGCTGCGATTTTTGCCAGTCTTCACTTTTGGAGAACCCGGTAAAGGTATCCAGGAAGAACAGGATCGCGGCCACAATGAGCACGCCTCGCAACGCGCCGAAACAGATGCCGAGCACCCTGTCCGTTCCTGACAGACCGGTTTTCTCGACCAGCTGACCTATCACGTAATTGACGATAGCGCCGACAATCAGCGTCGCGATAAACAGCACCGCGATGGCGATTCCGTTTCGGACCAGTTCATCTTCAAAGCCCGTGAACCAGACAGACAGGTAAGTGTAGTAATGACTGGCAACAAAGAAAGCACAACCCCAGGTTACCAGCGATAACGCTTCACGAACAAAGCCACGGATCAGGCTAACCAGACAGGAAAAACCAATCACCGCAATGATGGCGTAATCAATCCAGACCATATGTGTCCCACGATTTAACGCCCTGTCATCCAGTTCGGGGCGAATTCTAACAGAAAAAGAAAACGTTTGCGTAGGGATTTCCTTCCCACGCGTAAATAAAAAAGGCGCTGAAAAAATGCTCAACGCCCCGCACCTTTGACGTTTCTGTGAACGTCTGCCTCCCCCTCACCTCGGCCCTCTCCCTCAAGGGAGAGGGAGTAAACCGACCCCTCGCCCCTTTGGGGAGAGGGCCAGGGTGAGGGGATAATTTCTATCAGTTGGCGCTGTAGTTCATCACCACACCGCTCAGGCCGGAGATTTGCTTCAGCTCGCCAAGCGAACCTTTGAGCTTATCTTTCGACGCATCCGGCCCCACGAGGATACGCGTAATTTTACCCTGTACCGGCGTGGTGGGTGAAGTATAAACACGGTATCCCGCGCCGCGCAGTTTACTCACGATCTCATTGACCTTATCTGCATTTTTCAACGCACCGAGCTGAACGACATAGGCTTTGCCGGTAGGGGCCGCGTCCTGTTTTGCCTGCGGTGGCGTTTCTGAAGCGGCTGCCAGTTGCTCGGCCGCTTTATCCCGCTGCGGTTTCGGCTGCGGCTTCTCCACCGGTTTCGGCTTCTCAACAGGCTTAGGCTGTTCTACCGGCACCGGATCAATCTCGATGTTATTGTTCGTCGCCAGGCGCGAGGGATCGAGCGACGGCGCGGCTGCATCACCTGCGCGCACCTCTTCCGCTGCGCCTTCTGGCGGCTGGGCAGGCAGCGCCTGCGTTGCCGCTGGCAGCATATCGGGCTCGTCGCGATCGCCCGGTTTGGGTACCAGCGGAATGGCCGCAAATTCATCCTGGTAATGCTTTTTCTGCCCGTCGAGCAATCCCGGGAGAATAATCACCCCGAGCGCGACCAGCACAATGGTTCCTGTTAAACGGTTCTGAAACTTACTCGCCACCGGTTCTCCCCGCGTCCATCACTTCCATGACATGTGCCACCGTGTGGAATGACCCACACACCAGCACGGTATCTTCTGGTTTAGCCTCCGCCATCGCGGCACGCCAGGCCGAAACCACACTGCTGTAGATTTCGCCTTTGCCGAGATGTTCCATCAACTGCTCAGCAGTCGCGCCGCGCGGCCCTTCCAGAGGAGCACAATACCAGCTATCGACCACACTCTCCATGCAGGCCAGCGTGCCGCCGATATCTTTATCATGAAGCATACCGATAACCGCCAGCACGCGCCCGGTTTTTGGTAACGATTTGAGACGTCCTGCGAGGTACGCCGCCGCATGCGGGTTATGTGCAACATCCAGAATCAGACGCGGTGACTCACTCACAATCTGAAAACGTCCCGGTAACAGTGCGTTCTGAATGCCATCGCGGATTGCCTGCTCGCTTACCGCTAATCCGCTGGCGCGCAGTGCCGCCAGCGCGGTCGCCGCGTTAGGCTGTGGCACCTGCGGTAGGGGCAGACTCTCCAGCACGCCCTGCGCATCGCTGAAGCGCCAGCCGTTGTCCTGCACCTCATACTGCCAGTCCACGCCGCGACGCAGCAGACGAGCGCCCTTCTCTTTCGCTACCTCAGCGATGGTATGTGGCATGTCCGGTTCGCCTACCACGGCAGGCTTATTGGCCCGGAAAATACCGGCCTTCTCACGGCCAATGCTCTCGCGGTCCGGGCCCAGCCAGTCGGTGTGATCCAGCGCGATGCTGGTGACGACGGCGACATCCGCATCCACCATATTGGTGGCATCCAGACGCCCACCCAGCCCCACTTCCAGGATCACCACGTCCAGCTGCGCCTGCTTAAACAGCCACAGCGCCGACAGGGTGCCGTATTCGAAATAGGTTAATGAGGTTTCGCCGCGCGCCGCTTCGATAGCGGCAAACGACGCCGTATGGGCCGATTCCGCCAGCTCGGTGTTTTGCACCCGCACGCGCTCGGTATAGCGCACCAGATGCGGCGAGCTGTAAACGCCAACTTTGTACCCCGCCGCCATCAGGACAGATTCCAGCGTGCGGCAGGTGGTGCCTTTACCGTTAGTGCCGGCGACGGTAAACACGAAAGGCGCGGGTTTCAGCACGTCAAGACGCGCGGCAACCTGGCTTACGCGCTCAAGGCCCATGTCGATAGTTTTACTGTGCAGGTTTTCCAGATAAGAAAGCCACGCGGCCAGGGGCGACGTGGCTTGAGGAATGCTTTTATTTTCCATGATGCCCGGTTGTCATTAACGGTTTAGAAAGCAAAAGGGCAGCGCCATTCGGCCCTGCCCTTTTCAGTTATCAGGCCTCGGGTTCCTGATCCGGTACCACCACGCCTTCGCGCGGCTCGTCCGGGTTAGGCGCTGGCAGATTCATCAGCTTCGCCAGAATGCTGGCCAGTTTCAGGCGCATTTCCGGACGGCGGACGATCATATCGATAGCGCCTTTCTCAATGAGGAACTCACTGCGCTGGAAGCCCGGCGGCAGTTTCTCACGTACGGTCTGCTCGATAACGCGAGGACCGGCAAAGCCGATCAGCGCTTTTGGCTCCGCGATGTTCAGGTCGCCCAGCATGGCGAAGCTTGCAGAAACGCCGCCCATGGTTGGGTCGGTCAGTACCGAAATGTACGGCAGACCGCGCTCCTGCATTTTCGCCAGCGCCGCAGAGGTTTTCGCCATCTGCATCAGGGACATCAGCGCTTCCTGCATACGTGCGCCACCGGAGGCGGAGAAGCAGATCAGCGGGCAGTTGTCTTCCAGCGCCTGCTCAACGGCACGCACGAAACGCGCGCCGACCACGGAGCCCATTGAGCCGCCCATAAAGGAGAACTCAAACGCGGCGGCAACCACCGGCATTTCATGCAGGGTGCCCTTCATGACGATTAGCGCGTCTTTCTCGCCGGTCTCTTTCTGCGCAGAGGCCAGACGATCTTTGTATTTTTTGGAGTCGCGGAACTTGAGCACATCTTTTGGCTCCAGTTCGCTGCCCAGTTCTACCAGAGAACCTTCGTCCAGCAGGCTATGCAGGCGGTTGCGCGCCGACATACGCATATGGTGGTCACACTTCGGACACACCTCAAGATTGCGTTCCAGCTCTGCGCGATACAGAACCTGGCCGCAGCTATCACACTTCGTCCATACCCCTTCAGGAATGCTCGCTTTACGCGTTGGGGTAATGTTGCTTTTAATTCGTTCAATCCAGCTCATTGATAACCTTTCTGCCTGAACCTGGTCGTATGCCAGTTTTGCTGTAAGAGGCGAATAATGCCATTTTTGCCTCCAACAGACCATGAATGTTGCACATTAAAACATAACAGCCCGAAACTTTGGATAAAAAAGTGGTCGAACCGCCAGCGTGCATTTACTTCGCTTGCTTTGCCGCCGCGCGTTTGTGACGGATAATTTCGATGACGCCAGGCAGTACGGAAAGCACAATAATCGCTACAATCAGTAACTTAAGGTTTTCCTGAACCACCGGCAGATCGCCAAACAGGTAGCCTGCATAGGTAAACAGCAGCACCCACAGCAGCGCGCCCACCACGTTGTACATGGCAAAATGACGATAGGACATGTGACCCATTCCCGCCACAAACGGTGCAAATGTACGCACAATAGGCACAAAACGGGCAAGGATAATGGTCTTACCGCCATGGCGCTCATAGAACGCATGGGTCTTATCTAAATAACTGCGGCGGAAAATCTTCGAGTCCGGATTACTGAACAACCGCTCGCCAAACACCCGCCCGATGGTGTAGTTGACCGCATCACCAACAATCGCGGCGATGATCATCAGGACGACCATCAGATGGACATTCAGGTCATTCGTTGGCAGTGCGGATAACGCGCCCGCCACGAACAGCAGTGAATCTCCAGGCAGGAACGGCGTAACCACAAGGCCGGTTTCACAGAACAGAATGAGGAACAGAATGGCGTAAACCCAGACGCCGTACTGCGCGACCAGCTCCGCCAGGTGAACATCAATATGCAGGATGAAATCAATCAGAAAACGTATTACGTCCATATTGTCTAAGCCCTAATTGCACCTTTGTTTAGTCCGCTAAAAACAGCGGGCCCATTGGCGGTTTTGGCAGATCGAACCGGTCCGGATAATCCACCGAAACCAGATACAGCCCTTCCGCTTTCGCCGTTGCTGCCGCAAGCGTTCTGTCCTTCGCTGCAAGCAGTTCTGCAATCCAGCTCTCCGGCTGGTGTCCGGCGCCCACTTCCATCAGGCTGCCCACAATATTCCGCACCATATGATGTACAAAGGCATTGGCTTTGATATCCACCACCACATACGCGCCATACCGACTGACGTTAATGTGCATGACGTTACGCCACGGCGTACGGGACTGACACTGCACCGCACGAAACGACGTAAAATCATTCTCTCCAATCAGACACTGCGCCGCACGCTGCATACGTTCTGCATCCAGCGGTTCATAAAAATGCGTCACGCCCTGGCTTAACACCGCCGGGCGCAGGCGCTGGTTATAGATGACATAACGGTAGCGCCGCGCCGTCGCGCTGAAACGCGCGTGAAAATCATCCGGCACAGCTTTCACCCAACGCACGGCAATGTCACCAGGCAAATTCGCATTTACACCCAGCGTCCAGGCCGCGTCTTTGCGCACGGCGGTGGTGTCAAAATGCACCACCTGCCCCGTGCCGTGAACGCCGGCATCGGTGCGGCCCGCGCAGAAGACGCTTATCGGTTCATTCGCTACCTGAGAGAGCGCTTTCTCCAGCTTCTCCTGGACGCTGCGCACCTCATTCTGCCGCTGCCAGCCATAGTATTTACTGCCATCGTATTCAATGCCGAGGGCAATTCTGTGGACCGGCTTTTGTTCCACATCTGACATCAGTACAGATACTCCTGCACCAGTTTTTCCGCGATTTTGACCGCCATCAGCGCGCCGCCGAAACGCACGTTGTCGGCAACAGACCAGAACTGCACCTGCTCAGGCATACCGTAATCGTTACGCACACAGCCCACAGAGAGATGCGCGCTGCCGGTGGCGTCGCCCACCTGCGTCGGGAATTCGCTCTCTTCGGACAGGACAATGTCCTCTCCGCGGCCAAACGCGTCGCGGGCTTCTTCAGCCGCCAGCGGACGCAGGGCTTCAAACCCGACCATCTGCGCGTGGCCGTAAAAGACCGGAGACTGCACGACATTCGCGGAGATCATCAGCCCGTCATCCTGCAAAATTTTGCGTGCTTCATCGACGATACGACGCTCTTCCCGCACCGAACCTTCACGATCCGGCAGTAGCGGCAGCATGTTGAACGCCAGCTGGCGGCCAAAGAAATCATCTTCGTCGATCGGGATACCGTTCAGCAGCTTCGCGCTCTGCCCTGCCAGTGCGTCTACGGCTTTTTTGCCGTTAGCGGAGGCTGACAGCAGGCTGGTCACGGAAATACGCGACAGGCCACCGTCGTCGATCAGCGGCTTCAGCGCGGTCAGCAGCTGGCTGGTGAGGCTGTTCGGTACTGCAATGATGTTGCGGTTGCGGTAGTCAGCCAGCACAAACGGGTTGACGTCCGGCACCACCAGCGGCACATCCGGCTCCAGGGAGAACAGGCCGCTCAGGTCGATCACCAGACAGCCTGAATTTGTCGCTTCTTCAATGTAAGACGCCGTGGCTTGCGCACCTGCGGCAAAAAACGCCAGCTGAGCCTGCGTCCAGTCAAACGCGGCGGCGTCCTGCACCATCAAGGATTTCCCGCCGAAACGCAGCTGTTCTCCTGCGCTGTCGGTACGCGCCAGTGCGTAAATCTCACCCACCGGGAACTGACGCTCAGCAAGGGTTTCAAGCAGGGCTTCGCCCACGGCGCCAGTGGCACCCAAAATGGCAATGTTCCAGCCTTCAGACATGGTGGTTTACTCCAGAAATAAAAAGCGTCCCTGCCGGAACATCCGACAGGGAGCATTAAGAAGACATTAACGTGCCGGGTGGTGAACGGCGTTAAATCCCAGTTTATGCAGCAGCCCCGCCGCTGACGCGTCATCGCACATGACATACAGGGAAGACCACTCGCGGCGCTCAAGGTAATTTTTGCGTAGCTTGTCAAACTCACCCGGAATACCCGCCACTTTACGCAGCAGCGCGTCATCGCGGCGCACATCATACACCAAATGCACCAGTCTTTTCAGCGTTGCCTCATCCAGCAGGCCATGAAGGGTAATGCGGCCAAATTCCGGGGCGGGCAGCAGCGTATCCAGCGCTACCTGCTGCGGATGGCCGATAAAGGCGCTGTAAGCCTCAAACACCTGGGTTGTGCCACGCGCTTTGCCTTCAAGGGTATAACCCGCGATATGTGCGGTACCTACGTCTACCTTATCCAGCAATGCGACGTTGAGATCCGGCTCTGGCTCCCAGACGTCCAGCACGACGCTAAGCTCTTGTTCTTCGTCGAGACATGCCAGCAGCGCCGCGTTATCCACCACCGGTCCCCGGCAGGCATTTATCAGAATAGTGCCAGCCTTCAGACGGCGGATCAGCTTTTCGTCGGCCAGGTGCAGGGTCTTATACGGCCCCTCTTTAAAGAGCGGCGTATGGAAGGTGATGACGTCGCACTCGTCGACCAGCTCATCCAGTGTGCGGAAGACGCCTTCATCACCGTTATCCTTACGCGGCGGATCGCACAGCAGGGTGCGGATTCCCCAGGCTTCCAGACGCTTTTGCAGACGTCCGCCCACGTTGCCCACACCCACAATCCCGACGGTGCGATCTTTCAGCGTAAAACCATCGCGCTCGGCCAGCATCAATAGCGAGGAGAAAACATATTCCACGACGGCAATGGCGTTACAGCCTGGCGCCGCGGAAAAACCAATCCCCGCCTGCTTAAGCCACTGGTCATCCACATGATCGGTCCCGGCCGTTGCCGTCCCGACAAATTTAACCCTTTTGCCGGTGAGCAGCGCCTCATTTACTTTAGTCACCGAGCGCACCATCAGGGCGTCTGCATCGTCCAGTTCGCTGACCGGAATCGGGCGACCAGGGACAGCCTTAACCTCACCCAGGCGGCTGAACAGCTCACGGGCGTAAGGCATATTTTCATCAACGAGGATTTTCACGTCTGAGTACCTGTTTGAGAGGAAGTAAACCTGCCAAGTGTGCCATAATCTCGCCGCCGGGCATATATCTCCGCCCGGTTACGCAGAGTTTGACTTTAAGGATTTTTGACGATGCAGCCCATTTCAGGTACGCCTCCGCGCCCTCCGGGTGAAGGCCCCGTAACGCCCAACACGCCAGGCGAACAACCGCTCTCCACGCAGCAACGCACCGTACTGGAGCGTCTGATCACGCGTCTTATTGCGTTGACCTCACAGCAAAACGCAGAGGTGTGGGCCGGCGTGAAGCACGATTTGGGCGTCAGAAACGATGCGCCGCTACAGTCGCGCCATTTCCCTGCCGCCGAACAAAACCTGAACCAGCGTCTTACCAGCGCACAGCAGCAACATACCACCCGCCAGATTATCTCGCAGCTGACCGAGCTGTTGGGCCAGGGGAATAATCGCCAGGCGGTGAGTGATTTTATCCGTCAACAGTACGGTCATACCGCCCTGAGCCAGCTTTCGCCGGAACAGCTGAAAACCGTGTTGACCCTGCTGCAAAGCAATCAGCTTTCTATCCCGCAGCCGCAACAGCGCCCGTCTACAGAACGGCCATTGCAGCCTGCGGAGCATAATACGCTCAAGCAGATGGTCACTAAGCTGGCTGCCGCAACCGGCGAACCAACAAAGCTTATCTGGCAATCCATGCTGGAACTTTCCGGTGTGAAAGCGGGCGAGATGATCCCGGCAAAACAGTTTACCCATCTGGTCACCTGGCTCCAGGCGCGTCAGACGCTCAGCACCCAGAGCGCCCCGACCCTGCACAGCGTACAGGCGGCGCTGAAACAACCGCTGGAACCGCACGAGTTCGATACGATCCGGGATTACGCTCAGCAGAGCTGGCAGGCTACGCCGCAAACGGTGCTGACCACCGCCCAGGTGCAGGATGTGCTCAATCAGATCTTCGTTCGCCGCGCCGAGCGGGAAGGCGGCGTGCCGGAGGTAAGAAACATTCAGCCGATCTACAACCCGCTGTTTGCCCCCGTAGTTGATACGTTCAAAACGCTTTCTGCCCGTCCGGGATTGATGTTGATCGCGTTGGTGATTGCGCTGGCGATTTTCTGGCTGGTTGCGTGAGGATTTGCCCGGTGGCGCTTCGCTTACCGGGTCTACAACGGCTCGAACCGTAGGCCGGGTAAGGCGAAGCCGCCACCCGGCAACATACTACCGCTTGCGAAACGCCACCAGCGTCACCACAATCCCCACCACCGCTGACACCGCACCGGCGAGAAATACGGAAGGATAGCCAAACGACGTTGCAAGCAGCCCCGCCAGCGGCCCGGTGATGCCGTATGAGATATCCTGAAACGCCGCATAGCCGCCCAGCGCCGTGCCGCGCACCTGCGGAGCCACGCGCTTCACCACTTCAACGCCCAGCGCCGGGAAGATCAGCGAGCAGCCGCAGCCGGTTAACGCCGCACCCAGCAGCGCAACGGATGCGGACGGCGCCTGCCAGAGCAGTACCAGCCCCACGGTCTCAATGACAAGTGACGCCACGGCCACCTTCACGCCGCCAAAGCGATCCGGCATCCAGCCAAACAGCACGCGCATCAATACAAACGCGCCGCCAAAGGCCGTCAGCGTAAAGCCCGCCATCGCCCAGCCGCGGCTCATGAAATAGAGGGAGACAAAGGTACCAATAACCGCGAAGCCCACCCCCTGAAGCGCCAGCCCGAGCCCCGGCTGCCAGATTTGCCCCACCACGCTCCACAGCGAAGGACGCTCGCCTTTATGGGCGGGCACCTTACGCACCGAACCGTTAAACGCCCACGCCAGCAGCGGCAATACCATGGTGGTGCCTGCCAGCGCCGCAAAACCAAACTGGCTGTGGATCAGCAGCCCCAGCGGCGCGCCTGCCGCCAGCGCGCCGTAAATCGCCATCCCGTTCCAGGACATCACTTTTCCGGAACGCGCAGGTCCCACCAGCCCCATTCCCCAGGTCAGGGTGCCGGTCAGCAGCTGGCTTTCGCCAAAGCCGAGGATCAGGCGCCCTACCACCAGCAGCGCGAATTTATACGCTGCATCTATTGGCAACAGCGCCGCCAGCAGCCAGGCTCCCCCCGCCAGCCCGCAGGCAAACATGCCCTGCAACGCCGAGCGTTTTGCGCCGTGCTGATCCGCCAGGCGACCGGCGTAGCCCCGGGTTAATACCGTCGCTAAAAACTGAATGCCCACCGCAATGCCGACCATGGTGTTGCCATAGCCCAGCTCCTGGTGAACGAACAAGGGGATCACCGGCAGCGGCAGGCCAACGGTCATATAGGTCAGAAACACCGCAAAGGCGATGCGGAAAAGGGAAAGGTTCCCGGAAGGAGCGCTCTTCTCAGGGGTAACAGCCTTCATGCATAACTCCGTGTTCAGGCATAAAAAAAGGGAGCCGCGCGGCTCCCTTCTACTATACCTTCAAACGCTTACGCTTTCAGCTTACGCATCACCAGCGTGGCGTTGGTGCCGCCGAAACCGAAGCTGTTGGACATAACGGTCGTCAGCTCACGTTCGGTGGTTTCAGTCACGATGTTCAGGCCAGCCGCCTGCTCGTCCATCTCTTCGATGTTGATGCTTGGCGCGATAAAGCCGTTTTCCAGCATCAGCAGAGAGTAGATCGCTTCCTGCACGCCCGCCGCACCCAGAGAGTGACCGGTCATGGCTTTGGTTGCAGAGATAGCCGGGCTGTTGTCGCCGAACACTTCACGGATCGCACCCAGCTCTTTCACGTCGCCTACCGGCGTTGAGGTGCCGTGGGAGTTCAGGTAGTCGATTGGAGTATCAACACCGTGCATCGCCATCTTCATGCAGCGCACCGCGCCTTCACCGGATGGAGCAACCATGTCAGCGCCGTCAGACGTTGCGCCGTAGCCCACGATCTCAGCATAGATGTGCGCGCCACGCGCCAGCGCGTGTTCCAGCTCTTCAACCACAACCATACCGCCGCCGCCAGCGATAACAAAACCGTCGCGGTGTGCATCATAAGTACGGGACGCTTTGTCTGGCGTTTCGTTGTATTTGGTGGACAGTGCGCCCATCGCGTCGAACTCACAGGCCATTTCCCAGCCCAGCTCTTCGCCGCCGCCAGCAAATACGATGTCCTGTTTGCCCAGTTGGATCTGCTCAACCGCATTACCGATACAGTGTGCGGAGGTCGCACATGCGGAGCTGATGGAGTAGTTCACACCGTGGATTTTGAACGGCGTTGCCAGGCACGCGGAAACCGCTGAACCCATGGCTTTGGTCACAACATATGGACCGACCGCTTTCAGGCCGCGCGGGCTGCGCATGGCGTCAGCACCGAACACCTGAGCTTTAGAAGAACCGCCGGAACCTGCAATCAGGCCCACGCGTGGGTTGTTCTGGTAAACGTCTTCGCTCAGACCAGAATCCTTGATCGCTTCCTGCATGGAAAGATAGGCGTAGATAGAGGCATCGTTCATGAAACGAACCACTTTACGGTCAATTAAACCGGTGGTGTCCAGTTTAACGTTACCCCATACGTGGCTACGCATTCCAGAATCTTTAAACTCTTCAGAGAAAGTGATCCCGGAGCGTCCTTCACGCAGAGATGCCAGGACTTCCTGCTGGTTATTACCGATGCTGGAAACGATGCCCAGGCCAGTAATCACTGCACGTTTCATTCAATACCTCTGTAAGTCGCACTATAAAAAGTTTCGAGTCGCACAATAGCGTACACTTGTACGCCGAACAAGTCCGATCAGCCATTTTCTGTGGAAATTTGCACCGATGGGCTCACATCGCTAAGATCGTGCCACTGCCTGTCGGACGAGTAACTTACGTGAAACAAAACGCCATACAACCTGCCAACCTCGAATTCAACGCTGAGGGTACACCTGTTTCCCGAGATTTTGATGACGTCTACTTTTCTAATGATAACGGACTGGAAGAGACGCGCTATGTCTTCCTCGAAGGAAATCATCTCAGCACCCGCTTCCCTGAACATCCGCGCAGGCTGTTTGTCGTAGCGGAGAGCGGTTTCGGCACCGGGCTGAATTTTCTGACCCTCTGGCAGGCGTTCGATCAGTATCGCGCTGCATACCCCGAGGCTACCTTACAAAGATTACATTTCATCAGTTTCGAAAAATTTCCGCTTACCGCGCACGATCTGCGGCTTGCCCATCAGAGCTGGCCGGAGCTTGCCCACTGGGCGGAACAGCTTCAGACCCAGTGGCCACCGGCTATCGGCGGCTGTCATCGTCTGATTCTGGATGACGGACGCGTCACCCTCGACCTGTGGCTGGGCGATATTAACGACCTGACCGATAAGCTTGATGACTCAATGAATCAGAAAGTGGACGCCTGGTTCCTGGACGGTTTTGCGCCCGCTAAAAACCCGGACATGTGGAGCCCGCACCTGTTCAGCGCCATGGCACGTCTGGCGCGCCCGGGCGCGACGCTTGCTACCTTCACCTCCGCGGGCTTTGTCCGTCGTGGGTTGCAGGAGGCGGGGTTTACCATGCGGAAAACCAAAGGCTTTGGCCGCAAACGCGACATGCTGGTCGGGGTGATGGAACAGGATCTGGCGATCCCGGCGCAGGCCCCCTGGTTTGCCCGCCGCGCCAGCACCTCGCGTGAGGTCGCTATTGTGGGCGGGGGTATTGCCAGCGCCCTGCTCTCGCTGGCGCTGCTGCACCGTGGCTGGCAGGTGACGCTCTACTGCGCTGACGAGGCGCCGGCGACGGGCGCATCAGGCAACCGTCAGGGCGCGCTTTATCCCTTATTAAGTTCACACGATCCGGCACTGTTCCAGTTATTCCCGGCGGCGTTTACGTTTGCTCGCCGCCTTTACGATAGCCTGCCGGTTGCGTTCGACCACGACTGGTGCGGCGTGACGCAGCTCGGCTGGGACGAGAAGAGCCAGCAGAAAATCACCCAAATGCTGTCGCTGGGGCTGCCGGAGGACATCGCCCATGCAGTGACGGCACAGCAGGTTACAGAGACCACTGGCGTCGACACCGGCTGCGGGGGTATTCAGTATCCACTCGGCGGCTGGCTGTGTCCGGCTGAACTGACTTATGCGGCGATAGCCCTCGGGCAGTCGCGTGGGTTGACGGTGTATTATGCCCATAAGGTTCAATCGCTAAGCCGCACTGCACACTGGAAGCTGCGTTTCGCTGACGGCAAAGAGGCCCAGCATGCCAGCGTTGTGCTGGCCAACGGACATCATATCACTCAGTTTACCCAGACAGCATCATTGCCGGTTTATCCAGTCGGCGGCCAGGTGAGCCATATCCCGACCGCGCCCGAACTGAGCAAACTGCGTCAGGTGCTGTGTTACGACGGCTACCTGACGCCGCAAAATCCCTCCAACGGCCATCACTGCATCGGCGCCAGCTACCATCGCGGTGAAACAGATATGCAGTACAGCGAAGCGGATCAGCAGCAAAACCGACAGCGCCTGGTCGACTGTTTTCCGGATGCGTCGTGGGCGAAAGAGGTTGATGTCAGTGAGGGTCAGGCGCGCTGCGGCGTACGCTGCGCGACCCGCGATCACCTGCCGATGGCGGGAAACGTGCCGGACTATGACGCCACGCTTGAAGTCTATCAGGATCTTGCAGACAGCAAAGAAACGGCGGTAAGTGCGCCCGTTCACCCCGAGCTGTTTATGCTGGGTGGCTTAGGCTCGCGGGGATTGTGCTCCGCGCCGCTGCTGGCTGAAGCGTTAGCCGCGCAAATGAGCGACGAGCCGGTTCCGCTGGACAGGGTTACGCTCGCGGGGCTGAATCCAAACCGACTGTGGGTGCGGAAATTGCTGAAGGGGAAAATGGTCAAGTAGGGTGCGGTCTGGTGCCCTCACCCCGGCCCTCTCCCTGTGGGAGAGGGCGGTGATACACTTACTTCGCTTTCGCCTGCTGGAACAAATTATCCCACATGCCCAGCACTAAAGACTGGTCGCGCGGAGAGAGTTCCCCGGCCTGAATAGCGTTTTCCAGGCTGCGAGTGACTTCCGCGTGAACGGCGTCGGCAGAGTGATCGTCCCCGGCTTCCAGCGCGGCTACCGCCAGCGTCAGGTGACCACGCAGATAACCGCTGGCGAACAGCTCATCATCACTGGCGTGTTCCACCATGTCATCAATTAACGCCAGAATGCGTGATTCAAATTCTGCGATCATCTTCTTTCCTCTGTTAAAGATCTTCCGGCCACGGGAAGCATTCCGCCGTGATCTCCGGCGTGTGGTAATAATTCTGTAAAGCCTCGATCAGGCGTGCCGGACGTGCCGGGATGCCTTTCTCAAGATATTCCATCACCTGCGCATGAACGCGGCGCTGGAAGACGATACGGTCTGGCTCGAAGTCGCCTTCGAGGTTGTCACAGCTCACGTTGAACGGGAAACCCGCCGCCACGCAGAACAGCCATTCCAGCGCCTGGGGTTTCACCTCCACATCTTCAAACTGCCCCTGGGTGGCGGCGTCGCGCCCGTCCGGGCAGTACCAGTAACCAAAGTCCACCAGCTCGCGACGCGCTTTCCCGGCGATACACCAGTGCGAAATTTCGTGCAAACCGCTGGCGTAAAAGCCGTGGGCAAAGATGATGCGGTTATACGGAACCTCGTCATCAGCAGGAAGATAGATCGGTTCGTCGTCGCCTTTAATCAGACGGGTATTAAAATCATCAGCAAAACAGCTATCGAAGATCTCAATCAGCTGTTCGTAGTTATGCGTACTGTTCATTAGTTCATCCCCAACCAGGTGAGGATCTCCTGTCCATGGCTGTCATAAAGAAGTTTGGCGCTCATCACCGCCGAGACGACAACAATCATTGGGCGGATCAGCTTTTGCCCTTTGCTTAATACCAGACGCGAGCCTGCGCGCGCGCCCAAAAACTGCCCTGCCATCATCACAAACCCGGTTGCCCAGATAACCTTGCCGCCAATGATAAACAACAGCAGACCGCCAACGTTGGAGGTCGCGTTGAGGACTTTGGCGTGGGCGGTGGATTTGGCGAGGTTGAACCCGGCCAGCGTCACGAATGCCAGCGCGTAAAACGAGCCTGCCCCCGGGCCAAAGAAGCCATCGTAAAAACCGACGCAGCCACCGGCGATCAGCGCAAACGGCAGGCCGTGAAGGCGACGCTGTCGATCTTCTTCCCCGAGCTTTGGCATGAGTAAGAAATAGAGGCCGATACAGATAACCAGCAGCGGCAGGATCTGTCGCAGAATGTCGGACTGTACGTGCTGGACCAGCAGCGCGCCCGCCGTTGAGCCAATAAACGTCATCAGGATATTGAGCTTCTGATCGGCGAGATTCACAACTTTACGCCGAATGAAATAGAGCGACGAGGAGAGCGAACCGCCGCATGCCTGGAGTTTGTTGGTGGCAAGCGCCTGGGCAGGGCTCATGCCTGCCGCCAGCAACGCCGGAACGGTGAGCAACCCGCCGCCGCCCGCCAGGGCATCGATAAATCCGGCTAACATTGCAACAAAAAAGAGCACCGCCAGAAGCAGCGGTGACACCATGAACAGATCGACGAAATTATCCATTAAAGTACATGCTCATCCAGTAGCGCCTGGCAGGAAGGCGGCAACGGAGGCGGTGTCTTCTTCTCAGGCTTAGAGGTTCCAGGCTTGGCTGGTTCAAACCAGCTTTGCAGTTCGTAACCACAACCATCGCCAGGCGGTGGCAGCGGCTGATCTTCACATTCCAGGCTGTTCGCCGGGCAGCGCAGGCGAACATGCATATGGGCACGATGCTGGAACCACGGGCGCACTTTACGCAACCAGTCGCGATCCGTTCCCGCATCCAGGCAAAGCTGCTGCTTGATGGCCGGATTAACAAAGATCCGCGTGACGTCGTTATCCTCTGCCGCCAGCTTAATCATGCTGGAAATTTCCGGCGACCATCGTGAGGCGACGACCCGTTTACCGTCGGCCGAGACCAGATCCAGCGCCTGCGGTTTCAGCAGCTGCGCTGAGCTCCAGCGCGTTTTCGGCAATTGCAGGAAGATATCCACATCCAGTCCGGTCTGGTGGCTGGCGTGACCGCCGTTAAAGCGGCCACCGGCAGGCATCCCCATATCGCCAATCAGCATCGTGCCCAGCCCCAGATTATTCACCTGGTTGCCAAGACGCTGAATAAAAAGCACCAGGTCAGGATGGCCGAAATAACGGCGCTGGTCGGTGCGCATCACCTGATAGGTATCCGATTGCAGCGGAAGTTCCTGCGCGCCGACGATACACCCGTTGGAGAAAGCGCCAATGGACTGCGCGCTCCCCGCTACCGGGTGGGTGATTTTCTGCCACGGCGTAGCGGCCAGGCTTGCTCCACTGGCCAGCAGCGCCAGCAGAGCGATTGCGGTTTTTTTCATAGTTACCAGCGTGGAATGGTGGTCGTCACATCCGCATTCTGCGCGCGCTGGCGCAGGAAGTGATCCATCAGCACGATCGCCAGCATCGCTTCTGCGATCGGTACCGCGCGGATCCCCACGCACGGATCGTGACGCCCTTTGGTGATCATCTCAACTTCATCGCCAGCGCGGTTAATCGTGTGGCCCGGCACGGTAATGCTGGACGTTGGCTTCAGCGCGATATTGGCAATAATTTGCTGCCCGCTGCTGATGCCGCCCAGAATGCCGCCCGCATGGTTGCTCTGGAAACCCGCCTTCGTGATTTCGTCGCGGTTCTGGCTGCCGCGAAGCTTAACCACGTCAAAACCGTCGCCGATTTCAACGCCTTTCACCGCGTTGATGCTCATCAGCGCGTGGGCGATGTCGGCGTCAAGGCGGTCAAATACCGGCTCGCCCCAGCCAGCCGGCACGCCGTCGGCTACCACGGTGACTTTCGCACCAATGGAATCGCCCTCTTTTTTCAGGCCACGCATCAGCTCATCCAGCGCGTCCAGCTTGTCGGCATCGGCGCAGAAGAACGGGTTAAGTTCTACCTGCTCCCAGTCTTTGATGGCCAGCGGAATGTCGCCCATCTGGGTCAGACAGCCGCGGATAACGATGCCGAATTTCTGCTGGAGATATTTTTTGGCAATCGCCCCTGCCGCCACGCGCATCGCGGTTTCACGTGCGGAAGAACGTCCGCCGCCGCGATAGTCGCGAAAGCCATATTTTTGTTCGTAGGTGTAATCAGCGTGGCCCGGACGGAAGACGTCTTTAATCGCGCCGTAGTCCTGAGAACGCTGATCGGTGTTTTCAATCAGCAGACCAATGCTGGTCCCGGTGGTACGGCCTTCAAATACGCCGGAGAGAATTTTGACCTGGTCCGGCTCGCGACGCTGCGTGGTGTAGCGAGAGGTACCCGGACGCCGGCGGTCAAGGTCATGCTGTAAATCGGCTTCGGTCAGTTCGATGCCTGGCGGGACGCCATCAACGATACAACCCAGTGCCAGACCGTGCGACTCGCCAAAGGTGGTCACACGGAATACCTGTCCAATACTGTTTCCTGCCATCACGGCTCCGATGTTGTTGTTTGTGTTTGAGCGTTGTGAAACGGGCCGAAGCCCGCTGGATTAATCTTTGTAAATACTGAAGTATTCGCGTGCATCAAGCAGCTGCGCCTTGGTCAGCATAAAGACGCCGTCACCGCCGTTGTCGAACTCAAGCCAGGTGAACGGCACATCCGGGTACTGCTCTATCAGATGTACCATGCTGTTGCCCACTTCACAAATCAGAACGCCGTCGTCGGTCAGATAATCCGGCGCGCAGGCCAGGATGCGGCGGGTCAGCTTCAGCCCGTCAGAGCCGGACGCCAGACCCAGCTCCGGCTCGTGACGGTACTCGTTCGGCAGGTCGGACATGTCTTCTGCATCCACGTACGGCGGATTGGTGACGATCAGGTCGTATTGCAGCGTCGGCAGGTCGCGGAACAGGTCAGAGCGGATAGGCGTGACGTGATGAATCAGCCCGTGCTCTTCAATGTTGTGTTCGGTGACGGCCAGCGCGTCGGTGGAGATATCGACGGCGTCCACTTCCGCTTCCGGGAAGGCGTACGCGCAGGCAATGGCGATGCAGCCGCTGCCGGTGCACATATCAAGAATGTGCTGCGGCTGATGGTTAATCAGGCCGTCAAAGTGGTTGTTGATCAGCTCGCCAATCGGCGAGCGCGGCACCAGCACGCGTTCATCAACATAGAACTCATGGCCGCAGAACCAGGCTTTGTTGGTCAGGTAAGCCACCGGAATGCGCTCGTTCACGCGACGGATCACGCGCTCAACGATGCGGTGTTTTTCGCTGGAGGTCAGGCGCGCGGTGCGCATGTCTTCCGGAATATCCAGCGGCAGATAGAGAGACGGCAGCACCAGCTGAACGGCCTCATCCCACGGGTTATCCGTACCGTGGCCGTACCAGATATTGGCGGCGCTGAAGCGGCTAACCGACCAGCGCAACATGTCCTGTATGGTATGCAGCTCGTTTACTGCTTCATCGACAAAAATTTTATCCACTCTTTCCTCCAGGGCATGCTCGCATAATTTTCGGCGGCTAGTTTGCCATGAAGACGGCGATAAATCAGCAATGACGCGTGTCGCTTGAGGTTAAAAAATGCGTTTAGTCGGGTACACTATCGGAAATACGAGATGAGAATGACGAATGAAAAAGAAAACATCGCTCAGCGAGGAGGATCAGGCTCTCTTCCGCCAGCTGATGACCGGGACGCGTCAAATCACGCACGACACCATTGTCCATCGCCCGCAGCGTAAAAAAGTCAGCGAGGTTCCGGTCAAACGTCTGCTCCAGGAGCAGGCCGATAACAGCCACTATTTTTCAGATGAGTTTCAGCCGCTGCTCAATACTCAGGGTGCGGTGAAATACGTGCGCGAAGACGTCAGCCATTTTGAACTGAAAAAATTACGCCGGGGAGATTACTCGCCGGAGCTGTTCCTCGATCTGCATGGGTTGACCCAGATGCAGGCGAAACAGGAGCTGGGGGCGTTGATCGCGGCATGTCGTCGCGAGCATGTTTTTTGCGCCTGCGTAATGCACGGCCACGGCAAACATATTCTTAAGCAACAGACACCGCTGTGGCTGGCTCAGCACCCGCACGTGATGGCGTTTCATCAGGCACCCAAAGAGTACGGCGGAGATGCCGCATTGCTGGTATTGATTGAAGTGGAGGAGTGGCAGCCGCCAGAGTTGCCCTGACAGGATGGCGGGAGGCACGCTGCACCCCGCCATATCGCACGTCACGTCAGATGGCTTTTGCCATCTTCAGGTTGCACGGACTCATTTGCCAGTTAAAGACCCCTTTGCCGGTTTCGTCGAGGGTGACGTTGGCAATGGCGGACGTAGTGAACATCGGTGGCGTTTCGCCCGGGCACAGCTCAGATACCAGATAGCCGACCAGCGGCAGGTGGGAAATGACCAGTGCGGAAGCGACACCTTCATTGCACAGCGCCTGAAGATAAGCACTGACAAGGCCAACATCGCCACACGGCGTAAGTTCAGGGAGCACATCCACACTGGATGGCAGGTTCATACACTCCCCTACCACATCCAGCGTCTGTTCTGCCCGCAGGAACGGACTCACCAGAACGCGTTCAATGTCCACTTTTTGACCTTTAAGCCATGTCGCCATCTGACGGGATTCGTCGCAGCCACAGACGGTTAAAGGACGTACTGAGTCACTGGCGGCATCGAGTGCCGCGTCGCCGTGACGCATGATAAAAACTTGCATATTGCACCGCTTTTGTTAACCAGAATCACCGGCGTTAACTACCCGCGATTAATGCTCTGAGGTAGAAAACCCGATGGCCGGGCATTGTGCCTGATCCATTCGGTGAATGAAACGCTGTTTTTTACCTCAATGGCGTAAGTATAGTCAATCTCTGTTTACAATTTCGCCAGAACAGGTTCCATCACCTCAGGATTTACCCTTCTTTGACTTCAGTTTACGCAATCAGTTTCCCTTACGGGCCAGAATGTCTGACCCCGTTCCGCCATCTGCAATAATTCGTCACAAGGTGTAAACCGTGGACCATATTGCGAGGCCAGACGTTGCAGAATCGCAACCACTTCACCCGCCCCGAGGGTATCCATATACC
Organism: Enterobacter cloacae complex sp. CDL013; assembly: GCF_049238805.1. NCBI lineage: Bacteria > Pseudomonadati > Pseudomonadota > Gammaproteobacteria > Enterobacterales > Enterobacteriaceae > Enterobacter > Enterobacter cloacae complex sp. CDL013. Next base: position 198,967 of record NZ_JBMKGT010000002.1, on the reverse strand, counting down.
GGAACGGACCGCCTAGGAATGGCGGAAAACCGATACCAAACACGGCGCCGATATCGCCGTCGCGCGCGCTTTTGATCACCTGCTCACCAAAGCAGCGCGCCGCTTCATTGAGCATCATCATTACGCAGCGCTCAGCACACTGAACCGCCGACAATTTTGCCTGACCCGTGACAGGAATAAGCGCATAAACCGAAGGGTCGACCTGTTTCTTGCTTTTACGCCCTTTCGCGGCGTAAAGATAGAAACCGCGTTCATTTTTTCTGCCTTTGCGATCGTCCTTCAAAATTGCAGAAACAAAGTTTGCAGGCGGCGCAAAACGATCGCCATAAGCCGCTTCCAGCACAGGGATAATTTTAGTCCCCGTATCAATTCCTACCTCATCCAAAAGTTGGATTGGGCCGACGGGGAAACCAAACTTCACCAGAGCGTCATCGACGTGCTCAATTTTCTCCCCTTCCGTCAGCAACCGCATCGCTTCGTTAATGTACGGCGCCAGAATGCGGTTGACGTAGAAGCCGGCTTTGTCCGCGACCACAATCGGGGTTTTGCCCTGTTTTTTCGCCAGCTTCACCACGGTGGCAATAGCTTGCGGGCTGGTTGTGGCATGTGGGATAACCTCCACCAGCGGCATTTTTTCGACAGGGCTGAAATAGTGCAGCCCTATCACCTGCTCCGGGCGCACGGCTTTCGCCGCGATGTCGCCGATCGGCAAAGACGAGGTATTTGACGCGAAAATGGTGTGCGGCGCGCAGTGCTGTTCAACATCCGCCACCATCTGCTGCTTAAGGGCCAGATCTTCGAACACGGCTTCAATCACCAGATCGCGGTGTGCAAACCCACTGTAGTCGGTGGCGCCAGTGATCATCGCGAGGGTTTTATCGCGCTCACTGGCCTTGATATGGCGGCGTTTCACTTTGCGATCAAGGTTCTGCCAGCTGTACTGCAACGCATGGTTGATACCCTTAGGGTTGATATCTTTGATACGTACGGGCAATTTGCCTTTGCTGGCGGTGACAAATGCGATGCCGCCGCCCATCAGCCCACCCCCCAGAACGCCAACGGCGCGCAGCGGAGCCGGTTCAGCTTCACTGCCCGGATCTTTTTTAACCTCCGTGCTGGCAAAGAAAATGCCGCGCAGCGCCTGCGACTGCGGCGTCATCGCCAGCTCGCCAAAGGCTTTCGCTTCCGCAGCATAACCGCTGCTGCTGCCCTGCGATAAACCGGTTTCAATCACCTTCAGAATGCGCGTCGCTGCCGGATAGTTCCCTTTGGTTTTTTGCTCGGTTTTTTTACCCACCATATTGAACAGCAGCGTGCGCCCCAGCGGCCCGGCGAGGATACGCTCGCGCACCGGCAGAGGGCGTTTCGCCTGACGACCTTTCAGCGCCCGCTCAACGGCGGCCTCAAGCAAGATGGCGTGCGGAACGACCTCATCAACCAGACCCGCCTTTAACGCCTGACGGGCGCGCAGCTGTTTACCGGTTAAAATCATCTCCAGCGCCGTACTGACGCCCACCAGACGCGGCAGGCGCTGCGTGCCACCTGAACCGGGCAGCAATCCAAGCTGTACCTCCGGCAGTCCGAGTACCGTTTTCGCATCGTCGGTACAAATGCGGCTGTGACAGGCCAGCGCCAGCTCAAGCCCACCGCCCAGGCAGGCCCCGTGGATCGCAGCGACAACGGGTATCGACAGCGCATGGATCTCCGCCATTACCTGCTGCCCCTGACGCGCCAGGTCTTCTGCTTCCTGAGCGCTTTTCGCCCGGGCAATCATGTTGATATCGGCCCCGGCAATAAAGTTATCCGGCTTTGCCGAGATAAATACCAGGCCACGTATCGCTTTGTTTTCGCGGATCTGTCTGAGCATCGCACGCACCTGAACGCCGAACTCGGCCTTCAGGGTGTTCATCTTTTCGTCGGGTACATCAATGGTGATAACAGCCACGTTATCAAGGCGAACAGCCAGGTTAAATGCAGATGTCGTTTCCATTATTCAGCCTCCAGAACCATTGCTGCACCCAGGCCGCCCGCCGCACAGGCGGTAACGAGACCAAAACCGCCGCCGCGGCGACGCAGCTCGTGCAAAGTCTGGGTTATCATTCTCGCGCCGGTCGCCGCAAATGGATGGCCGTAGGCGATGGATCCGCCAAGCACGTTAAACTTACTCTGATCCACTTCGCCGGTCGCGTGGGCGCGGCCCAGTACATCGCGCGCGAAGCGCTCGCTTGCCAGCAGCTGAATGTTTGCCAGGGTTTGTGCGGCAAAGGCTTCGTGCATATCGATCAGGGTTAAGTCAGCCAGCGTCAACCCCGCGCGCTCCAGCGCCAGCGGCGTGGACCAGGCCGGACCGAGCAGCATGTCCTGCCAGACATCAATGGCGGTAAAGGCGTAGCTACGCAAATAGCCCAGCGGTGTGATGCCAAGCTCTTTCGCCCGGGATTCCGTCATCAGGATCACGGCGGCGGCACCGTCCGTCAGTGGCGTACTGTTGGCCGCCGTAACGGTGCCATGTTTACGATCAAACGCCGGGCGCAGTTTTGCGTAATCCTCCAGCGTCGAGGTGCCACGGATATTGTTATCTTCCACCAGCGGTTCGCGGAAAGGCGGGATATAAGCCGTCATAACCTCGTCGGCAAGTTTGCCTTCCGACCAGGCCTTCGCAGCGAGCTGATGCGAGCGATGCGCCAGTGCATCCTGCTGTTCGCGGGTAATACCGTAGGTTTTTGCCATCTGCTCGGCTGTATCGCCCATGCGCAGGCCGGTGGAGTATTCAGCAACGGCAGGTGGCACGGGCATGAGGTCGCGCAGGCGTAAACGCGAGAAGAGTTTAAGCTTTGCACCGGTAGTGCGAGCTTTGTTGGCATCCACGAGGATGCGGGCCAGCTGTTTGCTGACGCCGATGGGCAGCACGGAGGAGGAATCCGCGCCGCCGGCGATCCCCGCGCGAATGGTCCCCGCCATCAGGCTTTCCGCCACGTTCGCCACCGCCTGGAAACTGGTGGCGCAGGCGCGGCTGACGCTGTAGGCGTCGGTATGAACATTCATGCCGGTACCCAGCACGATTTCACGCGCGATATTGGGTGCTTCCGGCATCTGCACCACTTGGCCGAAAACCAGTTGCTCAATAACCTCTGGCGGGATCTCGCTGCGAGCCAGCATCTCCCCCACCACTATTTTTCCCAGATCGACAGCCGGTATACCGTGAAACGCGGTTGCCTGACGCGCAAACGGCGTACGTAACCCGCTGATAATGGCAATGCGGTCACCGTGTCGGGTGATAAGCGGTAATGCCTGACTCATAACACTCCCCTGTAAAAAAATTTTGCGCGCACATTAAGTGGTCTGACCTGATAATAGTCTTAACTATTTTTTTACATTGAGCCAATCGGGGAAGCGAAAAATTGCGAGCTAAGGCACAGAGAAGAAAAAGAAAATGCCCCTGCATAGCAGAGGCATTTGTGAGATTTGTTGCCGGGTTGCGGCGTTGCCTTACCCGGCCTACACGATCATAGGCCCGTGCAAAAAGTATTAACGCAGGCCTAACTGGAAGATCAGCGTTTCTGCTTCGCAGGCGAACACAAAGTCGATATCCAGCCGCACGCCGCCTTCCACTTCCGTGAAGGTGGATTTGATTTCACACGGATCGGATTCGACTTCACGCGCGCGCTGGCTCAGCGCGGCCAGCGTCTCTTCCGCTTCAGCACGGTTAGGGAATACGCGGCTGTAAGAGGCGGTGCAATCGGTGTTGTCCATAATGGTGCCAACATCCATACAGCAGCAAACCGGGGTTTCATCAGCACTGCATTTACTCATAGCTCAATTTCCTCTGTATTCGCGCAGGGCGCGAGATAAACACGATGCGTCTATTTTACGCCCCCGGACGAGCCCCCTCCAGCCGTTAATGGCGCAAAATCGGATAAGTGAGCAATATCACACTAAAAAATGATCTAAAACAAAATTCCCCTTTTCAGAGGAATCGCACTGGTCACAATTTTGCCAACCAGATCTCGTTTCAAGAAACATATCTGAAAATATTAATAAACAAACTTGCAACATCCCAGCTGGTCAGACCTATACTCTCGCCACTGGTCTGATTTGTAAGTCATACCTCAGACCCTACACTTCGCGCTCCTGTTACGGTATGTAACAATTATTGAATAAAAATAACTCAATGAGGTTATGGTCATGAGCCAGAAAACCCTGTTCAAACAAACTGCTTTAGCAGTTGCAGTGGCAATCGTCTCAACGTCCGCCTGGTCAGCGGGCTTCCAGTTAAACGAATTTTCTTCCTCTGGCCTTGGCCGTGCGTATTCCGGGGAAGGTGCGATTGCCGATGACGCAGGCAACGCGAGCCGTAACCCGGCGCTGATCATGATGTTTGATCGCCCTACCTTCTCTGCCGGTGCGGTTTACATCGATCCTGATGTCAATATTTCTGGCAAATCTCAGTTCACCGGCGCAGATCTGAAGGCGGATAACATTGCGCCGACCGCGTGGGTGCCTAACCTGCACTTTGTTGCGCCAATCAATGAACAGTTTGGTTGGGGTGCCTCTGTCACCTCTAACTATGGCCTGGCAACGGAGTTCAATAACAACTATCCGGCCGGGGAATACGGCGGTAAAACCGACCTGACGACCCTGAACCTTAACCTGAGCGGCGCATATCGTCTGAACGATAACTGGAGCTTTGGTCTGGGCTTTGATGCTGTCTACGCTGATGCAAAAATCGAGCGTTATTCCGGGGAGCAAACTGCTGCGCTGCCGAAAAACAGCAATAAAATTGCCAGCCTGAAAGGTGATGAATGGGGTTACGGCTGGAACGCCGGTATCCTGTATGAACTTGATAAAAACAACCGCTGGGGTCTGACCTATCGCTCAGAAGTGAAAATTGATTTCGATGGCGATTACAAAAGCGGCATCCTGAGCCCAGTCAACGGTATGGTACCGGGCGCAGGCACCACCATTCCATGGGGTACCTCGAATCAAACCGTACCGGGTTCACTGTCACTGCATCTGCCAGAAATGTGGGAAGTGTCAGGTTATAACCGCGTTGCGCCGCAGTGGGCTATTCACTATAGCCTCGCGTATACCAGCTGGAGCCAGTTCCAGGAGCTGAAAGCCACCGGCAGCAACGGCCAGACGCTGTTCTATAAAGACGAAAGCTTCCACGATGCTTACCGTATCGCACTTGGTACGACCTATTATATGGATGACAACTGGACGTTCCGTACCGGCGTGGCATTTGATGACAGCCCGGTACCGGCAGATAAGCGTTCTATCTCCATTCCGGATCAGGACCGTTTCTGGGTGAGTGCGGGGGCAACCTACGCGTTCAACGAGAATGCCTCTATCGACGCGGGCGTGTCGTACATGCATGGACAGAAAGTGACCTTCCAGGAAGGCCCTTACGAGTTTACCTCTGAAGGTAAAGCCTGGCTGTTTGGTACCAACTTCAACTACGCGTTCTAATTCCAACACGATTAAAAAAGGTGAGCATCGCTCACCTTTTTTATTTATTCCGAATCGATATCTTTTAATTCGTTCTCGATGGCTTTCGCGTTCGGATTATCTTCCGGCTTCAGCTTACCGCCGTTGGCAATAAAGTCATGGTTCTGGAAGTAGGCCTCGCGGACCATGATGTACGGATCGGAAGACTGACGCAGCAGACCGTCAGAGTCCAGCAGTTGCGCACGTGTTTCAATTCCTTCCACGGTCCATTTACCAATCGACAGCGGCCAGGTGAGCCATGACAGCACCGGATACAACGTATCCACCATGTCGCCGCCATCATCACGCACGGTAAAGCTGCCGTAGAATGGCAGGTGCACATACGGCCCATAACCTACGCCATAATGCCCCAGCGTGCTGCCGAAACGGTGCGACTGTTCACGCTGTAATTTCGGGTTCGCCATGCCCGCGACATCAATTAAGCCGCCCATACCCAGCAGGGAGTTCAGGAAGAAGCGGGTGAAATGCACCATCCCCTGATACGGGTCGCCCTGGAGGAAGTAGTTGACCATAACCGCTGGCTCTTCCAGGTTACTGGTAAAGTTGCTCAGCCCGTTACGCGCCGGCTGCGGAACGTAGTCACGCCATGCCACGGCAACCGGACGAACCAGATACGGATCCAGCACATTATAGTTAAAGCTGTACATTGAACGGTTAAATCCTTCGAGAGGATCGGAGCGTCCCGTTTGCTCGCCAGAGCTGGCGCAGCCCACAAGCATTGTTACGCCCAGCGCAAGCGCCGACAGCCGAAGCTTCATAAATTTCTCCCTGTTCAATATGGCTATCGTTGAATGCCATCTGTGACGGAGCCGGTGATGCTCCGCCTGAAACGTGCAAGTGATTGTAACAGCACGCTTACCGATGTCTACGAGGACAATGACGACCCGCTCGCGTCATCACGCTAATTTCAGCATAGCCTGTCTTTCAGAATTCGTTTCGCTGGCAATTTTATATTGGCTTTGAAAGAGATGTCTCACCTTTATTGCCATTTACAGCAATTTAAGAGCATCCCCACGGGCAAGGCGCTAAAAGCCGCTACGCTTAAATGAGCAATTACCCCGAAGGAGCTGTTATGAAAGACATTAACGAAGAAAAAATTGGCGAGAACAATGAAGAACTTGAGATTGAAAGTGAGGAGAAAGACCGGGGAGAAGAGATAGAAGTCGATGAAGATCGCCTGCCGTCACGCGCCATGGCTATTCATGAGCATATTCGCCAGGACGGGGAAAAAGAGATGGAGCGCGACGCGATGGCCCTGCTGTGGTCAGCCATTGCAGCCGGTCTGTCAATGGGCGCCTCTTTGCTCGCCAAAGGGATATTTCACGTTCAGCTGGAAGGCGTACCGGGCGGGTTTTTGCTGGAAAATTTAGGCTACACGTTCGGCTTTATTATCGTCATTATGGCGAGACAGCAGCTTTTTACGGAGAATACCGTCACTGCCGTACTGCCCGTCATGCAAAATCCGACCCTCGGTAATTTCGGTTTACTGATGCGCCTGTGGAGCGTCGTGCTGCTGGGGAACCTCATCGGTACGGGTATAGCCGCCTGGGCGTTCGAGTATATGCCAATATTTGATGAACCGACCCGCGACGCATTTGTGAAAATTGGCATGGATGTGATGAAAAACACGCCGGTTGAAATGTTTTCTAATGCTATAATTTCCGGCTGGATCATCGCCACTATGGTGTGGATGTTCCCCTCAGCGGGCAGCGCGAAAATCGTGGTGATTATCCTGATGACCTGGCTTATCGCACTCGCCGATACCACGCACATTGTTGTCGGAACCGTTGAAATCCTTTATCTGGTATTTAACGGCACACTCCACTGGAGCGACTTTTTCTGGCCGTTCGCCCTGCCAACCCTCGCAGGCAACATTTGTGGCGGGACCTTTATCTTTGCGCTGTTGAGCCATGCGCAAATCCGTAACGACATGTCCAACAAGCGTAAGGCCGAGCTTAAGGCTCAGGAAAAAAAGGATAAAACTGCCGAAAAATCGGCGTGAACGGTGACTCTTTGACCAGTCAGGCGGCAATGCGCTTAACGAAAAGTGTAAATAACGCTATACTCTTGCCGCTTCGTCCCCTTAGTTAAATGGATATAACGAGCCCCTCCTAAGGGCTAGTTGCAGGTTCGATTCCTGCAGGGGACACTTCTGTCTTTCCTTACGCCCCCTTCCAAAGCTCCACGCAGTTTCGACCACGCCGTTTCGCGCCGTATAAGGCTTCATCCGCCGCCTGAATCAATCGCTCGTAATCGGGATGCCCGTTGAACATCGCCACGCCTATCGAGAGGGAGAGCGGGATAATATCGCCGGTTGGGGAGTTAACCTTGATTTTTTCCACCCGCCTGCGGATACGCTCGGCGATTCGCAGCGCGTCCACCTCTGAGATTTCCGTTAGCACAATCAGAAATTCATCGCCGCCGTAGCGAAAAACGTAATCACAGGTTCGCACGTTGTCGTAGAACGCGCCGGAGACTTTTCGCAGGATCTCGTCCCCGGTATTGTGCCCCCAGGTATCGTTGATTTGTTTAAATTTGTCGACGTCAATCAGCAGCGTCGAGAGCTTTGTTCCCGCCCGGGTGGCGTGCAGGATTTCGCGTTTGAAGATGGTTGGCAGGAAACGGCGATTCAACAGGCGGGTCAGGACATCAACCCCCACCTCGTGTCGCGACACTTCGTCAAACAGTTCGCGCAAAAGCGTGATGATTTGCGAGAGCGTATTACGCATTCGCTGCAAGAATTTATCCCGCTGCGCTTTATCACTCAGACCCTGCCCTGAAAGACGGACCTCGTTAAAAAGGTCATCGAATTCCTGAATCAGACGAGAGATATGACCAGCCTCAGCGATCCCGCTGAAATAGTGCCGACCTTTATGGCTAAACCACAGTCCAAATTCAGACTGCCCCAGCGGCAGACTGTTGCCGATACTGGAATTAAGCGTGATCTTATACAGAAGCACCATTTCCCATGACAGCAGCGCCGCGGTCTGTCTCTCCTTCTCCTCTTCTGCGTTCTCCATTAAGGAAAAGATGCGGTAATTTTCGTCCTCTTTCGCCGCATTGTTCTCGCTAAATACATAGGCCCGCGACATCACTTCCATGGCCAGATCGATACTGTTAATCGCGTAGTGATAAATATGCAGCTTCACCTCAGGCGAATGGGTGCTGGTAGTAATGACAGGTAACAGCAGCTTTTTCAGAACACGGAAGCCCATTTCAACTAAATCAACCGAAATACCAATACGGGCATGAACATCCGCAGCGCGCTGCTGCGCCCGCATCTGCTCTTCAACCTGCTCCACACGGCATGAGAGCACATCAATAAGCCAGCGACGAAGCGCCTCCTGAAGCTGCCTCTCCACCTGTTCGGTGGTCAGGAATTCAGCTGCCGACGGATCTGCCAGCACAACACGATAGAATTCAGCGACCAGGGGCGTTGCGTTGTCCCTGGCAAGCTCAGTCGCAAGCCGATGCACATCGGGATCGGTTTCATTAATTAGCTTCACCCACTCTTCTTTCACCGTTTGCAGGTAGGTTTCCATGGTCTGCACCTTCAGGAGGCATGCGGGAACGCAGATTTAACAATAGCAAAATCAAACCACTCCGCAATTGCCGCTTTTTTAAACAAAAACGAGTGATAGCTCATAATGTATAACGGTGCTACATTATGCCGCCCACCCAAGTCAGCAATGGCCAGGCAACGTCGTAAAGAACGGTAAAGCCTGCAACCATGACCTCGTCCTACGGTCTTAATGGCACGTGGTATCGCGAAGTCTGCGCTACCTTCACAGGCTTTACATAGGTTCCACTATTTTGTCTCAATCCAAATTTCAGCGGGCGTTTCTGCACCCGCGCTACTGGTTTACGTGGTTTGGCCTTGGCGTACTTTGGCTGCTGGTTCAACTTCCTTATCCCGTGATCCGTTTCCTGGGTTCGAAGCTCGGCAGCGCATCGCGTCACTTCCTTAAGCGTCGTGAGTCCATTGCCCGAAAAAATCTCGAGCTTTGCTTTCCGCATTACAATGCGCAGCAGCGCGAAACGCTGATTGCGGAAAACTTTAAATCTATCGGTATGGCGCTGCTTGAAACCGGTATGGCCTGGTTCTGGCCAGACGAGCGTGTCCGTAAATGGTTTGACGTGGAAGGTCTGGATAACCTGAAACGTGCCCAGATGCTAAACCGCGGCGTGATGGTTGTGGGTGTGCATTTTATGTCGCTTGAGCTGGGTGGCCGCGTTATGGGCCTTTGTCAGCCGATGATGGCAACCTATCGCCCGCATAACAGCGCGCTGATGGAATGGGTACAAACGCGGGGCCGCATGCGTTCAAATAAGGCGATGATCAGCCGTAACAATTTGCGCGGTATGGTTGGCGCCCTGAAAAAAGGTGAAGCCGTCTGGTTTGCCCCGGACCAGGACTACGGTCCTAAAGGGAGCAGCTTTGCCCCTTTCTTTGCGGTTAAAGATGTCGCTACGACGAACGGTACCTTTGTGATTTCACGTCTCTCAGGCGCCGCGATGTTGACGGTGACCATGGTCAGAAAAGCGGATAAGTCAGGCTATCGTCTGCATATCTCCCCAGAGATGGCGAACTATCCTGAAGATGAGAGTGAAGCCGCGACCTTTATCAATAAGGTGATTGAGTTTGAGATTATGCGTGCGCCTGAGCAGTATCTGTGGATGCACCGCCGCTTTAAAACCCGTCCCCTGGGCGAAGCCTCACTCTATATCTGACCCCTTTCGAAGGTTAGTTTCGCTAAGAAACTAACCTTTTCAAACACCTGTAATCACAGTGCGTAACGGCTTTTTTCGACCGTCGCTCAACAGGCATTTATTGCGTACCGAAATCAAACTGTCGCCGTTCCACGACACTCGTAAGTGTAGGAAATTATTTAAAAAAATGCCTCTTGTCACTCCTGAAATTTAGGCGTACATTAGCGCCGTCTGGCGACAGGAAAGCACAGAATTCAGAGCTGAAGTTAGCGACGTAACGGGATAATTCCGATTTCCCCTTTCGCATGATTTCAACTCTCTATACTCAGTTGGACTCTGTTTTTTTAATGCGTACCGGAAGATACGCGGAGCGATGAAACGTGAAATATTTCTTTATGGGCATTTCGGTTATTGTTTTAGTTTGGGCCGGAACGTTTGCTCTGATGATCTAGTTAAGAAAATGCAGTCAAAAAAACAGGCGCCGTTGGCGCCTGTTTTTTTTGGTGTCCGTTACGACTCGGGTTGTTCCGCAACGCTCTTCGCTGCAAGCAGGCCATCCGCACGGAACATGCTTTTAATGCCCCGCACTGCCTGACGGATACGGTCGCTGTTTTCAATCAGCGCGAAACGCACATGCGTGTCACCGTAGTCACCAAAGCCAATGCCTGGAGAGACGCAAACCTTCGCATCCTGAAGCAGTTTTTTGGCAAATTCCAGAGAACCCATCGCCGCATACGGCTCGGGGATTTTCGCCCAGACGTACATGGAGGCTTTAGGCATTTCCACCATCCAGCCTGCTTCATGAAGCCCTTTTACCAGCACATCTCGGCGGCGTTTATACTGAGCGGCAATATCGAGCACGCATTGCTGATCCCCTTCCAGCGCCGCGATGGCCGCGACCTGTAACGGCGTAAAGGTGCCATAGTCATGGTAGCTTTTAATACGCGCCAGGGCACTCACCAGCGTTTTGTTTCCCACCATAAAACCAATTCGCCAGCCCGCCATGTTGTAGCTTTTCGACAGGGTGAAAAACTCAACCGCCACATCACGGGCACCCGGTACCTGCATAATTGACGGCGCTTTCCAGCCATCATAAACGATATCGGCGTAGGCGAGATCGTGTACCACCAGCACGTCGTAACGCTTAGCCAGCGCGACCACTTTCTCGAAGAATTCGAGTTCAACGCATTGTGCCGTTGGGTTTGACGGGAAACCGAGGATCATCATTTTCGGCTTCGGATAGCTTTCACGAATCGCCCGTTCCAGCTCGTTAAAGAAGTCGACGCCTTCCACCAGCGGGACAGAACGCACCTGCGCCCCGGCAATCACCGCCCCATAGATGTGAATCGGGTAGCTCGGATTCGGCACCAGTACGGTATCGCCGTGATCCAGCGTCGCCAGCATCAGGTGGGCCAGCCCCTCTTTGGAGCCAATGGTCACAATCGCTTCACTTTCAGGATCGATATCGACCTGATAACGATCCTGATACCAGCGGGAGATCGCCCGACGTAAGCGTGGAATGCCGCGTGAGGTGGAATACCCATGGGTATCGGGACGCTGGGCAACCGTGCAGAGTTTCTCAACAATGTGCGGCGGCGTTGGGCCGTCAGGGTTACCCATACTGAAATCGATAATGTCTTCGCCGCGCCGACGCGCAGCCATTTTCAGTTCAGCAGTGATATTGAAAACATAAGGGGGGAGACGATCGATACGCGTAAAACGGCGTTCAGGACTGAATTCAGCCATAGATTCCTCAGAGTCACGTTAGCGCCCGGACCGTCCGAGCGACGCTGCCACCCGTGTGGCATGCTTAGAAAATAACCTGAAGAAAAAGACGCTGTCGAGAGGATAACGGCAAAACAATATTTTGCTCTAAAACGGGAATGCGATTGCAGTGAAAAGCGGAACTCCTATCGCGAACAGGCAGTTTTAAGCTCTACAATTTAACACAATATTTTCAGTATCGTTACCTGACGTTTCTCCCCAAACGGAAAAGCGCCGGCTTTCAGTCAAAAGCCAGCAATCCCCTTTGAGAATTATGGTTTTTCCCCATTTGATAAATCTGATGGATAGCTGGTCATCAGGCCCTATGTTTTCTATCATAGATTTTTCCCGTTTTCCCAGGCCTGACCGTGCACGAAATCTTCAATATGCTCCTCGCGGTGTTCGACCGCGCGGCATTAATGCTGATCTGTCTCTTTTTCCTTATCCGCATCCGCTTGTTCCGCGAACTGTTGCATAAATCTGCCCATTCGCCAAAAGAGCTGCTGGCCGTCACGTTTATCTTTTCGATGTTTGCCCTGTTCAGCACCTGGTCCGGGGTGCCGGTAGAAGGCTCGCTGGTGAACGTGCGCATCATCGCCGTCATGTCGGGCGGGATCCTCTTTGGTCCCTGGGTCGGGATTATCACAGGCATTATCGCTGGCACCCATCGATACCTGATTGATATTGGCGGCGTGACGGCAGTTCCCTGCTTTATCACCAGCATTATTGCCGGGCTGCTCTCGGGCTGGATTAACCGCAAAATCCCGAAAAAGCAGCACTGGCGTGCGGGGATTATCGCGGGGATGGTCTGCGAAACGCTGACCATGATCCTGGTCATCGTCTGGGCGCCAACCGTTGCGCTGGGGCTGGATATCGTCTCGAAGATCGGTATTCCGATGATCCTCGGGAGCGTCTGTATCGGTTTTATCGTGCTGCTGGTGCAAAGCGTGGAAGGCGAAAAAGAGGCCAGCGCCGCGCGTCAGGCCAAGCTGGCGCTGGATATCGCCAACAAGACGCTGCCGCTTTTCCGGCACGTTAACGCCGAATCTTTACGTCAGGTTTGCGATATCATCCGCCGTGATATTCATGCCGATGCGGTCGCTATCACCAATATTGATCACGTGCTGGCTTACGTTGGCGTCGGTGAGCACAATTATCGCGACAGCGACGACACCATCAGCCCAACCACCAGACAGGCGATTAACTACGGAAAAATCATCATTAAAAACAATGACGAAGCCCACCGGACGCCAGAGATCCACTCAATGCTGGTGATCCCGCTGTGGGAAAAAGGCGTGGTCACGGGGACGCTGAAAATTTACTACTGTCATGCGCACCAAATCACCTCCTCGCTCCAGGAGATGGCGATTGGCCTGTCGCAGATCATCTCCACTCAACTAGAGGTTTCGCGTGCAGAGCAGCTGCGCGAGATGGCAAATAAGGCAGAGCTGCGCGCCCTGCAAAGCAAGATCAATCCCCATTTTCTGTTTAACGCGCTGAACGCTATCTCCTCTTCCATCCGTCTGAATCCGGACACCGCGCGGCAGCTGATATTTAATCTGTCGCGCTATCTTCGCTACAACATTGAGCTAAAAGACGACGAGCAGATCGACATCAAAAAAGAGCTGTATCAAATCAAGGATTACATCGCGATCGAGCAGGCTCGCTTTGGCGATAAGCTGACGGTCATTTACGATATTGATGAAGAGGTCAACTGCGTGATCCCAAGCCTGCTGATCCAGCCTCTGGTGGAAAACGCCATTGTTCACGGTATTCAGCCGTGTAAAGGCAAAGGCGTGGTAACAATTAGCGTAACGGAAAGCGGTAACCGCGTGCGTATCGCCGTGCGCGATACCGGGCACGGCATCGATCCGAAAGTTATCGAACGCGTCAAATCAAACGAAATGCCAGGCAACAAGATCGGACTGCTGAATGTGCATCACCGGGTCAAACTGCTGTACGGTGACGGGCTGCATATTCACCGCCTTGAGCCGGGCACCGAAATTGCCTTTTATGTTCCGAATGAGCGAACGCCCGTGAATGCCCCCATATCCTTGTTGCCGTAGGCCGGAGTAACAGATGAAAGTCATCATCGTAGAAGATGAATTTCTGGCTCAACAGGAGTTGAGCTGGCTTATCAAAACCCACAGCCAGATGGAGATTGTTGGCTGTTTTGAGGATGGTCTGGACGTGCTGAAATTTTTACAGCATAACCGGGTCGACGCGATATTCCTCGATATTAATATTCCGTTGCTGGACGGCGTCCTGCTGGCGCAAAATATCAATCAGTTCGCCCACAAGCCGTTTATTGTGTTTGTCACCGCGTGGAAAGAGCATGCCGTGGAGGCCTTCGAGCTTGAGGCGTTTGACTATATTCTCAAGCCGTACCAGGAGTCGCGTATTATCAGCATGCTGCATAAGCTGGAAGCCGCGTGGCAGCAGCAGGCATTACCCGCCAGTGCCAGCCCGGTAGCGCGGGAAAACGACACGATTAATCTGGTGAAGGACGAACGGATCATCGTCACGCCTGTCGACGATATTTACTATGCCGAAGCGCATGAAAAAATGACGTTTGTCTATACGCGGCGTGAATCCTACGTCATGGCGATGAACATCACCGAATTCTGCAATAAACTCCCGGCCGCCCACTTCTTCCGCTGCCACCGCTCGTTCTGCGTCAACCTGAACAAGATCCGCGAAATCGAACCCTGGTTTAACAACACCTATATATTGCGGCTGAAGGATCTGGATTTTCAGGTGCCGGTAAGCCGCAGCAGAGTGAAAGAGTTCCGCCAGCTCATGCACCTGTAGCACGTTCCCTCTCCCGCAGGAGAGGGAAATGAGCGTCAGAGGATCTGACCAAGAACCTGACGCAGATGCGCGCCGGATCCCAGTAAGCCTGGGTTGTCGTGGACAATCAGGTAAACAGGAATGTCCTGGACATAGCTCCTGAAGCGGCCTTTGTCTTCGAAGCCGCCACGGAAGCCGGAGGCGGTAAAGAAATCGAGGAAGCGCGGCACGATCCCGCCCGCAATATAGACCCCGCCAAAGGTGCCAAGGTTCAGCGCCAGGTTGCCGCCAAAACGCCCCATGATGACGCAGAACAGCGACAAAGCACGGCGGCAGTCAATACAGCTGTCGGCCAGCGCGCGTTCGGTCACATCTTTCGGTTGCAGATTTTCCGGCAGACGACCGTCTGATTTGACAATCGCCCGATACAGGTTCACCAGGCCCGGGCCAGAAAGCACCCGCTCGGCCGACACGTGCCCAATCTCGGCGCGTAGCTCCTCCAGAATAATGCCCTCTTCTTCGCTGTTCGGCGCAAAATCCACGTGACCGCCCTCGCCCGGAAGGCTGACCCAGCGTTTGTCGACGTGGACCAGGTGCGCCACCCCCAGACCGGTTCCCGCGCCGTAAACGGCAATCGGTTTGCCTTCAACCGGGGCCGTACCGCCGAACTGAATCAGATGCTCTGGTTTAAGCATTGGGATAGCCATGGAAACCGCAGTGAAGTCGTTGATAATTTCAAGGTGCGAGAAGCCGAGGTTTTTCCGCATTTCGGCAATTGAGAAGGCCCACGTGTGGTTGGTCATCGCCACCCAGTCGCCGGTGATCGGACAGGCGATGGCGATACAACCGTCTTCAACGCTCACTTTATGCTCTTCCAGATAGACGCGAACCACCGCTTCCAGGCTTGGGTAATCCAGCCCTGAATAGGTTTTCGCCTGAGAAATTTCACCGCTGTTCACATCGCACAGGGCAAGGCGCGCGTTGGTGCCGCCTACATCACCTACCAAAGCATACTTTGTCATTCTTCTACTGCTCCGCTAAAGTCAGAATAAATCTTTGGGACACTGTAAATTCAAGGCGTGTTAACAACAACGACCAGAAGGTGACTGCCCATGGATTATCGATCTTCGTCACATAATAACTTTACCGTTTCAGCACCTTTTGCACTATTGCCACAATGCTGATTGTGCAAAGTAACGTTAAGCCGTTTTGTACAAGGAAATCATCATGCTCCATCCGCGAGCCAGAACCATGCTGTTATTGGCTGTCCCGGCGCTGATTATTGGCGTGGCGTCGAGCCTGGTGCTCATCGTCGTCATGAAAGTGGCGGCGGTGCTGCAAACGATTTTATGGACCGCGCTTCCGGTAAAACTCGGCATCAGCATTGACTCGCCGGGCTGGATCATGGTGATGCTGACCCTGACCGGGATTGCCGTAGGGCTGGTGATCCGCTATAGCCCGGGCCATGCCGGGCCGGACCCGGCACTGGAACCCTTGATTGGCGCGCCTGTCTCCCCCTCGGCTCTGCCGGGGCTTATCATCGCGCTGATAATCGGTCTTGCGGGCGGCGTAAGCCTCGGGCCTGAACATCCCATTATGGCGGTGAATATCGCGCTGGCGGTCTTTCTGGGGGCGCGTCTTTCCCCGCGCGTTGGCGCGCTGGACTGGACGATCCTGGCCTCCGCCGGCACCATCGGGGCGCTGTTTGGCACTCCGGTCGCGGCTGCGCTCATTTTTTCGCAAACGCTCAGCAGTGATCATGAGGTGCCGCTTTGGGATAAACTCTTCGCGCCGCTAATGGCCGCCGCTGCGGGAGCCCTCACCACCAGCCTGTTTTTCCATCCCCATTTTTCACTCTCCATTCCCCACTACGGCCAGATGCAACTCACCGATATTTTCAGCGGCGCCGTCGTCGTCGCGATCGCCATTGCGTTGGGGATGGTCGCGGTGTGGTGTCTTCCTCGCCTGCATCGCCTGATGCACAGGCTGAAGCATCCGGTGCTGATTCTGGGCATGGGGGGTTTTATTCTGGGCGTTTTAGGCGCTATCGGCGGGACGGTTACGCTGTTTAAGGGTCTGGACGAGATGCAGCAGCTGGCCTTCAGCCAGGTCTTCAGCGTCTCAGATTATCTGCTGTTCGCGCTGGTGAAACTGGCGGCGCTGGTGGTCGCGGCGGCCTGTGGTTTCCGGGGAGGTCGTATCTTCCCGGCGGTATTTGTTGGCGTCGCGCTGGGGCTGATGCTGCATGAGCACGTTGACGCTGTCCCTGCGGCGATTACCGTCTCCTGCTCCATTCTGGGGCTGGTACTGGTGGTCACGCGCGATGCGTGGCTGAGCCTGTTTATGGCGGCCGTTGTCGTGCCGGATACCACGCTTCTGCCGCTGCTCTGTATCGTGATGTTGCCCGCCTGGCTCCTGCTGGCGGGCAAACCGATGCTGATGGCATGGCGAAACGACAGGTAATCAGGCGTTATTGCGCGCCTCCAGCGCTTTGGTCAGCGCGCTCAGCAGCGGCGGAATATCGGCTTTCGGCAGCATGACCTCGATCAGCGAAAGCCGCTCATGGTGTGCCACTTTATCCAGCACCTCCGCCAGCGCTTCCGCTTCGCTGACGCGCCAGCACTCTGCCTGAGGCGCCAGGCTCAGCGCCTGCGGTATCTGCGTCCAGTTCCAGAGGGCAATATCGTTATAGCGCTGCTCCGGCCCGTGGATGGCCCTTTCCACCGTGTATCCTTCGTTGTTAAGCACCAGAATAATCGGGCGCTGCTTGTCGCGCAGCATGGATCCCAGCTCCTGAATGGTCAACTGCGCGGCGCCGTCGCCCGTCAGGACAATCACGCGTCGGTTCGGACACGCCGTTTGCGCGCCAAACGCCGCCGCCAGCGTGTAGCCAATCGATCCCCACAGCGGCTGGACGATAAAGTTCACGTCCGCCGGTAAACGCAGATCGATAGCGCCGAAAGCAGACGTCCCCTGGTCAGCCAGAATAATGTCTCCGGGGCGAATAAACGTTTGCAGGGTACGCCAGAAGCTCTCCTGAGTCAGCGCCCCTTCAATAGTCGGGAACGAAAAGCCGCTGTGATCCGATGGCGCTCGCGTATCACGAACATAGGTTTTACACAGCGCTGTCAGCGTTTCAATGGCCTCCCTCATCGGGATACCCGTAAACCAGACGTCGCCGACGCGGGACGCGTGGGGCTGAACCTCTATCGTCTGGTCTGGCGTAAGCTGGTGGGTAAATCCGGCAGTGAGCGTATCGGTAAAGCGCGTGCCAATGCACAGCACCGTATCAGCACCCTCGATGGCCTCTTTGACCGGCGCGGCGCTCGCCGATCCGCTGTAGGTGCCGTAAAAACCGCTCTGTCGTTCGTCAAAAATGCCCTTGCCCATCAGCATGGTGGCGTGTGCCATCGGCACCTCTTTCACCCACGTCTGAAGGGCCGCGCGCAGACCGTGGCGGAGTACCAGGAAGTCCGCTAACAGCGCGGTGCGTTTGCTCGTAGACAAGCGCTTTTCGGCAGCCTCACGGAACGCCTGCAAGCAGGCTGAATCGGCCGGTGCGGGGTTAACAGTGAGAGCGCTTACAGGAGGTGTAGCGGCTTTTTTCGCCACATCGGCGGGCAGCATCAGATAGCCCGGACGGCGCTCCCGCAGCATGGTGGTCAGGACTCTGTCAATTTCATAGCAGGCGTTTTGTTCCGTAAGCACCGCCTGCGCAACGGTGATGGGTTCGCTCATATGATAGAAGTGGCGGAACTCGCCGTCGCCCAACGTATGGTGCAGTAACTCTCCTCGCTGCTGCGCCGCCATACCCGGGGCCCCTACAATATGGAGGACGGGAACATGTTCGGCAAAGCTGCCCGCCACACCGTTCATGGCGCTTAACTCCCCAACGCCGAATGTCGTCAGGAGTGCGGCAAAGCCCTTACAGCGGGCATAGCCGTCTGCGGCGTAAGACGCGTTCAGTTCGTTGGCACAGCCCACCCAGCAGATGTCCGGGCTGTCTATCACGTGATCGAGAAATTGCAGGTTATAGTCGCCCGGCACGCCAAACAGATGATCGGCACCACAATCTGTTAGTCGGTCCAGCAGGTAATCGGCGACGCAATAGGGGGTACGCATATTATAAGTGTCCTTCTGACGTTGACCTCACTCTGAGTATTAAATAAGCGTGAAGCGTGTCCAGAATTGACGACAATCAGGGGCTGGAAAGAATGCTTTACGAAAAAAGCTGCGCTATGCTCATTTTCTTCAGATTAGTGTAAACGTATACACGGATGTTTCTTTCCAGCGCCAGAGGTCTCACAAATGGGTTATCAACCTGACAAAAATCGTTATCAGACAATGCAATATCGCCGCTGTGGGCAAAGCGGTCTTAAGCTTCCCGCCATCTCGTTGGGGCTGTGGCATAATTTTGGCGACGCGACGTTGCTCGAAAACAGCCGTCAACTTTTACAGCGTGCTTTCAATTTGGGTATTACGCATTTTGACCTTGCCAATAATTACGGCCCGCCTCCTGGTTCGGCCGAACGTAATTTTGGGCGCATTTTGCAGGAGGATTTCCTGCCCTGGCGCGATGAGCTGATCATCTCCACTAAAGCGGGCTACACCATGTGGGACGGGCCTTACGGTGACTGGGGCTCGCGTAAATATCTGATCGCAAGCCTGGACCAGAGCCTCAAGCGTATGGGGCTGGAGTATGTCGATATCTTCTATCACCACCGCCCGGATCCACACACGCCGCTACGTGAAACCATGAAAGCGCTTGACCATGTGGTGCGTCAGGGCAAAGCGCTGTACATCGGTCTGTCCAACTACC
Source organism: Enterobacter cloacae complex sp. CDL013 (assembly GCF_049238805.1). Classification (NCBI taxonomy): domain Bacteria; kingdom Pseudomonadati; phylum Pseudomonadota; class Gammaproteobacteria; order Enterobacterales; family Enterobacteriaceae; genus Enterobacter; species Enterobacter cloacae complex sp. CDL013. Next base: position 179,376 of record NZ_JBMKGT010000002.1, on the reverse strand, counting down.
CGGCAGAAATGGCACGGCAGGCGATTGAAATAATGGAGGATCTGGGCACGCCATGTTTGATCCACCAGCCGAAGTACTCCATGTTTGAACGTGCGCCTGAAGAGGGGTTGCTGGACGAGTTGCAGCAAAAAGGGGTGGGATGTATCCCCTTCTCTCCACTGGCGGGCGGACAGTTGACCGATCGCTATCTGAACGGCATCCCGGCGGATTCTCGCGCAGCAAGCGGCAGTAAGTTCCTTAATCCGGAACAGATCACCGACAAAAAGCTGGAAAAGGTACGTAAGCTGAATGCGCTGGCGGAAAAACGGGGGCAAAAGCTGTCGCAAATGGCACTGGCCTGGATCCTGCGCCACGATGCGGTGACATCCGTGCTCATCGGCGCAAGCAAGACCGGACAAATTGATGATGCAGCAGGCGTGCTTGAAAATTGTCGGTTCACGGCAGAAGAGCTCAAGACGATAGATACGATCCTGTCCAGTTCAGATTAAAAACACTTTTAGCAAAAAGTGCTCTCGTTCATGATTTAGGAGTTGAGGCGATGAAACGAATGTTTACCAACTCGTAAAATTGCGTTAACAGGTCGCACAGCGGCCCCGATCGTGAAGGAGAAGAGTATGTTCAGGTCACTGATTCTTGCAGCGGTATTACTGGCTTCGGCCCCGCTGGTCGCCAATGCGGGCGAAATCACCCTGTTGCCATCGATTAAATTACAAATTGGCGATCGTGATGACTACGGCAGATACTGGGACGGTGGCTACTGGCGCGACCGTGACTACTGGCATCGCCATTATGAATGGCGTCAAAACCGCTGGTGGAAACACGATAACGGCTATCACCGTGGCTGGGATAAGCGTAAGGCTTACGAACGCGGCTACCGCGAAGGCTGGAAAGATCGTGACGACCGCCGTGGCGGCTGGGGTCACGGAAAAGGCAGAGGCCACGGTCACGGCCATCACCATTAACAACAAAAAGGAGCCTTCCGGCTCCTTTTTCTTTTACAGGCCTGCGGCTGTGCCTATCAGCAACCACAAGTTTAACGCCACCACCACGACCACAATGGCCCACCCGGCGCGTTTCACCCACGTCGAATTCACCAGATCGCCCATCAGTGATTTGTTGCTGGTGAAGATCAGCAGCGGCACCAGCGCCAGCGCAATCCCGAAACTCAGCAGCACCTGACTCATCACCAGAATGCGGGTCGGATCCAGTCCCATCAGGATCACAACAAAGGAAGGCAGCATCGTGACCGAGCGGCGAACCCACAGCGGAATATGGAAACGTACGAACCCCTGCATCACCACCTGCCCGGCCAGTGTCCCCACAACCGTAGATGAAAGGCCCGCAGCAACCAGGCTTAAACCAAAAATAGTGGCAGCGGCATGACTCAGCAACGGCTCCAGCGTCAGGTAAGCCTGGTCAAGATCGGCAACCCCGGTATGCCCGTTGAAGTGGAACGCGGCGGCGGCGGTCGCCATCATCGCCAGATTCACAAATCCGGCAATGGTCATCGCGATAGCCACATCCCATTTCGAGGCGGAGTAGCGCTCTTTACTCGTCCCGCCATGCAGATTTTGGGTTAATGAAGAGTGTAGATAAATGACGTGCGGCATAATGGTCGCCCCCAGCACCCCGGCAGCCAGAAAAACGGCTTCAGAAGTAGGTAACGACGGGATCACCATCCCTTTCGTCAGCTGCGCCAGATTCGGCTGGGAGAAAATCAGCTCAACAATATAGGCGGCAGCGACGAACAGCAGCAGGCCGCCGATGACTTTCTCCAGCGGTTTTTGCCCCCGCCGCTGGAGCATCAGAATCAGGAAAGTGGCGATACCGGTCAGCACGGCCCCCTGAAGCAGAGAGACGCCCAGAATAAGCTTAAAGCCGATCGCCGCCCCGATAAACTCGGCGAGATCGGTGGCCATGGCGATAATTTCCGCCTGAACCCAGTAAAACCAAACTGCCGGACGTGGATAATGATCGCGGATTTGCTCCGCCAGGTTTTTTCCGGTAGCAATACCCAGCTTCGCGGAGAGCATCTGAATCAGCATCGCCATCAGATTGGCCCAGACCACAACCCACAGCAGTTTATAGCCGAAACTGGCCCCGGCCTGAATGTTGGTCGCAAAATTACCCGGATCGATGTAGCCAATCGCGGCAATGAATGCCGGTCCCATTAATGCGAGCCGCAGCTTGCGTGCCGCTCTGCCGCTGCTACTCTCTACGCGACTATTCGTCATTTCTGCCTCTGGAAATATAGCCTTTGCTATGTTTTATGCTATCAAAATGAGAATGATTATCAAGTTCATTTGAAATGGTTAACATGATTTCTCTGATAGCCAGGAACGATAGACAGGCAGGTGGAGCAAGGTCACAGAATGTGAAAATGCGCAGACATTTGTGAAGCGTAGCACACAAACTTAACTTTTCACTCATTTACCTAACATAACAAAAATGTATTGTTGATCACTATTTTTGAGACTCGTCACAGGATGTAACTATAGTGTGGGCTTGATCTCGTTTTCTTTGTGCTTGTTACATAGAATGTGCACGGAAATTAAACCTGCCTCATATTTGGAGCAAATATGGACCGCGTCCTTCATTTTGTCCTGGCACTTGTTGTCGTTACTGCACTTGCATTGCTGGTCAGCACAGACCGCAAAAAAATTCGTATTCGCTATGTTGTCCAGCTGCTGGTCATTGAAGTTTTACTTGCGTGGTTCTTCCTGAACTCCAACGTAGGCCTCGGCTTCGTGAAAGGCTTCTCCGAAATGTTCGAAAAACTGCTCGGATTTGCCAACGAAGGGACAAACTTCGTCTTTGGCAGCATGAACGATCAGGGTCTGGCCTTCTTCTTCCTGAAGGTACTCTGCCCTATCGTCTTCATCTCTGCCCTGATCGGTATCCTTCAGCACATCCGCGTTCTGCCGGTGGTTATCCGTGCGATCGGCTTCCTGTTATCGAAAGTTAACGGCATGGGTAAACTGGAATCCTTTAACGCAGTCAGCTCACTGATCCTCGGTCAGTCTGAGAACTTCATTGCGTATAAAGATATCCTCGGCAAGATGTCCCGTAACCGCATGTACACCATGGCGGCGACAGCAATGTCTACCGTTTCCATGTCTATCGTGGGCGCGTATATGACTATGCTGGAACCTAAATACGTGGTTGCGGCCCTGGTTCTGAATATGTTCAGCACCTTTATCGTTCTTTCGCTGATTAACCCGTACCGCGTGGATGCCAGCGAAGAGAACATTCAGATGTCTAACCTGCACGAGGGACAGAGCTTCTTCGAAATGCTGGGTGAATACATTCTGGCGGGTTTCAAGGTTGCAATTATCGTTGCCGCGATGCTGATTGGCTTTATCGCGCTGATCGCTGCGCTGAACGCCCTGTTTGCGGCCGTACTCGGTATCTCCTTCCAGGGCATTCTGGGCTATATCTTCTACCCGGTTGCCTGGGTGATGGGTGTACCGGCTCACGAAGCGTTGCAGGTGGGCAGCATCATGGCAACGAAACTGGTATCCAACGAATTCGTGGCGATGATGGATCTCCAGAAGATTGCCAGCACACTCTCCCCACGTGCGGAAGGGATCCTGTCCGTCTTCCTGGTCTCCTTCGCGAACTTCTCTTCCATCGGTATCATCGCTGGCGCGATTAAAGGCCTGAACGAAGAGCAGGGTAACGTGGTTTCTCGCTTTGGCCTGAAGCTGGTTTACGGTTCAACGCTGGTGAGCGTCCTGTCTGCCTCTATTGCAGCACTGGTTCTGTAATTCATACCGCGTAATAAAAACCGGGAGTCCTCGCTCCCGGTTTTTTTATGCTTCCAGCGCCGTCAGAGGCTGGGGTTTACCAATCAAATAGCCCTGCAAATAATCTACGCCAAATCGCAACAACATCTCGCGTTGTTCAGCCGTTTCCACATATTCAGCCACCACACACAGCGATTTCGTTTTTGCCATGTTGCAAATGGACTGCACGATCATCGCATCCATGCTGTCGGTGCAGATATCTTTCACGAAGCAACCATCGATCTTAATGATATCGGCCTCCAGCCGCTTCAGGCGCTCAAAGTTGGCATAGCCGGTACCAAAGTCGTCTATGGCAATGCGGAAGCCGTAATCACGCAGCTGCTGAATATTTTTGATGCTGCTTCCCGAGTCTGAGAAAGCCTGTTCCTCGGTGATCTCAATGATGATATTTTGCGGCGCAATGGCGTAGCGTTCAAAAAGCGCGATGATCTCAGCCGCAATCTCATTTTGCATCAGCGTCAGCGGCATTAGATTGACGGAGAAGCGCGTTCCTGCACGTCCGGACGGATGGCTGCGCATCCACATCAGCAATTTTTCCAACACGTTCAGGTCAAACCGGTGGCTCAGGTTAAACTGAGCAATCAGCGGAATAAAGCGGTCAGGGGTGATGATCTCGCCATCGCTTTCCAGCCTGGAGAGGATTTCAAAGTACCCTTCTCCGCGCGCGTTGTGAATTGGCTGGGCGTAAAGGTGAAGACCGCCGATATCAAGGGCGCGTTTTATGCGGGCCAGCATTAGCACCCTGTCCGTCGTCTGACCAGAGACATCATCCAGACTGTTGGTTAACGCCAGAACGTTATGCCCGCCACAGGATTGCTCGGACAGCCAGCTCAGCTGACCCAGCGTGTGGTGCAGGCTTTCCCCATCCGGCACTTCGCCCCAGGAGGCGCCAAACTCAATGTCGAGCTCAGTCTTGTTCCAGACAATCTTACGGCTGTTCAGATGATCAACCATATATTGCAGACGTTCAGCCGTGCCCGGACCCAACAAGACCACCACCAGCTCACTGCCTGGCAACTGAAAGAGCTTCTCGTCTTTTTGCAATAACGGTTGCAGCGACGCGGTGATCATCTTTTTACAGTGTACACGCATGAGGATGCCGTAATGACGGCTCAGAAATTCCAGATTATCCAGGCGCAGGCAGCAGATTTTGGCTTCGGGATGGTGCTGTAAAAACACTTCCAGCGCACGAATGTTAGGCAGACCGGTGAGCGGATCGGTAAGCGCCCTCTCCTGCCACCCCTGTTTCAGCCATTCACTTTTCTGATAGATCCGCGACATGTAAAGCAGGCAGATGGCGAAAGAGATCAGTACCGACAAGATAAAGGAGAGCGAGTGGCCCGATTCAACGCCATTAAGAAAATTATAATTGTAGGTCAACAGCATGAGCGCCGAGGCCGCCCAGAGTAAAGAGATGAGCGCATAGCTCAGACGACCAATCCCCAGGGTAAAAAGAATAAAAACGATTGGCATCAAATAACCAGCAATAAACTGTGACTCGAAAGGCGCGCACAAAATAGCGATCATCGAGACCAACAGCATCAGCCACACAACGATAAATAACACTTTTTTGTGACAAAAGAGGGGCTTCACGCTTCGCCGCCAGAATGTTCGGGCATACCGGGGATTAATTATCATTCTTAACGGGTAGTAGAACATCATGGTGAAAATCAGGGCGGCACAAATCAGGCTTTGAATATCGATAACGTTATAAATTGCAGAGCCTTCGCCGAAATAGGAGGAGATTGTCACCGGAAAATCAAATAAATATCCCGCCAGATACATCGATAATTTGATGCCTACAGGAACCACAAATCCGAGCCAGAAAATACGTATACCGATGTACTTATTCGGGATGCTGTGTCGCCAGCGTTTGCCCAGCATCAGACGGATGACGCCACAGGCAGCGAAGACGGCAAACGTCTGACAAATTAATAACACGGAAGATTGTAGTAATGCTAAATCAAAGTAATAAATGTTAGTAACACTAAATCCAATCAGTAAAGGAATGATTGCCCGACGTCCAAATAACAATACGATGGCGAGTATGGCGCTTAAGGGCAACCACGCTAAATAAACATCATTTTCGTTGACGATAGCGCGCGGGGAGATATAACGGGAAAAGGGGATCGTAATCAGGCTTAACGCCAGGACAATCATAAATATTTTTACATTATTGTAAATTTTTCTATTCATTAATCCGTGTGATCTATTTAACCATCGTCTTATTGACCGGATGGATAATAGGTTTATTAATTGCACGAATCAAGTTCAGGTCTATTTATAGACTTGTTTATTGATTTGGATTGAGGTGATGTATAGAAAACGACATTGCTGGCAACAAAAAGAGTCTAAACATTTTACAAGATATAAAAAAACCCCCGTCTTGCGACGAGGGTTTAAATTTTGGTGGAGCTAAGCGGGATCGAACCGCTGACCTCTTGCATGCCATGCAAGCGCTCTCCCAGCTGAGCTATAGCCCCACATGTTACTTTACCTACCGCACTCTGTTGGGTTCAGAGTTTGGTGGAGCTAAGCGGGATCGAACCGCTGACCTCCTGCATGCCATGCAGGCGCTCTCCCAGCTGAGCTATAGCCCCGTCGTAAAGCTGTCATGTTGACGGGCGGCATAATATGAATTCCGCCGCAGAGTGTCAACGGCAAATTCAACCTCCGCCTTTCAATCGCCGAAAAATCATGCAAATGAATCACTTTGCGAGCCTGCTCGCAGCCAGGAGTTAAGCTTGTCACGTTTTCACGTAAAACGGTGCTATAAAATGAACCACTAATTAACCCCACAGATATTCAGGAAATTGTATGATCAAGGAACGAATGACGCCAGAAGAGTTAGCCCTGCTGACTGGCTATAGCCGACAGACCATCAATAAATGGGTACGCAAAGAGGGTTGGATTACATCGCCAAAGCCAGGCGTTCAGGGTGGCAAGGCGCGTCTGGTACACGTCAATGAAAAAGTGCGCGACTTTATTCGCAGCGCGCGCAGGGCTACAGAGACGCCGGAACTGCCAGATACGTACCACGAGGGCTCGCTTCATGCCCTGCTCCTGACGCTGGCGAATGAAATGACGCCGGAAGAGCAAAAGCAGATGACATCGCTGTTACTGCGGGAAGGGATTACCGGCTTGTTACAACGTTTAGGGATTCGCGACCAACGCTGATATGAAAAGATTACGCAGCAAAATGACCACGGAAGAGCTGGCGGACAGTCTGGGCGTAGCCCGACAAACCGTTAATCGCTGGATACGACAGAAGGGATGGAAAACGGAAGGTATCAACGGTGTAAAAGGCGGAAGAGCGAGGGTGATATGTATTGATGCGCACGTTAAGGAGCACATCATTAGCCTTCCTGCCATTCGTAACCGTCGGGCTGTTTACCATGTGGCGGAAAGCCCTTCCCACTACGGCGTGGCAACCTCATCCAGCCTGCTTCCACAAATTATCGACTCGCTGGAAAACATGACGACTGTCGAACAGGAACGTTTGCACAAGTTGCTCGCTCGTGAAGGGTTGCAGGGTTTTCTCACGCGTCTTGGTATTGCTGAATAACAGGCATAAAAAAACGGCAGGTTACCCTGCCGTTTTTTGTATTACACGAGCATTACTGCTGGCTTTCGCGCTCAGCAATAAAGTCCAGCGCTTTGTTGATACGCGCAACGCTACGTGATTTGCCGATGGCATGAACGGTCACGTCCAGCGCCGGAGACTGGCCTGCCCCCGTCACCGCAACGCGCAGCGGCATACCGACTTTACCCATGCCAATTTCCAGCTCATCAGCGGTAGCCTGAATCGCGTGGTGAACATTTTCCGCAGTCCATTCGGTAATGGCTTCGAGTTTGTCACGCACCACTTCCAGCGGCTGACGCGCAACCGGACGCAGGTGTTTCTTGGCCGCGTCGGCGTCGAACGCGTCAAACTCTTCATAGAAGTAACGGCAGCTTTCAGCAATTTCTTTCAGCGTTTTGCAACGCTCGCCAAGCAGCTTCACCAGATCCGCCAGTTCAGGGCCCGTACGGGTATCGATGTTTGCCTGTTCAATGTGCCATTGCAGATAAGTCGCTACATATTCTGGCTGCATGGTATTGATGTAGTGATGGTTCAGCCACAGCAGTTTGTCAGTGTTGAACGCGCTGGCTGATTTGCTGACCGAGTTCAGAGAGAACAGCTCGATCATCTCTTCGCGGCTGAAGATCTCCTGGTCACCATGAGCCCAGCCCAGACGCACCAGGTAGTTCAGCAGCGCTTCCGGCAGATAGCCGTCATCACGGTACTGCATCACACTCACCGCGCCATGACGTTTGGACAGCTTTTTACCGTCGTCACCGTTGATCATTGATACGTGCGCATATACCGGTACAGGTGCGTTCAGCGCTTTCAGAATGTTGATCTGACGCGGGGTGTTATTGATATGGTCTTCACCACGGATCACGTGAGTGATTTCCATATCCCAGTCGTCCACAACTACGCAGAAGTTATAGGTTGGCGATCCGTCAGTACGACGAATGATGAGGTCATCCAGCTCCTGGTTGCTGAATTCGATCGGACCACGGATCTGGTCATCAAAGATAACAGAGCCATCCTGCGGGTTAGCAAAACGCACTACGCAAGGCTCGTCAGCAGCATGCTCGCTGTGGTCATGGCGGCAACGACCGTCATAACGCGGTTTTTCGCCTTTTGCCATTTGCTCTTCGCGCAGCGCATCCAGACGCTCCCTGGAGCAGTAACACTTATAGGCCGTGCCTGCCACCAGCATCTCGTCAATTACGGCGTTATAGCGGTCAAAACGTTTGGTCTGGAAGTATGGGCCTTCGTCCCACGCCAGATTCAGCCAGTTCATCCCATCCATAATGGCTTCAATTGCTTCCGGCGTTGAGCGCTCCAGATCGGTGTCTTCAATACGCAGCACAAACTCACCGTTGTTGTGACGTGCGAAAAGCCAGGAGTAGAGAGCGGTACGTGCACCACCGACATGCAGATAGCCTGTCGGGCTCGGCGCGAAGCGAGTTTTGATTTTCATGAAATGGCCTTACGTTATAAAGATGCCGGTAATCGGCAAATTCCGGGAAGAAAACAATGGGCAATATTCTATCACTGTGGGCCGATTCCTCAATGTCGATCACTTTATCCGGTTCGAGATTGCTGTTTTTGTTTATAAATCATGCGCCACAGTCCGTTTTGCGATCGTTTTGACTAATTTTACGACGAACGAATAAAAACTTTAGAAAATGCGTTGACTCATTTTCAACTCTCCCTATAATGCGACTCCACACAGCGGGGGTGATTAGCTCAGTTGGTAGAGCATCTCCTTTACACGGAGGGGGTCGGCGGTTCGAGCCCGTCATCACCCACCATCTACTTAGGTAGACTCGCAGTGTAGATAAGAATTGAGATTGGGCGATTAGCTCAGTTGGTAGAGCATCTCCTTTACACGGAGGGGGTCGGCGGTTCGAGCCCGTCATCGCCCACCATTCTCACCTTATCGCAGCAGTTCCGAAATGGGCGATTAGCTCAGTTGGTAGAGCATCTCCTTTACACGGAGGGGGTCGGCGGTTCGAGCCCGTCATCGCCCACCATTTCGGGTCGTTAGCTCAGTTGGTAGAGCAGTTGACTTTTAATCAATTGGTCGCAGGTTCGAATCCTGCACGACCCACCAATGTAAAAAAGCGCCCTAAAGGCGCTTTTTTGCTATCTGCGACATAGCACATCCCCATTGCAGCCAGACCGCTTGTTTTACTCAAGCTCACGCCTTCTTTGCCGATACCTCTATTTTATGGCGAAAAGGATCTCAATATGACAACTCTTAAGCCCGTTTCTCTGTCGGCGATGGAAATCGGCAGCGTAGATAACAGCTCCGGCGGAAACGACATTGCTTCTCAAATCACCCGTCTGACCAAACAGATAACGAAAGTCACTCAGCAGCTCAAAGAAGTGGCCATGGGTGATGCCACAGCAGAAGAAAAGCAAAAGCAGCAAGAATTACTCGAATCTCAGCTGGCTATGTTGCAGGCACAGCTGGCGCAATTGCAGCGTCAGCAGGCCGAAGAGGCGATGCCAAAGCAGGAAAAAGGTGAGGCAGTCGCGGAAGGCATCAATAAGCCCTCCGCAGAACATCAGATTAATATCTACGTCTGATTATTGGTTTCGTTAAAAAGCGGATCACGTGTGCGGGCCTCCATCAAACGTTCGGCCTGCATACGCACCACATCCCAGCAGGCATGCGCCGCGCCGGAAAGAGACCTGTTTTTACGGCGTACCAGCATCAGCTGGCGTTCGACACAGGGTACGAAACGCTTCACCGTTAAACGACTCCCCTGCGGCAGTGGCAGCGCCAGCGCCGGCAGAACGCTGATGCCAATCCCCGCTTCGACCATGGGGAACAGCGTGGCAGGATGCCCGATCTCCTGCACAATGGTTGCCTTAACACCCTGCGCGGTCAGTGCGGCATCTATCAGCGGGCGGCTGCCTGATGCATAATCCTGTAACACCAGGTTTGCCCCCTGCAAGGCCTGCCAGGCCACCTGCGGCAGCGATGCCAGAGGATCATCATCGCGGCAGAGCAATAAAAAGGGCTCCGAGAGTACCACTTCACATTCCAGGTCGCTTACCGCTCCGGGATCAATAACGATGCCAAAATCCACATCCCCCTGACGGATACTCTCAAGTACCCACTGCTGCGGCCTGTCATGCAAAACAAAATCAATATCCGGATAGCGGTGATTACTTTCAGCGATGCACTGGGGAATAAGATGCGCCGAAATCGTCTGGCTCGCCGCCACTCTCACGGTGCCGGAAAGCTGTTGTCCGAGCCGGCCGACATCCCTGAGCGTACTGTTCAGTTCATCCAGCAGCCTCTCCAGACGCATTGCCAGCTGCTGTCCCGCTTCGGTGAGCACCACTTCTCGCGTCGTGCGGTCGAGCAGCTTCACGCCCGTTTGCGTTTCAAGCTCCTTAACGCTATGGCTCACCGCCGACTGGCTGAGGCCAATGATCTCCCCTGCCCGGCTAAAGCTGCGGGCCTGCGCGACGGTGACGAAAACGCGAAGCTGACGTAACGAATAATTCATCTGTTTAATTCATGAATGGATGCAATAAATCAATTTTATTTCTCAAAGGGAAGAAAGCACAATAGCGGCATCTGTTTTCAGGAGTGATTATGAAACTTTTTCGTATCCTTGATCCGTTTACGCTGACCCTGATTGGTGTCGTCTTGCTGGCCTCGTTCTTCCCGGCGCGGGGCAGTTTCGTTCCGGTTATTGAAGGACTGACCACGGCAGCTATTGCCCTGCTGTTCTTTATGCATGGCGCCAAACTCTCCCGGGAAGCCATTATTGCAGGCGGTAGCCACTGGCGACTGCATCTGTGGGTAATGTGCAGCACTTTTATCCTCTTCCCGGTTCTGGGCGTTCTGTTCGCCTGGTGGGCGCCGGTGAATGTCGATCCGGCGCTGTATACCGGTTTCCTTTATCTGTGCATTTTGCCGGCCACCGTGCAGTCTGCAATTGCCTTTACCTCGCTGGCGGGCGGTAACGTCGCGGCGGCGGTTTGTTCTGCTTCCGCTTCCAGCCTGCTCGGGATCTTTGTTTCACCGCTGCTGGTCGGTCTGCTGATGAACATGCACGGGGCGGAAGGCAATCTGGAGCAGGTGGGTAAAATTTGTCTGCAACTGCTGCTGCCGTTTGTGCTCGGACACTTATCCCGTCCCTGGATTGGGGAGTTTGTGGCGAAACATAAAAAATGGATCGGGAAAACGGACCAAAGCTCCATTCTGCTGGTGGTTTACACGGCCTTCAGCGAAGCCGTGGTGAACGGCATCTGGCACAGGGTGGGTGCTGGATCGCTGCTGTTTATTGTGGTGGTAAGCATCGTTCTGCTGGCCATTGTCATCGCGGTTAACGTCTTTGTGGCCCGCAAATGCGGCTTCAACAAGGCCGATGAAATCACCATTGTATTTTGCGGATCGAAAAAGAGCCTCGCCAACGGGATCCCGATGGCCAATATCCTGTTCCCGACGTCCGTCATTGGGATGATGGTGTTGCCGCTGATGATTTTCCATCAGATCCAGCTGATGGTGTGTGCGGTACTGGCGCGGCGTTACAAGGCGCAGACTGAAAAGCTGGCGCAGGAAGAGACCCACGCCGCGAAAGTTTAAGGACGTTTCAGGGGCTGAACCAGCTGGGTCAGCCCCTCTGTTTTGATCAGTAACGTGATAGCCATCAGCTCGCCCAGACGCCCGGCGGGGAACTCATCCTTACGGGCAAACCACAGCAGATACTCTTCCGGTAAATCAATCAGCCTGCGACCCTTATATTTACCGAACGGCATCTCTGTATTGGCGATCTCAACGAGCTGCTCTTTTTCCACGTCACTCTCCTAACAGGCGCATCATTTCCGCTTCGTCGATTACCTCGATGCCAAGCTCCTGCGCTTTTGCCAGCTTCGAACCGGCCGCTTCCCCGGCAATCACCAGGTCGGTTTTCTTCGATACGCTGCCCGCCACTTTTGCCCCCAGCGCCACCAGGCGCGCTTTCGCGTCATCGCGTGAAAGCTGACTTAGGCTGCCGGTCAGCACCACCGTTTTACCGGCAAACGGACTGTCGATCTCTTCGGCATTAACCACTACCGGTGCGGGCCAGTGAATGCCCTGTTCCAGTAATTTACCGATCACTTCACGGTTGCTCTCTTCGGCGAAGAAGTTGAAAACGTGGGTGGCGACCACAATGCCGACATCAGGGACTTTCTGTAGCTCGTCGATGGTGGCTTTCTCCAGCGCGTCCAGCGTGCCGAAATACGCCGCCAGCCCTGCCGCCGTCGCCTCTCCGACTTCACGAATGCCGAGCGCGTAAAGGAAACGGGCAAAGGTGGTGTTTTTGGCCGCCTCGAGCGCGTTAACAATGTTCTGGGCAGATTTCGGTCCCATACGATCAAGACCGGTCAGCTTACCTGCCGTCAGGGTAAAGAGGTCCGCAGGCGTATGGACGTACTCTTTCTCAACTAACTGGTCGATAATCTTGTCACCCATTCCGTCCACGTCCATCGCCCGGCGGGAGACGAAGTGCTTCAGGGACTCTTTACGCTGCGCGCCGCAGATTAACCCGCCCGTACAGCGCGTTACCGCTTCACCTTCCACGCGCTCAACGTCAGAACCACATACCGGACAGTGGGCTGGAAACTCTATGGCACGGGTGTCGGCAGGACGTTCAGACTCCACAACGTTAACCACCTGTGGGATCACATCACCCGCGCGGCGAATCACCACTTTGTCACCAATTCGCAGCCCCAGACGCGCAATTTCATCGGCGTTATGCAGCGTGGCGTTACTTACCAGCACGCCAGCCACCTGCACAGGCTCCAGACGCGCCACAGGCGTAATGGCCCCCGTACGTCCGACCTGAAACTCCACGTCGCGAACGAAGGTCATCTGCTCTTGCGCCGGAAACTTAAAGGCCACCGCCCAGCGTGGCGCACGGGCCACAAATCCCAACTGTTCCTGCAACACCAGCGAATTAACCTTGATCACCACGCCGTCAATATCAAACCCGAGCGTGGGACGAGCTTCTTCAACCTTGTGATAGAACGCCAGCACCGCCTCCGGAGAGTCGCAGAGCTGCACGCGGTTGCTTACCGGTAATCCCCACTCTTTGAACTGCATTAAACGACCCAGGTGGGTATCTGACAGGTCACCGCCTTCCAGGATCCCGACGCCGTAGCAGAAGAAAGTAAGCGGTCGCTTCGCGGTGATACGCGGATCGAGCTGACGCAGCGAACCTGCCGCCGCGTTACGCGGGTTAGCAAACACTTTCCCGCCGGTACGACGCGCTTCTTCGTTGATCTTCTCGAAGCCCGCCTGCGGAAGGAACACTTCCCCGCGCACTTCCAGCCGGGCGGGAATGTTATCGCCACGCAGTTTCAGCGGGATCGCACGAATAGTGCGCACATTGGTGGTGATGTCTTCCCCGGTAGTGCCGTCGCCGCGCGTTGCGGCACGCACCATCACGCCGTTCTCATAAAGAATACTGACGGCCAGACCATCCAGCTTTAGCTCGCAGCACCAGCTCAGATTGTCGACGCTCTTCAGGCGATCCTGCACGCGCTTGTTGAAAGCCAGAAAACTCTCTTCATCAAACACGTTATCCAGCGACAGCATCGGCACTTCGTGGCGCACCTGGCTGAAAGCGCCCAGCGGTTCCGCACCGACGCGCTGCGTTGGAGAATCGGGCGTAATCAGTTCGGGGTGCTGCGCTTCCAGCTCGCGCAGTTCACGCATCAGGCGGTCATACTCCGCATCCGGCACTTCCGGTGCGTCCATAACATGATAGAGATATTCATGATGGCGAAGCGTGGTTCGCAGTTCAGTAAGTTGTTGTTCGATTGAGTCCATATCGCACCATCAATGAGAAAAACCCCCGACAGGCGGGGGTTGAGGAGGAGTTGAAGTTAACGCGACGATTACGCGTTCGCTTCCTTAACTTCGCGGATGCGGTCCTGATACTCGCGCAGTTTCTGCGGCGTCATCATTCGACGCTGATCGTCGAGCACCACACCGCCCACTTCGTCGGCGATGTGCTGAGCGGACTGTAGCATCAGCTTAAAGTTTTGCAGCTCGTCACCGTAGGACGGCACCTGCATAAAGATCGTAACGCCTGGCGTGACGAAATCACCGGTCATTTCCGGGTCAAACGTGCCTGGATTGACCATATTGGCCAGGCTGAACAGCGCCGGACCGCTGCCGTCAGGACTCAGGTGGCGATGGAAAATATTCATGTCGCCGAACTTGAAGCCTGCCTGTTGGATGCTGTTAAGCAGCACATCACCGTTCAGATGGGTGCCATGATGAGCAGCCACGTTCATAATGATCACCGCTTCTTTACGCTGCGGCTTTTCAACAACCGGTTCTGGCTCTGCAACCGGCTCTGGCTCAGCGCGCGGGGCGGGCTGTGGCGCAGGCGGTTCAGGCTGCGGCTGCGGTTGTTGTACCGGCTGCGGCTGCTGAACAGGCTGTGGCTGATGCACTGGCTGTGGCTGATGCACTGGCTGTGCAGGCTGTTGGACAGGTTGCGGCTGTACAGGCTGTGGCGCAACGGGCTGCTGTTGCACAGGCTGGTGCGGCGGATGACGAACAGGTTCTTCCACTGGCGGCGGCGCTGGCTGGCGCGGCTGGGCAGAGGCATACGGTGGTTGATACTGGTGCTGCGGAGCGCGGGGGGCTTCATGCTCTCCATGCGCTGCGCCGGGCGCAGTATTGACCCGATGAACACGAACTTCACCCACGCCGTCGTCGTCAAGACCGTCGATGTCGTCTTCAACGTCATCGTCGTCACGACTGGACTTCATGCGCTTCAGTGGACGATCGCGAAACATAGAGGAACGCTCTTTACGGCTGGTCCAGAAACCATGTACCAGTAAAGCGATTATGGCGATCGCGCCAACAATGATTAATATCAGACGCAAATCCTGCATCATTATATTCTCTGTTGTTCTAACACCTTGCCACCACGGCAAACATTTACTCACTAAGAGTATTTGCCGTTTACGTCAAGTGCAAGTGTATGCAGAGCATTCACAGCATAAAGATGAACTAAATCGTGCTTTTTGCTGGTTTTTCGAACATTTCCGAACTGGTCATTGGCCCGTAACTGGATAATATAGGCGGGCAATTCCACTGGTTGTGTAAAAAGGAGTACAGCCTGGTATGGTTTCAACATCTTCTTCTGCCCCACGCAGCGGGGTCTGGTACTTTTCTCAGGGCTGGAAACTGGTCTCCCTGCCGGGCATTCGACGCTTCGTTATTTTGCCGTTACTGATCAACATTATTCTGATGGGCGGGGCCTTCTGGTGGCTGTTCACCAGACTGGAAACGTGGATCCCTTCCCTGATGAGCTATGTGCCGGACTGGTTACAGTGGCTAGACTACCTGCTCTGGCCGATTGCGGTTATCTCCGTGCTGCTGGTTTTCGGCTATTTCTTTTCGACGATAGCAAACTGGATAGCCGCGCCGTTCAACGGTCTGCTGGCCGAACAGCTTGAAGCGCGCCTGACCGGTGCGACGCCACCTGACACGGGCGTATTGGGGCTCGTGAAAGATCTCCCCCGCATCATGAAGCGTGAATGGCAGAAGTTCGCCTGGTACCTGCCGCGGGCGATTGTGCTGCTTATCCTTTATTTTGTACCCGGGATTGGCCAGACGGTCGCGCCCGTGCTGTGGTTCCTGTTCAGCGCCTGGATGCTCGCTATCCAGTACTGTGATTATCCGTTCGATAACCACAAAGTGCCGTTTAAAGAGATGCGCACTGCCCTGCGCACTCAGAAGGTTGCCAATATGCAGTTTGGCGCGCTGACCAGCCTGTTCACCATGATCCCTTTCCTGAATTTGTTCATCATGCCCGTTGCCGTATGCGGCGCGACGGCGATGTGGGTGGACTGCTACCGCGCTAAGAACGCGTTATGGAAGTAATGCAAAAATGTGTAAAAGAGGGGTGGCTTATGCCGCCCCTTATTCCATACTGATCCCCATTATTTCCTTGCAGCATATAGATATGCGATTTCCTTACTTCCCCATACCTGTTCAACAGGTATGCTGGGTCGGTATCCCAATTTCATACAGTTAAGGACAGGCCATGAGTAAGATTTATGAAGACAACTCGCTGACTATCGGTCATACGCCCCTGGTTCGACTGAACCGTATCGGTAATGGACGCATTCTGGCGAAGGTCGAATCTCGTAACCCAAGCTTCAGCGTTAAATGCCGTATCGGTGCGAATATGATTTGGGATGCTGAAAAGCGTGGCGTGCTGAAACCTGGCGTTGAGCTGGTTGAACCCACCAGCGGCAATACCGGTATCGCTCTGGCCTATGTTGCGGCGGCGCGTGGCTATAAGCTGACGCTGACTATGCCTGAAACCATGAGCATTGAGCGTCGTAAGCTGCTGAAAGCGCTGGGTGCGAACCTGGTCCTGACCGAAGGCGCGAAAGGCATGAAGGGCGCGATTCAGAAGGCCGAAGAAATCGTCGCCAGCGATCCTGCAAAATATCTGCTGCTCCAGCAGTTCAGCAACCCGGCCAACCCGGAAATTCATGAGAAAACCACCGGCCCGGAAATCTGGGAAGATACCGACGGTCAGGTTGATGTGTTTATCTCCGGCGTAGGCACCGGCGGTACGCTGACCGGGGTGTCTCGCTATATTAAAGGCACGAAAGGTAAAAAAGATCTGATTACCGTTGCCGTTGAGCCAACCGACTCGCCGGTTATCGCTCAGGCGCTGGCAGGCGAAGAGATCAAACCAGGTCCGCACAAAATCCAGGGTATCGGGGCTGGCTTTATTCCAGGCAACCTCGATCTGAAGCTGATCGATAAAGTGGTCGCCATTACCAATGAAGAAGCCATCTCTACGGCGCGTCGCCTGATGGACGAGGAAGGCATTCTGGCGGGTATCTCTTCCGGTGCGGCGGTTGCGGCAGCGCTCAAACTGCTGGAAGACGAAACCTTTACCAATAAGAACATTGTGGTTATCCTACCGTCTTCGGGTGAGCGTTACTTAAGCACAGCACTGTTTGCCGATCTCTTCACAGAGAAAGAACTGCAACAGTGATGCCAGCATGTTAAAAACGCATAAAAAAGCACCTTTTCAGGTGCTTTTTTGTGGCCTGCTTCAAAGTTTTACCCCTCCTGGCATTGCTTCACCCCGTTGGGTCTGGTATTTAAACCAGCAATTATTTTGATGCGCGAAATTAATCGGTGAACGAAATAGCGCTGCTGAATCGATTTTATGATTTGGTTCAAGTCTTGCTTTCACTGCATAATGTTTAATGACGATTGAAACGTCAGCGCTAACTATACAGGCTAAAGTTAAGTCGCCAGGCTAGACTTTAGTTCCACAACACTAAACCTATAAGTTGGGGAAATACAATGTTCCAGCAAGAAGTTACCATTACCGCTCCGAACGGTCTGCACACCCGCCCTGCTGCTCAGTTTGTTAAAGAAGCGAAAGGCTTCACTTCTGAAATCACTGTGACTTCCAACGGCAAAAGCGCTAGCGCAAAAAGCCTGTTCAAGCTGCAAACTCTGGGCCTGACTCAGGGTACCGTTGTTACCATCTCCGCTGAAGGTGAAGACGAGCAGAAAGCAGTTGAGCATCTGGTTAAGCTGATGGCTGAACTCGAGTAAGTTTACCGGGGTTCTTTTCAATATCAGTCACAAGTAAGGTAGGGTTATGATTTCAGGCATTTTAGCATCCCCGGGTATCGCTTTCGGCAAAGCATTGCTGCTGAAAGAAGACGAAATCGTCATTGACCGGAAAAAAATTTCTGCCGACAAGGTTGATCAGGAAGTTGAACGTTTTCTGAGCGGTCGTGCCAAGGCATCTGCGCAACTGGAAGCGATTAAAACTAAAGCTGGCGAAACTTTCGGTGAAGAAAAAGAAGCCATCTTCGAAGGGCACATTATGCTGCTCGAAGATGAGGAGCTGGAGCAGGAAATCATAGCCCTGATTAAAGATAAAGGCATGACAGCCGACGCGGCTGCGCATGAAGTTATCGAAGGTCAGGCATCTGCCCTGGAAGAGCTGGACGATGAATACCTGAAAGAACGTGCGGCTGACGTACGTGACATCGGTAAGCGCCTGCTGCGCAATATCCTGGGTCTGGCCATCATCGATCTGAGCGCGATTCAGGACGAAGTGATCCTGGTTGCCGCTGACCTGACCCCGTCTGAAACCGCACAGCTGAACCTGAACAAGGTGCTGGGTTTCATTACTGATGCAGGTGGACGTACTTCCCACACCTCTATCATGGCGCGTTCACTGGAGCTGCCAGCCATTGTGGGTACCGGTAGCGTTACCTCTCAGGTTAAAAACGACGACTATCTGATTCTGGATGCCGTAAACAATGTGGTTTACGTCAACCCAACTAACGATGTGATCGAGCAACTGCGCGCCGTTCAGGAGCAGGTTGCTACCGAGAAAGCGGAACTCGCTAAACTGAAAGATCTGCCAGCCATCACGCTGGACGGCCATCAGGTTGAAGTGTGCGCTAACATCGGTACCGTACGTGACGTTGACGGCGCTGAGCGCAACGGCGCGGAAGGTGTGGGTCTGTATCGTACTGAATTCCTGTTCATGGATCGCGACGCTCTGCCAACGGAAGAAGAGCAGTTTGCAGCGTACAAAGCGGTTGCGGAAGCGTGCGGCTCGCAGGCGGTTATCGTCCGTACCATGGACATCGGTGGCGACAAAGAGCTGCCGTACATGAACTTCCCGAAAGAAGAGAACCCGTTCCTGGGCTGGCGTGCCGTGCGTATCGCCATGGATCGCAAAGAGATCCTGCGTGACCAGGTTCGCGCTATTCTGCGTGCCTCCGCTTTCGGTAAACTGCGCATCATGTTCCCGATGATCATCTCTGTTGAAGAAGTGCGTGCACTGAAGAAAGAGATCGAAATCTACAAACAGGAACTGCGCGACGAAGGTAAAGCATTTGACGAAACCATTGAGATCGGCGTGATGGTGGAAACACCGGCAGCCGCGACCATTGCGCGTCATTTAGCCAAAGAAGTTGATTTCTTTAGTATCGGTACCAATGATTTAACGCAGTACACCCTGGCAGTTGACCGTGGTAATGATATGATTTCACATCTCTACCAGCCAATGTCACCGTCCGTACTGAATTTGATCAAGCAAGTTATTGATGCTTCTCATGCAGAAGGTAAATGGACTGGCATGTGTGGTGAGCTTGCAGGCGACGAACGTGCTACACTTCTGTTGCTGGGTATGGGTCTGGACGAATTCTCTATGAGCGCCATTTCCATCCCGCGCATTAAGAAGATTATCCGTAACACGAACTTCGAAGATGCGAAGGTGTTAGCAGAGCAGGCTCTTGCTCAACCGACAACGGACGAGTTAATGACGCTGGTTAACAAGTTCATTGAAGAAAAAACAATCTGCTAATCCACGAGATGCGGCCCAATTTACTGCTTAGGAGAAGATCATGGGTTTGTTCGATAAACTGAAATCTCTGGTTTCTGATGACAAGAAAGACTCCGGAACTATTGAGATTGTTGCTCCGCTCTCCGGCGAGATCGTCAACATCGAAGACGTGCCGGATGTAGTGTTTGCTGAGAAAATCGTTGGTGATGGCATTGCTATCAAACCAACTGGCAACAAAATGGTTGCTCCAGTTGACGGCACCATCGGTAAAATTTTTGAAACCAACCATGCGTTCTCTATCGAATCCGATAGCGGTATCGAACTGTTCGTTCACTTCGGTATCGACACCGTTGAACTGAAAGGCGAAGGCTTTAAACGTATCGCGGAAGAAGGCCAGCGTGTTAAAGTTGGCGACCCGGTAATTGAATTCGATCTGCCACTGCTGGAAGAAAAAGCGAAGTCTACCCTGACTCCGGTTGTTATCTCCAACATGGACGAAATCAAAGAACTGATCAAACTGTCTGGCAGCGTTACCGTGGGTGAAACCCCGGTTATCCGCATCAAGAAGTAATTCTTGCCGCACGGTAAAATGGCGCCTTCGGGCGCCATTTTTGTTTATGCAGGCAGGATAAGCTCGTCATAGCCTTTCGACTGCGTATAGATCATCACGTCAGTCACCCTGTCGCCCGCCATGCGAATGGCGTCGGCCACGGTTTTACCCCCGACGATACCGCTCACCAGCTCCGAACAGAACAGATCCCCCGTCCCTTTCAGGTCCGTCTCAACGCGCGGGTGTGCGCTTACGGTAACGCCCTCCTCGCTTACCAGCACGACGTGGATATTTTGCGGATCGTCAGCCACTGGCGCACTAGTGATAGCCACCCATTTCAGCGAGTTGGACAGCAGCCCCTGCGCGGCGGCAATGGCGCTCTCCGGCGTACGGCACGGTTTGCCGCTCAGCACTTCCAGTTCATACACGTTGGGCGTAATGCCCTGGGCCAGCGGGAGCAGATGCTCACGGTAAGCTTCAGGAATATCCGGCTTCACGTACATCCCGCTGTCGATATCCCCGATTACCGGGTCAACCAGCACCAGCAGATCGGGATGTTGCACTTTGATCGCCTTCAGCCACTGCGCCAGCAGCACGATCTGGCTGGCACTGCCCATATACCCTGTTGTCACCGCTTTTAACTCGCGTAAAATCTCACGCTCTTCCAGCGCCTTCAGGTAGCCGCTGAACCACTCGTCCGGGATCACCCCGCCGTAGAAGGTGTCGTAGTGTGGCGTATTGCTGAACAGCACCGTCGGCACGGCGGTAACGTTCAGCCGGTGGGTGCGAATATTCGGCACCGCGATGCTGTTTCCCACGCTGCCGTACACCACCTGCGACTGTACGGCGACAATATCGGTTTGCTGCGCCCGGGTGTTATCCCGGAATAAAATCATCTCCATGACGCTTAAATCCCCGCCCCCTGCGAATAACTCTCTTCACCAAAGACGCCGGTAGACAGGTAACGGTCGCCGCGATCGCAAATAATCGCTACGACCACCGCTCCCGGCGTGGACTCAGCCACCCGGATCGCGCCCGCTACGGCACCGCCAGAGCTGACGCCGCAGAAGATGCCTTCACGTACGGCCAGCTCACGCATGGTATTTTCCGCCTCGCGCTGATGAATATCCAGCACCTGGTCCACAAGCTGCACATTAAAGATGCCCGGCATATACTCCGCCGGCCAGCGGCGGATGCCCGGAATACTGCTCCCCTCTTCCGGTTGCAGGCCGACAATCGTCACTGGCTTATCCTGTTCACGCAGAAAGCGTGACACACCGGTGATCGTGCCCGTGGTCCCCATGCTGGAGACAAAGTGGGTGATGCGCCCGGCGGTTTGCTGCCAGATTTCCGGGCCGGTGGTGGTGTAGTGCGCGTACGGGTTGTCCGGGTTATTAAACTGGTCGAGCAGCTTGCCTTCCCCGCGCTCCGCCATCGCTAACGCTAAATCTCGCGCCCCTTCCATCCCCTGCTCTTTGCTCACCAGAATCAGCTCGGCCCCGTAGGCACGCATGGCGGCACGGCGCTCCTGGCTCATGTTATCCGGCATCAGCAGCTTCATACGATAGCCTTTCAGGGCGGCTATCATCGCCAGTGCGATACCGGTGTTACCGCTGGTGGCTTCGATCAGCACATCGCCGGGCTTTATCTCGCCGCGCTTTTCGGCCTGAACAATCATCGACAGCGCCGCCCGGTCTTTCACCGACCCCGCCGGGTTATTGCCTTCAAGTTTGACCCAGATTTCGCTGCCGTTGTCACACCCCATGCGCTGAAGTTTGACCAGAGGGGTGTTGCCGATGGTGTGTTCGAGTGTATTCACGATTTTTACTCAATAAAAAGCCCGGTAAGCATCACGCCACCGGGCGAAAAACATACTCAATAACCTATCAGGCTGACTCCGCCAGAGCAATATCCTCGCGCGTCTCGATGCGCTCGTTGCCGTGATAAATGCGCGCGTGTTGCAGCCCCACAAACAGGCGTTCCCCCCGGTGCGGCGGCTCGTCGTCACGCATAACCACGGTCAGCGGCTCGGTGTACCAGCCCAGGGGCTGTACCACTAATTGGGTGTAGTGACCTTTAGGGCTAGCTTCCAGCACCTGCACCGGAAGCGGTGAATCCAGGCTGGTACGGCGGCTGACGTCCACTTCCCACGGACGCAGGAATAGATCCACCGGCCCCTGATGCGCGGAGGTATACCCCAGCGGCCAGCGGTGCGCGCCAACGTGGAACTGACCGCCGCGAATGGTGCCCTGAAGGCGGTTTACTTCTCCCATAAACTCCAGCACAAAGCGGGTCGCCGGTTCACGCCAGAGCTGCTCTGGCTCGTCAACCTGCTCAATGTTGCCCTGACTCATTACCACCACGCGGTCGGCCACTTCCATCGCCTCTTCCTGATCGTGGGTCACGAAAACGCTGGTGAACTGGAGTTCCTCATGCAGCTGACGCAGCCAACGACGCAGCTCTTTTCGCACCTGCGCATCCAGCGCGCCAAACGGTTCGTCCAGTAGCAGGATTTGCGGTTCAACGGCTAACGCACGCGCCAGCGCCACGCGCTGCTTCTGCCCGCCGGAAAGCTGAGCCGGGAAGCGGTCCGCCAGATGTGCAAGCTGCACCATCTCCAGCAGTTTGGTCACTTTCGCTTTGATGGCGGCGGCATCTGGACGTTCACGACGCGGCAGCACGGTCAGGCCAAACGCAATGTTGTCGAATACCGTCATGTGGCGGAACAGCGCGTAATGCTGGAATACAAAGCCCACTTTACGGTCGCGGGCATGCAGGCGGCTCACGTCCGTACCGTGGAAGCGGATATGTCCGCTGGTCTGGTGCTCAAGCCCGGCGATAATACGCAGCAGCGTGGTTTTACCGGAGCCAGACGGCCCCAGCAGCGCCACCATTTGTCCGGAAGGGATATCCAGCGAGATATCATTCAGCACCTGGGTGCGACCAAAAGACTTCTTAATATTGGCAATCTCAATGCTCATGATTTCCCTCCTGATGCTGACGTTTTTCCTGATTCTCTAAACGCCACTGCACCACACTCTTCAAAAACAGGGTCAAAATGGCCATCAGCGTCAGCAACGCTGCGGCAGTAAAGGAACCGACAGTGTTGTAGTCCTGTTCCAGTAATTCAATCTGTAACGGCAGCGACAGGGTTTCGCCGCGAATCGAGCCGGATACTACCGACACCGCGCCAAACTCACCGATCGCACGGGCGTTGGTCAGCACCACGCCGTAAAGCAGTGCCCAGCGGATATTCGGCAGCGTGACGCGGCGGAACATCTGCCAGCCGGAAGCGCCGAGCAGCACCGCGGCTTCATCTTCATGGCTGCCCTGGCTGAGCATCACTGGCACCAGCTCGCGCACCACGAACGGACAGGTGACAAAGACGGTCACCAGCACCATCCCCGGCCAGGCGAACATGATTTGCAGGTCGTGTTCATCCAGCCAGCCGCCCAGCGGGCCATTGGAGCCGTAGAAGAGCAGATAAACCAGACCCGCCACCACAGGAGACACCGCAAACGGGATATCCAGCAGGGTCAGCAGCAGCTGACGCCCCGGGAAGTTAAAGCGCGTTACCAGCCAGGCCAGCAATACGCCAAACAAAAGATTCACCGGGACAGTGATCAGGGCAATCATCACCGTCAGCCAGATGGCGTGGAGCATGTCCGGATCGGCCAGATTTTGCAGCGCGGGCATAATCCCTTTGCTGAAGGCCTGTACGAAGATGTACACCATCGGCACGACGAGAATGAATGCGGAGACCAGCACGCCGGTACCAATCAGAAACCATTTGCCCCAGTTGATGCGGGGCGCGTCATAGCGCTTCAATTGCGTAACTTCCGCCATCAGTGACCTACCACACGTCGACCAAAGCGACTTTGCAGAGTGTTAATCGAAAACAGTAGCAGCAGCGACGCGGCAAGGATCACCGAGGCAATCGCGCTCGCGGCCGGATAATCAAACTCCTGCAAACGGACAAAAATCATCAGCGAGGTCACTTCGGTTTTCCACGCGATGTTCCCGGCGATAAAAATGACCGCGCCAAATTCACCGAGGCTGCGGGTAAAGGAGAGCGCCACCCCCGCCAGCAAGGCCGGAGAAAGTTCCGGCAGAACAACCTTACGGAAACTCTGCCAGCGCGTGGCGCCCAGGGTTTCCGCGGCCTCTTCGTATTCAGGTCCTAACTCTTCCAGCACCGGCTGCACGGTACGCACCACAAACGGGATGCTGGTAAAGGCCATCGCCACCGCGATACCGAGCCAGGTATAGGTCACTTTGATATCAAACTTCGCCAGCCACTCACCGTAAAAGCCGTTCACGGAAAACAGCGACGCCAGCGTCAAACCGGCCACTGCCGTCGGCAGGGCAAAGGG
This sequence comes from Enterobacter cloacae complex sp. CDL013, assembly GCF_049238805.1. Taxonomy (NCBI): domain Bacteria; kingdom Pseudomonadati; phylum Pseudomonadota; class Gammaproteobacteria; order Enterobacterales; family Enterobacteriaceae; genus Enterobacter; species Enterobacter cloacae complex sp. CDL013. Next base: position 154,717 of record NZ_JBMKGT010000002.1, on the reverse strand, counting down.
CAGATCCATCAACGCGTCGAGCAGCGTGCGGCCCGGGAAGCGATAGCGGGTTAAGATCCACGCCATCAGCAGGCCAAACACGCCGTTAAAAATCGAGGCCACGAACGCAGACAGCAGCGTGACCTTATAGGCCGCCACCACCTGAGGATTGGTGACCACTTCCCAGTACTGGGACCAGCTCATCTCAGAGAGCTGCATCACCAGAGCGCTGAGCGGTAACAATAAAATCAGACAGACGAACAGCAGGCTGGTCCCGAGGCTTAAGGTAAAACCCGGCAGCACACGTCTTGTTGATCCTGCAAACATTACTTACGCCCCGCCGCCAGCAATTTGTCTAACTCACCGCCGCTGGCAAAATGCGTTTTCATCACCTCAGGCCAGGCACCGAAATGGTCTTCCACGCGGAACAGCTCGGTCTGCGGGAATTTGTCTTTCAGCTTGTTCATCACGTCCGGATTATTAACGCGGTAGTAATAGTCAGTAATCACCGTCTGCGCCTGCGGGCTGTACAGATAGTTGAGATAGGCTTTTGCCGCTTTATCAGTGCCGTTGGCTTTGACGTTTTTATCCACCCACGCCACCGGGAACTCGGCCAGAATGTTGGTTTTCGGGATAACCACTTCGAAGCCCTGCGCTTCGTACTGTTTACGAATATTGTTCACTTCGGATTCAAAGCTGATCAGCACGTCGCCCAGCCCGCGCTCGGCGAAAGTGGTGGTTGCGCCCCGGCCGCCGGTATCAAACACCTCGACGTTTTTCAGGAACTGGGTCATAAACTGTTCGGTTTTCGCTTTATCGTTACCGTCAGCTTTGTCCGCCGCGCCCCACGCCGCCAGATAGGTGTAACGTGCGTTGCCGGAGGTTTTCGGATTCGGGAAGATCAGCTTGACGTCAGAACGCACCAGGTCGTTCCAGTCGTGTATGTTTTTCGGGTTGCCCTTGCGCACCAGGAAGCCCATGGTGGAGTAGAACGGCGAACTGTTGTTCGGCAGGCGGCTTTGCCAGTCCGCCGGGATCAGCTTGCCTTTGTCGTGCAGGATCTGCACATCCGTGACCTGGTTGTAGGTCACCACATCGGCTTTCAGCCCCTGCAAAATGGCCAGCGCCTGCTTGGATGAGCCAGCGTGCGACTGTTTGATGGTCAGCTTGTCGCCGTTGTTCTCTTTCGCCCACTGCTGTTCAAATGCGGGATTAAGGGCGGCAAACAGCTCGCGCGAAACATCATAAGAACTGTTCAGCAACTCGGTTGCCTGCGCCTGCGCCACCAGCAGTAAACCTGCCAGTGCCAGCGATCCTTTTTTCAGTACAGTAACGGCCATTGCGCACCCTTATAAATGTGATGACTATCTTATAGTCATAATATTTATAACGGAGTCTAAAGGAGTAACGGTTTTATATACCGTTTGGTGATTTAGAAGCAGAAAAGGGAATAAGGGTGCGAGAGAAATTGCCGGGTGGCGCTAACGCTTACCCGGCCTACGAATGGAGAGCGATTTACAGCGCCAGCAGGCGCTCAACGGACGGCGCAAAGTAGTAGCCGCCAGTCACCGGACGGGTGAAGCGCAGCATGGCGTCACGCTTGCCGTCGGTATCGCCAAACATGCTCAGCAGCTGCTGTTCAATGTTGTAGAGGCGCGCGCAGTAAGCGCAGAAGTAAAGGCCGTGCGTACCGCTCGCGGTGCCGTACGGCAGGCTCTGGCGAACAATCTTCAGCCCCTTACCGTCTTCTTTAAGGTCAACGCGGGACAGGTGGGACGTGACCGGACGCGCATCGCCGTCAATCTCTTCATTGGCATCTTTGGTACGGCCAATCATCATCTCCTGGTCATGCACGCTCATGCGGTTGAGCTGCCTGAGGTTATGCTCCCAGCGCTGGACGAACACGTAGCTGCCGCCCGCGTCAACGCCATCCTTGATTACAGCCACCTCGCGGCGCGTCTCTTCCCCGGCCGGGTTTTCGGTGCCGTCGACGAAGCCGCTCAAATCGCGCTCTTCCACCCAGCGGAAACCGTGGATCTCTTCCTGCACGTCGATGCTGTCACCAAAGGCCTCAATCGCTGCCTGAGCGATGGAGAAGTTCACGTCGTGGCGCAGGGAGAGGATATGGATCAGGACGTCATACTGGGTGGCAGGCGCAAGACCTTTGCCATAAGGAATAAAATCTTTCAGCTCTTCTGCGCCTTCGCCGCCGCTCAGCTGACGCCAGACGGTATTGCCAAAGGCAACCACCGCGCCCAGATGGGCTTCGGGGAATTTGGCCTGGAAGGTGGCCAGTTTATCAAGGAAAACTTTGCTGGCCGCGCGCAGGGCATCCACATCCCCTTTGACGTTGGCTTCAATCCAAATCGCCGCGCGGCAATGTTCTGGCAAAATGCCACTCTGAACCTGAGACATCGCTCCTCCTGAAAAAAAGATGCCACGACTGCGTGGCATTGATGGCGGCTATTATACCTGGATTTCAGCGAGGCGGCTTGCTCAGGCGCAAATTACTGCTTCCAGATAATTTTGCTCACTTTCCACTTTTTCAGGGTGTCGTCAGACGGCATTAACCCTTCCGGACCGTTCCAGGTGCCGCTGAATACATAGCTAATGTGCTGGCTGCCGTCGGCCTTACACTCGACCGCCACGCTCTCCTCCGACGGCACACTGGCGCAGTGGCCAAACGCTTTCTGGTAGAGCTCGCCAAACGGCGTACCTACCTTCACGCCACCTGAGGTCGGGATCTCTTCATCCATCACCGCAATGCGGTTGACCGTAGCTTTATCGCCGTTGATGACCATCGCCACATTGTCGTCTTTCAACGCTTCGAAATAGCGCACGATGTTGCCGTTCTCGGTTTTCATGCCGCTGCGCAGGCGATAATCACTGCCGATGGCATCCTGAATGGCATCCTGATCCAGCGCCGTCGAGGCGGTAATTTTGCCCACGCCCTGCTCGGTCACTTCCGTTGAGGATCCAAACCAGTTCCACGGATAGGCCGCAGACCAGTTGATGGATGAGAGCGTGGAACAGCCGGTTAACGCCAGCGGGAGAGCGCATAAAAGTAAACGCAGCGATTTCATTGAGACGTCCTTACGTAGTAAATCAACGCTTGTTGGAGTGCAGTATCGGCAAAAAGTGCCGTTTTAATCTGGCTCTTGCGTAAAACAGGCGCGTAAACGGGGATTCGTGACCAGCCACAGCAGCGCGACAATATCCGCCACCACCAGCGCAATCCCGATACCTGATAGCGGCTCGCCGTACAGCCAGAGCACGGGCTGCCAGACCAGGAGCACAACCTGCGCCAGAATCAATAGCCAGCGAAGTGCGCGCCAGAAGCGCGGGAGGAACTGCCGCCGTCCGCTGCACAGGAACGCCAGCACCGCCGGTACACCGGGCAGTAACCCCAGCCAGAACGCATCGTGATCGGGATAAAAGAGATTCAGTAGCGTATCGCCCTGCCCGCGCGACGCGCCAGCCATCACGAACAGCACCCAGGTGCGGGCCTGCAACAGCAGAACGCACCAGAACAAAAAAGGCAGACGCAGACGACCGTGAACATCATAGTCGCCAGGGTGGAACTCAGTACTCTTCATCTTCGATCAGGCGCTTACCCAGCGTCAGTACATCCGCATGCTCGTAGCCCAGACGTTCATACATGCCCAGCACCACGTCGTTATCTTCCCGGACCATAATCTGGATTTTCGGGCAGCCACGGGCGATCAGCTTCTTTTCCAGACGGTTAAGCAGCGCGTTGGCGATGCCGCGCGCGCGGTATTCCGGGTGCACGCCCAGATAGTAGGCCGAGCCGCGGTGGCCGTCGTACCCGCCCATCACCGTCCCGACTACTTCGCCGTTGACCTCAGCGACCAGAAACAGACTGACGTCGTGATTCACCTTCCGTTCGATGTCCATCTCCGGATCGTTCCACGGACGCAGCAGATCGCAGCGCTCCCAAAGGGTGATCACCTCTTCGAAATCTTCCTGGCGAAAAACGCGTATCTCCATGGTATTAACCGCCTTTTCGGGTTTAAAAACAGTGATTATGGCGTGAACAAGGCATTTAGCCAATAACCGGGGAAAAACTCGCCAAAATTTGGCATAATGTCACTTTGTCACGTATTGAAATGAAAAGTAAAACAATTCTCAATAAGGAATGTCGTCACGCAAAACGCGATACGATATAACACCAGGACCCCAATTTTTACAATTCAGGCCGCATGAGCACATTCAAACCATTAAAAGCACTCACATCGCGTCGTCAGGTTCTCAAAGCGGGGCTGGCGGCCTTAACGTTATCGGGTATCGCAAAGCAGGCTCAGGCAAAAGAAGAGAGCACGCTTAAAACCAGTAACGGACACAGCAAGCCGAAAACCAAAAAAGCCGGCGCAAAGCGTCTGGTCATGCTCGATCCAGGCCACGGCGGGATCGACACCGGCGCCATTGGCCGAAACGGTTCGAAAGAAAAACACGTCGTGCTGGCAATTGCAAAAAATGTGCGCGCAATTTTACGCAGCAACGGTATTGACGCCCGCCTGACGCGCACGGGCGACACGTTTATCCCGCTGTACGATCGCGTGGAGATTGCCCACAAGCACGGCGCAGACCTGTTTATGTCCATTCACGCGGATGGCTTCACAAACCCTTCCGCCGCAGGCGCCTCGGTGTTCGCTCTCTCCAACCGTGGCGCCAGTAGCGCCATGGCGAAATACCTCTCCGATCGTGAAAACCGGGCGGATGAAGTGGCCGGGAAAAAAGCTACCGACAAAGACCATCTGTTACAGCAGGTTCTGTTTGATCTCGTGCAGACCGATACCATCAAAAACAGCCTGACGCTCGGCTCGCATATCCTTAAACGGATTAAGCCCGTGCACCGTCTGCACAGCAAAAGCACCGAGCAGGCCGCGTTTGTGGTGCTGAAGTCCCCGTCCATACCGTCCGTGCTGGTGGAAACCTCGTTCATTACCAACCCGGAAGAAGAGCGTTTACTCGGCACTAAGGCGTTTCGTCAGAAGATCGCGAACGCCATCGCCTCCGGGGTCATCAGTTATTTCAACTGGTTCGATAATCAAAAAGCGCACTCCAGGAAACGTTGATGAAACCGAATGCACAGCTGGTCAAAACTTTCCTGATGCAGCTACAGGACGCGATTTGCCAGAAACTTTCCGCCGCAGACGGCGGTGAATTTCAGGAAGACGCCTGGCAGCGCGAAGCGGGCGGCGGCGGGCGCAGCCGCGTGCTGCGTAACGGCGGTATTTTTGAACAGGCCGGGGTCAACTTCTCCCACGTCCACGGTGATGCAATGCCAGCGTCCGCCACGGCGCATCGGCCTGAACTGGCGGGCCGCAGCTTCGAGGCGATGGGCGTCTCGCTGGTGGTGCATCCGCATAACCCGTTTGTGCCAACCAGCCACGCCAACGTGCGCTTTTTCATCGCGGAAAAACCGGGGGCCGATCCGGTCTGGTGGTTTGGTGGCGGTTTCGACTTAACGCCTTACTATGGCTTCGAAGAGGACGCCGTGCACTGGCACACCACCGCGCGCGACCTCTGCCTGCCGTTTGGCGAAGACGTTTACCCGAAATACAAAAAGTGGTGCGATGACTATTTCTATCTGAAGCACCGCGACGAGCAGCGCGGCATCGGCGGACTGTTCTTTGACGATCTCAACACCCCGGATTTTGATACCGCATTCAGCTTTATGCGCGCGGTGGGTGAAGGCTTTACCGATGCCTATCTGCCGATTGTCGAACGCCGCAAAAACACCGACTACGGCGTGCGCGAGCGTGAGTTCCAGCTTTACCGCCGCGGGCGCTACGTGGAGTTTAACCTGGTATGGGATCGCGGGACGCTGTTTGGCCTGCAAACCGGTGGGCGCACGGAGTCCATTCTGATGTCGATGCCGCCGCTGGTGCGCTGGGAATACAGCTACGCGCCAAAAGAAGGCAGCCCGGAGGCTGCCTTAAGTGAGTTTATTCGGGTTCGGGACTGGGTGTAACCCTTACCCCTCACCCCGGCCCTCTCCCCAAAGGGGCGAGGGTGAAAAGACGGCTCGGAGCTGTCCCCTCTCCCCTCAGGGGAGAGGGTTAGGGTGAGGGGTGGGGTTAATTACAGCGGCTGCGTCTGTGCCTCAACCACCGCCAGCGCCACCATGTTGACGATACGACGCACGGAGGCAATCGGCGTTAACACATGCACCGGTTTTGACACCCCCATCAGCACTGGCCCTACGGTCACCCCTTCAGAACTCGACACACGCAGCAGGTTATAGCTGATACGCGCCGCTTCTACGTTCGGCATAATCAGCACGTTCGCCGAGCCTTTCAGCGGGCTGTCCGGCATGCGTTCATTACGGATGCTCTCCACCAGCGCGGCGTCGCCGTGCATCTCGCCGTCGATCATCAGCTCCGGCGCACGCTCGCGCACCAGGTCCAGCGTCTGGCGCATTTTGCACGCCGCCGCGGATTTGGATGACCCGAAGTTAGAGTGCGACAGCAGCGCCACTTTCGGCTCGATACCAAAGCGGCGCACGGTTTCCGCCGCCATCACGGTGATTTCCGCCAGTTCCTCCGGGGAAGGATCGTCGTTGACGTAGGTATCGGCGATAAAGGTGTTACCGCTTGGCAGCAGCAGCGCGTTCATTGCGCCGGCAGTATGGGCGCCCTCGCGATAGCCGAAGATCTCCTGCACCACGCTGAAATGCTCATGGTACTCGCCGATGGTGCCGCAGATCAGCGCATCCGCCTCACCGCGATGAACCATGATCGCGCCGATCACCGTGGTATTGCTGATCACCGCCCGCTGCGCCTGCTCCTGGGTGATCCCGCGACGCTTCATGATCGAATAGTATTCGTTCCAGTACTCTTTGAAGCGCGGATCGGATTCGTTATTGACGATCTCAAAGTCGACGCCCGGCTTAATTTGCAGGCCCAGCTTCTGAATACGCATCTCGATCACGCTCGGACGACCAATCAGGATCGGTTTCGCCAGCCCTAAGGTGATCAGCTCCTGCGTGGCATGCAGCACGCGCGCCTCTTCCCCTTCCGCCAGCACCACGCGCTTCGCGTCAGCGCGCGCCTGGGAGAAGATCGGCTTCATAAACAGGTTGGTTTTGTAAACGAACTCGGTGAGTTTATCGACGTAGGCATCGAAATCTTCAATCGGCCGCGTCGCCACGCCGGAGTCCATCGCCGCTTTAGCCACCGCTGGCGCGATCTTCACGATCAGACGCGGGTCAAATGGTTTAGGGATAATGTAGTCGGGGCCGAAGCTCAGATCCTGATCGCCGTAGGCGGAGGCCACCACTTCGCTCTGCTCGGCGTGCGCCAGCTCTGCGATAGCATGAACGGCGGCGAGCTTCATCTCTTCGTTGATTGCCGTAGCGCCGACGTCCAGCGCACCGCGGAAGATGAACGGGAAGCAGAGCACGTTGTTCACCTGGTTCGGGTAGTCCGAACGTCCGGTGCAGATGATCGCGTCTTCACGCACCGCCTTCGCCAGCGGCGGCAGAATTTCAGGCTCCGGGTTCGCCAGGGCCAGGATCATTGGCGCGCGCGCCATCTTCTGCACCATCTCCTGGGTCAGCACTTTCGGGCCTGAACAGCCGAGGAAAATGTCGGCACCTTCAATGACGTCTTCTAGCGTGCGCTTGCCGTCGTCTTCCACCGCATAGGCCGCCTTGGTTTCCGCCATGTCTGGCTCGCGGTCTTTGTAGATCACGCCCTTGGAGTCGCAGACCACAATATTGTGCTTCTGCATGCCCAGCGCCACCAACAGGTTCATACAGGCGATGGCCGCGGCGCCTGCGCCGGAGACCACCATGCGCACGTCGGAGAGATTTTTCTCTACCACGCGCAGGCCGTTCAGAATGGCGGCGGTACTGATAATCGCCGTGCCGTGCTGGTCGTCATGGAACACGGGAATATTCATACGCTCGCGCAGCTTCTGCTCGATATAGAAACATTCCGGCGCTTTGATGTCTTCCAGGTTGATGCCGCCGAAGGTCGGCTCCAGCGCCGCCACCACGTTGATGAATTTATCCGGATCCAGTTCGTCCACTTCGATATCGAAGACGTCGATACCGGCAAATTTCTTAAACAGAACGCCCTTCCCTTCCATCACCGGCTTACCGGCCAGCGCACCGATGTTCCCTAACCCCAGCACCGCCGTACCGTTAGAGATAACGGCCACCAGGTTGCCACGGGCGGTGTATTTGTACGCTGCCAGCGGATCTTTTTCGATTTCCAGGCACGGAGCAGCCACGCCTGGCGAGTAGGCCAGCGCCAGATCGCGCTGGGTCGCCAGCGGTTTGGTCGGGGATACCTGGATTTTACCCGGAACAGGAAACTCGTGAAAATCGAGAGCGCTTTGTTTTAACTGATCATCCATCTTGTTATTCCTTTCACGTTTCGGTCAAAAAGGGTGATGTTGACGTTCCTATGCACACCCTGGTGTGCCGCATAGTATCGCCGCAGGCAGGCTCCTAAACTTTGAAGGCTGCCAAACTCTCACCATTGCAGAATAAAAATTGTTATCAATTTATAACAACCATGTTACCCGTCTCAGACAGCAATGCCTCCCCCGTCTGCTATGCTTTTTTGTTAAGTCCATCATGATTTTCTCAGAAGTGTGAACTAACGCACTCGACTAACTCTTTTATTTCCAAGGAGTAATTATGAACCAGCTAGACGGCATCAAACAATTTACCACCGTGGTTGCAGACAGCGGCGACATCGAGTCGATTCGTCACTACCAGCCGGAAGACGCGACCACCAACCCCTCGCTGCTGCTCAAGGCGGCCGGTCTTGCGCACTTTAGTCATCTGATTGATGACGCCCTTACCTATGGCAAACAGCGCGGGCAAACGCAGGAGCAGCAGGTCGCCGAGGCCAGCGACAAGCTGGCGGTCAATATCGGTGCGGAAATTCTTAAAAGCATACCGGGACGCGTCTCCACCGAAGTGGACGCCCGCCTCTCGTTTGACCAGGAAAAGAGCATCAACAAGGCTCGCCGCCTGGTGGAACTCTACCAGGAGCAGGGGATCGATAAGTCACGCATCCTGATCAAGCTTGCGTCTACCTGGGAAGGCATCCGCGCGGCGGAAGTGCTGGAGAAAGAGGGGATCCACTGCAACCTGACGCTGCTGTTCTCCTTCGCCCAGGCGCGTGCCTGCGCCGAAGCGGGCGTGTTCCTGATTTCACCGTTTGTCGGACGTATCTACGACTGGTATCAGGCGAAACAGCCAATGGATCCGTACGTGGTGGAAGAAGATCCTGGCGTAAAATCGGTGCGTAATATCTACGATTATTACAAGCAGCACCGCTACGAAACCATCGTGATGGGGGCCAGCTTCCGCCGCACCGAGCAGATCCTGGCGCTCGCGGGCTGCGACCGGCTGACCATCTCCCCTGACCTGCTGAAAAAGCTTCAGGAGAGTGAAGAGACGGTGATCCGCAAGCTTGTGCCGACCTCTACCGTTCTGCCAAAACCAAAACCCATGACCGAAGCGGAATTCCGCTGGGAGCACAATCAGGACCCAATGGCCGTGGAAAAACTGGCGGACGGCATCCGTCAGTTCGCCGTCGACCAGCGCAAACTCGAAGATCTTCTCGCTGCCAAACTTTAACCTTGCCACGGAGTGAACTATGTCCCGTAAAGAGCTCGCCAACGCCATTCGCGCCCTCAGCATGGATGCCGTACAAAAAGCCAATTCCGGCCACCCTGGCGCCCCCATGGGTATGGCTGATATTGCCGAAGTGCTGTGGAACGACTTCCTCAAGCACAACCCGACCGATCCGACCTGGTACGATCGCGACCGTTTTATTCTCTCCAACGGTCACGCCTCGATGCTGCTCTACAGCCTGCTGCACCTCTCCGGCTACGACCTGCCGCTTGAGGAGTTAAAAAACTTCCGCCAGCTGCACTCCAAAACGCCGGGCCACCCGGAGATCGGCTATACGCCGGGTGTTGAAACCACTACCGGCCCGCTGGGCCAGGGGCTGGCGAATGCCGTCGGCCTGGCGATTGCAGAGCGTACGCTGGCCGCGCAGTTCAACCAGCCCGACCACGAGATTGTCGATCACTACACCTATGTCTTTATGGGTGATGGCTGCCTGATGGAGGGGATCTCCCACGAGGTCTGCTCGCTGGCGGGCACCCTGGGCCTGGGCAAGCTGATTGGCTTCTACGATCACAACGGTATCTCCATTGACGGGGAAACCGAGGGCTGGTTTACCGACGACACGGCAAAACGCTTTGAAGCCTATCACTGGCACGTGGTGCACGAGATCGACGGTCACGATCCTGAGGCGGTGAAAAAAGCGATTCAGGAAGCGCAGAGCGTGAAGGACAAACCGTCCCTGATCATCTGCCGCACCACCATCGGCTTCGGCTCGCCGAACAAAGCGGGCAAAGAAGAGGCGCACGGTGCGGCGCTGGGTGAAGAGGAAGTGGCGCTGACCCGCCAGAAACTGGGCTGGAAACACCCGGCCTTTGAGATCCCAAAAGAGATCTACAAGGCCTGGGATGCTCGCGAAACAGGTGAAAAAGCGCAGCAGGCCTGGAACGAGAAGTTTGCCGCTTACAAAAAAGCGTATCCGGATCTGGCGGCTGAGTTTACCCGCCGCATGAGCGGCGGCCTGCCGGAAGACTGGGAAGAGAAAACCCAGGCGCTGATTGAAAACCTGCAATCCAACCCGGCGAAAATTGCCACCCGTAAGGCATCACAAAACACCCTGAACGGAATTGGCCCAATCCTGCCCGAACTGCTGGGCGGATCGGCGGATCTGGCGCCAAGTAACCTTACCATCTGGTCCGGCTCTAAATCTCTGAAGGAGGACATTGCCGGGAACTACATCCACTACGGCGTGCGCGAGTTCGGGATGACCGCCATTGCCAACGGCATCGCCCACCATGGCGGCTTCGTGCCGTACACCGCTACCTTCCTGATGTTTGTCGAATATGCCCGTAACGCGGCGCGTATGGCGGCTCTGATGAAGGCGCGGCAAATCATGGTGTACACCCACGACTCCATCGGACTGGGTGAAGATGGGCCGACGCACCAGGCGGTAGAGCAGCTGGCGAGCCTGCGCCTGACGCCAAACTTCAGTACCTGGCGTCCGTGCGATCAGGTTGAAGCGGCAGTGGGCTGGAAGCTGGCCGTAGAGCGTCATAACGGACCCACGGCGCTGATCCTGTCGCGCCAGAACCTGGCGCAGATCGAGCGCACGCCGGAGCAGGTGAAAAATATCGCCCGCGGCGGGTACATCCTGAAAGACAGCGGCGGCAAGCCAGACGTGATCCTGATTGCCACCGGTTCAGAGGTGGAAATCACGGTAAAAGCGGCGGAGAAACTAACCGCCGAGGGTCACGCGGTGCGCGTGGTTTCCCTGCCTTCAACGGATATCTTTGATGCCCAGGATGAGGCGTACCGCGAATCGGTGCTGCCTTCAAACGTCGCGGCGCGCGTGGCGGTTGAAGCTGGCATTGCCGACTACTGGTACAAATATGTGGGTCTGAAAGGGGCGATTGTCGGCATGAAGGGTTACGGTGAATCCGCCCCGGCCGATAAGCTGTTCCCGTACTTCGGCTTTACCGTTGAGAACGTAGTGGAGAAGGCGCTGAGCGTGCTATAGTGCGATCTGCGTTGCCGGGTGGCGGCTGCGCCTGACCCGGCCTACAAATCGGCAAAACCCTACCTTGTGATCCACAGCGTGGGCCAGGCATCTGGCCCATTCCAGTTATCACAGCTTGGCTCTTCCGCGTAGCGTACCAGACGGAAGCGCTGGCCGTTAAAACGCCAGCGGGTCTGGATCCCACAGTCGCCAATCCCGCGTCCCAGCGCCAGCGTGGTCAGCTCGCGCGTTTTTTCATCGAAGCTGGCATTCATCAGCTCCATGTCGCTACTCTGGCTGGAAGGGGTAAACGGCAGACGCAATCTCACGCTCCTGGCCGCAAACGGTTTTTTACGCGACACCAGCCACGCCAGGTCGACGGTGTTGTACGCCCCCGCCTCACAGCTGATGATCATCAGCGCTTTGTCATCGGTCAGCGCGGTCACGCGCACCTCACGCCGGTTCGGATCGAGAGAGCACTGGCTGTGGTTCATGCGCCAGTTACCGTAATCCAGCAGATCGTTCAATTCGTTATGCGTCAGCGGCGTTGGCGTGGGGTTCACCACCGCCACCTTTTTTAATGCCGGCGCAGGCGGCACGCTCAGCGGTGGACTATCCCCTTTTTTAATCCATGCCGTTTCACTTCCGACGCGTTTTTGCTGGGCATCGATAAACAGCAGCGCCGCTTTCAGCCCGGCCAGAGAGATTGTCTGCTTCCCCCCGCGCAGAGTCAGCGCCTGACCTTCCTGAATGGTTTTCAGAAACGTGGTGATGGTGCCCGTATCGTCTGTTTTAAGATGCCAGGGGGTTAACTGCCAGTGTTGCGACGTGAGTTTAAGCGGCACATTGTCGAGCAGCAGGCGCGGGGCGATGTCAGGCTCTTTCACCGGAGGCGCCGAAAGCCCACCGAGATCAATGCGCAGGCTGGCGTCCGTTTTTGCCCCCGCACTGCGGCTCAGCGTCATGACCAGACCGCGATGCTCGCCAGTGTTGCGCGCTACGCAGAAGTTCTGGTTATTGCAGGTCACCTGCCAGTCAGAAAAAGACTGCTGCGCAGGCGCAGCCCACACCCGAGGTGCGGGAAGCACGCAAATGAAGAAGAGAAGAAAAACGCAGTAGCGCATGAACGGCACAGCCCCGGAAACGAATAGGTCAATCTGGGGCGTATCTTCGTGCCCTGGGCGGGCTGGCTCAATCGGATTTATCGGATAGATTTATCTGAAATACAACTTATCGCGCTACCGCCGCCGCATTCATCAGCCCGCTGGTTTGCAGATATTGCAACAGGATCACCGCTTTACCGTCGCGGATCTCGCCGCGTTTCACCATGTCGACAGCCTGCGCGAAAGGCATTTCCAGCACTTCAATGTCTTCATCGTCCACGCCGCCGCCCCGGTGCGTGCGCTGGGCATCGGTATATTCCGCAATGAAGAAGTGGATCAGCTCGGTAACCCCGCCAGGGGACATAAACAGCTCAAAGACTTTCTGCACCGCCCCCACTTCAAAGCCCGTCTCCTCAATGGCTTCTTTGCGGATACACACTTCCGGCTCATCGTCATCCAGCAGACCTGCACAGGTTTCAATCAGACGTCCGTCCGCGTTGCCATTGACCCATGTCGCGATGCGAAACTGGCGGATCAGCACCACGCTTTGCTTTTCACGGTTATACAGCAGAATGGTTGCACCATTGCCCCGGTCGTAGACTTCGCGTTTATGGCGAATGACGTCCCCGTTCTTACGGGTAAGATCGTAAGTGATGTTACGCAGGACAAAGTAATTTTCAGAAAGGATTTTGTCTTTAATAACGCTAATGTTCAGGGACATACGGGCTCCACGGCAAAATGAGTCTGTTTATACTACGCCGTGAAGCCCGCTTTGTCGCCCGTCTGCGTTAATGCATGTTGCGCGGCGGCACGCCAAGCCAGTCCATGATCCCCTGCGCGGCATGGCGCCCTTCCGCCATCGCGGTGACCACCAGATCCGCACCGCGTACCGCATCACCGCCAGCAAAAATCTGCGGATTCGAGGTCTGGTAGCGATAACGGCTCTCCACGGAGGCCCTGATGCGCCCCCAGTCGTCGGTGTCGACGCCCTGCGCCTGAAGCCACGGCATGGCGTGCGGATTAAACCCAAACGCCATGATCACCGCATCCGCTGGCATGACAAACTCACTGCCCGCCACCGGGACAGGACGCCGCCGCCCCTGCGCATCCGGCTCGCCCAGACGGGTGCGCAGCATCCGGATACCGTTCACCTTCCCGTCGGCATCCAGCGTGAGCTCAACCGGCTGGACATTAAATTCAAACGCCGCGCCCTCTTCTTTCGCGTTTTTAACCTCTTTCTTTGAGCCCGGCATGTTGGCCTCGTCCCGCCGATAGGCGCAGGTGACTTTCGCCGCGCCATGCCGCAGCGCGGTGCGCACGCAGTCCATCGCCGTATCGCCCCCGCCGAGCACCACCACGTTTAACCCCTGCGTGTCGATAAACGGCTCGTCTGCGGCAGGGTCAAGGCCCATCACGTTCCGCGTGTTTGCCACTAAAAACGGCAGCGCGTCGTACACGCCCGGCGCGTCTTCGTGAGGGATACCCGCTTTCATGGAACGATAGGTCCCTACGCCGATGAACAGGGCATCGTAGTCGTTTTGCAGTTGGGCCATCGATACGTCTTTTCCCACCTCGCAGTTCAGCTCGAAGCGGATGCCCATCGCGCTGAATATCTCTCTGCGCCGCGCTAACAGGGATTTATCCAGCTTGAAGGCCGGAATACCAAAGGTCAGCAATCCGCCGATTTCCGGATGGCGATCGTAGACCGTCACACCGACGCCGCTGCGCACCAGTACGTCGGCGCAGGCCAGCCCTGCCGGACCGGCACCGATGATGGCGACGCGCTTACCGACCGGTTTAACGTGGCTGACGTCCGGCGTCCAGCCCATCGCCAGCGCCCGATCCGAGATATACCGTTCGATATTCCCGATGGTTACCGCCCCTGACGCATCCCGCAGGGTGCAGGCGCCTTCACATAATCGATCCTGTGGACAGACGCGGCCGGTAATTTCCGGTAAACAGTTAGTCTGGTGAGAAAGCTCAGCCGCACCGATGATATCCCCCGCCCTGATCCGCTCAATCCACTGTGGAATATGGTTATGCAGCGGGCAGGTCCACTCGCAAATGCTGTGGTCGCCACATTTCAGGCACCGGGATGCTTCGCGCTGCGCCTGTTCCGGGCGAAACGGCAGGTAGATCTCGTTAAAATGACCTGCGCGCGCGTCGGGGCTGAGCTTTTCCGGCTCACCGCGCGCCGGGGTGTTTTGCATCTGTTGCCGTTTGGTTTGCGGAGGGACTGACTGAACCGCCTCGCTGTGCCACGGCAGCGCGTCCAGCCTTGCGCTGCGCTGTCGACGCTGTTTAACCAGCTTATCCAGCACGGCTGGGGTGGCGAGCGTAAGCACCTCTGCCGGGCAGTTTTCAACGCAGGCCGGGCCTTGCGGCCTTTCCAGGCAGAGGTCGCATTTGTGCGCCGAGGCCTTTACGCTGTCGTTTTCCAGCGGGGCGATCAGCATGTCCATCGTGCCAAACGGACAGGCCACCACGCAGGCTTTACAGCCAATGCATTTTTGTTGATTGACCTGTACGCTGTCGCTGTGTTGCGTGATGGCTCCGTTCGGGCAGCTTTGCGCGCAGGGCGCGTTTTCACAGTGGTGGCAGGTCACGGGGCTTTTTCGCAAGCCTGAGGTAAGGACCGTAATGCGGGGATGAAAATGGCGCTCGCTCAGCGCGTGCTGCTCCCCGTTGTGCGCCATCACACAGGCAACTTCGCAGGTGCGACAACCGATACACTGTTGAGCGTTGGCCATAATAAAACGATTCATAACAACACCTGTTTTTGGTTCAATAACCTTATTCTTTCTATTGTTATCGTATTTACCCACAGTGGCATGGCGACGCAATGTTCAAATGCCCTGGAAGGCGAACTATTTCCAGTGAACCTGTGGCAGATCAATTTAATTCAGGAAGCCGATGAGTGACCGTTAAACGCCCCGTATCGGGAAGCCTGGCCCGGGCTTTCTTTTCGATGATTGTCTTGTCCGTTCTGATCAGCGCCATTGCGCTGGTTACACTCGCCAGCAGCCAGCGCGACGCCGAGGCGATTAACATTGCCGGTTCGCTGCGTATGCAGAGCTACCGCCTGGGCTACGAGTTGCAGCGCGCCAGCCCGTCGCTGGCGGAGCACCGTGCGTTCTGGCAGAAAACGCTGAGCGCGCCTGCGTTGCAGAAGCTAAACCGCTGGTACGTGCCAGAGGACGTCAAACAGCGTTACCAGCAGTTGCACCTTGGCTGGCAGGAGATGGACACGCGAATCGCCAGCGGCGATACCGGGTGGTATCAGAGCCACATTGAGGATTTTGTGGGCCGGATAGATGCCTTTGTGCTGGCGCTACAGCACTACACCGAACATAAAATTCAGCTGGTGATTTTCATGTCGCTGACGGGCGGCCTGGGCATCCTGCTGCTGGCGGTGGTGACCCTGCGGCGCATCCGCCGTCAGGTTGTGCTGCCGCTGAATAATCTGGTGGCAGCGAGCGAACGTATCGAACAGGGGCAGTTCGACACCCCCGCACCGGATATTATGCTTCCCAACGAGCTGGGCCAGCTTTCCCGCGCCTTCAACCATATGTCGGCGGAATTACACACCCTGTACCGTTCCCTGGAGCACTCCGTTGCCGAAAAAACCCGCCACCTGAATGAAGCGCATCAGCAGCTTGAAATGCTGTTCAAATGCTCACAGGCGTTGAATACCGGGCAGATAGACAGCCACTGCTTCCGGCATATTTTGCAGATTGTACATGACTATACGCAGATGAATTACCTGCAATTGCGCACCAGTGACGACTGGCAGCTTTACGAAGGACAGGAGTCCCCGGGCGAGAAAATGCACAATTTACCGGTATTAATGCAGGACACCCTGTACGGCGAACTGCGCTGGCAAAGCGCGACCGGGGATGTTCCGCTGCCGCTCATGGAAAGCGTGGCGACGATGCTGGGCCGGGGGCTCTATTTCAATCAGGCGCAGAAACATTATCAGCAGTTGCTGCTGATGGAAGAGCGCGCCACCATCGCGCGCGAGTTGCATGATTCGCTGGCGCAGGTGCTCTCCTATTTGCGTATTCAGCTTACGCTGCTGAAGCATGCCGTGCCGGGCGACAATGCCCCGGCGCAGGCCATCATTACGGACTTCTCCCGCGAGCTGAATAACGCCTGGCATCAGCTACGCGAGCTGCTCACCACCTTCCGCCTGACGCTCAATCACGCCAATCTTCCTGCCGCGCTACAGGAGTCTCTTGACGGGTTGCAAAGCCAGACCAGCGCGAAGTTGGTGCTCGACTGCCGTCTCTCATCGCTGGCGCTGGACGCGCAAAAACAGGTGCACCTCTTACAGATTGTGCGTGAGGCAGTGCTGAATGCGATTAAACATGCCGACGCGAGCGAGATTGTGGTCAGCTGCGTCACCACCGCGGACGGCACTCACACAGTCACGATCCGCGACAACGGTATTGGTATCGGCGACGCCAGTGAACCGCCGGGACATTACGGGCTGAATATCATGCGCGAACGCGCGGGACGGCTCGGCGGGACATTACACTTTTCTCAGCCGCCACAGGGTGGGACACAGGTCAGCGTAACGTTCCGGACGCCTGCGGCGCAGGCTGAAAAATAGTGGGAAAGAAGGCGCGCTGAAAAAAGCGCATGATAATTTACATTATCTCCTTTATTTCTCCACGTTTGACCTGGGCCTTACCGCTAAAGTTAGGCGGGCAATAAACAATAATGACGTGCAGCAAAACGAGGTCACACTTTAATGGCGAATTTTTTCATCGATCGCCCCATTTTTGCCTGGGTGCTTGCAATCCTGTTGTGTCTGACGGGTGTCCTGGCGATTACTTCCCTTCCTGTTGAGCAATACCCCGACCTCGCGCCCCCCAACGTGCGTATCACGGCGAACTATCCTGGCGCCTCGGCACAGACGCTGGAAAATACCGTCACGCAGGTTATCGAGCAGAACATGACGGGTCTTGATAACCTGATGTACATGTCCTCGCAGAGCAGTGCCACGGGCCAGGCGACGGTAACCCTGAGCTTTACGGCGGGCACGGATCCGGATGAAGCGGTGCAGCAGGTGCAAAACCAGCTGCAATCGGCCCTGCGTAAACTGCCTCAGGCGGTGCAGAACCAGGGGGTGACCGTGCGTAAAACCGGTGACACCAATATTTTGACCATCGCGTTTGTTTCAACCGATGGCTCGATGGATAAGCAGGACATCGCGGACTACGTCGCCAGTAATATTCAGGACCCGCTCAGCCGTATCAACGGCGTGGGTGATATCGACGCCTACGGCTCGCAGTACTCCATGCGTATCTGGCTGGATCCCAACAAGCTGAACAGCGTGCAGATGACCGCTAAAGATGTCACCGACGCTATCGAATCGCAGAACGCCCAGATTGCCGTGGGGCAGCTCGGCGGTACGCCGTCCGTGGACAACCAGGCGCTTAACGCCACCATCAACTCCCAGTCGCTGCTCCAGACACCTGACCAGTTCCGCAATATTACTCTGCGCGTGAATCAGGACGGTTCGGAAGTGCGTCTGGGGGATGTCGCCACCGTGGAAATGGGGGCGGAAAAATATGACTACCTGAGTCGCTTTAACGGCAATGCCGCGTCCGGACTGGGGGTAAAACTGGCCTCCGGCGCCAACGAAATGGCGACCGCGCAGCGGGTGTTAGAGCGTCTGGATGAACTGTCGCATTACTTCCCGCACGGACTGGAGTACAAAGTCGCCTACGAAACCACCTCATTCGTAAAAGCCTCCATCGAAGATGTGGTGAAAACCCTGCTCGAAGCTATCGCGCTGGTGTTCCTCGTGATGTACCTGTTCCTGCAAAACTTCCGCGCCACGCTGATCCCCACCATTGCGGTGCCGGTGGTGCTGCTGGGAACCTTTGCGGTGCTGTATGCCTTCGGTTACAGCATCAACACCCTGACCATGTTCGCCATGGTGCTGGCCATCGGCCTGCTGGTGGATGATGCCATCGTGGTGGTGGAAAACGTCGAGCGCATTATGAGCGAGGAAGGGCTTTCGCCCCGCGAGGCCACGCGCAAATCGATGGGACAAATTCAGGGCGCGCTGGTCGGTATCGCCATGGTGCTGTCGGCGGTATTTATCCCGATGGCATTTTTTGGCGGCACCACGGGCGCGATTTATCGCCAGTTCTCGATCACCATCGTCTCTGCAATGGTGCTCTCCGTACTCGTGGCAATGATCCTTACCCCTGCCCTGTGCGCGACGCTGCTCAAACCGCTGCATAAGGGCGAACACCACGGTCAAAAAGGCTTCTTCGGCTGGTTTAACCGCATGTTTAACCGCAATGCGGCGCGCTATGAAGCGGGCGTGGGTAAAGTACTGCACCGCAGCGTGCGCTGGATGGTGGTTTATGTCCTGCTGCTCGGCGGCATGGTCTTCCTGTTCCTGCGGCTGCCAACCTCGTTCCTGCCGCTGGAAGATCGCGGCATGTTTATTACCTCCGTACAGTTACCGAGCGGCTCGACCCAGCAGCAGACCCTGAAAGTGGTGCAGAAGGTTGAGAACTACTTCCATACTCAGGAGAAAGATAACGTGGTCTCCGTCTTCTCCACCGTCGGCTCTGGCCCCGGCGGTAACGGGCAGAACGTGGCGCGTATGTTTGTGCGCCTGAAAGACTGGGACCAGCGCGACAGCGATACCGGCTCCTCCTTTGCCATCATTGAGCGTGCAACCAAAGCGTTCAACAAAATCAAGGAAGCGCGCGTTTTCGCCAGCAGCCCGCCCGCCATCAGCGGCCTGGGCAGCTCAGCCGGGTTTGATATGGAGCTTCAGGATCACGCGGGTGCCGGGCATGACGCGTTGATGGCTGCTCGCGATAAACTGCTCGAGCTGGCCGGGAAAGATCCGCAGCTTACCCGCGTTCGTCATAACGGTCTGGATGACAGCCCTCAGCTACAGGTGGATATTGACCAGCGTAAAGCGCAGGCGCTGGGCGTCTCCATCGACGACATTAACGACACCCTGCAAACGGCATGGGGCTCAAGCTACGTAAATGACTTTATGGATCGCGGCCGCGTGAAGAAGGTCTACGTTCAGTCTGCCGCCAAATACCGCATGCTGCCGGACGATATCAACCGCTGGTATGTGCGCAATAACACCGGCGGCATGGTGCCGTTCTCGGCGTTTGCGACGTCACGCTGGGAGACCGGTTCGCCGCGTCTGGAGCGTTACAACGGCTATTCGGCGCTGGAGATTGTCGGTGAAGCCGCGCCGGGCGTCAGTACCGGTACCGCAATGGACATTATGGAAAAACTGGTTCAGCAGTTACCGACCGGCTTTGGCCTGGAGTGGACGGCGATGTCCTACCAGGAACGGCTTTCCGGCGCTCAGGCGCCTGCCCTGTATGCTCTTTCGCTGCTGGTGGTATTCCTCTGCCTGGCGGCGCTGTATGAAAGCTGGTCAGTGCCGTTCTCGGTGATGCTGGTGGTGCCTCTCGGGGTCATCGGCGCGCTGCTGGCAACCTGGATGCGCGGCCTGGAAAATGATGTCTATTTCCAGGTCGGACTCCTCACCGTGATCGGATTGTCGGCAAAAAACGCCATTCTGATCGTCGAATTTGCCAATGAGATGAATGCCAAAGGTCACGAACTGATGGCCGCCACGCTGCACGCCTGTCGTCAGCGCCTGCGTCCGATCCTGATGACCTCTCTGGCGTTTGTGTTTGGCGTCCTGCCGATGGCCACCAGCTCCGGCGCAGGCTCCAGCAGCCAGCACGCAGTGGGTACGGGCGTTATGGGGGGAATGATATCCGCGACGATACTGGCTATCTATTTCGTACCGCTGTTCTTTGTGCTGATACGTCGTCGTTTCCCGCTGAAGGATAAGCCGGAATAACCCGTTGAAATAAAAAAAGGCGGCTTTACAGGCCGCCTTTTTATTGTGTGATTCTTTCACACTATGGTTATTTTAGTTAATTAAGTGCTCTTGCATTTCTTACCGGAAATTCATTTACGAAGCATGCCTTCGATAAAATCTTTCCAGTTCCCCAGTTCACGTTCAATCATAACAACCTCTCTTATTATTATGCGCATTCTACGAAAACGTATCATCATTGTGAAGCCACTTTAACCGATTGCTGTGATTGAGCCCCGCTGTACTGGTAGGTTTAGGATTACTATGAGCGTTGCCGGGTAAATTTTATGTGACCTACAGCAATATTTTGAAATAGTCGGAAAAATGACAGCATTTTTAATTTCCCCCTGAGTGTATTGGCAATTTAAACAGGGTGGACAACTATGCTTAAAAGATGAAAGACTATTCAGCTTACAGCTGTTCGTTGAATTATGGAGAATTGTAAATCCCGAAAAATTCCGAATGTGTTATATTCCACTTAAGGATATATCTTCGAAAATATTGAACATTAAATCCACAAAAGAACAAAAGGATTCACTATGGTTGTGATGTACGGCATTAAGAATTGCGACACGATTAAAAAAGCCCGCCGCTGGCTGGAAGCACACAACATCGACTATCGCTTCCACGATTACCGTGCCGACGGGCTTGACCCCGCGTTTCTCCATTCCGCCATCAACGAACTGGGATGGGAAGCGCTGCTGAATACCCGCGGGACCACCTGGCGAAAACTGGATGAATCTCTCCGGGCCACGATCAACGACGCCGACAGCGCAGCCAAATTGATGCTTGAAATGCCGGCAATCATCAAACGCCCATTGCTCTGCAAGCCAGGTCAGCCTATGCTGCTGGGTTTCAGTGAAACCCTTTATTCAGATTTATTCGTTGAGGTGTAGTCTATGTCATGCCCGGTCATTGAGCTGACTCAGCAGCTTATTCGCCGTCCTTCCCTTAGCCCGGACGACGCAGGTTGTCAGGCATTAATGATTGAGCGCCTGCGTGCCATCGGTTTTACCGTGGAGCACATGGATTTTGGCGATACGCAGAACTTCTGGGCATGGCGTGGTCAGGGGGAGACGCTGGCGTTTGCCGGACATACTGACGTAGTTCCCGCGGGCGACGCAGACCGCTGGATCAACCCGCCTTTTGAGCCGACCATCCGCGACGGCATGCTTTTCGGACGCGGCGCTGCGGACATGAAAGGTTCCCTGGCTGCGATGGTCGTGGCGGCAGAGCGTTTCGTCGCCCAGCATCCGAACCATAAAAACCGTCTTGCGTTTTTGATTACCTCCGATGAAGAAGCCAGCGCCCACAACGGCACCGTGAAGGTCGTTGAGGCGCTGATGGCGCGCAATGAACGTCTGGACTACTGTCTGGTGGGCGAACCGTCCAGCACCGAAGTGGTGGGCGATGTGGTGAAAAATGGCCGCCGTGGATCCCTGACCTGCAATTTGACTATTCATGGCGTGCAGGGCCACGTTGCCTATCCGCACCTGGCGGATAACCCGGTACACCGCGCCGCGCCGATGCTGAACGAACTGGTGAGCATTGAATGGGATAAAGGCAATGAATTTTTCCCGCCAACCAGCATGCAGATAGCCAACATCAAGGCTGGCACCGGCAGCAACAACGTCATTCCCGGCGATCTCTTCGTCCAGTTTAACTTCCGCTTCAGCACCGAACTGACTGACGAGATGATCAAAGCGCGAGTGATTGCGCTGCTCGAGAAATATCAGCTGCGCTATACCCTCGACTGGTGGCTGTCTGGCCAGCCGTTCCTGACGCAGCGCGGTAAACTGGTGGATGCGGTAGTGAACGCCATTGCGCACTATAATGAAATTAAGCCACAACTGCTGACAACGGGCGGCACGTCTGACGGACGCTTTATCGCCCGCATGGGCGCACAGGTTGTCGAACTGGGTCCGGTTAACGCGACGATTCACAAAATCAATGAATGCGTGAACGCTGCCGATTTACAACTGCTGGCCCGCATGTATCAACGTATTATGGAGCAACTCGTCGCCTGACGGGTGCTTAAAGAGGATTAGCGAATGGACTGGCTTTCAAAGTACTGGTGGATTCTGGTGTTGGTATTTCTGGTAGGCGTGCTGCTTAACGTGATTAAAGATCTCAAGCGCGTTGACCACAAAAAGTTCCTTGCCAACAAACCGGATCTTCCGCCGCACCGTGATTTTAACGACAAGTGGGACGATGAAGACGACTGGCCGAAGAAGGACCAGAAGAAGTAATTGTACACACCCCTCACCCCCGGCCCCTCTCCCCAGAGGGACGAGGGGGGTTTTGTTCCCTCTCCCTTTGGGGAGAGGGTTAGGGTGAGGGGAAATGTTTAAATATACTCGACGATATCATCGTCATTCGGCTTCGCGCCGCTGAGCGCTTCATCAAAGTAGTGCTTCGGTACGGTATAACGCAGATGATCGAGCGCGAACTGCATGCTGCGATCGTCAATGGCATGCCCCAGATCGTCTACGATATCCAGCGTCACATCTCCGCCCTCGCGCATCAGCGTCTCCTGGGCGGCTACTGCATGCGAAAGCTCAATTACCCGGTCTTCACCCCCATGAATGAGATGGATCGTGGTCTGCGTGGTCGCGCTTTGCGGTAACGTCGCAAAACGCCCGTTAAAGGCAATCACGCGGGACACCAGTCCGGGCTGCGCTTTTACGCTTTCCAGCGACATGATTGAACCCTGAGAGAAGCCAATCAGCGCCGTTGCGTCGGCGCCTACGCCGCTCTGCTGCTGCCAGTAACGCACGGTATCGATAAAGGCTGGCATAACGGCATCAATACGCGCCTGACGATTCTCCTCCGTCACGCCCTCGACGGAAAACCACTGCCGACCGTCCGGACCGCACGGCTCCACGCCGCCGATGCTGACGATCAGCGCGTGTGGGAAAACGGGTGCAAACCAGCTGCCAATCTGTCCCATATTGACGGCATTGTCGCCCACGCCATGAAACAGAAGCAGGAGCTGTTTAGCAGGCGTATCCGGGCTTTGCACAACAAAATGGTCATGTTTCATGGCGATCTCCTTAATTGATAAGCAGGATTTTACGCCTCTGCGGGGTAATGACCATGCCACTTTACTGAAGAAGTCATTGAAAAAATTGCCATTGCAAAATGTCGGCTTTCAGCTGCTGGCTACGGGAGTAATCAAGCCTTTCAAGCGCGCGTGCGGTTTCCTCGCGTAGCTTCGCCAGCAACGCTTTGCGCCCGAAATCGTGCGTATTCCCTTCCATTTTCCCGCGCAGCGCCGGGAGTGGGATGTCCACGGCTAACACCAATCGCGTTAGCGCCGCAACCGAGGTTGAAAACGCCCGGTGAGCAAAGGCAAACCCCGCCAGCTCCAGCCAGTCATCACTATTAAGGGTAGCTTCCCATGCATCCGTCACCGGGATCTTTTCGCCATTCCAGGCCGACAGGACGCGCATATCACGACATAAACGCTGATGCGCCTGTTCGCAGAGCTGATGCCCCGCCTCGCTCAGCGGCAGCAACGCCATCGCCGTATAGCACCCGCTGCTGGCTTCCCGGTGGCTGCCCATCCGCACCAGCACAAACCCGCACTGCCGCCAGAAACGCCACAGCTCGTCGGTATAGCCAAAGCTGACCGAGAGATAATCTTCTCCGCTGGCACTGCGGATCAGCCGCTGGCCGATGCCTTCCCGCTGGCGATGGGGATGAACCGCAATGCGGCTGACGCGTCGGCCTTTCAGCGTCGCCGCGAGCGGCGAACCGCCGTGCGCCGCCAGCGACTGCGCCACCAGATTTCCACGCGGCCGACGAAACCCCGCCCATACTGCGCGGCTAAGTTCAGGGGGTAATCCCCCCTCCTCCACCAGCCAGAGCGCGCCCGCGATCTCCGCGCCCGCCTGAGCAACAGCAAAGTGCTGGCCGGGGGCGTCCATCATCCGGCGTAAATCGAGGGGGGACGTTCGGTAGTGCGCGGCACACAGCAGTTCATACACGCCTGCCCCGCGCGCCGGATCGTTCTCCCATATCCCGGGCTCCAGCGACGTTAAACGTACCTCCCCTGCCGGTTTGCGATCGATAAGCGCATCGTCGAACAGCAGCGCGTTCGCCACTATCCGCTCAAGGGGGCATCCGGCAGCCCAGCGAACTGGCGTGGATAAGGTATAACGCCGCAGCCCGCTGAACCGGGCGCAGAACTTCAGCAGGAATCCCCTGCCCGTGCCTTCATAACCCTGCACCGTGGTGGTCAGCAACACGCGGGGAAAGCGCGACACCAGC
This sequence comes from Enterobacter cloacae complex sp. CDL013, assembly GCF_049238805.1. Taxonomy (NCBI): domain Bacteria; kingdom Pseudomonadati; phylum Pseudomonadota; class Gammaproteobacteria; order Enterobacterales; family Enterobacteriaceae; genus Enterobacter; species Enterobacter cloacae complex sp. CDL013. The sequence goes on along the minus strand of NZ_JBMKGT010000002.1, from coordinate 129,869 downwards.
TTCTCCAGCAGCGGGCCGGGGATGGCGGCTGCCTCATCGACAATCAGCCAGTCAGCTTCTGTGGTGGAGGCCAGCAGCGCATCCGGGGCCATAAAGTGAAAATGTTCCCCGGCGAAACGCGCGATGACATCCGTCGCCCCTTTTGCCGGTGCCGTCACTACTGCACTCCCCTGAATGCCGCTCAGCAACATGCCCGCCAGGGCGGACTTTCCCCGTCCGCGCGGCGCCGTCACGGCGGCCACGCCCGCAGGCATGGTCAGAAGAGCGTCGAGGATTTCAGCCTGCTCGCGCTGCGGTTCACCGCTGGCGGGCTGCCAGGCGGGTAAATCTGGCGCAACGGGAAGGCACAGAGGACGATGTTGATGCCAGACGATGGCATCTGAATCGGCGGCAAGCATCCGGCAAAAGTGGTGAACAAAGTGCGGGGTGGCGATCGGCTCTGCGCTGTCGCTCCAGCGCAGAGAATCCCTGTCGGGCCTGTCGGCCCAGACGGAGAACGGCGGCACCAGCAGCACCAGAAGGCTTCCGGCGCGCAGGGTCCCGCTGAGGGCGGCGAAGGCCGAGACGTCAAACCCGTCTCGCGCGTCAAAAACGGCGTGCAGGTATTCACGTCCCAGCAGGCCGCTGATGGCCTTAGAGGGGTTTTCCTCCAGCCACAGCCAGTCTCCTGGAAACGTATCGCGCAGATGGGTCGCCTGGCTCAACGTCCACGCTTCATCGCCGCTGAGCACCACCAGCCGGCGGTGCCCGGTACGCTGAAGCTGGTTAACCAGCTGTTCAAACCCCAACATCACATAGCTTTGCCGAAGGTATTACACTGCGACGGGTTGCCGCTGTCGAAGCCACGCTTAAACCAGCTGTAGCGCTGCTCTGAGGTGCCATGGGTAAAGCTGTCCGGCACAACGCGCCCCTGGCTCTGCTGCTGCAAGCGATCGTCACCAATCGCCTGTGCGGCATTCAGGGCCTCTTCCAGATCGCCTGTTTCCAGCACGCCCTGCTGCTGCATGCTGTGTCCCCAGACGCCAGCGAAGCAGTCGGCCTGAAGCTCCATGCGTACGGACAGACGATTCACCTCCGCCTGAGACGCATTCTGCTGCATCTGACGCACTTTAGGCTCAATGCCGAGGAGCTTCTGCACATGGTGGCCGACTTCATGCGCGATCACGTAGCCCTGGGCAAAATCGCCGTCGGCGCCCAGCTTGCTTTTCATGTCGTCATAGAAGGAGAGATCGATATAGACGGTGCTGTCCGCCGGGCAGTAGAACGGCCCCATAACGGACTGCCCGGTGCCGCAGCCGGCGCGGGTTGCGCCCCGGTACATCACCAGTTTTGGCGGCTGATAAGTCCGCCCCATTTTCTCGAACTGCTGACCCCAGGTATCTTCGGTCGTCGCGAGAATAACGGAAGTAAATTTCGCCGCTTCATCTTCATTCGGGCTGATGGAGCGCTGAGAATACTGCTGCTGTTGCCCGGTTTCACCGGTCATCAAACCGGTCAGGTCGACACCGTAGTAGCCCGCCACCAGCACGACGACCAGCAGAATAATGCCGCCCTTGCCGCTGGGTAACCGGAAACCTGGCCCGCCCATAGACGGACCACCGCCACCGCTGCTGCGTCTGTCTTCTACGTTGTCACTTTCACGACGCCCTTGCCAGCGCATAAACACCTCGAACTATTCCATTTATAATAGCTATGATCGTAGGCGGTTAATGAAAGGATTACCATAGTAAACAAGGATAAGACGCCAAAGGATGCCCACATCCTTTGGCAAATGCGCAGTTTAGTCGAGCTTAACGCCTAAACGGTGAGCAACCGCTTCGTACGCTTCGACCACGCCACCCAGACTCTGGCGGAAACGGTCTTTGTCCATTTTATCCAGCGTCTCTTTGTCCCACAGGCGGCTGCCGTCCGGAGAGAATTCGTCGCCCAGCACCACTTCGCCTTTGTACAGACCGAACTCCAGCTTGAAGTCGACCAGGATCAGGCCCGCGTCATCAAACAGCTTTTTCAGCACGTCGTTGGCTTTGTAGGTCAGTTCCTGCATGCGCGCCAGGTTCTCTTTGCTTACCCAGCCGAAGGTTTCACAGTAGGATTCGTTGACCATCGGGTCATGCATGGCGTCGTTTTTCAGGAACAGATCGAACAGCGGTGGATTCAGTTCGATACCTTCTTCGATGCCCAGACGCTTCACCAGGGAGCCTGCGGCACGGTTACGGATCACGCACTCAACCGGCACCATATCCAGTTTTTTTACCAGACATTCCGTATCGGACAACAACGCTTCCATCTGAGTCGGGATACCGGCTTCGGCCAGTTTGGTCATAATGAAGTGGTTGAACTTGTTGTTCACCATGCCCTTACGATCGAACTGCTCAATGCGTGCGCCGTCTCCTGCTGACGTATCATTGCGGAATTCGAGCACCAACAGATCCGGGTTTTCCGTGCTGTATACGGTTTTCGCTTTGCCACGATACAACTCAGCTTGCTTCTGCATCTTCATTACTCCTGGTGTGATGATTTGTATTCAAAACTGGCCATATTATGCCACGCACACGTTTGCGTAGCACGAAAATAAAAAGGGCTGGATTAACCAGCCCTCACTATTATTTGCTGAATGCGGCCTGGAAGGCAGCGACCAGCGCATCGTTCTGCGCCTGGGTCAGCGTGTATCCTTTCGGATCGATAAATTGCAGGCTGCTGCGGTTATCGAGGTCGCCGACCTGGATTTTGTAGTCACCGGAAGGCAGCTGTGGATCGCTTGCCCCCAACTCCTGCCAGGCGCTATCAGACAGCGGCTTATAGGTCGCTGTGATGCTGCCCGTTGAACGGGTGCTGTCGGTCACCTTCATGCCCACTTTTTCAAGCGTTGCTGGCAGACGCTGCCAGGTCTGGTTAAACGGCGCACGCACCACCAGCATCGGCAGACCGGTATCGTCTGCACCGCTCTGCACGTCAAAGGTTGAGCCGTTACGGTTCTGCGCGGCGTTTGCGGCATCGGTAGCGTTCTTATCCAGACCCGCTGCAATCACGTTCAGCATTTCAGTGCTGTAGCGCTGCATGGCGGACGGATCGGCAACCGGTTTACCTGCCTGCTCAAGATTCAACAGCTTAACGGTAACCGCCTGCTGATAACCCTGCGGCTTAACGGAGACTTGATAACGACCACGGTACTGCTGGTCTTCATCGAGACGGTTCCACTCAATCCAGTCGGTGGTTAAAGCTTGGCTGGCGTCGTCGCGTTTATCAATCGTATAGTTTTTCGACTGAATGACGCTTACAACCTGCGGCCACAGCGTTGTACCGCGTGCGCTTTCCACCAGCAGAGAAGCTGTATCACCGGTGAACTGCGTGCGCGCGCCGCTCACGAGCGCCAGAGGCTGAGCTGGCGGACGAATATCGAGCGCTTTACCCACCAGGCCGCTGCCGTTGGTAACCGGAATATTATAATCACCGTTCTGGATCGGCAGGATCATGCCGGCAGGCGCGTGAAGTTCAGCAAGCGGCGGCGCATCCAGATAGGATTCATCACCGCTCACCTGGCGCTTGTAGCGCGAGTCTGAACTACAGGCAGCGAGGAGCATAACAAGCGAAACACCCGCAACCTTCGCCAGGCGCGACTTCTGTACTGAATAAGCCATCAAATCTCCCTAAACTTTACAGCAAACCGGCATGCTTCAGCGCGCCAGCGACAATTTCACGACCGTGGTCGGTAATCGGTGTCATTGGCAAACGCAGCGTGTCGGTTGCTACAAGCCCCAACTCCTTACATGCCCATTTCACTGGGATCGGATTGGGTTCGACAAATAATTTATTGTGCAACGGCATCAGACGCTGATTAATCACGCGAGCTTCATCAAAGTGACCGGCTGCGGCCAGTTTGCACATGTCAGCCATATCGCGCGCCGCCACGTTCGCCGTCACGGAAATCACGCCGTTACCACCGAGCTGCATAAAGTCCAGCGCGGTCGCATCATCACCGCTCAACAGGATAAAGTCGTCTGAAACCAGCTCTTTGATCTGATGAACGCGGCTTAAGTTCCCTGTCGCCTCTTTAATCCCGATAATATTTTTTACTTTCGAGAGACGGCCAACGGTTTCCGGCAGCATATCGCAACCGGTACGGGACGGCACATTATACAGAATTTGTGGCAAGTCAGTATGTTCAGCGATGGCTTTGAAATGCTGGAACAAACCTTCCTGAGTAGGACGGTTGTAATAAGGGGTCACCGTCAGACAGCCGACAATGCCGCTGTCGTTAAAACGTTGGGTCAGACTGATAGCTTCTGCGGTTGCGTTTGCGCCCGTCCCCGCGATGACCGGAATACGCCCGTCCGCCAGTTCCAGGGTCAGCATCACAACGTCGCCGTGCTCTTCGTGGCTCAGCGTAGCGGATTCACCGGTAGTCCCTACCGAAACGATCGCCGAGGTTCCATTGGCGACATGGTAATCAATGAGCTTCTTCATGCTTGACCGGCAGACATTACCTTTTTCATCCATCGGTGTAACAAGCGCGACAATACTTCCCGTGAACATGAGCCATCCTCTGTGCGAACAAGAGCCTCAATGTTACGTTTGGAACTGTAATAAAAGCAAGCGACCTGAGGCTCTCAGGCGGTTGTATGCATGTTTTTTTTATGCTTTCCTTAGGAAGACTTAACCACGCAAAGGAAGAACAGGTTTGACAACCTCATCACAACATTACCTGGTTATCACTGCGCTGGGTGCTGACAGGCCGGGTATCGTGAATACCATCACTCGCCACGTGAGCAGCTGCGGCTGCAACATCGAAGACAGCCGGCTGGCTATGCTTGGCGAAGAGTTCACGTTCATCATGCTGCTTTCCGGAACATGGAATGCCATTACCCTCATCGAATCTACCCTGCCGCTGAAAGGCGCAGAGCTGGATTTACTGATTGTGATGAAGCGCACCACCGCGCGCCCGCGTCCGGCTCTGCCTGCCACGGTCTGGGTACAGGTTGAAGTGCCTGATTCACCTCATCTGATTGAACGTTTTACGGCGCTGTTTGACAGCCATCAGATGAACATTGCCGAACTGGTTTCCCGCACGCAGCCGGGCGATGAAAACGCAATCCCGACGCTGTTTATTCAAATTACCGCACACAGCCCTGCCTCGCAGGATGCGTCAAATATCGAGCAAGCGTTCAAAGCCCTCTGTACAGAATTACACGCGCAAGGCAGTATAAGCGTCGTCGATTATTCGCAGCACGAACAGGATGGAGTTGAGTAATGAACCCACTGAAAGCCGGTGATATCGCACCGAAATTTAGCTTACCGGATCAAGACGGCGAGCAAGTAAATTTGACCGACTTCCAGGGACAGCGTGTTCTGGTCTATTTCTACCCGAAAGCCATGACCCCGGGCTGTACCGTACAGGCCTGCGGTCTACGCGACAACATGGATGAGTTGAAAAAGGTCGGTGTGGAAGTGCTGGGCATCAGCACCGATAAGCCAGAGAAGCTGTCACGTTTTGCGGAAAAAGAGCTGCTGAACTTCACGCTGCTTTCCGATGAAGACCACCAGGTTTGCGAGCAGTTTGGCGTCTGGGGTGAGAAGTCCTTTATGGGCAAAACGTACGACGGTATTCACCGTATCAGCTTCCTGATTGGCGCTGACGGTAGAGTTGAGCACGTGTTTGATGATTTCAAAACCAGCAACCACCACGACGTGGTGTTGAAGTGGCTGAAAGAAAGTGCCTGAAAGTGAGTGTCGGGTGGCGGCTTCGCCTTACCCGACCTACAAGAATAAGTAGGCCGGGTAAGCGCAGCGCCACCCGGCAAAACTACTTCTCCTCCACCGCCGGCACATCCGGCCACGCGTGGACCACGGCTTTAATCAGCGTCGCCAGCGGAATGGCGAAGAACACGCCCCAGAATCCCCACAGCCCGCCGAAAATCACCACTGACAGGATAATCACCAGCGGATGCAGGTTAACGGCTTCTGAGAACAGCACCGGTACCAGCAGGTTCCCATCCAGTCCCTGAATAATCAGGTATACGGCGAAACAGCTCCAGAACTCCGTACCCAGACCAAACTGGAACAGCGCCACACCGACTACCGGAATGGTCACCACAAACGCGCCGATATACGGGATCAGAACCGAGAATCCGACCAGCACCGCCAGCAGCAGCGAGTAGTTCAGCCCGAAGATCACGAAGCCAATCCAGGTCGCCACGCCCACCACAATCATCTCCAGCACTTTGCCGCGAATGTAGTTGGTGATCTGCTGGTTCATCTCCTGCCAGACCTGACCGGCGAGACCGCGATTGCGCGGCAGCACGCGGCGCACCGCGTTCAGCATCTGCTCTTTATCTTTGACCAGGAAAAACACCATTAGCGGCACGAGAACAAGGTAAACCGCCAGCGTCAGCAACCCCACCAGCGAGGCCAGAGAGTATTTCACCACCGAATCACCCATGGTCATGATGCGGGCGCGCATGTTTTCGGCCATCGCATCAATAATCCCGGCGTCCATCAGCGCAGGATAGCGGCGCGGCAGCGTGGCGGCAAAATCAGACAGTTTATTCAGCATGCCGGGCATATCACGGATCAGGTAGATCCCCTGTTGCCAGGCGATGGGCATCACCACGAAGGACATCAGCAGCAGAATACCGACAAACAGCACCAGGACAATGCTGGTCGCCCAGCGGCGGGAACAGCCGATATGTTCCAGACGCGCGGTGGGCCACTCCAACAGATACGCCAGTACAATCGCCACCAGTAGCGGTGCCAGCAGGCCACTAAAGAAGAACAGGATACCGAATCCGGCAACCAGAATGACCAGCAAAGCAATGGCTTCCGGGTCGCTAAACCGACGCCGATACCACTGCATTAACATTTCGAGCATACAACCCTTCCCTGAATCGAATGGCGGGAGTGAGACGGTGAATTGTATCTAACTGTCACAAAAAAGACTTTCCTTTTTGTTTCACTGTCAGGTTTCGCAAAACCCTGATGAATGGGATTTTCTTCATCTCTTAACACGGCTACACTCGCAGAGCAGCGGAGATGAACGTTATGCGGGTTCATCGGTCAAATTAGCACATCCAAAATACAGGACAGTGGTTATGTTCAGGCAGTTGAGAAAAACACTGGTTGCGACACTGATTGCCGCCGTGACGGTGGGTCAGGTGTTGCCCGCTTTCGCTGACTCGTCCGATTCATTGCCGGACATGGGCACCACGGCAGGAAGCACGCTCTCCATCGGGCAGGAGATGCAGATGGGTGATTATTACGTACGCCAGCTGCGCGGCAGTGCTCCGCTGATTAACGACCCTTTGCTGGTGCAGTACATCAACGGTCTGGGGATGCGGCTGGTGGCGCACGCCGACTCGGTAAAAACGCCCTTCCATTTCTATTTAATCAATAACGACGAAATCAACGCCTTCGCCTTCTTTGGCGGGAACGTGGTGCTGCATTCGGCGCTGTTCCGTTATTCCGATAACGAAAGCCAGCTGGCGTCCGTCATGGCGCACGAAATTTCGCACGTCACCCAGCGCCATCTGGCGCGTGCGATGGAAGATCAGAAGCGTAACGCCCCCCTGACCTGGGTGGGCGCGCTGGGTTCCATTTTGCTGGCGATGGCCAGCCCGCAGGCCGGGATGGCGGCGCTTACCGGGACGCTGGCGGGGACGCGTCAGGGGATGATCAGCTTTACCCAGCAGAACGAGCAGGAAGCAGACCGCATCGGCATTCAGGTTTTACAGCGTTCCGGCTTTGACCCGCAGGCCATGCCGAGCTTCCTGGAAAAACTGCTCGACCAGGCACGCTACTCGTCGCGCCCGCCTGAAATTCTGTTGACCCACCCGCTGCCGGAAAGCCGACTCTCGGATGCCCGTAACCGTGCCAACCAGATGCGTCCGGTCGTGGTGCAGTCTTCGCAGGATTTCTACATGGCCAAAGTGAGAACGCTTGGCATGTACAACTCCGGACGTAATCAGCTCACCAGCGATCTGCTGGACGCGCTGGCGAAAGGCAACGTGCGCGAGAAAAACGCGGCGCAGTATGGTCAGGCGCTCCAGGCGATGGAGGCCAGCAAGTACGATGAAGCGCGTAAAGCGCTACAGCCGCTGCTGGCGTCGGCGCCTGACAATCCGTGGTATCTTGACCTCGCCACCGATATCGATCTGGGGCAGAAAAAAGCGACCGATGCGATCAATCGTCTGAAAGGGGCGAAAGACATTCGCAACAATCCGGTATTGCAGCTTAACCTGGCGAACGCCTACCTACAGGGCGGCCAGCCCGGCGAGGCGGTGACCATTCTGAACCGCTACACCTTTAACAATAAAGATGACCAGAACGGCTGGGAACTGCTCGCCCAGGCCCAGGGGCAACTGGGTAACCGCGATCAGGAGCTGGCCGCGCGTGCGGAAGGCCTGGCGCTGGCGGGTCGCCTCGATCAGGCCATTTCCCTGTTGAGCAGCGCCAGCTCACAGGTGAAGCTTGGCAGCCTGCAACAGGCCCGCTACGATGCGCGAATCGACCAGCTGCGCGGCCTGCAACAACGCTTTAAGCCGTACGAGAAGATGTAATAAAGGAGAAGTCATGACAGACGCGGTAAAAATTTACCATAACCCTCGCTGCTCCAAGAGCCGCGAGACGCTGAATCTGCTGAAGTCTAACGGCATCGATCCGGAAGTGGTGTTGTATCTGGAGACGCCGCCGGATGCGCAGACGATCCGCCAGCTGCTGAAGATGCTTAACATGGGCAGCGCACGCGACCTGATGCGTCAGAAAGAAGATCTGTATAAGTCGCTTAATCTGAACGATACCAGTCTCACTGAAGATCGGCTGATTCAGGCGATGGTCGACAATCCTAAGCTGATTGAGCGCCCGATTGTCGTGGCGAACGGCAAGGCGCGTATCGGCCGTCCACCGGAAGACGTGCTCGGGATCGTCTAATCGTTACGCCGCAGCGCTTCCAGAAACGCCTGCGGCGTACGCTCTCCCAGCTTTTTCTGCGCTTTTCCCCGGTTGTAAAACTCACACAGTTGGATCAACAGCGCTCCCGCCGGTTCACTGTTCACCCGCGGAATGATCTCACGTAACGGCACGGTGGCCTGAAGGGCAAGATAATACTGTGAATGCACTTTTACGGTGACGTTATGCTCCGGCAAGTTCACTGCCAGCCCAAAAGTCTCAACAGATTGAATATCAGCCGGACAGGCAGCCAGCACCTCGTTCGTCCAGCGGGTCAGCAACTGCGGCGAGACACCGGCATAAAGCCGGGCGTAGCACCAGCCGCTAACGGGTTCACGCGCCCAGAGCAGGTGTTGCTCCCCACCGTCGTCCATATGCAGCGATAGCGGCTGATGATGCAGAAGTAGCTTCTGCGGCATGATACCGGCCTTCAGCGCCTTTTTGCCCTGCAACGACGCCCCCTTTTGTCTTACCGAAGCCGGTTTGAGGTAGCGGTTCAGGGTCGCGCGGGAAACGGCGATCCCGAGTCCGTCATTCACCAGCAGCAGCAGTTCATCCAGCGGTGCACCGGTGATATCACGCAGAGCATTTATCAGTGCTGCCTGCTCTTGTCTCAACGCTTTATGTATCACTTTTGGCGTGGTGTGGTTATCCGAAACCTGGTCGCGGTTGCGCCAGCGCCTGACGGTGGTGACCGAGATACCCAACTCAACGGCAAGCTCTCTGTCGCTTTTATCTGACTGCTGAAGATAACGACGGATACGCGGTGTGGTGGTGGCGTTGGCATGCAGTTTGATTTCCATCGCGTCTCTCTCCGCAACTAATCTTATGAGATTTATATCAGAGCAGCGAATGCTTTGTGACCGATTTCACCTTTCGCTCGCCGCGCTTCACTGATAATCCACAGACATAACATAAACAACACCTCTCAATCTTGTACGGAGTTCACAATGAACAATGTTCTGGGATTTCTTGAAGCAAAACTGATGCCGCTGGCGGCGAAAACGGCCCAGCAGCGTCATCTTGGGGCCATTCGTGGGGCCTACGTTTCATTCATGCCGTTTATCATCGTCGGCTCCATCCTGCTGGTGATCTCCTCCTTCCCGAATCAGGCCTATCAGCAGTTTATGTCTCAGGCCTTTGGTGAGAGCTGGAGTGCGATTATAGAGATCCCGTTTAACGCGGTGTTCTCAACCATGTCGCTGTTTATCAGCTTCCTGGTGGCCTACCGCCTGGCTGAGCATTATGGCGAGGACCGCATCTCCTGCGGCATCCTGGCGCTGGTCGCGTTTCTGATCCTGACGCCCTTTATCAAAGTGGCGGAAAACGGCGGCATTACCGTGATGCCGGTGGAGTGGATTGGCAGCAAAGGGCTGTTCGTGGCGATGATCGGTTCCCTGCTGTGGACGGAACTGTTCTGCTGGCTGAAGCGCAAAAAGCTGGTCATCAAAATGCCGGACGGCGTGCCTCCTGCGGTGCAGGAGTCGTTCGCGGCCCTGATCCCGGCCCTGCTGGTGATGATTCTGGTGCTGCTTATCCGCATCATCTTTGAAAACACCCACTACCACACCATCCACCAGTTTATTTATGAAGTGGTTGCCACCCCGGTGCGCCACTACGGCACCTCTTATTTCGGGGCGCTGATGACCGTATTCAGCATCACCATTCTGTGGTCAGTGGGCATTAACTCAGGTTCGATGATCAACGGGATTATTCGTCCGCTGTGGATGGAGAACCAGACCGACAACATCGCCGCGATTCAGGCGGGAACGACGCCGCCGCACATCATCACCGAACAGTTTTTTGACATGATCTGGATGGGCGGCGCGGGCGCCACGCTGTCGCTGGTGATTGCGATGCTGATTTTCGCCCGCAGCAAAAACATGCGCGAAGTGGCGCGCCTCGGTGCGGGTGCCTCGGTGTTTAACATCAACGAACCGATTCTCTTTGGCCTGCCGGTGATCATGAACCCAATCATGCTCATCCCGTTCAATCTGGTGCCGCTGGTGCTGGTCACCGTGCAGTATGCGGCGATGAAAATTGGTGCGGTCGCCGTCACCACCGGGGTGTTTATCCCCTGGACGCTGCCGCCGGTTATTAGCGGCTTTATCGTCACCGGGCACCTGAGCGGCAGCGTGATGCAGCTGATCAACCTGCTGATTGGCGCCATGCTGTACCTGCCTTTCATGCGTATCCTGGATAAACAGTACCGCGCGGCGGAAATAGCCAGCGTTACGCAAACCGACACCACCCTTGCAAAACAGGAGTAAAGCATGTGGGGAATTATCGCAACCTGGCGAATGGCGCTTGAAGGCGTCACGGAATCTGCGTCTGCGCTGGCTGCGGGCAAACCGGTCGCTGCGGCGGTAGTGGATGCCGTCGCCGCCGTCGAGGACTTTCCGCTGTATAAATCCGTCGGCTACGGCGGGCTGCCGACAGAGAACGGCGAGGTGGAGCTGGACGCGGCCTATATGGACGGCGACACGCTGGCGTTCGGCGCCGTGGGCAATCTGGTGGATATCGCCAACCCGGTGCGCGTGGCGCACGCGCTCAGCCGCCAGCGCTATAACAGCCTGCTGGTCGGCCAGGGCGCGCGCGAATGGGCGCTGAGTCAGGGCTTTGCCGATAAAACCATGCTCACGGATCGCGCCATGCAACACTACCGTAAGCGCTGCCGCGAAACGCTGGATAAGGGGTTAAGCCCCTACGACGGACATGACACCGTCGGCATCATCGGCCTCGATAAACAGGGCTCGATGAGCGTCGCCACTTCCACCAGCGGCCTGTTTATGAAAAAACGCGGTCGCCTCGGTGACTCACCCATCATCGGCTCCGGCTTTTACTGCGACAGCGAAACCGGCGCGGCCACCGCCACGGGCGTCGGTGAAGATCTGTTGAAGGGCTGTACCAGCTACGAAATCGTTCGCCGGATGGCGCAAGGCATGACGCCGCAGCAGGCGGCGGATTCGGTCGTGTTCGAACTGGAAGACAAACTGATGTCGCGCTTCGGTCGCGCGGGCGATCTCTCCGTGGTGTGCATGAACAGCAAAGGAGAATTTGGCGCCGCGACCAACATCAAAACCTTCTCGTTCGTGGTGGCGACGGCTCGCCAGCCCCTCACCGTTTTCCGTACTGAACGCCTGCGGGAGAAAACGCACTATCACGCGGTAGATGAGGAGTGGATGCAGGCCTATGCCGCGCGGATCCGCGCACCGATTGAGGAGTTATGATGATCACGTACCAGTTTATCAACGCACTTTCAGACGCGAAGCCGCAGAGCCATTTGATTGCGCGCGCTGACAGTTCCCTGTTACCGGATAGCGCTCTTATCGCTGAAATGCGCCAGCAGAGCACCGTCGCGGACGCGCGCTTTGGCTGCGCGCCGTTTGCCCGCATCACTCTGTTGCCGGATGCGCTCTGGCATGACGCCCTGACCGAAGGGTTGATCACGGCCCTGCGACCGCTGCTTACCGCCCCCGCCAGCGCCGAACTCGTGCTGGACGTGACGGATATCGACGATGTGGTGCTGGCGCAGGTACTGCGTTTTCTCTTTAATCAGGCGCACAGGCTCAGTGACCTGAAGCTGAAGAAGACGGACGAAGCGCTGCGCCTTACCTGCATCACTGCCCTCTGCCTGCCGGAACAGCAGGCGAAGCTGGAGACGACCTTCCGCCAGCAGCAGGCCATTGCGCTCGGCATGGTTGCGGCACGACGTCTGGCGGATATGCCATCCGACCGCTGTACGCCGCAGTTTGTGGTGGAAGAGGCGCAAAAACTGTGTGCCGCCAGCCCTGCTCTGCGCTGCGAGGTGTTGGATGAAAAGCAAATTGTTGAGCAGGGGCTGGGGCTACTGCACGCCGTTGGCAAAGGGGCGACCTGCCCGCCTCGCCTGCTGGCTATTCACTATAACGGCGTGTCTGATGGCCCGGTGCGCTGCTACGTGGGAAAAGGCATTACCTTTGACACCGGCGGCCTGTGGCTGAAGGAAGGCGCGGGCATGTACACCATGAAATATGACATGTGCGGCGCGGCTAACGTGCTCGGGCTGATGCTGACCGTTGCGGAGCTGAAATTACCCGTGCGCATCATGGGCGTGCTGGCGCTGGCGGAAAACGCCATCGGCCCCGACGCCATGCAGCCCGGCACGGTGGCAACAGCCTGCAACGGCATTACGGTGGAAATCAACAACACCGATGCCGAGGGCCGGCTGGTGCTGGCAGACGCTATCGCCTGGGCGAGTCAGCGCCATCCGCAGGCGCATTATATTATTGATATGGCGACCTTAACCGGAGCGGTGGTGAAAGCGCTGGGGTATGAGCTGAGCGGGCTGATGACCCAGGATGAGCCGTTGCGTCAGGCACTGACGCTCGCGGGCAAACGGAGCGGCGACGAGGTGTGGTCCCTGCCGCTGGATGCGAGGCTGAGAAAGCAAACCGACAGCGCGATTGCCGATCTGTGCAACACGCCGACCAACAATGCGGCGATCAGCGCCTCGGCGGCGTGGCTGCTGCACCATTTCTGCCCGCCGACTATTCCGTGGGCGCATCTGGATATCAGCGGGACGGCGCTGTGGCGAGAAAACGGACGGAGCGTGGCGTCGGGAAGACCGATTCCGCTGCTGGTGGAGCACTTGTTGGGGGATCTTTAGCCGGGTGGCGGCTGCGCCTTACCCGGCCTGCAAGGTATGACGGGTTTTCGTAGGCCCGGTAAGCGCAGCGCCACCGGGCAAAAAGCTCAAAGCTTAAGAATATCTTTCACAAACGGAATGGTCAGCTTGCGCTGGGCGGTGATGGAGGCGCGATCGAGCTGATCGAGCGTATCAAAGAGCGTGCGCATCTCCCGATCCAGACGCTTGAGCAGGAAGCGCCCTACGTCTTCCGGCAGTTCAAATCCGCGCAGTCTGGCGCGCAACTGAAGTGCCTGGAGTTTGTCTTCATCCGACAGCGGTTGCAGCTTGTAGATTTGCCCCCAGTCCAGACGAGAGGCCAGATCCGGCAGCCCCAGATTGAGCTGGCGCGGCGGACGATCGCCGGTGATCAGCAGCCGGGTTTTGCCCGACTCCAGAATGCGGTTGTAGAGGTTAAAGATCGCCATTTCCCACGGTTCGTCCCCCGCCACGCATTCGATATTATCGATGCAGACCAGGGAGAGATGTTCCATGCCCTCCAGCACCTCAGGCACAAACCAGGTGCGTTTATCCAGCGGCACATAGCCTACCGCGTCACCGCGCGCCGAAAGCTCCGCACAGGCGGCATGCAGCAGGTGGCTGCGTCCCGCGCCTTCGCGTGACCAGATATAGATGTATCCGCTGTGTTCCTGGCGCAGCACGTTTTGCAGTGCAGCCAGTAAAGAGGGGTTATCACCCGGCCAGAAACTCGCGAAAGTTTCATCGTCAGGGAGATAAAGTGGCAGAGAGAGCTGTGCCGGTCCGTTCAGAAATACCTCAACCAGAGATCTTACATAAAATCGGAATGGAGTTTAACACGGAACCTGCAAGGAGAGAACCGGGCGATCCTTCGCCCGGCATGACGATCAATGTGGCGCTTTTTCGCTGTCGTCCGCGTCCAGCACCACCTCTTCCGGGCGGATCACCGAGATCAGCTTGAAAATCAGGCTCAGGCCGACGCCGACGATGGTCGCCAGCGCCATACCCTTCAGCTCTGCCGCGCCGATGTGCACCTTCGCGCCGCTCACGCCGATAATCAGGATAACGGAGGTCAGGATCAGGTTCTGCGCCTTGCTGTAATCCACTTTGGATTCAATCAGCACGCGAATACCGGAGGCACCGATCACCCCGTACAGCAGCAGAGAAACGCCGCCCATCACCGGCACCGGGATAATCTGGATCGCTGCCGCCAGTTTACCAACGCAGGAGAGCAGAATGGCGATGATCGCCGCGCCGCCGATAACCCAGGTGCTGTAGACGCGGGTGATCGCCATTACGCCGATATTCTCACCGTAAGTCGTGTTTGGCGTGGAGCCGAAGAAACCAGAGATGATGGTGGAGAAACCGTTGGCAAACATGGAGCGATGCAGGCCCGGGTCGCGGATCAGGTCGCGCTTCACGATGTTCGCCGTCACCACCAGGTGGCCGACGTGCTCAGCAATCACCACCAGCGCGGCAGGCAGAATGGTGAAAATGGCGAACCATTCAAAGCGCGGGGTGTAGAAGGTTGGCAGCGCGAACCAGTGCGCCTCGGCAATCGGTGTGGTATCCACAACGCCCATCACGAAGGAGAGCGCGTAACCCGCCAGCACGCCGATCAGGATCGGGATAATCGCCATAAAGCCGCGGAAGAGGACGGAACCGAATACCGTCACGCCCAGCGTCACCAGCGAAATAATAATGGTTTTAGAATCCGGTGACTGACCGTCCGCAGGCAGCAGCCCAGCCATGTTCGCCGCGACACCCGCCAGCTCCAGGCCGATGACGGCAACGATGGCCCCCATTGCCGCAGGCGGGAACATCACGTCCAGCCAGCCGGTACCGGCTTTCTTCACGATGAAGGAGACCAGGCAGAACAGCACGCCGCACATGATGAAGCCGCCCAGCGCGACCTCATAACCCAGCGGCAGCAACAGCAGTACCGGGGAGATAAACGCGAAGCTCGACCCGAGATAGGCCGGGATTTTGCCCTTACAGATGAAGAGGTAAAGCAGCGTACCGATGCCGTTAAACAGCAGCACGGTAGCCGGGTTAATGTGAAACAGGATTGGCACCAGCACGGTTGCGCCAAACATGGCGAACAGGTGCTGCAAACTAAGCGGGATTGTCTGTAAAAGCGGCGGTCTTTCACTCACCCCGATAGCACGGCGCGTCATAGTGTTTTCCTCTGAGTGTTATTGTTGGTTTTTATTCAAAAAAAAGCCGACTATCAAAGTCGGCTTCTTTATCGTTATTCGATTATTTAGTACCAAAAATCTTATCGCCGGCATCGCCGAGCCCCGGGATGATGTACCCGTGCTCGTTCAGTCCCTGGTCGACAGACGCGGTATAGAGTTCAACGTCCGGGTGCGCTTTTTCCAGCGCCGCGATACCTTCCGGCGCCGCAACCAGTACCAGCACTTTGATGCTGCTGCATCCCGCTTTTTTCAGCAGGTCGATGGTGGCGATCATCGAACCGCCGGTCGCGAGCATCGGGTCAACCACCAGCGCCATACGCTCATCGATGTTAGAGACCAGCTTCTGGAAGTACGGGACCGGCTCAAGCGTCTCTTCGTTACGGTAGATACCCACCACGCTGATACGCGCGCTTGGGACGTGCTCCAGCACGCCTTCCATCATGCCCAGACCCGCACGCAGGATTGGCACCACGGTAATTTTTTTACCTTTGATCTGCTCAACCTGTACCGGGCCGTTCCAGCCTTCGATGGTCACTTTTTCCGTTTCCAGATCAGAGGTCGCTTCGTAGGTCAGCAGGCTACCCACTTCAGAAGCCAGTTCGCGAAAACGCTTCGTGCTGATGTCATGCTCACGCATCAGGCCCAACTTGTGTTTAACGAGTGGGTGTTTCACTTCCACAATCTTCATTCTCTTTCTCCTCTGAGGTGGCATCCGCAAAAAAATCGCGGGATTATACCGCTTTTTTCGGATTGCGCCATACCCATCTTGCTTGACATACATCAATCAAAAACAAAAAAGCCGGAGGCGAGGCTCCGGCTTGGGGGCGGGATTCTGCCGGGTGGCGCTAACGCTTACCCGGCCTGGACATCCCGTAGGCCCGGTAAGCGCAGCGCCACCGGGCAATTATAGCTGCTCTCCGTTGCTGGCAATCACCTGCTTATACCAGTCGAACGATTTCTTCTTGCTGCGGTTCAGCGTACCGTTACCTTCGTTATCTTTATCGACAAAGATAAAGCCGTAGCGTTTCTTCATCTCGCCGGTGCCGGCAGAGACCAGGTCGATACAGCCCCACGGCGTGTAGCCCATCAGATCCACGCCGTCTTCCACCACCGCTTTTTTCATCTCGCGGATATGGGCGGAAAGGTAGTCGATGCGGTACTGGTCGTTCACCGTGCCGTCGCTCTCCTGCACGTCGATCGCGCCAAAGCCGTTCTCAACAATAAACAGCGGCAGCTGATAGTGATCCCAGAACCAGTTCAGGGAGTAGCGAAGCCCCACCGGGTCAATCTGCCAGCCCCAGTCCGATTTCTGCACGTACGGGTTAGAGACCAGGCTCTTGCTCTCGTCGTAGTCCAGCTGCGGGTTGTCCGCCGTCGCTTTGGTGGCGAAAGACATGTAGTAGCTGAACCCGATGTAATCCACGCAGCCCTGCGTCAGCGCCACTTTATCTTCTTCGGTGATATCCAGCGCGAAGCCGCGACGTTCAAAGTAGTTGAGCAGATGCTGCGGATACTTGCCGCGCACGTGAACGTCGGTGAACCAGTAGCGGCGATGCATGGCGTTCATCGCCATCATCATATCGTCCGGGGCACAGGTCAGCGGATAGATGGGGCACATGGCAATCATGCAGCCGATTTGCAGCGACGGGTTGATCTCGCGCCCCGCCTTCACCGCCAGGGCACTGGCCACCAGCTCATAGTGCGCCGCCTGGAACATCACCGGCTCGCGATCTTCTCCCGGCGCATATTTCAGCCCGGAGTTGGTAAACGGCGCAAAGTCTTCGTGGAAGTTGGCCTGGTTGTTGATCTCGTTAAAGGTCATCCAGTACTTCACTTTATGCTGGTAGCGCTCAAAAACGACCTTCGCGAAGCGGACAAAGAAGTCGATCAGCTTACGGTTGCGCCAGCCGCCGTATTCCGTCACCAGGTGGAAAGGCATCTCGAAGTGGGAAAGCGTGATCACCGGCTCGATGCCGTGCTTCAGGCACTCGTCGAACAGATCGTCATAGAATTGGAGTCCCGCTTCGTTCGGCTCCAGCTCGTCGCCTTTCGGGAAGATACGCGTCCAGGCGATGGAGGTGCGAAAGCATTTGAACCCCATTTCGGCAAAGAGTTTGATGTCTTCTTTATAGCGGTGATAGAAGTCGATGGCTTCGTGGTTTGGGTAATTTTTCCCCTCCATCACGCCGTTGGTGATTTCACGCGGTACCCCATGGGCGCCTGCCGTCATGACATCAGCAACGCTCACGCCCTTGCCGCCCTCTTTCCAGCCGCCTTCAAGCTGGTGCGCCGCAACGGCCCCACCCCACAGAAAACCTGCTTTAAATCCTGACATTCGCTATCCCTCATTCTGCGTTATTTTCTGCAAAAACAGTTACAGAAACCGGTTTCATTTTGATGATGTGCAAAGGGGATTGCCGTTGCAAGCAGATCGCCGAAACCGGTTTCATTTTCGTGAACAGAGTCAAGTTTGTTGCCCTGGACAGGCCGCACAGAAAAAAAGATCCCCGCGCCGAGAATAGGCTCGCAAACGTTTGCCTGGACTGTTAGAATTGCGCCGATTTTTCTTACTAGCTATGCAATCGCGTGGGGATTTAAGCCGTGACCAACAAAACTTCTCTCAGCTACAAAGATGCCGGTGTTGATATTGACGCAGGTAATGCGCTGGTTGACCGAATCAAAGGTGTGGTGAAAAAAACCCGCCGCCCGGAAGTGATGGGTGGCCTGGGTGGATTCGGCGCGCTGTGCGCGCTGCCGCAAAAATATCGTGAACCTGTGCTGGTCTCGGGTACGGATGGTGTCGGTACAAAACTGCGCCTGGCGATGGATCTTAAGCGTCACGATACGATTGGTATCGATCTGGTGGCGATGTGCGTCAACGACCTGGTGGTACAGGGCGCTGAGCCGCTGTTCTTCCTGGATTACTACGCGACCGGCAAGCTGGACGTGGATACCGCAGCCAGCGTCATTAACGGTATCGCCGAAGGCTGCCTGCAATCCGGCTGTGCGCTGGTCGGCGGTGAAACCGCGGAAATGCCTGGCATGTATCACGGTGAAGATTATGACGTCGCAGGCTTCTGCGTCGGCGTGGTAGAAAAATCAGAAATTATCGACGGCAGCAAAGTGGCTGACGGCGATGTGCTGGTTGCGCTGGCTTCCAGCGGTCCGCACTCCAACGGCTACTCTCTGGTGCGTAAAATCCTCGAAGTGAGCGGTTGCGACCCGCTGACCACCGAGCTGGACGGCAAACCGCTGGCCGATCACCTGCTGGCCCCGACCCGCATCTACGTGAAAAACGTGCTGGAGCTGATTGAGAACGTTGACGTGCACGCCATCGCTCACCTTACCGGCGGCGGCTTCTGGGAAAACATTCCGCGCGTGCTGCCGGATAATACCCAGGCGGTGATCGACGCCTCCTCATGGCAGTGGCCGTCCGTCTTCAACTGGCTGCAAACCGCAGGCAACGTGAGCGAGCATGAAATGTACCGCACCTTTAACTGCGGCGTGGGCATGGTTATCGCCCTGCCCGCCAGCGAAGCGGATAAAGCGATTAAACTGCTGACAGAAAAAGGTGAAAACGCGTGGAAAATCGGTACGATTAAAGCTTCCGATTCCGAACAGCGTGTGGTCATTGAATGAAAAACATCGTGGTGCTCATTTCCGGCAACGGAAGCAATTTGCAGGCAATCATAGACGCCTGCAAACAGAAGAAAATCAATGGCACCATTCGGGCAGTATTCAGCAACAAGGCCGATGCATTCGGCCTTGAGCGCGCGCGGGAAGCGAACATTCCTGCGCACGCGCTGGAAGCCAGCCAGTTCGCCGGGCGTGAAGCCTTTGACCGTGAGCTGGTGCAGGAGATTGACGCCTACGCGCCTGACGTGGTGGTGCTGGCAGGCTACATGCGCATCCTGAGCCCGGCTTTTGTTGCACACTACGCCGGACGACTGCTCAATATCCACCCTTCCCTGCTACCAAAATACCCCGGTCTGCACACCCATCGTCAGGTGCTGGAGAACGGCGATGAGGAGCATGGTACCTCCGTGCATTTCGTCACCGACGAGCTGGACGGCGGTCCGGTCATTTTGCAGGCAAAAGTACCGGTCTTTGACGGTGACAACGAAGACGACGTGACCGAACGTGTACAGGCTCAGGAACACGCCATTTATCCGCTGGTGGTAAGCTGGTTTGTCGATGGACGTCTGGAGATGCGCAACGGCGCAGCCTGGCTGGACGGCGTGAAGTTGCCCCCGCAGGGTTATGCTGCCGAAGAGTAGTGTGTTTGAATTGCCCGGCGGCGCTTCGCTTGCACGGGCCTACGGCCCCGTAGGTCGTGGTAAGCGCAGCGCCACCCGACATCCCCTCCCCCAACCCTCTAAATTCCCCAATAAAAAAATAACTGTCATACTTTTCTGGCACTGTTGGACATATCGTGGAAATGCTCGCCATAATAAGGACGAGACGGATTTACCACGTCCTGTGATTGAACTGGAGTGTGAGCTGTAATGGGTCAGGAAAAGTTATACATTGAGAAAGAGCTAAGCTGGTTAGCATTCAACGAACGTGTACTTCAGGAAGCGGCCGATAAAACCAACCCGCTGATTGAACGTATGCGTTTTTTAGGCATCTATTCCAACAATCTGGATGAGTTCTACAAGGTTCGCTTCGCCGAACTGAAACGCCGAATCATCATCAGCGAAGAACAGGGCTTAAACTCCCACTCGCGACATCTGCTTGGAAAAATCCAGTCTCGCGTCATGAAAGCCGATCAGGAATTTGATGGCCTCTATAACGAGCTGCTGCTGGAAATGGCACGCAACCAAATCTTCCTGATCAACGAACGCCAGCTCTCCGCGAATCAGCAAAACTGGCTGCGCCACTATTTTAAACATTATCTGCGCCAGCATATCACCCCGATTCTGATCAACCGTGAAACCGATCTGGTGCAGTTCCTGAAAGATGATTACACCTATCTGGCGGTAGAAATCATTCGTGGTGAGACCATTAACTACGCGCTGCTGGAAATACCGTCTGATAAAGTCCCACGCTTTGTAAACCTGCCGCCGGAAACCCCGCGCCGACGTAAACCGATGATCCTGCTGGATAACATCCTGCGCTACTGCCTGGACGATATCTTCAAAGGCTTCTTCGATTACGACGCGCTCAACGCCTACTCTATGAAGATGACCCGTGACGCCGAGTACGATCTGGTGCATGAGATGGAAGCCAGCCTGATGGAGCTGATGTCTTCCAGCCTCAAGCAGCGCCTGACGGCGGAGCCAGTGCGGTTTGTCTATCAGCGTGATATGCCGGACGCAATGGTGGAGATGCTGCGCGATAAGCTGACCATCTCCCGCTACGACTCCATTATTCCCGGCGGGCGTTACCACAACTTTAAAGATTTCATTGGCTTCCCGAACGTCGGCAAA
This sequence comes from Enterobacter cloacae complex sp. CDL013, assembly GCF_049238805.1. Classification (NCBI taxonomy): domain Bacteria; kingdom Pseudomonadati; phylum Pseudomonadota; class Gammaproteobacteria; order Enterobacterales; family Enterobacteriaceae; genus Enterobacter; species Enterobacter cloacae complex sp. CDL013. Next base: position 108,660 of record NZ_JBMKGT010000002.1, on the reverse strand, counting down.
GCCAATCTGGTGAACAAACCGCTGCCGCGCCTGCGCCATATCTGGTTCGATAAGTTCCGCAACGGGTTCGACGCCATCCGCGAACGGGATGTACTGCTCTACTATCCGTATCATACCTTTGAGCACGTGCTGGAATTGCTGCGTCAGGCCTCATTCGATCCGAACGTGCTGGCGATTAAAATCAATATTTATCGCGTGGCGAAAGATTCCCGCATCATCGATGCGATGATCCACGCGGCGCACAACGGCAAGAAAGTGACCGTGGTAGTTGAGCTCCAGGCTCGCTTCGACGAAGAGGCCAACATCCACTGGGCGCGCCGACTGACGGAAGCGGGCGTGCACGTCATCTTCTCCGCGCCGGGGCTGAAAATTCACGCCAAGTTGTTCCTGATCTCCCGTAAAGAGGGTGACGAGGTGGTGCGCTACGCCCATATCGGTACCGGGAACTTTAACGAGAAAACCGCGAGAATCTACACCGACTATTCGCTGCTGACTGCCGATGCCCGCATCACCAACGAAGTGCGTCGGGTGTTCAACTTCATTGAGAACCCGTACCGCCCGGTGAGCTTCGATTATCTGCTGGTGTCACCGCAGAACTCACGGCGCCTGCTGTACGATATGATCGACAAAGAGATTGCCAATGCGCAGAACGGCTTGTCGTCCGGCATTACGCTGAAGCTCAACAATCTGGTGGACAAAGGGCTGGTGGACCGCCTGTACGCGGCCTCCAGTTCTGGCGTTCCGGTAAATCTGCTCATTCGCGGCATGTGCTCGCTCATTCCGGAACTGGAAGGCATTAGCGATAACATCCGCGTGATCAGCATTGTGGATCGCTATCTTGAACACGATCGCGTCTATATTTTCGATAACGCCGGTGATAAGCGCGTATACCTCTCGTCCGCCGACTGGATGACGCGTAACATTGATTACCGTATTGAAGTAGCGGCACCGCTGCTGGATCCTCGCCTGAAGCAGCGTATCCTGGACATTATCGAGATCCTGTTCAGCGATACGGTGAAAGCACGTTATATCGACAAAGAACTCAGTAATCGCTATGTACCGCGCGGCAATCGCCGTAAAGTGCGCTCGCAGCTGGCGATTTACGATTACATTAAATCACTTGAGCAACCCGATTAACCTATGCCAATAAACGATAATACCCCACGCCCGCAGGAGTTCGCTGCGGTCGATCTTGGCTCAAACAGTTTCCATATGGTCATCGCCCGCGAGGTGGATGGCGCGATGCAGATCATCGGTCGTCTGAAGCAGCGTGTGCATCTGGCCGATGGTCTCGACGCGCGTAACATGCTGAGCGAAGAGGCTATGGAGCGCGGGCTGAACTGCCTGTCGCTGTTCGCAGAACGTCTGCAAGGCTTTTCACCGTCCAGCGTCTGCATCGTTGGAACGCATACGCTACGCCAGGCGCTGAACGCGCCGGAATTTCTTAAGCGCGCGGAAAAGGTTATCCCCTACCCGATTGAGATCATCTCCGGTAACGAAGAAGCGCGCCTGATTTTTATGGGCGTGGAGCATACGCAGCCGGAAAAAGGCCGCAAGCTGGTGATTGATATCGGCGGTGGCTCCACGGAACTGGTGATTGGCGAAGACTTCGAGCCGCGTCTGGTGGAAAGCCGCCGTATGGGCTGCGTCAGCTTCGCGCAGATGTATTTCCCGGGCGGCGTCATCACCCGCGAAAACTTCCAGCGCGCGCGCATGGCCGCCGTACAAAAACTGGAAAATCTGGCCTGGCAATACCGTATTCAGGGCTGGAACGTGGCGCTGGGCGCATCGGGGTCGATTAAAGCGGCCCATGAAGTGCTGCTGGCGATGGGTGAAAAAGACGGGTTTATTACGCCTGAGCGCCTGGTGAAACTCACCGAAGAGGTGCTTAAGCATAAGAGCTTCGACGCCCTGAGTTTGCCGGGTCTGTCCGACGAACGTAAAGCCGTGTTCGTACCGGGGCTGGCGATCCTCTGCGGCGTGTTTGACGCGCTGGCGATCAAAGAGCTGCGCCTCTCTGACGGCGCCCTGCGTGAAGGCGTGCTGTATGAGATGGAAGGACGTTTCCGTCATCAGGATATTCGCAGCCGTACCGCGCAGAGCCTGGCCAACCAGTACAACATCGACCGTGAACAGGCGAAGCGTGTTCTCGAAACCACGGTGCAGATGTACGAGCAGTGGGAGGAGCAAAATCCTAAGCTGGCGCATCCGCAGCTGGCCGCACTGTTAAAATGGGCCGCCATGCTGCACGAGGTGGGGCTGAACATTAACCACAGCGGAATGCATCGCCATTCAGCCTATATTCTGCAAAACAGCGATCTGCCTGGCTTCAACCAGGAGCAGCAAACCATGATGGCGACGCTGGTCCGCTATCACCGCAAAGCCATCAAGCTCGACGATCTGCCGCGCTTTACGTTGTTTAAGAAAAAGCAGTTCCTGCCGCTCATTCAGCTGTTGCGCCTGGGCGTATTGCTCAATAATCAGCGACAGGCGACCACCACGCCGCCGACGCTGAAGCTAAAAACGGATGACTATCACTGGACGCTGAGCTTCCCGCACGACTGGTTCAGCCAGAACGCGCTGGTACTGCTGGATCTGGAAAAAGAGCAGCAGTACTGGGAAGCGGTCACCGGCTGGCTGTTGAAGATTGAAGAAGAGAGTTCTGAGGCGGCAGCGTAACGGCTCAGGCGCTCTCCTGAGAAGGCTCCGTGTCGAGCAACGTATCAAGCTCAGCCGGCAACCCAATCAAATAACCCTGCACATAATCGATACCTAGCGCGTGCACCGCGCTACGTATCTCTTCTGTTTCCACATATTCCGCCACCACCAGCATTTTCTTCATCCGGGCCAGATGGCAAATAGAAGCCACAATCTGGTAATCCAGGCTGTTGCTGACAATATTGCGAATAAAACCGCCGTCGATTTTGAGGATGTCGGCGTCCACGCTTTTTAACCGCGCATAGCTGGCGTAGCCGGTGCCAAAATCATCAATGGCGATCCGGATGCCCATTTTTTGTAATTTCCTGAGGGTAGACGCCGCCAGATCCGCATGACCAAAGGCGCTGCTTTCGGTCACTTCAAAGATCAACTGCCATGCTTCAACGGCGTATTTGGCTAACAGGCGGCTCACTTCAAGCGGGAACTGCGCCCGGTAGACGGTAGAAGGTGCGAGGTTGATCGCAAAGCGCTGGCCCGGCAACCGCTGGCGGTGCTGTGCCAGGAAACTCAACGTACGCTCCAGTACCCATAAATCGACACGCGACGATAAACCAAACTCCTGTGCTATGGGCAGGAACTGTTCGGGAAAGATCAGCGCCCCATTATCATCACGCATTCGCAGCAGCACCTCGTGATAACATTCGCCGCGCAGCCCGCGAACGGGTTGAACCAGCAGGGTAAAAGCGTCCTGCTCCAGCGCGGCCTGTAAACGGCTCATCATCGCGACCTTATCTTTCAGGCTACGCTGCAAGTGAACAGCCCCGCGCTGCTGAAGATTTTCCGGGTGGTTGGTAGAAAGGGAGAGATCGGCCACGATGCCCAGCTCCCCCAGCACCAGATAGAGGTGATTGACGGGTGAGCGCACATAGCAATAGCTTATGCCGACCTGAGGCTGTACCGGCATACCATCCCAGACAAAAACGAACTGCTTGATATGCTCGTCCAGCGTCTCAATGCGCTGTTGATGCGACTCCGCATCCAGACGCACCGCCATGTCATACCCGGTGAGGTGATAGACTCGCTCATTGGGCTGTAGAGTGCCGTTTATCCATTGCGCCAGCTGCTGTTTATACTGGATCCGCAGCATCACGCCGTAATTGCGTCCCAGTACCTCCAGCTCGGGCACGCGCAGTAAACAGAGCGCTGACCACGGATGACTGGCCAGCTCGCGCGACAGCGCCCGCAGGTTGGGCATATGCACCACCGGATCGAGAAAAGCCTGACTGCGGGAGCGAATATTGATGGCGCGCTGGCGTGTCGCCAGCATCGACATGTACGTCACAACGAAGGAAAAGACCAGATAGCTGGATGAGGTGATCGCCAGCTGAATGCCATACCCCTCATGCACCGGAATGTAGTGATAAAAAAAGTGAATCGACACCAGCAGGACCGGCGTCCAGATGAGTGACATCAGCTTGTAGCCAAAGCGCATCGCCCCCCAGAGCATCACGGGCATCAGCAGGGACAAGGTATAGTTGGTACTGAAAATGGAACTGTTTGCATTCATGGGCAGCAGCAGCATGACCAGCAACCCGCCCAGGGCTAAAAACCACACCACAAACTCAACGGCCGTCACCTTTTTGTCTATTTGCGCGCGGAGCTGGGACATCAGTCCCTTGATATAGCGCGGATGCCGTATCAGGCGGATCAGCAGGTAGCTTAGCGGCACGCCCGTCAGCCCGCTCACCAGTAGCCCCTGATAGTTAATAAGTGTCCGAATATTGAGGGGATTTAGTCCCGCGAGGCTCTGGCGGCTCTCATAAATGCCGAGATAAACCGCAAACTGAAACAGCACCAGAAAAAGCGTTGCCGGACAAAACACCTGCCAGAAAATACGCTGCCCCATCAGACGTATGTCACCGTAAGCGGTCATATTGCGCCGGGGCGCAAATACGCGATAACCGCCCCAGCTGAGCACCAGAGGAACGATAAAATGCAGAATGCCAGCCACGGTTTCAAATAACCCAACGGAGGGGTAATAACGTAAAAATAGCGATACCACCACCCCGGGGAGGGCTTCCAGGCCAAAGAACAACATCAGCGCCAGCAGAAAAGAGAGCGGGAGATAATAGAGCGCAACGATACCGTCGCCCAGCTGCGTTAAGGTATTAGCCACACTTAGTACCGGGAGTAACACGACGGGTAAAATAAGAGGAAGTGCCCACCAGCGGTCTTTATTTTGCTTCAGGATGTGGTGAATATTCATAGATGCTCGTTTACAACCCTTGCGCTCCAGAGGGTAAAGGAAGACAGGCATCCAACCTGACGTACACGTTGCCCGGAAAATTCCTGGCAAGCACAGTGGAGGAGGGATTTTAAATATCAACGACGGGATGCGGTTGACCTAAATCAAATTAATTTATCTGAATAAACCTTTCTTACGTTTTTTTTGAATATTTTTCCTGTAATTATCAATGCGATAAATAAAAGCGTTGTTTTTAATAACATAAATTAATGTAAGCATTGACGGTATTTTACATTTCGCCGAATTGACCCAGACTTGCGGCTGTGCCTTAATAGCCGTATCGCCCAAAAGGGTATACTCAGGAAAAGAAAGTGAGTCAGGCTACGCGTATGCGAAAACGACATCGATTTAACACCCGGATGACCCGCATCATACTGCTCATCAGTTTCCTGTTTTTCTTTGGCCGCTTTGTTTATTCCTCCATTGGCGCCTGGTATCACCATCAGGACAAAATTCAGTCGCAGCAATCAGGCCTCGTTGTGGATTCGCCCGAGCGCTAACGTCCATGTTCACGCTGTAACAGCCGAATAATTACCGTCATCCCTTTGCTGAGGATCTTATCCTGACGCATCACTATCGCCAGTTGCCGGTGCAGAACGGGCGTTAACGATTGAACGCGTAATCCCTCCCGGTCGTCGGCATGCTCCACCGCCATTCGCGGCACAATACTGTAGCCCAGCCCTGCACGTACCATGCGTTTGATGGCCTCAATACTGCCAAGCTGCATAACCGGTGAGACGGCTAGTCCGCGGGCTTCAAACCAGCCGTCAATCAACGTTCGCGTACCGCTGCCCGACTCAAACGCAATGAGCGGCTGAGCGTATAAAGAGTCTGGCGTAAACTGCTCCCCTTCTTCCGGCTGAACCTGCGCGCCAATCCAGACAAACTCTTCCTCCATCGCGTGCATAATCGCCAACGTACGACCGCTCGCCGGTAGCGTGACCAGCCCCATATCCAGCCGATTCTCCTCAATCGCCCTGACGATATCTGGCGTATTTCCCGTCGTCACTCCGATCCGTAACAGGGGATACTCCTCACGAAGCTGCTGCAACAGCGCTGGAAGCAGATGAATACAGGCCGTCGCGCCCGTGCCAAGCGTGATGGTGCCGCTCACTTCCTGATTGAATGCGCTAACCGAACGAATTGTCTCCTCAACCGCCAGTTCAAGACGTTCACCGTGCACCCGTAGCGCCTCACCGGCAGCAGTGGCTTTGATTCCACGCCCCGTACGTTCGATCAGCCGCGTCTGAAGAAACTGCTCCAGCTGGCGTATTTGCAGGCTGACGGCGGGCTGGGAAATACCCATTACATCTGCTGCCGCAGAAAAGCTGCCGCGTTGAACGACCAGACGAAAAGTGGCGAGGTGTCCCAGATTGAGCGTCGTCATGCAAAGTTTCTCTTATAGGGTGAATAAGGATACGGCTCTGCCAGCACAATACCGCGCCCTGTATGCTCGGGACAACTGCCTAACGGAATGAAAAATAATGGAAACACCTGCACTCCCTCGCCGTCTTGCGCTCACTGCGGGATGTAATCAACTCATTAACTGGGGGATCTCCTTTTACATGCCGGGAACCTTTGCTCATGCCATTACAGCAGACCGAAGCTGGTCGTCCCCCGAAATCTATCTCGGCCTGACGCTGGCCATGCTGGTTATGGCTATTGTCTCGCCGTTTGTCGCTCCTCTGCTGGCGCGTTTTGGTGGACAAAGGGTGGTAATGAGCGGGACCTTGCTGATCGCCGTAAGCTGTCTGTCAATGGCCTTTACGCCCACACTTTCAGGCTGGTATGGCGCCTGGTTGCTGACCGGCATCGGGATGCGCCTGTCGCTGTATGATGCGCTTTTCTCCGCTCTTGTGAACCTATACGGACCGCAGGCACGCAGGACAATCTCTCGTGTCACCCTGGCAGGCGGGCTGGCGTCCGCTGTCTTTTGGCCGCTGGGAGACGCCTTACTGAACGTGATGGGTTGGCAGGATGCGCTGAAGATCTACGCCCTGTTCGGTCTGCTCAGTGCCCTGCTTCTTCGGCGCTTCCCGCGCCAGCGCTTTACGGTCAAGCCCAAAGCATGTACGCAGGTTTCCCCTCATGACAGGCGTAACGGCTGGCTTTATGCAACCTTCATTGCTCTCATCACCTTCGTCTCTAACGGCACCTCTACCCACCTTCCCGAATTTATCGCCAGCTTCGGCCTGCCGGTCGCCGTCGGCATGCTGTGGGGAATGGGGCAGACCGGTGCACGCCTTATGGAGGTGCTGGCAGGGGCGCGCCTCACTCCGCTAAAACTGACGCTTTTCACTGCGCTCGCCATGCCGCTTTGTTTTCTCATCGGACTGAGCAGCGACATGCTGGCCTGGTGTGCCGCCGGATTTGTGTTCGGCTTTGGTGCCATTAACGGGCTGGTGACTATCGTCAAAGCGACGCTACCCCTGGAACTGTTTAGTACAGAGCGCTATGCCAGCCGCACGGGGCTGCTGCTTATTCCAGGCCAACTGATGGCAGCCGCCTCTCCGTTTGCGTATGCGTGGCTGAATAAGTCGCTGGGTATAACAGGCGGAATGTGGGTTTCCGCAGGACTGACGCTGGTCATTGCGGGGTTCGCAGTGGCGCTCGTGCGCAGCCCAGGCAAACAAACTGTATCGCACTGTATCCCGAGCGCTACGCTGACAAACCGGTACAAAACGCCCGCAGAAGCAAACAGCCCCGATACATAAAAATGGTCTTCTGTATCCCTCGCCATAATAAACTGATGAGGAGAGACACAGATGATTCGTCGATATTTCCTGCTTCCTGTATTTGCGCTGACGTCCTTTGCTGGCGCACTGGCCGCACCGTTAGATGGCCTGAGCGCTGCTGATGTTAATGGCCCGGCCGCCGTATCGCCGCAGGAAAAACCCCAGCCGCCAGCAAAACTGATCGTCGACCCACCGCTGGCGGGACCGCTGAGTAAAGGTGCAGTCTTTATTCAGTACCGCGTCGAAAACCTGCGCATTGAACCTGTATTTGGACCCGACGCGCTGAAAGTCACTCCGCGTATCGGCCATATTCACGTTGTGGTGGATGACGCGCCCTGGCACTGGGCTGATACCAGCGGCGAGCCGGTGATCCTGGTCGGGCTGCCCGCCGGGAAACACAAGGTAACCATCATCGTTGCCGACCCGACGCATAAGCCCATCGACCATAAAACCGTTGAATTCACCGTGCCGCCACACGCCGCGGTTCACCACTTTTAAGGAGCCTGTTATGAAAGCATTGTCTGTATTAACAGCGGCGCTGCTGGCGGTTTCCACCAGCGCGCTGGCAGAGACGAAAGCCAGCGTGGTGCTGGTGCACGGGGCGTTTGCCGACGGCAGCAGCTGGAATAAGGTGATTACCCGGCTGCAAAAACACCATACCGAGGTCATTGCGGTACAACTTCCGCTCACGTCTCTGAAAGATGATGTCGCCGCCACGCAGCGTGCTATCGCCCGGGCTCATGGCGACGTTGTGCTGGTCGGGCACTCCTGGGGCGGGTCGGTAATCAGCGAAGCGGGCAATAATGCGCGGGTGAAGTCTCTGGTTTACGTTGCCGCTTTTGCGCCGGATTCCGGCCAGTCGACCGCAGATCTGGCAGACAGTTATCCTGCTCCGCCAGGGAGCGCCAGCCTCGCTAAAACGTCAGAGGGGTATTTATATCTGCCGACAAAAGCGGTCAGCGAGAATTTTGCCCCTGACGTGAAGGACGTTGAGCGCAGCGTGATTGCCGCGACGCAAAGCCCTATTAAGGCCGATGCGTTTGGGGAGAAAGTCGCGCATGCCGCCTGGCATGACAAACCGAGCTGGTATGTGATCAGCAAAAATGACCGGATGATCAATCCTGAGCTTGAGCGCGCAATGGCGAAGAAAATCAACGCCAACACCACGGAGGTAGCGGCAAGCCATGTATCGATGGTCAGCCAGCCGGACGTCGTTACCCGTACGATTGAACAGGCGTTATCGGGTCAACAGTGATAAAAAAGCCCGCATGATGAACGGTCCGACTTCGGGCCACGCCATCCTGCGGGCTTTATGCACTTCTGGCTCCTGCAACGGGGTTATGTGCGGTTTTGTCACAAACGCGCCTTCCCCCTCTCTTAACCATCAGAAGCTGTACGTCACCTTCAAACTTCCCACAGGAGACGTTTTTCGCTGAACAATTGGGCTATCGCCTGCATCTCCCGTCAGTTGCGTAACGCCAGCTGCGGCAAGCAGGCTCCAGCGGGAGGTGAGCCTATGAGTCCAGTCCAGGTTCAGCGAATACGCATATAGTCCCGATCCGGCATCGTGTCGGGCAAAACCCGATGCGGCCGACTGGGCGGCATTCACCCCGTAATAGGTTTGCACGTACTTACTGGATCCCCAGCTACCGGTCAGCGCCAGCGTTAACGCATTTTTCGGAGATGTATAGAACGGGCTGGCAATGCCGAAATGCACAGCCTCACCATTGTCTCTCTCCGAAACCGGAACCTCTGCCTGCAACTGCACGGTCAGCCAGTCAGTCACCCTGTACCCCAGCCCTGGCACAACGATAGCTGAGCCTTTAATGTCACCCATTCCCAGCAGGTCGTCGCTGCCGGAGGCGATCGAATCGCTGCTTACGTCGCGATCCTTACGTCCAGCGCGATAGCTCAGCGCTGCGTTGTAGTCCAGGTTACCAAAGCTGTTGCCGTAGCCGATCCCCCGCGTGGTGCTGACAAAAAAACCATTTGCCATCGCGTAATCAACCACCTGAGCCGCAGAGACCCGGCTCTTGTCCGAACCGGAATAGCGTGGCGCAACATCCACGCCGCCTCCCAGGGTTAACACGTTGCCCTGGCGCTGATCTGCCGCCAGGGCCGTGGTAGCCAGTAACGCCAGGACGGCCCCCGGCAAGATGCTTTTCATGCTGCGACCGATGCGTGAACGGGGGAAACTATGACGCAGTGTGATGTTTCTCATTAAAGAAGCCCTTTGGATTCAGATAATTGCGATACAAGCGGTGTTAAACGCCAGAGCGCTCATTCTGAATACTCACCCTAAGGTTCTTATGAGCCGTAAATGAAGAAATGCTGAAGCAAGTGAAGGTTCTGTAAACCCTGAAGAATTCCTGATACCGTTTTTTCTTCAGTTGTTCTTCATGCACTGTTGATACAGTTACCAATGTGAAAATTCTACTAATTGAAGACGACCTGGATCTCGGCAATGGCGTACGTATCGCCCTTGCAGATCAAGGATTTGATGTCATATGGGTACGCCGCAAAGAGGATGCGCTGCATCAGCTTGGGATCTGCGTGCCGGAACTTATTTTGCTAGACCTGGGGCTGCCCGATGGCGATGGCATGAGCCTGATGACGCGCCTGCGTCAACAGCTTAAGGGCGTCCCCGTCATCATCCTGACGGCGCGAGGCACGCTACAGGACCGCCTGTGCGGTCTGGATGCAGGCGCAGACGATTATCTGGTCAAACCTTTTGTTCTCGCCGAACTGCTGGCGCGCGTGAGAGCCCTTGCGCGGCGCAGTTACGGTTTTGAAAATGAGGCAATAGAAATTCGCGGTTTGTCGCTTCATATTCCGACGCGTCGCGTAACGGTGAGCGCACGCCACGTTGAGCTGACGGCAAGCGAATATGCGCTGCTTGAAACGTTAATGCTGCGCGCCGATCGCGTGCTTACGCGACGGTATCTGGAAGAAAGGTTATTTGGCACGAAAGAAAACCTCAGCAACGCACTTGATGTGCATATGGGGAACCTGCGGCGAAAAATTGGCGATGGCTTTGTGCGAACGGTGAGAGGCGTTGGGTATGTCATTGATACCGTACCCGTTCAGAAGGCGGCTGGTTGATGCGTAATTTTTGGCACCACCTCAGGCTTCCCACACTGGTCAGGCGAATGCTGGTCGCCCAGATGCTGCTGCTTACGTTGCTCTGGTGTCTCTTTTTAACCTTCATTTTGCTGGAAGACCTGCGTAGTCCTCCCATACTGACGGGCAGTGAGACTTACGAAACCGTTTTTTCCCTGGTAGAGAGCATGGACGATCGCCCGCAGGCGCGTGATGCCGTGCTGGCAGCGTTCAGCAAGGCGCTGCGGGAGGGCTATGGCGGCGGTGAAGACCCGGAGCTGTCCATCAACCTCATTGTTCGCAAGAATAACGAGATTATTTTTTCTTCGGATGGTGCGCCAACGGGGGTAAAAAATAGCCGTCTGGGGGTCATGCAGCATGTCCAGAGTGAGGACCATACATGGACAAGCCGTACCCTCAAATCCGCGCACTCCGACGTGGAGGTCACCCTTTTTACCCCTGCCGGTAGCTGGAATTTCTTTATCTATCTGAACTCGCGCGGCTACTACGTCATGCCGCTGATGATTTGCATCCCTTTTCTTCTGTTCCCCGCGTGGCTGTCCATCCGCATCGCGATGCGCCCCTGGAACAAGGTGGTAGATGAAATTTCATTGCGCACGCCGGACGATCTCTCGCCTTTAAAAGCCGTCCCCAGACACAGAGAGCTTCGCCAGACGGTCGACGCGATTAATGACTTTCTGGCCAGGGTGCGGGAAAGCGCCGAAAGGGAAAAAATGTTTATTGCCGATGCCGCTCACGAACTGCGTACGCCTCTGGCCGCGATGCGGATCAACGTCGAGGCATTGCAGTCCTGGGTCATCAGCGAAAGCCAGCAGGAACTGCTTGCGGGCATTGTTCGCAGCAATAGCCGTGCTGCGCGTCTCGTCAATCAGCTTCTGCTGATGATGCACAGCGAAGCACACATCAGCACGGTGATGTCGCCTGTGCCGCTGACAACGCTTATTCAGGAGCGAATGGCTGCCCTGGAACCGCTGGCGTCCGGACGCAGAATTGAGTTTGAATTCTTCGCCGACGATGAAATCCATGTCGCAGGCATTCGGGAACGTCTGGTGTCGCTGATCGACAATTTAATTGAGAATGCCGTGAAGTACAGCCCTGAGGGTGGACGCATTGAGGTACAACTGCAATCGCGTGATAAGTGCGCTCAGCTGCGCGTCTCAGACGCGGGCCCCGGTATCCCGATTGAACTGCGGGAGCGCGTGTTCGACAGATTTTTCCGCGATCCTAATCAGATCCAAAGCGGGAGTGGACTGGGGCTTGCCATCGTCAAAGCCGTTACGCAGCAACACAACGGCAGGGTCAATCTGAGTACGTCAGCCGAAGGTGGTCTTATGGTGACCGTTGATTTCCCGAATCCGGCGTTCGCATGAACGTAAACCCGGCGCTACACGTCCTGACATGTGTCAGCGCAGCGTTACTTCACGTATGCCGCAGATTGCTTCAATAAAATTACCGTATTTGTTATATTGTTACTTACTGATTATTCACCTCTGCGGTGCCAAAAAGAACAAGATTCACCGCAACCCAGGACAGAAAAATGTTAGATTACCGCTTCCCGACAGCTTTGCAGATGGTTCTCAGCGTAGCGATGGCGGAGCAATCGGGTGAACGTTCGACGAGTGCAATCCTGGCTTACGGCCTGGAAGCGAATCCGAGCTTTATCCGCAAATTAATGGTTCCTCTCGCCCGCGACGGCATTATCGTCTCCACGCTTGGCCGCAACGGCTCTATTCATCTTGGCCGCCCGGCTGAAGAGATCACCCTGCGTGATATCTACCTTTCCGTCACTGAAGATAAAAAGCTGTGGGCGTCCCGTCCTGACGTCCCGGCCCGCTGCGTGGTCAGCGCCAACGCCTGCTGGTACTTCAAATCAATCGCTGATGAAGCGGAGCAGGCTTCGTTAGCGGTTTTAGCGCGCCATACCGTCGCCAGCGCGCTGGAAGAGGTGAAAAAAGCCGATACCAGCGGGTGCGATCCGGTGCCGGAACTCTGTACGCAGCATAAAAAAGCGCCTTAATCCTGACAGACTGCGAAAAAAAAGCCGCCTTCATTGTGAAGGCGGCTTTTTGCTATCTGCTACGTCCTACGCAGGCAACACCTCTCTTTCCGCTTTGCCGCGCGTCACGAACTTACGCAGCGTCACGTAAAAGACCGGCGTCAGGAACAGACCAAACAGCGTCACGCCCAGCATCCCGGAGAAGACGGTGATCCCGGTGACGCCGCGCACTTCTGCCCCTGCCCCGTGACCAAGGATCAGTGGAATAGTCCCGGCAATAAAGGCGATAGAAGTCATTACAATCGGGCGTAAACGCAGGCGGCACGCCTCCAGCGCAGCCTCCATGATGCCTTTGCCCTGAATTTCCAGCTCGCGGGCAAACTCCACGATAAGTATCGCGTTTTTACAGGCCAGCCCCATCAGCACAACCAGCCCTACCTGCACGAAGACGTTGTTATCGCCCCCGGTCAGCCAGACGCCGAACAGCGCGGAGAGCATCGTCATCGGCACGATGAGGATCACCGCCAGCGGCAGCGTCCAGCTTTCATACAGCGCCGCCAGCACCAGGAACGCCAGCAGCACTGCGACCGGGAAGACGATCAGCGCCGTGTTGCCCTGGGTGGCCTGCTGGAAGCTCAGGTCCGTCCATTCAATATTCATCCCGTTCGGCAGGATCTGCTTAGACATAGCGTCCAGCTGCGTCATCGCCTGCGCGGAAGAGAGCACGCGCGGGTCGGCATCACCAATCAGATCCGCCGCCGGGTAGCCGTTGTAGCGGATCACCGGGTCCGGACCGTAGGTGGTCGTGATGTTCACCATACTGCCAATCGGCACCATTTCGCCCTGGCTGTTGCGGGTACGCAGATTCGCAATATCTTCCACGCTGTCGCGGAACTGCCCGTCGGCCTGCGCCATCACGCGCCAGGTACGCCCGAACTGGTTGAAATCATTGACGTACGACGAGCCCAGATAGGTTTGCAGCGTCCCGAAGAGATCGGTCAGCGACACGCCCTGCGCTTTCGCCTTATCGCGGTCAACCTGGACGTCCAACTGCGGCACGTTAGCCTGGTAGGTTGAGATGGGGAAATGCATCCCCGGCGTCTGCATAATCGCCCCGGACATGGTGTTCACCGCGTTTTGCAGCGCGCCATAGCCCAGACCAGCGCGATCCTGTATGTACAGCGAATAGCCCGACCCCTGACCCAGCCCTAAAATCGGCGGCGGCAGAATCGAGAAGCCAAAGCCCTGCTGGATTTGCGCGATTTTCGCGTTGATCTCCGCGTTAATTTCCGCCGCGGAATGTTTACGCTGGTCGAACGGCTTCAGGCCAAAAAAGACCGTCCCGGTGTTCGGCGTATTGGTGAACTGGAGCGCATTCAGGCCAGGAAACGCGACCGCATAATCCACGCCTTCGGTATTCATCCCGATTTCGCTCATTTTGCGGATCACCGCATCGGTACGCGCCAGCGACGAGCCTTCCGGCATTTTCACGCCGCCAATCAGGTACAGCTTATCCTGCGTCGGAATAAACCCGCCGGGAACGGCTTTAAACATCACCCCCGCAGCGCAAAGCAGCAGCAAATAAACCACAAACACCGCCCCGCGTCGGCCGAGCGTTTTGCTCACCAGCCCCTGATAGCCAGTCGAGCTGCGGTGGAAAAAGCGGTTAAACGGACGGAAAATCCAGCCGAACAGACGATCGATAAGCCGGGTCGGGAAATCTTTCGGGGCGCCATGCGGCTTCAACAGCAGCGCGGCCAGCGCTGGCGAGAGCGTCAGCGAGTTGATGGCGGAGATCACCGTGGAAATGGCTATCGTTACCGCAAACTGTTTGTAAAACTGACCGGTCACGCCGGAGAGGAACGCCATCGGAACGAATACCGCACAGAGCACCAGCGCAATGGCAATAATCGGCCCGGACACCTCACGCATCGCCTGATGCGCTGCCGCAAGTGGGGCGAGCCCCTCTTCGATATTTCGTTCGACGTTTTCCACTACCACGATGGCATCGTCCACTACGATACCAATCGCCAGCACCAGCCCGAATAGACTCAGGGTATTCAGCGAAAAGCCCAGCAGGTAGAGAATACTGAAGGTACCCACTACCGATACCGGCACCGCAATCAGCGGGATAATCGACGCGCGCCATGTTTGCAGGAACAGGATCACCACCAGCACGACCAGCACCACCGCTTCCAGCAGCGTTTGCACCACCGCGCGGATCGAGTCGCGTACAAATACCGTCGGGTCGTAAGGCGCCGCCCATTTCATATCGTCCGGGAATCGCGTCGACAGTTCGTCCATTTTGGCGCGCACCGCGTTAGACAGATCGATGGCGTTCGCCCCAGGAGACTGGAAGATACCAATCCCGACCGCATCTTTATTGTTCAGCTGGGAACGCAGGGCATAGCTCCCGGAACCCATTTCAATCCGCGCCACATCGCGCAGGCGGACGACCGTACCATCCTGCGTTGTTTTCAGGACAATATTGCCAAACTCTTCTTCGGTATGCAGGCGGCCCTGGGCGTTAATGGAGATCAGGAAGTCACTCTCTTTCGGCAGCGGCTCGGCGCCAAGTTGCCCGGCAGACACCTGCACGTTCTGCTCCTGCATCGCCGTCACTACGTCCGAAGCGGTCAGACCGCGGGCAGCCACCTTGTTCGGATCCAGCCAGACGCGCATCGCGTATTCACCCGAGCCAAAAATCTGGATCTGACCCACGCCGGGCAGACGCGCCAGCTCGTCCTTCACCTTCAGCGTGGCGTAGTTACGCATATACAGTGAATCGTACTTACCACCAGGCGAAAACAGATGCACCACCAGCGTCAGCGTTGGCGACTGTTTCTGAGTCGTGATGCCCAAACGCCGCACGTCTTCCGGCAGACGCGCCTCGGCCTGCGCGACGCGGTTTTGCACCTGAACCTGCGCCTGATCCGGGTCAGTCCCCGGACGGAAGGTCACGGTGGTCACCAGCACGCCGTCCGAGCCCGCGACGGATTTCATGTACATCATGTTTTCAACGCCGTTGATCGCCTCTTCCAGCGGTGTTGCCACGGTCTCAGCAATCACTTTCGGGTTGGCGCCCGGATACTCGGCGCGCACCTGCACGCTTGGCGGCACGACGTCAGGGTATTCGCTCACCGGCAGCAGCGGGATAGCGATTAATCCTGTGATAAAAATCAGAATCGACAGTACGGCGGCAAAAATCGGCCTGTCGATGAAAAAGCGGGAAAAGTCCATGGATTGGATTCTCAGGTAAGGGATCAGTTGAGGGCGGCGCTGGCGGTCATGGCAACGGTTTTTGCATTAACCGGCATACCCGGCATAAACACTTTTTGTAAACCATCGACGATGACTTTATCCCCGGGATTCAGCCCCTGCTGTACGATACGTAAACCGTCGGCCAGACGCCCGGGCGTGATGTCGCGGCGCTGCGCTTTTCCGTCTTTATCCACGATATAGACGTATTTACGATCCTGATCGGTCAGCACCGCCTTATCGTCAACAAGCGTGGCTTTAAATTCCGCACTGCCCGGCAGGCGTACGCGGGCAAACAGTCCCGGCGTGAACTGACGCTGTGAGTTATCCAGCAGCGCGCGCATGCGGATGGTCCCGGTGCTCGGCGTGAGCTGGTTATCCAGGAAATCCACTTTGCCCTGATGGGGATAGCCCTCCTCGCCCGTCAGGCCAATCTCAACCGGCAGCGCCGTGTGATTGCTGGACGCCCCCTGCCCGCTGCGGGCCAGTTTCTGATAGTGAAGGTAGGTTGACTCGTCCACGTCAAAGTAGACGTACACCGTCTTCTGCGAGACCAGCGTGGTGAGGACGCTGGCGGTATCGCCCGCAGTCACCAGGTTCCCGCTGGTGATCAGCGCCCGGCTGGCGCGACCGTCGATAGGCGCGGTCACTTTGGTGAAGTCAAGGTTAAGTTGCGCAGCGTCAACCGCCGCCTGCGCGGCGCGAATGTCGGCCTGCGCCTGAACGGCAGCCGAGCGACGCTGCTCCCACTCTTCCCGTGAGACCAGATGGGTATTGATCAACTTATCGGTACGGTTGGCTTCACTTTGCGCGAGGCTGGCCTGCGTTTTGGCTCTTGCCAGGTTCGCCTGCGCCTGTTCCAGCGCGGCGCGATAGGTTCGGTCATCGATGGTGAACAGCACCTCGCCCTTCTTCACTTCCTGGCCGTCGGTGTAATTCACCTTATCAATGTAGCCGGACACGCGCGGACGCAGCTGAACGCTTTCCACCGCTTCAATGCGACCGTTAAAGCTGTCCCACTGGCTAATGGATTTCACCACCACGTCAGCAGCGCTGACAACGGGCGCTTGCGGCGCGGCATTTTGCGCGACGCTGTCATCGCACCCGACGAGAAGCACGGAGAGTAAAACCACCCCCATCGCGCTCAGATGAAAGTTACCCCAGGTTTTTTGCAGGCTCATTATTTTTATTCCGGTTATTGTAGCCGCCGGGCAAGACGCAGCGGGAGACGCCGCGCCACTTCCTTTGTCCGGTAGCTGGCTTAAGGCCATTTGTGTCGTTCATCGCCACAAAACTGTAACAGTTGCGAATACACTATTCGCGGCGATTGTAGGAAGGCGCTTAACTAAGTGCAAGAATAATTGTTGCACTTTATGTGCTATTTGCGGCAAAGGTAAATCACGTGTTTTGAACAGGGATTTAAATGCAACAATAAAACTTGCAATTAATGTAAAAACGGGTCACCTTTAAGTGCAACAAACAAAGATGCTTTTTAATGCTTGGCGTAGGGGGAAGCAAGATGAACACGGGTGCATTCATTCACGATTTACTCGACTGGATCGACAACAACCTCGATAGCCGTCTGGACATTGAAACCGTCTCCAGGCGAGCCGGCTATTCGAAATGGCACCTCCAGCGGCTTTTCAAAGAACATACCGGCTCCCCTCTCGCCGAATATATTCGCGCGCAAAAGCTGCAAAAATCGGTTGAGCGCTTAGCCCACAGCGATGAACCGATTCTGAACGTGGCGATCGCGCTGGGCTTTGACTCTCAGCAGTCCTTCAATCGCAGCTTTAAGCGTCAGTATGGTCAGGCGCCAGGGGCATGGCGACGCAGTATCGGCTGCCGTGGATCCCGGCAGATGAGCCAGTAGCTCACGTCCCGTTCGGATATCAGCTACAAAAGAAAAACCCTCTGTAAACAGAGGGTTTTATCAGTCTTACCTGCTTATAACTTCGCAGGAAAGGTTATGGGCTTACTCCCACTCGATCGTCGCCGGTGGCTTGCCGCTGATGTCATACACGACACGCGATATGCCATTGACTTCATTGATTATTCTGTTAGACACGCGGCCTAAGAAGTCATACGGCAGGTGCGCCCAGTGCGCGGTCATGAAGTCGATGGTTTCCACCGCACGCAGGGAAACAACCCAGTCGTACTTACGGCCATCGCCCATCACGCCGACGGAGCGTACCGGCAGGAACACGGTGAACGCCTGGCTCACTTTGTTGTACAGGTCAGCTTTGTGGAGCTCTTCGATGAAGATCGCGTCCGCGCGACGCAGCAGGTCGCAGTACTCTTTCTTCACTTCGCCCAGCACGCGTACGCCGAGGCCCGGGCCCGGGAATGGGTGACGGTAGAGCATGTCGTACGGCAGCCCCAGCTCCAGACCGATTTTACGCACTTCGTCTTTGAACAGCTCACGCAGCGGTTCCACCAGACCCATCTTCATCTCTTTCGGCAGGCCGCCCACGTTGTGGTGAGATTTGATAACGTGCGCTTTACCGGTTGCGGAGGCCGCAGACTCGATCACGTCAGGGTAGATAGTGCCCTGCGCCAGCCATTTCACGTCTTCCAGCTTCAGCGCTTCTTCGTCGAACACTTCCACGAACACGCGACCGATGATCTTACGTTTCGCTTCCGGATCGTTCTCGCCTTTCAGCGCGTCCAGGAAACGCTGCTCGCCTTCCACGTGAACGATGTTCAGACCGAAGTGGTCGCCAAACATGTCCATAACCTGCTTCGCTTCGTTCAGGCGCAGCAGGCCGTTATCCACGAAGACACAGGTCAGGTTTTTGCCGATGGCGCGGTGCAGCAGCATCGCGGTCACAGAGGAGTCCACGCCACCGGAGAGGCCGAGGATCACTTTGTCATCGCCAACCTGCTGGCGGATACGCTCCACGGCGTCGTCGATGATTTTTGCCGGGGTCCACAGGGCTTCACACTGGCAGATGTCACGCACGAAGCGCTCCAGCATGCGCATACCCTGACGGGTGTGGGTCACTTCCGGGTGGAACTGCACGCCGTAGAAACGTTTTTCTTCGTTCGCCATGATGGCGAACGGGCAGCTTTCGGTGCTGGCAACGGTCACGAAGTCGGATGGGATGGCGGTGACTTTGTCGCCGTGGCTCATCCACACGTCCAGCAGCGGCTTGCCGTCTGCGGTCAGGGAGTCTTCGATACCGCGCACCAGCGCGCTGTCGGTGACAACTTCAACCTGTGCGTAGCCGAACTCACGCTCGTTAGAGCCTTCTACGTGGCCGCCCAGCTGCATCGCCATGGTCTGCATACCGTAGCAAACGCCGAACACCGGTACGCCCGCTTCGAACACGTACTGCGGCGCGCGCGGGCTGTTCTCTTCGGTGGTGCTTTCCGGGCCGCCGGACAGGATGATGCCGCTTGGATTGAATTCGCGAATCTGTGCTTTCGTGACATCCCACGCCCACAGCTCACAGTAAACGCCCAGCTCACGCACGCGGCGCGCCACCAGCTGAGTGTACTGAGAACCAAAGTCCAGGATGAGAATGCGATGTTTATGAATGTTTTCCGTCATTGACGCTAATTCCGAGGCAAGTGAAACAAAACAAAGCGCCCGGCATTGAGCCGGGCGCGGAAATTTATCAGGAGCCCAGACGGTAGTTCGGGGACTCTTTGGTGATCGTCACGTCGTGAACGTGGCTCTCCTGGATACCCGCACCGCTGATGCGTACGAATTCCGCTTTGGTACGCAGCAGGTCAATGGTACCACAGCCGGTCAGACCCATACAGGAGCGCAGGCCGCCCATCTGCTGGTGAATGATCTCTTTCAGGCGGCCTTTATACGCCACGCGACCTTCGATACCTTCCGGTACCAGTTTGTCAGCAGCGTTATCGGTCTGGAAGTAACGGTCGGAGGAACCTTTGGACATCGCGCCCAGGGAGCCCATACCGCGGTAGGATTTATAAGAACGCCCCTGGTAGAGTTCGATTTCACCCGGAGATTCTTCGGTACCGGCCAGCATGGAGCCCACCATCACGGCTGCGGCACCTGCGGCGATCGCTTTGGCGATGTCACCAGAGAAGCGGATACCGCCGTCAGCGATAACCGGAATGCCGGTGCCTTCCAGCGCTTCAACCGCGTCAGAAACCGCCGTGATCTGCGGCACGCCTACGCCAGTGACGATACGGGTGGTACAGATAGAGCCAGGGCCGATACCCACTTTCACCGCGCTGCAACCCGCTTCCGCCAGCGCGCGAGCGCCTGCGCCTGTTGCCACGTTACCGCCGATAATCTGGAGATCCGGGTATTTAGCACGGGTTTCACGAATACGTTGCAGAACGCCTTCGGAGTGGCCGTGGGAGGAGTCAATCAGCAGCACGTCAACGCCTGCGGCAACCAGCGCGTCAACGCGCTCTTCGTTACCTGCGCCCGCGCCAACCGCAGCGCCGACGCGCAGACGGCCATGCTCGTCTTTACAGGCGTTCGGTTTACGCTCTGCTTTCTGGAAATCTTTAACGGTGATCATGCCGCGCAGGTGGAAGTTCGCGTCCACAACCAGCGCTTTCTCAACGCGTTTTTCGTGCATTTTCGCCAGCACCACGTCGCGGGTTTCGCCTTCACGCACGGTCACCAGACGCTCTTTTGGCGTCATGTAGACGCTTACAGGCTGGTTCAGGTCAGTCACGAAACGCACGTCACGACCGGTAATGATGCCGACCAGTTCGTTGTCTTCAGTGACTACCGGGTAGCCTGCAAAGCCGTTACGCTCGGTCAGGGCTTTCACTTCGTGCAGCGTGGTGGTTGGCAGAACGGTCTGAGGATCGGACACGATACCGGATTCATGCTTCTTCACGCGGCGAACTTCTTCCGCCTGACGCTCGATAGACATGTTTTTGTGGATAAAGCCAATGCCGCCTTCCTGTGCCAGGGCGATAGCCAGACGCGCTTCAGTCACGGTGTCCATTGCTGCGGAGAGCATAGGAATGTTCAGACGAATGGTTTTCGTCAACTGCGTGCTGAGGTCGGCAGTATTCGGCAGAACGGTGGAGTGAGCGGGAACGAGGAGGACGTCGTCAAACGTCAGTGCTTCTTTAGCGATACGTAGCATGGGCAATATCTCTGACCTGGGTGGTTAAATATTGCCGTGGCATTATACAGAGCGTAACCGATTGCATCCACACTTTTTTGAAAAAAATGCTTGCGCTCACCTCTCAGCAGGTTACTATCGACTGAATAACTTGCTGATTTAGAATTTGATCCCGCTCACATGTTATCCTCTCAATCCCCCTCAATCTATACTGTCAGCCGCCTTAATCAGACGGTGCGTTTGCTGCTTGAGCAGGAAATGGGACAGGTCTGGATCAGCGGTGAAATCTCTAACTTCACGCAGCCTGCTTCCGGTCACTGGTACTTTACGCTGAAAGACGACACCGCTCAGGTGCGCTGCGCGATGTTCCGCAACAGCAACCGTCGCGTGACGTTCCGTCCTCAGCATGGCCAGCAGGTTCTGGTTCGCGCCAACATTACCCTGTATGAGCCGCGCGGCGATTATCAGATTATCGTCGAGAGCATGCAGCCCGCCGGTGAAGGCTTGCTGCAACAGAAGTACGAGCAGCTAAAAGCCATGCTTTCGGCTGAGGGATTGTTCGACCAGCAGTTTAAAAAACCCCTTCCCTCACCAGCCCACTGCGTTGGGGTTATCACGTCGAAAACCGGTGCGGCCCTGCACGATATTTTGCACGTCCTTAAGCGCCGTGATCCTTCCCTGCCCGTCATTATCTACCCGACTGCCGTTCAGGGTGACGATGCGCCGGGGCAGATCGTGCGCGCCATTGAGCTGGCGAATGCGCGTCAGGAGTGTGATGTCCTGATCGTCGGGCGCGGCGGCGGCTCGCTGGAAGACCTGTGGAGCTTTAACGACGAGCGCGTGGCGCGGGCAATCTTTGCCAGCCTTATCCCGGTGGTGAGCGCCGTCGGTCACGAAACGGATGTGACGATTGCCGATTTTGTCGCGGATTTACGCGCGCCCACGCCGTCCGCGGCGGCAGAGGTAGTCAGCCGTAACCAGCAGGAGCTGCTGCGTCAGATCCAGAACGGGCAGCAGCGCCTGGAGATGGCGATGGACTACTTCCTCGCCAACCGTACCCGCCGCTTTACCCAGCTTCACCATCGTCTGCAACAGCAGCATCCGCAATTGCGTCTGGCGCGTCAGCAAACCGTGCTGGAACGTCTGCGTCAGCGGATGAACTTCGCGCTGGATAACCAGCTTAAGCGGGCGGTATCTCGCCAGCAGCGCGTCACGCAGCGTCTGAACCAGCAAAACCCGCAGCCGAATATTTATCGAGCACAAACGCGTATCCAGCAGCTTGAGTATCGCCTCGCGGAAAATATCCGCTCACGCCTGAGCGCCACCCGCGAGCGTTTTGGCAATGCGGTCACCCATCTGGAAGCCGTCAGCCCGCTCTCCACGCTGGCCCGCGGCTATAGTGTGACCACGGCGACGGACGGCAAAGTGCTGAAGCAGACGAAACAGGTCAAAACCGGGGATGTACTCACCACCCGGCTTTCTGACGGCTGGGTCGAGAGTGAGGTGAAAGAGATCAAACCGGTGAAAAAAAAGCGCCAGCGTAAAAGCGGATAAATCTTCGCCGGTTACAAACTATACTGCTGCTATTGCCTTTTTTGATAAGGAGAGCAGCATGTCCCATCTTCATAGCGTCATCCCTCCGTATATTCTTCGTCGTATTATCGAAAGCGGTTCAGAGCCCCAGCAGCGCTGCGCCCGTCAGACATTAACCCATGTGCAAACCCTGATGGCGCATATGCCGGGTAAACCCGCCGCGCCGCATGTGAATAAAGCCGGTCAGCTTGAGCGTGACATCTACGATGCGAAACAGACCCAGGAGCTGCCGGGTAGCCAGGTGCGCTATGAAGGCCAGCCCTCCAACGCCGATGTGGCGGTGGATGAAGCGTACGATTATCTGGGGATCACCCATGATTTCTTCTGGAAGGAGTATCAGCGGGATTCGCTCGATAATAAGGGGCTGATCCTGACCGGCACCGTGCATTACGGCCGTGAGTATCAAAACGCCTTCTGGAACGGCCAGCAGATGGTCTTTGGCGATGGCGACGGGGAAATCTTCAACCGCTTCACCATTGCCATCGACGTGGTGGCGCATGAGCTGAGCCACGGTGTGACGGAGACCGAAGCCGGGCTCATTTACTTTGAACAATCTGGCGCGCTGAACGAGTCGTTATCCGACGTGTTTGGTTCGCTGGTGAAGCAATACTATCTTAAGCAAACCGCCGACCAGGCAGACTGGCTGATTGGCGAAGGGCTGCTGGCAGCGGGGATTAACGGCAAAGGGCTGCGCTCAATGTCTGAACCCGGCACCGCCTACGACGATCCCCTCCTTGGCAAAGACCCGCAGCCCGCGCACATGAAAGATTTTATCAAAACGCGCGAGGATAACGGCGGCGTACACCTTAACTCTGGCATCCCCAACCGGGCGTTTTACCTGGCCGCAACGGCAATCGGTGGCTACGCCTGGGAAAAAGCGGGTTATGCCTGGTACGACACGGTTTGCGATCGCAACCTGGCGCAGGATGCGGATTTTGACGCTTTCGCAAAACTGACGATCGCCCACGGCGAGAAGCGTTCGGGGGGTGACGTTGGGGCGGCCATTAAACAAGCCTGGGAACAGGTGGGAGTACTGTAATGCAGGTACCGGAACTGACGGATGACGCCGTGGTTGAGCTGGCCCGGGAAGGCGGCGTCGCCTTTATTCCTAAGCTGAGCGGTCAGCGCACGATCGCCCTCTCCACGCTCAACGAGGCACAGCGTCAGCGCGTGGTGAATATTCTGGAACAGGCTATCCCGCGCGGACAGCCACCGGGCCAGGCGTCGTCTCCGGGCAGCGGCGATCAGCGCTATTTTCGCATTCAGATAATCTGGACCCGGCACAATCAGGCGCAGTATACCGATATTATTGTGCTGGTTCCGGAGCAGGAAGCGCCGGAATCGCTGATCGAGCTATGGCAAAAAGGAGAAGGCTGCGTGTGCGATTAAGCCCCAGCCCTGACGAACTCGACGCGTTTTTTTGAGATCAGCCCGTGGCCGTTCTGACAGAAGTAATCCACCGCGCCGCAGGCCTTGAGTACCTGAAGCGGCTGATGGCAGTCAGGGCAGCGCGCTTCGAGGGGAATATCTTTATTGCAGCTGTCGCAGTGCGCGATACCGTTTTGCGGCTCGAGCGCTGCGTGGCAATCCGGACAGGTAATCGACATGCTCTCTCCTGTTGAGTTGGGCCGGGACAGGACAACTGCCCCGGCAGACTGAATAGTATCAGGCTTCGGTAGCCGGTTTAGTTTGCGCATTTTCCAGCATGCGACGTACCGGAACAATGAGGACGATCAGCACCGCAGCACAAATCAGCAGCGCGATGGAGCAACGGGCAAAGAGGTCTGGCAACATATCCAGCTGGTCAGCCTTCACGTGACCGCCAATCAGCCCCGCAGCCAGGTTACCCAGCGCACTGGCGCAGAACCACAGGCCCATCATCTGGCCGCGCATTCTTTCCGGCGCCAGCAGGGTCATGGTCGCCAGACCAATCGGACTCAGGCACAGTTCCCCGAGCGTCAGCATCAGGATACTGCCCACCAGCCAGAACGGAGAAACCCCTGCCCCACCGTTGCTCAGTACGTTCTGCGCCGCCAGCATCATCAGGCCAAAGCCCGCCGCTGCACACAGAATACCGATCACGAACTTGGTGATGCTGCTCGGACGAATGTTTTTGCTCGCCAGCTTCGGCCATGCCCAGCTAAATACCGGGGCCAGCAGAATGATGAACAGGGCATTAATCGACTGGAACCACACCGCCGGGATCTCAAAATCACCGATCATGCGGTTAGTGTAGTCGTTGGCGAACAGGTTGAAGGAGGTTGGCTTCTGCTCGAACGCGGACCAGAAGAACGCGGCGGAGACCAGCAGAATAAAGCACACCAGCAGCCTTGCGCGCTCTTTGCGATTCAGCCCGGCGAAGATGAACAGATAGATGAAGTAGAGCGCGACGGAGGCGGCAATAACATACACCAGCACGCTGGCGACCGCGACCGGATTAATCACAATCACGCCCTGGGCAATCAACGTAACGATGATTGCAACACCCACAGCCAGCGCCAGCAGCCAGGCGCCCACGCCGTTACGTTTCACTACCGGACTGTTCCAGGTGGAGTCCAGACCGACTTCGCTGTCGTAACGCTTCATGGCCGGAACGGCAAACACGCGGAAGATAATCAGGGCGACCAGCATCCCAATACCACCGATACCAAAGCCCCAGTGCCAGCCGTGGGTTTTAATCAGCCAGCCGGAAATCAGAGGGGCAATGAACGAGCCCATGTTGATGCCCATATAGAACAGCGAGAAACCGCCGTCACGACGCGCATCGCCCTTTTTGTACAGTGTCCCCACCATGACCGAGATACAGGTCTTGAACAGGCCGGAGCCGAGCACGATAAACATCAGGCCGATGAAGAACAGGTTGTCGCCCATGATGGCCGACAGGGCAATCGACAGGTGCCCAAGCGCAATCAAAATCGAACCGTACCAGACGGCCCGCTGCTGGCCGAGCCAGTTATCCGCCAGCCAGCCGCCCGGCAGCGCGGCGAGGTACATGGTGCCTGCAAAAATACCGACAATCGCCGAGGCGTTTTCACGCGCCAGGCCCATTCCGCCGTCATACACGGTGGCGGCCATAAACAGGATCAGTAGCGGGCGAATACCGTAAAACGAGAAACGCTCCCACATCTCGGTGAAGAACAGCGAACCGAGCGGATAAGGATGGCCGAAGAAGGTTCGGCTCTCTTTTTGATTAACAGAGGATTGCATAATTCTCCCGAAAAGGTATGTGTCGTGCTTGTAAACACCAGCATGTACGCCGAACGGTTACGTATCCGATCGATTTTTTACATGCGGCGAAATGTTGGTTAACCATTTGATAACCAGGCGCTAGTTTTGTCTAGTACCGAACCCTGGACTTTAAGACGAAAATTCGATGATTGTCTACTTTCTTAGATATAAACATGGTTAAAAGCGAATAGTGATTGACATCACACAGGGAAGGCAGGCCTTTTGAATGGGCGAAAAAAACCCGCGACAGGCGCGGGTTTTAGTGAGTTCGGTAAGAATTATTTGCTTTTCTTAATGTGCTTAATCAAACGCTTACGCTTACGCATCTGGTTCGGCGTCAGGGTGTTGCGTTTATTCGCAAACGGGTTCTCCCCTTCCTTGAACTGAATACGGATAGGCGTACCCATCACGTCCAGCGACTTGCGGAAGTAGTTCATCAGGTAGCGTTTGTAGGAGTCCGGCAGATCCTTCACCTGGTTACCGTGGATCACCACGATAGGCGGGTTATATCCCCCGGCGTGAGCATATTTCAGCTTCACGCGACGACCGCGCACCAGCGGCGGCTGGTGGTCTTCAGCAGCCATGTTCATGATACGGGTCAGCATCGCCGTGCTCTGACGGCGGGTAGAGCTGTCATAGGCTTCACGAACGGATTCGAACAGGTTGCCGACACCACTCCCGTGCAGGGCAGAGATGAAGTGAACGCGGGCAAAGTCGATAAAGCCCAGACGGAAGTCCAGCGTCTCTTTCACCTGCTCGCGCACTTCATTGCTCAGGCCGTCCCACTTGTTGACGACGATAACCAGTGAGCGCCCACTATTGAGGATAAAGCCGAGCAGAGAGAGATCCTGATCGGAGATACCTTCACGTGCGTCAATAACCAGCAGCACCACGTTGGCGTCTTCAATCGCCTGAAGGGTCTTGATCACCGAGAATTTTTCAACCACATCGGTGATTTTCCCGCGCTTACGCACCCCTGCGGTGTCGATAAGTACGTACTCACGTTCATCGCGCTGCATTGGAATGTAAATGCTGTCACGCGTTGTGCCTGGCATGTCGTAAACCACTACGCGCTCTTCACCGAGAATACGGTTAGTAAGCGTAGACTTACCTACATTTGGGCGGCCCACGATAGCCAGCTTGATAGGCAGATCCTGAGGGTTGAAGTCGTCTTCCGGCTCTTCCTCTCCTTCTTCTCCGGCTTCAAACTGCGCCCAGTATTCAGCGTCCTCGTCCACCTCTTCCGGTGGGTTTACTTCATCAACCCACGGCAGCAGAACGGTTTCCAGCAGGCTGGTGACGCCACGGCCATGCGAGGCCGCGATAGGATAAATATCGCCCAGGCCTAAAGACCAGAAATCCGCAATGGCCTGATCGGCATCGATGCCGTCAGTTTTGTTCGCCACCAGGAAGGTTGGCTTTTCGCGTGAACGCAGATGTTTAGCGATAGCAGAATCCGCGGGCATCAGGCCAGCGCGAGCATCCACCATAAACAGAACCACATCTGCTTCTTCGATAGCCAGCAGAGATTGCTCTGCCATGCGGGTTTCTACGCCGTCTTCCGTACCGTCAATACCCCCGGTATCGATACAGATGAACTCGCGTCCTTCCACCTCTGCACGACCGTACTTACGGTCACGCGTCAGCCCCGGAAAATCCGCAACCAGCGCATCACGGGTGCGTGTTAAACGGTTAAAAAGAGTGGATTTTCCAACGTTAGGGCGCCCGACAAGCGCGACCACAGGTACCATGTTTGAAGCCTCATAAAATTCAAAATAACGTCGCTTTCGCAGCGTTTTTAAAAATGTCAAAACGGCTCCTGAGTGAACAGGAGCCGTTTAGTATACTACAACCGCCGTGTAATTAACGCGTGATCGCGTACAGCGTGCCGTCTTTTGCCTGAATCAGCAGTTTGCCGTCAGCCACAACGGGCTCCGTCAGGAAGCCTGAGCTATCCACTTTCTGCTGTGCCACGAAGCGGCCATTCTCTGGATCGATCCAGTGCATATAGCCTTCGCTGTCGCCCACCACCAGGCTGCCGTTATACAGTGCCGGTGCGGTCAGCAGACGGTGCAGCAGATCGCTTTGCGTCCACAGCGTTACGCCACCTTCGGTGCTCAGCGCCAGCAGGCGGTCGTTCTGATCCACCATATAAATACGGTTGCCGTCGACGATGAAATCGTTCACGGAACCCAGCTCACGTTTCCACATGATCTGGCCGCTACGCAGGTCCAGCGCCGTCAGGTTGCCGTTATACGCCAGCGCGTAAACCACACCGTCGACGATAACTGGCGTGGTGTCCACGTCACTCAGACGGTCGATTTCAGTTGAACCGGTCGCCTGGGAAATACGCTGCTGCCAGATCATCTGGCCCTGCTGCATCAGTACCGCGCTGACACGGCCGTTGTCACCGCCCACAATGGCGGCACCAAATGCGGTTGCCGGAGCAGATTCACCACGCAGAGACAGCGCTGGCATATCCAGGTTAACCGTCCATTTTACCAGACCATCGGCTTCGTTCAGCGCCTGCAACTGGCCGTTGCTGGTATGGATCAGCACCAGGCCGTCGCTGACAACCGGACGCGACAAGGATTCACCGGCAACGGTGGTCTGCCATGCAACCGAACCGTCGCTGGCATTCAGCGCGTAAACCTGCGCTTTTTCGCTGCCCACATACACGTGACCGCCAGTAACGGTCAGGCCGCCAGAAAGCAGTGCAGGTTTACGGGAGAACCAGCCGTCTTTTTCCGCCAGGTTAATGGACCACACTTCTTTTCCGTCATCAGCGTTCAGCGCTTTAACGGTGCCTTTGCGATCGGCCGCATAGACAACGCCGTCAGCAAATGCCGGGTGCAGGTTGGAATAAAAATCGCCAATACCATCGCCTACGGAAGTGTCCCAGGCGGTAGATGGGGTGAACTGGTTTTCAACCGTCGGCAGCGGGGACATTTTAACAACGTCTTCTTCGCCACTGAACAGTGAACAACCACTCAATAACGTAACAGAAAGCAGTCCTGGCAGAAGTAATTTACGCAATTGCATTGGGTCCCTCTCAGACGGACAAATTATTTATTTTCATCTGCATCATTTCGCTCAGCGCAGGTGAAGCTTTACTATCCACGCCAGCTTGCCACGCTTTACGCGCGCCCGCTTTATCACCCTTACTCAGCAGTGCTTCACCGCGAAGATCGGCAACAATAGCGGCAAAGCCTTCGCCTTTGATGGTATCAAGCGTTTTGAGCGCGTCGTCGGCTTTTTTCTGCTGAACCTGGATACGCGCCAGACGCAGATTGATCACCGCTTTCAGATTATCGTCACTGGCAGCAGCAAGCCCCTGAGACAGTTGCGCAGCGGCTTTGTCCAGTTCGTTTTTATCAACATACTGCTGAGCCACTTCCAGCGCAGCCAGCGCGCCGTAGGTGTTTTTGTTGTCAGCGGCAAATTTCTCCGCAGCCGTCAGCGTTTGCGGCTGATCGGCACGGATTGCGCTAACGGTATTTTCGTAGTTCAGGGACGAACCGCGAGCAGAGTCAGCCTGATGATTGTTCCAGTAACGCCAGCCTACCAGCGCACCAACACCTAAAATAACCCCTACAACCAGTGCCTTGCCGTTTTCAGCAAAGAAGCGTTTAACCGCATCAACCTGGTCGTGTTCGTTCTCGTAAATTTCCACGCAGTCCTTCTCCTTAGCCCAATAGAGTGCGCAAGTGCGCCGCAACGCCATCCTGCGTTACCGTAGTTTGCTCACCAGAGCGCAGGTCTTTAACTACCACTTCGCCGTTGGCCACTTCGGACTCACCCAGCACCAGTGCGATACTTGCGCCCCACTTATCGGCACGAGCAAACTGTTTTTTAAAGTTGCCGCCGCCGTGGTTGGTCATCAGCTTAACGTCCGGCAGCGCATCGCGCACGCGTTCTGCAAGCTGCATTGCCGCAGACTGCGTATCCGCACCTGAGGCCACCAGGTATATATCGACAACAGGATCGGCTTTAAATTCCGGATTAACTGCCTGAACCAGCAAAACAAGTCGCTCAAGGCCCATCGCGAAGCCTACTGCCGGTGCTGCGCGACCACCCAGTTGCTCGACCAGACCGTCATAACGACCGCCAGCACAGACGGTGCCCTGCGAACCGAGGCTGGTGGTGACCCACTCAAATACGGTGCGGTTGTAGTAGTCCAGACCGCGCACCAGACGCTGGTTAACGGTATAAGCAATGCCCGCCGCTTCAAGCAGCTTGCACAGGCCGGCAAAGTGTTCGCGGGAATCCTCATCCAGGTAGTCACCCAGCGCTGGCGCATCATTCAGCAGCGCCTGTACGTCAGGATTTTTGGAATCGAGTACGCGCAGCGGGTTGCTGTACATACGACGCTTACAGTCTTCGTCGAGCTTCTCTTTGTGCTGTTCCAGGAACGCCACCAGCGCATCGCGATAGTTCGCACGCGCTTCCAGAGAACCGATAGAGTTCAGCTCCAGGGATACGTGCTCAGAAATACCGAGCGCACGCCACCAGCGGGCAGTAAGCATAATCAGTTCAGCATCGATATCTGGTCCTTGCAGACCAAACACTTCCACGCCAAGCTGGTTGAACTGACGGTAGCGGCCTTTTTGCGGACGTTCGTGGCGGAACATCGGGCCGATATACCACAGGCGCTGCTCCTGATTGTACAGGAGACCATGTTCGATGCCGGCGCGTACGCAACCCGCCGTCCCCTCAGGACGCAGGGTCAGGCTGTCGCCGTTGCGGTCCTCAAAGGTATACATCTCTTTTTCAACCACGTCGGTTACTTCGCCGATCGCGCGTTTGAATAACGGGGTCTGCTCTACAATCGGCAAACGAATTTCGCTGTAACCGTAGCTGCCGAGCACCTGCTTCAGTGTGCCTTCAATGCGCTGCCAGATGGCGGTTTCGCCAGGCAGATAATCGTTCATGCCGCGGATGGCTTGAATGTTTTTTGCCACGTTTATTCTCTTTCTATATACAAAAAAGAACCCAAAGAATGGGTTCAATCATACATGGGAAGCAGCCTGCTTCCCATCACGTTATTTTTCAACCTGCTGAACGCTGATGCGCTGCGCTTCGTCCATCATCGTCGCTTTTGCACGAATGCGGGCTTCGAGCTGGTCGATCATGTCACTATTATCCAGACGATCTTTACGAACGCCATCCTCATAGAGACCACTTTTCTTATTACCGCCGGTCACGCCCAGCGTGGACACCAGCGCTTCACCCGGACCGTTCACCACGCAGCCGATGATGGAAACGTCCATCGGGGTGATGATGTCTTCCAGGCGCTGCTCCAGAGCATTCACGGTGCCGATCACGTCAAACTCCTGACGTGAACAGGTTGGGCAGGCAATGAAGTTGATCCCACGCGCGCGGATACGCAGTGATTTCAGGATGTCGAATCCGACTTTGATCTCTTCCACCGGATCGGCGGCCAGGGAGACGCGTAACGTGTCGCCGATGCCTTCAGAGAGCAGCAGGCCGAGACCAATCGCAGATTTTACCGAACCGCTGCGCAGACCGCCCGCCTCGGTGATGCCAAGATGCAGCGGCTGATCGATCTGTTTTGCCAGCAGACGATACGATTCAACGGCCAGGAAGACGTCAGACGCTTTCACGCTCACTTTGAACTGATCGAAGTTAAGGCGATCCAGATGATCGACGTGACGCATGGCGGATTCGAGCAGCGCCTGCGGCGTCGGCTCACCGTACTTTTCCTGGAGATCTTTTTCCAGAGAGCCAGCGTTTACGCCGATACGGATTGGAATGTTTTTGTCGCGGGCGCAGTCAACCACCATGCGAATGCGCTCTTCGTTGCCGATGTTGCCTGGGTTAATACGCAGACAATCGACACCGTATTCAGCGACTTTCAGCGCGATACGGTAATCGAAGTGAATATCGGCAACCAGCGGAACACTCACCTGCTGCTTGATCAGTTTGAACGCCTCGGCGGCGTCCATGGTAGGCACAGAGACGCGAACAATGTCCGCGCCGACGCGTTCTAATGCTTTGATTTGATTGACCGTCGCTTCTACATCCGTAGTACGCGTATTGGTCATCGACTGGACGGCGATAGGCGCCCCATCGCCGATTGGCACGTTCCCAACGTAAATCCGTTTCGATTTTCTACGTTGAATAGGAGCCTGGTTATGCATGTAAAATCTCCCGCATTGCCCGTCTGTTACTGTGC
The DNA here is from genome assembly GCF_049238805.1 of Enterobacter cloacae complex sp. CDL013. Lineage (NCBI taxonomy): Bacteria > Pseudomonadati > Pseudomonadota > Gammaproteobacteria > Enterobacterales > Enterobacteriaceae > Enterobacter > Enterobacter cloacae complex sp. CDL013. The sequence goes on along the minus strand of NZ_JBMKGT010000002.1, from coordinate 76,505 downwards.
TGCTGATTGTTCGGCATTAACGGTAAGACGCGCAACCTGGTTAGTTCTGATAAAGCGGCTCAGATCGACAGGTTTTCCTTGATACTGGATCTGTACCGCTGCCGGTGCGCCGATTTTAAGCTTGTAAGGTGCCTGGCCCGTTAGATTTAACGTGCCATCTTTACGTTGCAGGCCGCTGAACAGCTTTTTACCTGTCGCGTCAGTCACTTCCAGCCAGCAATCAGCCGTAAAATTCATCACCAGCGCATTCGGGTCCACGGCAGGTGCCGCCGTGCCAGCCGGGTCAGTTGGCAGTGACGCCGCGGTGTTCTCTGCCGGTGCCGTTGCCGCAGGGGCGGTATCAACATTGGCCTGAGAAGGTGATACGACCGCGTTCTGATCCTGGGTCTGGGTGGCTGGCGCGGTATTCGCCGTCGCTTCTGGCGTCGCCGCTGGCTCGGTTGCAGGCGTGTTGCTTGCTGCCGACTGAGGTTCGCTGGAGGTCGCCCCTTCGGTGCTCAACGGCACGCTTTGCGCGCCGTTATTACCAGACTGATTAAGCTCAGCGGAGGACTGATCGGCCATGGTGGTGATCTCTTCCTGCTGCGCTTTGTGGTTTTGCCACCACCATGCGCCCGTCAGGCCGACAACCACAAACAGGACCAGCCAGGTAAAGCTCATCAGCCAGCCATCGCGTTTTTTACGACGTTTACCCAGAGAGAAGCTTTGCATCGGCGCAACTTTTGCCGCACGCACAGGCGCCTGCTTCTCCATCATCGGCAGTAATTCGTCTTCAGGGATATGAACCAGTTTGGCGTAAGAACGGATATAACCGCGCAGAAACGTTGAAGCCAGATCGGCGGGTGCCTTATCTTCTTCAATATCGCGAACGGTGGAAACCTTCAGGCACAGGCGTTCTGCAACGGCTTGCTGGCTAAGTCCGAGTTGTTCACGGGCGTTGCGAAGACGAACGCCAGTGGAGAGTGCTGCATTTTGATCGTGAGTGGCTTCAGTATTCATTCGCTACAACTACTGGTACGTGAAAATAAGGGTTCAGGTGCCGGTGAGTCACAATGCCACCCGCACCGCGAAACTTTAGGTCAGTTAACCTGGAACAAACAGTATAAGACTGTCGGGCCGCAGATGACAGCGCTGGCAGGCCTTCACGCTAAACTGTTGTTACGTCGTTACATACTGCCCGAAAGTCGTATGAAACGCACCGTAATTATTAATCAGTCGTGATGATTGTGACTGAATATTCAGTAAATTAATGCTTCACGGCGCAAAAAATGCGCCGTGTCTGCATAATAATCAAACGGTTTTAACCGCGATTGACTCACCCTGCATACGCTTACGCAGCGTACGCTTGGTACGGTCAATAACGTCACCCGCCAGCTGGCCACAGGCTGCGTCGATATCGTCGCCACGCGTTTTACGTACGATGGTGGTGAAACCATACTCCATCAGCACTTTTGAGAAGCGATCGATACGGCTGTTCGAGCTACGGCCATACGGCGCGCCCGGGAACGGGTTCCATGGGATCAGGTTGATCTTGCATGGCGTATCTTTCAGCAGTTCAGCCAGCTCATGTGCATGCTCGGTACCGTCGTTAACATGATCCAGCATCACGTATTCAATGGTCACACGGCCCTGGTTAGCGTTGGATTTCTCCAGGTAACGGCGCACGCCAGCCAGGAAGGTTTCGATATTGTACTTTTTGTTGATCGGCACAATTTCGTCACGGATGGCGTCGTTTGGCGCGTGAAGAGAGATGGCCAGCGCAACGTCAATCATATCGCCCAGTTTGTCCAGCGCAGGCACCACGCCGGAAGTAGAGAGCGTAACGCGGCGCTTGGACAGGCCAAAACCGAAATCGTCGAGCATAATTTCCATCGCCGGAACGACGTTGGTCAGGTTGAGCAGCGGTTCACCCATCCCCATCATCACCACGTTGGTGATTGGACGTGTACCGGTGACTTTCGCCGCGCCCACGATTTTCGCGGCACGCCAGACCTGGCCGATGATTTCCGACACGCGCAGGTTACGGTTAAAGCCCTGCTGCGCCGTAGAGCAGAATTTGCACTCCAGCGCACAGCCCACCTGAGAAGAGACGCACAGCGTGGCGCGATCGTCTTCCGGGATATACACGGTTTCAACGCGCTGATCGCCAACGGCAATGGCCCACTTGATGGTGCCATCTGAAGAGCGCTGCTCTTCCACCACTTCCGGTGCGCGGATTTCAGCCACTTCTTTAAGCTTATTGCGCAGCACTTTGTTGATGTCCGTCATGTCATCAAAGTTGTCGCTGCAATAGTGGTACATCCATTTCATGACCTGATCGGCACGAAACGGCTTCTCGCCCATCTCTTTAAAGAACTCGCGCATCTGCTGACGGTTCAGGTCCAGCAGGTTAATTTTTCCATTTTTATTGGGAACCGCAGGAATGGCGACTTCGGAGGTATTCACTAATTCAGACATAATTTTTTCCGGCCTCGTTGTTACACGTTGTGGCCCTTGGTGGGTTGAAAAGAAACGCCCCGGTAAGCAGTCTGCTCGTCCGGGGCGTTGCATTGTACAAAGTCTGGCGCAGGGATGCCACGTTTGCACGCGGCATTTACGAAATTATTAGCGAGTGCGCGGGCACACTTCGCCTTCAGCGAAGAAGAACGCGATTTCGCGCGCAGCAGATTCAACAGAGTCGGAACCGTGGGTGCCGTTCTCGGTGAAGCTGTCTGCGTAGTCGGCGCGCAGAGTACCTGCCAGTGCGTTGTCCGGGTTGGTTGCACCCAGCAGATCGCGGTGACGCTGTACCGCGTTTTCGCCTTCCAGTACGGATACCACGATTGGGCCAGAAGTCATGAACTCGACCAGACCGTCAAAGAATGGGCGACCTTCGTGCTCAGCGTAGAAACCGCGAGCCTGCTCAACGGTCAGGTGCAGCATTTTGGTGCCAACGATCTTAAACCCTGCTGATTCAAAGCGAGCGAAGATGCTGCCAATAACGTTTTTTGCCACCGCGTTTGGTTTGATGATGGAAAAAGTACGTTCAATAGCCATTGATAACCTCTGTAAAATGTTCTGTTGTTTTTGCATACCTGAGTATGGTGTGGCGCGGATTATAAAGAGCAATAGCGCCATTGCCTATGGTTATGCATAACATTTTTTTAAAATGAGACGAAGATTAGCAACAGCTCGTATTTCGCATACCGTGTTGATGATGAAAACAGAGCGGACACTGCTTTTCATCAGACGTAAATGACCAGAAATGACGGTGGCACGTCAGGCAAACGGCTTCATATGCCGGTATGGTCACGCTTTTCGCTGTTCCTTCTGTTTGCGTCACGTTTATCGCCGCATGCTGGCATACCGCTTCGCAGCCGCCGCACCCCGTACAGCGTCCGGTTTCCACGACCAGTTCAGCGTTCTCAAACCGAATCGCGTTTTCCGTACAACTCCGCCAGCACGCGCCGCAGAGTACGCAGGATTCGGTATCGAGAGTTATCTCTGCCTCGCTAAACGCAGAAAACGCCCTGCGCAGCTCACGCTGACCGGGCACGACGCTACAGACCCGGACATCCTCACGGGGAACGTGCATCAGCGCACGCCGGGCGGTATTAACCTCGTTGACGGGTATATGTTTAAACGCCCACGCCGCTTCACCGCGTCGACGAAGCGCCAGATTCAGCCGGGCAATCGCCAGCAACCAGTCAGGATTCTGCTCCGCGTCGATACTGATAAAACGAACGTGGTACTGCGCGTGCCACAGCAGAAGCTCATTCACCCCTGGCGCACGGTCAGTAAACGGCCCAGCAAGCGTATCGCCACTCAGAAAGCGTTTTCGCGGCGTGATGCCGGTGATGGCCCCAGCGGGGCAGACGAACAGGCAGTCACCGCATTCAATACAGCGGCTGTCATCAACCGAGACGCCTGAGTCGGTAAAAGAAAAAGCCTGCACAGGACAGACGTCCGCGCAGGCGAGGCAGGAAGAGTGGCGAAAACGGCGACGGACGCACGCATGCGTCACGTCCATCGCCGGGGCAAAGGTCAATCCGCCCATCAGCCAATACTGAAGAAAACAAAGCGCAGCATCAGCTCACCGACAATCAGCAACGCGCCTCCCAGCAGTATGGGAGATCGCGCCGCTTTCAGACCGCCCGCAGCAAAGCACAGCATACCCGCAACGGATACGCACCAGCTCAGCAGATGAACGGTTCGCAGTTGCTCCAGCATCTGTAGCGGTGCATGAGGGAACGTCACCACGGTGTGGTCCATAGCCGTAATATCTGCCAGCCAGACGGGCTGCATCACCAGACGCACAAGCACCAGCAGCGTGATAATGACAATCGCCGCACGCACGGTTGACTGGGAACGCGTCCCAACGGCCATGCAGGCTGAGCCGATAATCCCCACCGAACCGATAAACAGCACCAGAGTGTTAACATGCTGCCATGTCACCACGGATGCGTGCATGTAGATCTGCGCCATGCAGAACACATCGACTAAACCAACCAGACCTGCCACAACCAACAGTGGCTTCCAGCCTGGCTTTTTGACAAACATCAGCAGCGTTGCGAGGCCAAGTGCCGCAAGATAAAGACTGGCAAAGATAATCTCACGGCTCAGCCAGGAGCTGGATACGTGGCGCAGCGCGTTAAAAGCATTAAGCGGATAGCCCATGTGCAGCGCGGAGGCAAGCAGCCCCAGGCTCGCCAGCACAAACGCTCCGGCTGCCGGCAGCAGCACGCTGCGTTGCGTGCTTCCGAACGCCAGCCACAGCGTAACGCCAACCGATCCTTGCAGGAACAGCGTAAAAATCAGCAGCGGTAACTCATGCATGACGTTTCCCCTCTTTCTCTGCGCCCTGATGCGCTTTGATCACCAGGTTTGGTTTGGTGATGGAGGAATCAGGCAAGCCTTTCACATCACAGACCGCACCATACTTCGCCCGCAGTTCATCAATCGGCCCGAATTTAATCGCTTCGAGTGGACAGGTTGCCACACAGACGGGCTGCTCTCCCTTCGCCTGGAGATCCACGCAGAAATCACATTTGGACATCTGCCCGGTCTGCTCGTTGAGCTGTGGCGCGCCGTAAGGGCAAGACCACGCGCAGTAGCCGCAGCCGACGCACTTATCAGTATCAACGCGCACAATGCCGTCTCCCGGACGCTTGTGCATCGCCGTGGTCGGACAGTTTTTAGTGCAGATTGGGTCTGCACAGTGGTTACAGGAAATAGAGAGCGTGTAGGCAAACACATTGTTGCTGACGCCGCCCTGCCCGGTTGGGATGAAATTCCCGCCATTGACTTCATAAACGCGACGGAAACGACGTCCGACCTCAAGGTTGTTTTTATCTTTGCACGCCACCTGGCATGCCTTGCAGCCCGAGCAGCGAGAAGAGTCGATATAAAAACCCAGCTGTTTGTCGCTCACCGGTGCGTAATGTTTAAACTGACTCATGCTTTAGCTACCTCCACCAGCATGGTTTGATGGGAATTCCCTTTCGCAAGCGCGGTAATACGGGCGGAACTGAGCACGTTCGCGCAGCCGCCTTTATCGATACCCTGCTCGTCCGGCTGCCACCAGGCGCCTGCCTGCATGGCCACCACGCCTGGAATGATGCGCGGCGTGACCTCCGCCGGGATCTCGCAAATGCCGCGCGCGTTATGAATACGCACGGTATCCCCCTGCGCAATGCCGCGCTTTTGCGCATCCTGCGGGTTGATCCACAGCTTTTGCTGCTGCGCCTCAATTAACCACGGGTTGGCGTACTGGGTGGAGTTAGCGCGGTTTTTCCCTTTCCAGGTGATCAGCTGGAGCGGGAAGGTTTTCGCCAGCTCGTCTTCCGGCCCTTCATGGGCAGGCACGTAGTACGACAGCGCCGGAATTTCCGGGTGATGCATGTCGTACAGACGCTTCGAGAAGATCTCAATTTTTCCGGACGGCGTCGGGAACGGATGATTCTGCGGATCGCGAATGTTGTCTTCAAAGGCAACGTACGGCGCGCTTTTGAAAAGATGCTGACGCGTCTTCTGTAGCGTCGCGAAGTCCGGCAGGTTTTCATCCGGCATGGACAGCCGCGTCTGCTCCCAGATGTGCTCAATCCACGCTTTTTCGTCACGGCCCTCGCTGAACGCTGGCTCGACGCCAAGCTTAGCAGCGACCTCCCGCAGCCAGTCGTAGTCTGAACGGCGTTCAAATTCAGGTTCAATGAGCTTTTCTGACAGGATCAGATAGCTTGCCGTGCCCCAGGTTTCGCCGATATTCCAGCGTTCCATAAAGCTGGTTTCCGGCAAAAGCAGGTCGGCGTATCTGGCGCTAGGCGTCATAAACAGATCGCTTGCGACGATAAACTCGATTTTCGACTCGTCTTCCAGGACACGGGTTGCCTGATGAAGATCCGGGTTCTGGTTAGCCAGATAATTGCCCGCCAGCGAGAACAGGATGCGGATATTGCTGTCCAGCTTCTCAGCATCCTTCAGGCCATCTTCCGCGGTTACCTTAGAAGCATCATCAGCAGCCTGCACCCAGTTCATGACCGAAATTTTGGCTTTGACCGGGTTGTCCGGCATCTCTGGCCCGGCCGCAAATTTGCGGTTTGCGCAGCCTCCATAGCCTGCTGCCCAGCCGCCTTTCACCCCAACGTTACCCGTCAGCGTGGCCAGTATCGTCGAGCCGCGCGCGGTGCGCTCGCCGCAGTTGTGACGCTGCGGTCCCCAGCCCTGGATCAGCGCGGCGGGTTTGGTGGTTGCGTAGTCGCGCGCCAGCTGACGAATAGTTTGTGCAGGCACGTGAGTGATTTTCTCTGCCCACTCGGGCGTTTTCGCCACGCCATCCTTTGCACCGCTCAGGTAAGCCATCAGGGATTCATTGGCCGGAACGCCTTCTGGCATGGCGTCTTCGTCAAAGCCCAGGGTGTAGCGTTGAATAAAGTCGCGATCGTGCAGATTCTCCGTGACGATCACATACATCATCGCGTCCATCAGGGCGTTGTCCGTGGCAGGAAGCAATGGGATCCACTGATCGGCAAGGGAGGAAACCGTATCGGAATAGCGTGGGTCGACAACAATGAAGCGCGTGCCGTTTTGCTTCATCTTCTGGTAGAAGTGGTTGCTGTGCCCGAAGATGGTTTCCGTCGGGTTATGCCCCCAGAGAATGACCAGTTTGGTGTCCAGCAGCGTGTCCAGAGAGCTGCCGCTGGCGGCGGTGCCATAGGTATACGGCGTTGCCGCCGCCGTGTTACCCATACTGACCGAGTGATAGCTTTCGAGATAGCCGCCGGTTAAGTTGAGCAGACGACGAACCATTTTATCGCCGGAAAAGGTCCCGCCGGACACCGCGGTGCCCACATGAACATAGCGTGACGCAGCACCGTATTTTTGCGTAATAGTTTTTAATTGATTCGCAATAAGGGTGGTGGCTTCATCCCAGGTAATACGTTCGAATTTTCCTTCGCCACGTTTACCTACGCGTTTCATTGGATATTTAAGCCGATCGGGATGATAAACAAATTTCCGATAAGCCCGACCACGAACGCAGGCGCGCATCACTGGCATCTGCGGATCCAGCGCGTTATCCGGTCGCGTTGAAATTCGGGTCACAACGCCATCACTGACGTGAGCACGAATATCACACTTGCCGCCGCAGTCAAACGTACTACAGGTTTGCACCACTTTTTCTTCAGGCGTAGCGTCTGAAACCGCCGCGTCCTGTGCCTGTACTTTGCCGGTTTTGACGACAAACGGCAGGGCGGCGAGCGCCGACCCTGCCTGAATAAAATGACGCCGGGATATGGCGGGAATAAGCCCTTCTCCCTGATGTTTATTTTTTTTCATTGCTCGTTCCTTCAAATAAAAACGCATTCTCGTTTTTTTTCAGGAACGAATATTGATAATTATCAAGCTAACTCTTGAGGAGTAACACTTAGCGATCTAATTCAAAATTCACCGTCACCGTTTGTCCTGTTTCATCTAATACAATTAATTGATATTTACCAGGCAAATATAATTGCAGTGAATAATTCTTCTGATGCCCGTCCAGCGGTTCGCCATTCAAAAACCACCATCGTTGCCCCTCCCCGCCGCTGGTTAAAACGTTGAGGGTAATATTTTTCTCACCTGGAAGACGTTTAATTACCGCCCCTTCTCTGACGCCTGACAACATCAGCGGCGCCGCATTATGGTTATCCAGCGGAGGGCAAATTGCTGAACGGGCGGGGAGACGAGCAGCCCGTTTTTCGGCAGCAGGCAGCCAGGGCTCCAGCGGCAGCGGCCAGACATCCAGCACTTTTTCTGTCGCATCAGGACAATCCGCCGCAACGCGTTTGCCTTCTTTATCCAGCCAGACCGGGAAACGGATCCCGCGAATACCTTCCTGTTCCGGCAGCAGCAGCGTAGGCGGTTCACTGCCTTCCAGCAGCCAGGTTGACAGCCGACGCCGACAGTTTTCGCTCCCTTCAGGCAGGGACTGGCCCCCCGGCCAGCAAATCACGCCCCGTCCTACGCTTGCGGGACGCGGATCGCGCGGCAGGCGCGCTTCATCCACCATCGAGCGGGACTGAAGCATGTTATTGACCTGATTCAGGAGCGGTACCGCGCTGGCGAAACCAAACTGCCCGGCAACGGGCGTGCCGTCCGGGCGTCCGGTCCAGATTCCGATGACATAGCGGGCATTCAGGCCGATGGCCCAGGCATCCCGGTAGCCATAGCTGGTGCCCGTTTTCCACGCCAGCGGCGCTACCTGGGGCAGCGCACTGTCCGGCAGGGGCTGTGCTTCATTAGCGAGAATGCGACGAATAATCCACGCCGCCCCCTGCGATAACAGCGGACGTTCGATCAGCGGATCGCCCGGCTGTAAACGCAGCCGGCCCGCCTTACCCTGACGCGCAAAGGCGCTATAGGCGGCAGCGATATCAGCCAGGCGTGCGCCTGCGCCCCCCAGGATCAGAGAGAGGTTGGGCTGTGCCCCCGCAGGCAGAATGAGCGGTAATCCCGCGTTGCTCAGCATTCCGGCAAAACGTTTTGGGCCGTACGCTTCCAGAACCTGCACCGCAGGCAGGTTGAGGGAACGCACCAGGGCTTCGCTCATACTGACCGGCCCATGGAAGCCGCTGTCAAAGTTGCCGGGACGATAATCCCCCGTTTTTCTTGGAACATCCTGTAATAACGAAGCGGGATGGATCAGACCATCGTCCAGCGCCATGCCATAGATGAATGGTTTGAGAACCGATCCCGGCGATCGGATCGCATTGACCATATCTACGTGGCTGAAACGGCTGTCATCATTGATATCTACCGAGCCTACCCAGCCACGCACTTTCATGGATGTATGATCCACGACGATCATCGCCAGCGAACTGCGGGCGGGCAGGCGTGATTTCCAGTTCATTGCCAGCTCTTCAAGCTGTCGTTGCAATGCTGCATCCAGCGTGGTGACTATTTTTGTGTCACGACTTTTACTCAGCATCATGCGGGAAAAGAGCGGCGCCAGTTGCGGCATCTGCCGGGGGGCCAGCCAGACCGGCTCTTCACGGGACTCTTTCACCTGCTTCTCAGACCAGACGCCCTGAGTCAGCATGCGGTCGAGTACTTTGTTCCGCGCCGCTTCGGCACGTTCCGGCCAGCGGTCCGGGCGCAGACGGCTGGGTGCTTGTGGTAGTACAGCCAGCAGCGCCGCGTCGGAATAGCTCAGCTGAGACGGCGGTTTGCCAAGGTAAGTCCAGCTTGCCGCGCCCACGCCCTGCAACGTGCCGCCAAACGGGGCACGGTTCAGATACAGCGTCAGGATTTCACGCTTGGAGAGATGCCATTCCAGCTGCATCGCCCGCCACAGCTGACGAATTTTACCGCCAAAGGTTCGCGGATGCGGATCCAGAAGGCGTGCCACCTGCATGGTAAGCGTGCTCCCGCCAGAAACCACTCTCCCGGAGGTGAGATCCTGCCAGGCGGCACGCAGTACAGATAGCGGATTGACGCCCGGGTGATCCCAGAACCAGCGATCTTCATACTGGATCAGCGCCTCAAGATAGCGTGGGGAAACCTCTTTAATGGTAACCGGATAGCGCCAGATGCCTTCGCTGTCGGCAAAACGCCACAACGGAACACCCTGCTCATCCACCACCACTCGCGCAGGGTTGACCTCTTTCAGGGGCAACGGCCACACGCGGTCAGCGACGACAATCAGCCCCCCTGAAACGAGAAGCGCTCCCGCCAGCCACAGCCAGTGGGAGCGAATCAGGCGTGCTATCCGCATCTTACGGAACAACGATCAGCGGGCCACTGGCCGCCCCCGTTGCCCGCCACTGCGGAACGTACATGGACTCGACCATCGGAACAGGCACCTGGTAGGTTCCCGGCGTAACGGCACGGGCCAGGTAAACCAGCGTGACCGGCTGACCTTCATTGACCGGCACCGCGGCCACAAAGCGATCGTCGCGGAATTCCATGTGCTGAATATCAGACTGTTGCATCTGATTCAGCAGGTTTTGCACTTCACTGCCGCTGTCCTGCAAGCTGGCACTGCTGCTCGCCAGATTCTGGTTTTCCAGCTCCAGACCTGCCGGGAGCAGATCCACCACCAGCGCATCCGGCACGTTCTGGCTGGCCTTCACTTCCAGCCATACCAGAACCAGTTCACCGCTCTTCAGAGAAGAGAGCGACTTGCTGCTGCCGTCTGTCGCCAGGATATGACGTTCAATCTGCAAGACATTAGAGGATGGCTGAGGCGCATACTCCGGATAGCCAGTAGTGTCCAGTCGTACCCACAGCGGCGTAGTGCCGGTATTCGTCATCTTCAACGCACCAATCTGATCGCCGTTCAGGTTTTCTACCTGCGCTTTATCACTGCTCTGGGTCTGTTCAGAGAGAGAGGTCGTTGCCTGCCACGCACCTGACAAGGTTTGCAGTGATCGTCCGGCCAGGAACAGCGCATTGCTCTCCTGGGTAGACAGCCAGCGCTGGCTGAACGCGTCTTCAGATAACGCGTTCAGCAGCCTGTTTTGCGCATCCGGCAGCAGCTTGTACTCTTCCAGCAGGGAGAGCATCAGGGCATTATCACGCAGCTGGCTGCCGTAATCCGCCATCCAGTTTCGGCTGTCGTTACGGGGTGTTTTGAGAGCCAGATCCAGCGCCTGCTGGCTGCGCGGTGCATCCCCCATCAGTTTGAGTGCCATGCCCAGCTGCATCAACGGAAGCCCGGAAGCAGCCTGAGCGTGGCGCTCCCAGATTTCACGCAGCGCACCGAGCGGCGCTTTTTGCTGACGCGCCAGCACCAGCGAAGCATACGCCTGGACAGCAAATTTGCTGGCCTGGGTGTCGTCGCTGTAGCGGATGGACATCATGCCCGGATCCTGTAAATAGCGCAGCAGTCGGCTGTTGGCGTTATTCACCGCCTCGGCAGGCACGCTGTAACCCTGCTCCCCTGCCCGCACCAGGAAGTCCGTGACATAGGCGGTCAGCCAGTACTCTTCCGGGCCGTTTTTATCCCACAAGGCAAAACCGCCATCGTCACGCTGCATTTGCAGCAGACGGGAGATCCCGATATCAATGGCCGCACGGCGTTTATCGTCGGTATCGCCTTTAATGCCCAGTGCCTTCAGCTGTGCCGCGTTGGTGTAGAGGGACGGGAACAGGCCGCTGGTGGTCTGCTCAAGACATCCATACGGATAGGCCTGAAGTTCACGTATGTAGCGCGCCAGGTTCAAAGGTGGTTTACCGCTGAGCAACAGCTGCCCCTGTAGCGTGGCAGGCGAGAAACCGTCGATATGCTGTGCTGGCGCACTCCAGGATTCGCCAGGATTCAGCATCGTGCCCGTATTCACGGTTTGCGCCGGGAATGCGGGACGCACGCCAATTTTCCAGCTCTTCTGCTGCGGCGCAAACGTCTCACCTGGGAGCTGAAGGCCCGTCACCTGAGCAGTCACTTCCCCATCGCCATAGCCCTCCAGGGCACGCACCGGTATAAACAGGGTGCTACGTGCGCCAGGCGGCAGCTTAACCGGCTCTGGCTGAGCACCTTCGAGCGACAACTTACCGGCTGCGGTTAACGTAATGCTCAGCGTTTGCGGCTGGTCAGTCAGGTTAGTCAGGTCCAGCGTCAGGCGGGAGGTATCGCCACTTGCGAGGAACCGCGGCGTGTTAAGCTCGGTGATAATCGGAGCCGCCACAATGATTTCGCTTTCGCTGCTGCCAAAATCGTCTTCCGTCCAGGCCTGCGCCATCAGACGCAGTTCACCGTTGAAATCGCCAATCGGCAGCGTGATGGTGCCTTCGCCGTTGGCATCAAGCGTAACCGGCTGCGCCTGCTGGGCAATAATGGTGACATGGTTCACCGGTGGCTTACCGCCGCGTTTCAGTTCATCGCCGTCTCCGCCAAAGCGCAGTGCGGCCAGACGTCCCTGACCTTCAATCACCTGGCCGTAAACATCATAGATGTCCGCGCCATAGCGCTTCTGACCGAAGAAAGCTTGCCACGGATCCGGCGTGACGTAGTCGGTAATGTTCAGCACTCCGCTATCGACAGCCGAGACCAGCACGTTCACCTTCTGTGGCACAGCCCCCTCTTTTACGCTGGCTTTCACTTTCACAGAAAGCGTCTGGTTCGGACGCATTTTTTGCGGGTTATCCAGTGCGATGTTCAGGCGACGATTTTCGTCCCCCATTGGCAGATGCAGCAGGCCAACCGCCCGTTTTGGCGTGGCGGATTTTGATTTATCGCCAGGACGAACCACCAGCGTGCTGAGATAGAGATCGTGACGTTTCCAGGCCTTGTCGACCGGGATAGCGAGATCCAGACCGTTAGCCGGTACGTCGATCTCTTTCCACCACAGCGGCCCTTCACTGGACTCGATCATCGCATAGCCCTTGCCTGCGGCCGGCGCGGCGATGTGCAGTTGGATGGTATCGCCTGGCTGATAGGATGGCTTATCCAGTTTCAGCGTCACGCGGTCAGGGCGCGCGGCCCCGGTGCCGTCGCTGTTATCCTGCCAGCTGTAGCCTGCCCAGAAGCGCACGCTGCTGACCATGTCATCAGGGGCTTTCACTTCCAGACGGTATGAGCCCCACTCCACCGGGAAGGTGACTTTACCGGTTTCATCGGCCTTGAGGTTTAGCTCCTGCTCGCCCTCAACCAGATCTTTTTGATCAAACTGAGACTGCCAGCCCTCACTCTCGGACCAGTTCCAGAAGTAGTCACGACGCTCGCGAATCAGTCGTACCTGTAATCCGGAAACGGCCTTTTTGGCTCCGCTGGCATCGGCATAGACGATGTCGAAGCTGGCGTTGCCGTTCTCGTCGACGATCGGCTGGTTGACGGTAGTATCGGTACGGTAGTCGTAAACGGCCTTGCTGGCGAACTGAGGGCGAATACCCGGCAGCTCAGCCGCCGGCCAGATGGACTGCTCAGCACGACGCGTCACCGGACGCCCACCTGATTCCAGCAGGCTGGCCTGCAAAATCAGTTGCAGCGGCGAGTGCGCCTCTTTCCACTGGCTTTCGGTGGTAACCTGTCCGCGCCCCTGTTCGTCCAGCGTAAGCTGCACTTCATCCAGGCTGCGGCTCAGGTTCTCCTCGGCAATATCACCGAACTGGAAGCCAGGCAGCGCAGGCACCGCGTCACGTAGCGGACGCAGGAAAAGCTGGCCTTGCAGAGAATTGCCGTTAGCTGGCGCGCCGTACAGGTAATAGCCGACCACGTTAAAGTCGACGTTATCCTGCGGTGAAACCGGCGTTTTTTGTCCACTCAGGTTGAGCGCCATGCGCTCAGGCATAAAATCTTCGACGTGGAAATCCCACATGCGCTGCTGGTTATCCCCCGTATTCGCGCGAATATGCCACATGCCGGTCTGGGCGCCGCTATCAAGCGAATAGTTGAAGCGATAAAGGCCATTCTCAGGTTGCACAACGACCGTACGCGCCACCTGTCCGTCCGGACGCAGCACGTCAAGTTTTACCGGTTGATCGGGAAGCGGTTTGCCATCGCTGTCGCGAAGCAGGCCGTTAAGGATCACCGTTTCACCCGGACGATAGAGATCGCGCGGGCCAAACATAAAGAACTGTTTGCTGTAACCCGGGTTACCGGCGATATCAAACTCCGCCAGATCCAGCGCCGGAAGTTTGAGGTCAAGAAGCGTGGTCTGGCCATCTTTACTGGCCAGGATCAGCGCGGCTTCTTTATCGGTTTCCAGTTTCGCATGACCATCGGCGTCGCTGTTCGCCTCGGCCAGAGTCTGCCCTTTATCGTTCAGAAGGGTAATGGTCACGCCTGACTGCGCCGCACCGTTTTCAAGACTCTGGGTGAAGATGTCCAGGCGGTTATGATAACGGTGAGCGGACAGCCCAATATCACTTAAGGTAAAGAGCGTCGCGGCGTTACTGTAGTTATAGTGACCAGCCTGATTCATCACGGCGATATAGACGCCAGACTGCTGGAGCGGCTTAATATCTTTGAGCGGCAGGAGCAGTTTTTCACGCGTGTTGCGCGCCGGATTGAGGTCGAAACGGCCGGTGTAGACCAGTTCCGCCATCTTCAGCAGATTGTCAGATTCCCAGTTGGTCAGCGAGTTACGGTACTCCCACTGGCTGACAAACGAGGCCAGCGACTCCGGCTTAACGCGGTAGAAGTTCACGTCCACATTGTTGACGTTGAGCGCCATCACCGGCAACCCTTCCACCACTTTACCCGGCAGCAGCGATCCGCGGCTGGCGAATCCGACCGTCGGTTCAACATCCCGGGTGGTGATCGCTTTTTCATAGTCAATGCCGAATGTCGCTTTGTTCAGCGCCAGCAAATCACGTTCGACGGTGACAACCAGATTACGATTCGGCTCCAGATGGCGCAGGCGCAGCTCTTTCAGATTGGGGGCCAGTTCCCAGGCGCCGTCCACTTTGCCGCTTTTTTTATCCACCACATGTACCGTTTTCGCAAAATCCTGGCTGGGATCCAGCGGTACAGAGAAGGTCAGAACCAGCGTCGCGGCGCCGTCGAGTTGCACTTCCGAGGCATCCAGCAGCGTCAACGCCTTACCCTGACTCTGCGCGGCCAGCTTAGCCAGCTTTTCAGGATCCGGTGTTGCCGGGGTTTTCTTTTCTGATGCAGTAGACGCTGCGGGGGCAGCGGCCTGAGGTTTGTCGTCGCTGTTATCACAGCCGATAAGCGTAAAGGTGGTGAGCAGCGCGAGAGAGATCGCAGCTAAGCGAAACGGTTTCATCCTGTGTCCCTGGCCTGAGGGGCCTGTTGGTCATCGTCCGGATAAGTATTATCCGCAAGTTTCGTTAATACAAAAAGTCCAATTTTATAATCTGGAAAGCACCTCGCAGAATGGCATCACGCAGCCACACCGTGATGGAACGGCGATCACAGCGCATAACGTCACATGTTACCTTTCACGTCATTTGTTTTTAAAACAAGAAGATAGCTGGATAAGTTCGCATCAGGCCTGCTAGTTTTATGTCCATGACGCACCCCGAGTGCGCGGTTCAATAAGAGAGAAAGCCATGAAACGAGCCGTGAACGCCCTACAAAATTTCGGAAAATCACTTTACGGACCTGTACTTATCTTACCCATCGTTGGCCTGTTTATCGCCTTTGGGAATGTGCTGGGTAACGGCAATCTGGCCGAGTACCTGCCGTTTCTCGGCCACCCGCTGATCCAGAGTGTCGGCCAGCTGATCGCCAAGTCTGCCGTGTCGGTGCTGGTCAACCTGGCGCTGGTGTTTGCCGTTGGGATCCCCATTGGACTGGCAACCCGAGACAAAGGCTACGCGGCGCTGATTGGGCTGGTAACTTTTATCGTGTTTATCAATGCCATGAACGTGACGTTACAGCTTCAGGGGGAACTGGCTCCTGCGGAACAGATGAAAGCCGCCGGACAAAGCATGGTGCTGGGCGTCCAGGTGCTGGAAATGGGCGTTTTCGCCGGGATCCTGACCGGGGCGCTCTCCGGTTATCTGTACAACAAATATTCCGGTGTCCAGTTTAACGGCGCGATGGCGATTTACTCCGGCCACTGCTTTGTCGCGATTGTAATGCTGCCTGTCTCTATGCTGCTCGGCGTGATCATGAGCGAACTCTGGCCGTACGCACAGCATGGAATAAGCGCCCTGGCGCTGGCGATCAAAGGGTCCGGTCCGTTTGGCGTGGCGATCTACGGTTTCCTTGAACGCATTCTGGTGCCGACGGGCCTGCATCATCTGGTCTATACGCCGTTCCTGTATACCGAACTGGGCGGTACGCAGGAGGTGTGCGGTACGGCTTACCAGGGCGCGCGCAATATCTACTTTGCCGAGATGGCCTGCCCGGACGTGAAGCAGCTCAGCAGCACCGTGGTGTGGGACGCACGCGGCATCAGCAAAATGTTTGGCCTGCCTGCCGCCGCGCTGGCGATGTACATGACCGCGAAGCCAGAGCGTAAAGCGATTGCGAAAGCGATTCTGATCCCGGCGGCGCTGACCTCGCTGCTGGTCGGCGTAACCGAGCCGATTGAGTTCTCCTTCCTGTTTGTCGCCCCGCTGCTGTTCGTGGTGCATGCGGTGCTGACCGGTATCGGCATGATGCTGTTCTCGCTGTTTGGCGTTCACGCCATCGGCGCCAACGGGATTATCGATTTCATCCTCTACAACCTGCCGCTCGGCACGGAGAAGTCCAACTGGCCCATGTACATCGTGGTCGGGCTGATCATGTTCGCTCTTTATTTCGTGGTATTCCGCTTCCTGATCCTGCGCTTCAACATGAAAACGCCGGGGCGTGAAGATGAGGACCAGGAGACACGCCTTTACAGCAAGCAGGAGTACCAGGCGAAGGGCAATAACGACGGGCTGGGCGAATCGATCGTTGTGGGTCTGGGCGGTCGGGAAAATATAGAGGTAGTGGATAACTGCTACACCCGCTTACGCGTCACGGTGAAGGACGTCGCCATCATCGACGAACCGCGCCTGAAAGCGACCGGCGCGAAAGGGATAATCAAACAAGGTAACAACGTTCAGGTGGTCTACGGGCTGCATGTCAAAAAAATGCGAGAAGCCGTTGAGACGTTTCTCTGAAAGGAGCTAAAGATGTTTACACCCCCATTTATTCTGTCGATTGCCGGCGGCGGTAGCACTTACACGCCAGGTATTGTGAAAAGCCTCATGGTGCGTCTGCACGATTTCCCTCTGGCAGAGATCCGCCTGTATGACATTGACGAGGCGCGCCAGAACACCATCGCGCCCGTGGTGGAGAAGGTTATTCGCGACCACAGCCAGAGCATCAAATTTACGGTCACCAGCGACCCAGAAGTGGCCTTTAGCGGCGCGCATTTTGTCTTCGCCCAGATGCGCGTCGGGCAGTACAAAATGCGTGAACAGGATGAGAAGATCCCGCTGCGTCACGGCGTGGTGGGCCAGGAAACCTGCGGCCCCGGCGGGCTGGCCTACGGCCTGCGCACGATCCTGCCGATGGTGGAGCTTATCGATCTGGTCGATCGCTACGCGCACGAGAAAGCCTGGATCGTGAACTACTCCAACCCGGCGGCGATCGTCGCGGAAGGCGTGCGCCGCCTGCGTCCGAACGCGAGGGTGCTGAACATCTGCGATATGCCGGTTGCCGCGATGCGCAATATGGGCGCCATTCTGGGCGTGGATCGTCATAAACTGGAAGTGGACTACTTCGGCCTGAACCACTTCGGCTGGTTTACCCGCGTGCTGGTGGACGGCGAAGACAAGCTCCCGGAGTTGCGTAAGCATATCGCGAAGTTTGGCCTGCTGACGGAAGATGCGGCTAAAACCGATCCGCAGCATTCCGATCCGTCGTGGGTGAAAACCTGGCGCAATATCAAGCCGATTATGGATAACTTCCCGGAGTACCTGCCGAACCCGTATCTACAGTACTACCTGATGCCGAACCAGATTGTGGAGCATCAAAACCCGGACTATACCCGCGCCAACGAAGTGATGAACGGGCGCGAGAAAAAGCTGTTCGCCGCCGCCGAAGAATATCAACGCACCGGAATTTTACCGGATGCCTTCCACGTGGGCGTCCACGGTGAATTTATCGTTGACGTCGCCTGTTCGCTGGCGTTCAACCTGCGAAGCCGCCATCTTGTGATGGTGGAAAACCGCGGGGCGATTACCAACCTGCCGTACGATGCGGTGGTGGAAGTGCCTGCCTATATCACCTCCGAAGGGCCGGAGCCCGTCCGCGTGGGTCAGGTGCCGCTGTTCCACCAGACGCTCCTGCAACAGCAGCTGGCCTCTGAACAGCTGCTGGTTGAGGCAACCATCGAAGGCAGCTACGAGAAAGCGTTGCAGGCGTTCACTCTGAACCGCACCGTGCCAACCATGGAGCACGCGAAAGCGATTCTGGATGAGATGATCGAAGCCAACCGCGACTACTGGCCTGCGCTGCAAAAGGCCTGGCAGGACGGTGAAGCGGTGAAAAAATAGGGGCTTGCTCGCGAGTTGAACGTGGTGAGCTTGTCGGTGTCAGAAAAAACACCGACAATCCTTTTTTACGGAAAAGAATGGAGGCAACCATGTCCACCTCATATTTTGTCGCTGCCGACTGGCTGATTGAGCACGGCGACGACCCGGAAGTTCAGATTATCGACGCGCGCATGGCCCCTCCGGGCCAGGAGCATCGTGACGTTCCCGCTGAATACCGGGCAGGGCACCTGCCTGGCGCGGTATTTTTTGATATCGAAGCCCTCTCCGATCACACCTCTTCCCTGCCGCACATGCTGCCTCGCCCGGAAGCGTTTTCCGTGGCGATGCGCGAGCTGGGCATCAGCAAAGATAAACATCTTGTTGTTTACGATGAAGGTAATCTGTTTTCCGCGCCGCGAGCGTGGTGGATGCTGAAAAACTTCGGCGTGGAAAAGGTATCGATTCTGGCGGGCGGACTTGCAGGCTGGAAGCGCGACGAACTACCGCTTCAGCAGGGTGACGTCACGCTGCCGGAAGGGGAATTTGATGCCACGTTTGACGCTAACGTGGTCAAGCGCCTGACCGACGTGCTGGTCGTGAGCCACGAAAACACGGCGCAAATCGTCGATGCGCGTCCCGCTCCACGTTTCAACGCAGAAGCGGACGAGCCGCGACCGGGACTGAAACGAGGACATATCCCGGGGGCGCTGAACGTGCCGTGGGGCGATCTGGTGTTTGAAGGCGAGCTGAAAACCACCGATGAATTGCGTGCCATTTTTGAACGTCAGGGCGTGGATTTGCATCGTCCGGTTATTGCAAGCTGCGGCTCCGGCGTAACGGCCTGCGTGGTGATCCTGGCGCTGGCAACCCTTGGCGCAAATGACGTGACCCTGTACGACGGCGCCTGGAGTGAATGGGGTGCACGAGACGATCTGCCGGTTGAACCGGCGAAATAATGGATAACCGCCTGGCAACGCTGTTAACGCGCGGGTCGTCGCTGACCCGCGCGGAGTATCGCGTCCTCGCCCACCTCACTGAGCATCCATTGCTGGTGGGCAACATCACGGTGCGCGAGCTGGCGCAGGCGACATTTGTCTCTACCGCGACGATTATGCGGCTGTGCCAGAAGCTGGGGTTTAGCGGCTTTAGCGAGTTTATCTGGCACTGCAAGCAGTTGCTTTCTGACACGCCGCATATCACCGTACAGCCTGAGCAACATGCGGAAATGCCCGCGCTTTTTACCCGGTTCGTTGCCAACTATCAGCAGACCTTCCAGTGGGTCACTCAGGACAAACGCCAGCAGTTTGCCAGCCTGCTGCGCCAGAAAGAGAGCTTCTTTCTCTACGGCGCCGGGTTTTCGTACCTTTTTGCCGAGTACCTGACCAAGAAGTTGCAGGTGCTGGGAAAAACGGCGTTCATCTCCGGGCCGGGAGACAGCCGGAATATTTTTCTCAGCAACGCCGCGCGCTATCAGGTGTTTATTGCCGTTTCACGCAGCGGCGAAACGGAGCAGGTACTGGATAAAGCGCGGATCGCCAAAAACGTCGGCATGACGATCGTCGCGTTTACCCGCGCGTCGGCCAATACGCTGGCGGGTATGGCGGACGTGCATTTTGCTCTCTATGACGAAGCGGTACATTTCGCCGCCGAAGCCGCAGGTGTGACGTCGTTTGAGTCGAATCTGGTGCTGCTGATGGATTTACTGCTGCTGGAAGCAACGGGGTGAAGATCACCCCGCTGTAATCAGATAATGCGGTTGGTCTTAAGATCGCGCAGGAAGCCGCCCCAGCGACGCTCGTAGAACGGGGTGATGTGCTCGGTAATAAAGTGGCTGATCCCCTTCTCACCTTTCTTCACCTGACAGATATCAATCGGCTCATCGCCCGGCAGGGTGTCGGTCGCCACGCTTCCCGCCGCCTGGATGATCTCGTCGATATCGCCGTCGGCCTCAATCCCTATCAGCAGAACAGGCTTTTCGTCAGCGCTCTCTTTGATGGAGCAGAGAAACGCGCGTTTTACCGGCTTGATGGTTTTAAACAGCGTGGTCAGGGAGTCAATCATCTGCGCGGGCGGCTCGGCCACTTCAGACAGCAGCAGCGTTTCGCCCCCTTCCAGCACCTCCTGAGTGCTGAGCGGGTTGCCCTCGTCACCAATCAGGTGGCTGATTTCGCGCGGAGTAAACTCTTTCCCGGTCGGCAGTTTGGCGTTGAGGAACAGCGTCTGCCCCAGGGTCATTTCGAACAACGTGCGCACCGGCATCACCACGAACGCCTGTTCGTCTTCTACCGCTTCCTGCAAGGCCTCGAGCGAGGTAAAGAACGGGATCACCGACGTGCCGTCGTCTTTCTCCCAGTGCAGCAGATCCAGCGCGCTGTCTTCGACAACCTGCTCCCCTTCCGCTGCGGTGCCCGGCACCCAGACGGTGGATTCCAGCAGCGTGCGGAAAAAGGCCGGACGGTGGGCGGGCTCGGTCGCCGCCTGCTCCAACAGGGTTTCTAATTCGTTTTTGGTTTCTGACATAACAATTCCAGATGTCGAATTTCCCCCTCACCCCTGCCCTCTCCCATGGGGAGAGGGTTAGGGTGAGGGCAAAGAGCATTACTCAGCCGTCAGCAGGTTCGCTACGGTACGCACGCCCAGACCGGTCGCACCCGCAGACCACTGCTCAACCGCCGCTTTACGGTAGGTTGCGGAGCAGTCAATGTGCAGCCATCCTTCATGGTAGTTCTCAACGAAGTGAGACAGGAAGCCTGCTGCGGTGCTTGCCCCCGCCGGGTACGCTGCGCTCGCGGTGTTGTTCAGCTCGGCGAAGTTAGACGGCAGCTGGCTGCGGTGGAACTCGGCCAGCGGCAGACGCCAGAACGGTTCGTTTTCCGCCGCCGCGCTGGCCAGCAGGCGAGCGGCCAGCTTGTCGTCGAAGCTGAACAGGGCGTGATAGTCATTACCCAGGGCAGTTTTCGCCGCGCCGGTCAGGGTCGCCATGTCGATAATCAGCTCCGGCTTCTGCGCAGAGGCGTCGATCAGGCCATCGGCCAGCACCAGACGGCCTTCGGCGTCGGTGTTCATCACCTCAACGTTTTTACCGTTGCGGTAGCGAATGATGTCGCCCAGCTTGAAGGCGTTGCCGCTCACCATGTTGTCCGCGCAGCACAGGTAGAGCTTCACGCGCTTGTTCAGGCCGCGGGTGATGGCGAAGGCCAGCGCGCCGGTAATGGTCGCCGCGCCGCCCATGTCGGACTTCATGGAGTCCATGAATGCGCTCTGCTTCAGGCTGTAGCCGCCGGTGTCGAAGGTGATGCCTTTCCCGACCAGACAGGCAAAGACCGGGGCTTCTTTGTCGCCGGTTGGGTTGTAATCCAGCGCCAGCAGGACCGGAGGACGCTCTGAGCCACGGCCCACGGTGTGGATACCCATGTAGTTCTGCTCGCGCAGGTCTTCCCCTTTAGTGATGCGGTAGGACATCTTTTCGCCCGCCACACCGCACAGCAGGTCAACGGCGCGCTGCGCCAGCTGTTCCGGCCCCAGCTCTTCCGCCGGTGCGTTAATGGTGTCGCGCACCCAGTCGATAATGTTCAGGCGGCTTTCCAGCTCTTTCTGACCGGCTTCGTCGAGGTTCGCCCACTCAATTTTACGGGTGCCTTTAGGCCCTTTGTAGCCTGCCCAGAACGCCCAGCTGCGGTCGGTGTCCCAACCTTCCCCTTCCAGCGACACATGCTTAATGCCAAGGCCGTCAATCTTACGCGCGGCGCGCTGGATCAGTCCCAAATCATCGTTGCCCGTCAGGTGCAGGGTAATGCCGTCGTTATTAATGCTGTAGGTGGCTTTCTCGCCCCAGCGCGCGTCGGCAGGCTGATTCGAGAGCGTAATCTTCATCGCTTCGGTCATTTTATTTTTCCTTATTAGCAACTAGCAAACGGGCCGCCTGAAGGCAGCCCGTTTTGTTATTTATTCTGCTTCATCTAACCAGACTAACAGAATCGCCTCCAGAATTTTTTCATTGGATGCGTTAGGATCGTCGTCGAAATCCTCTAAATCGCAGATCCACTGGTGCATGTCGGTGAATCGTACGGTCTTCGGATCGAGATCCGGGTTCGCGTCGTAGAGCGCTTCGCCGATTTCACGGCTGTCTGTCCACTTCAGTCCCATATTAGTGCTCGCGTGCGTGGTTGATGGTGTAGCGCGGGAACTCTACGACCAGATCTTCATCGGTCACCGCGGCCTGGCAGCTTAAGCGGCTGTCTGGCTCCAGACCCCATGCTTTATCCAGCATGTCGTCTTCGTCTTCGGTGCTCTCGGCGAGAGAGTCGAAACCTTCACGCACGATGCAGTGGCAGGTGGTGCAGGCACAGGATTTTTCACAGGCGTGTTCCACTTCGATACCTGCACGCAGGGCTACATCGAGAATGGTTTCACCGGTCTTCGCTTCCAGAACAGCGCCATCCGGACAGAGGTCCGCATGAGGCAAAATTACAATCTTTGGCATATTAAACCTCGTCCACGGACTGGCCTTTCAGCGCGACGCGGACAGATTTGTCCATGCGGCGAGCAGCGAAGTCCTGGGTTTGTTTATCAACGTTTTTAATGGCTTCTTCTATCGCGTCAGCGTCATTGCCTTCGGCCACGGCGCTTAAGCGCGCGGCAGCGTCGTCAATCACCTGGCGCTCAGCGGCGCTTAACAGCGCGGCGTCGGCAGCAAGCGCGCCGTTCAGACTTTCCAGCACGCGTGCGGCTTCCACTTTTTGTTCAGCCAGCATACGCGCCTTCACATCCTGCTCGGCGTAGCTCATTGAATCCTGGATCATGGAGGCGATTTCGCCATCGGTCAGGCCGTAGGACGGCTTAACCTGAATAGACGACTCGATACCGGTCGATTTTTCCATCGCCGTAACGCTCAGCAGGCCGTCCGCATCCACCTGGAAGGTGACGCGAATATGCGCCCCGCCCGCCGGCAGCGCCGGGATGCCGCGCAGCGCAAAGCGCGCGAGAGAGCGGCAGTCCTGCACCAGCTCACGCTCGCCCTGCATCACGTGGATGGACATCGCGGTCTGGCCGTCTTTGAAGGTGGTGAACTCCTGCGCGCGCGCCACCGGAATGGTGGTGTTACGCGGAATGACTTTCTCCACCAGGCCGCCCATGGTTTCTAAACCGAGAGACAGCGGGATGACGTCCAGCAGCAGCATTTCGCTGTCCGGCTTGTTGCCGACCAGAATATCGGCCTGGATAGCGGCGCCGACGGCAACCACTTTGTCCGGGTCGATAGAGGTCAACGGCGTGCGGCCAAAGAATTCCCCCACGCGCTCGCGTACCAGCGGCACGCGGGTTGAGCCGCCAACCATGACCACTTCCAGCACCTCGTTAGCCTCAACGCCTGCATCCTTCAATGCGCGACGGCAGGCCAGCAGGGTACGCTTAACCAGAGGCGCAATCAGTTCGCTGAACCGATCGCGGGTAATCTCACCCTGCCAGCCTGCGACGTTCACGCTGACGGACTGTGCATCGCTCAGGGCGATTTTGGCGTCGATGGCCGCATCCAGCAGTTCACGCTGCACGTGCGCATCGCTGCGATCGCTGATGCCCGCCTGCTCGCGGATGTAATCTGCCAGCAGATGGTCGAAGTCATCGCCGCCGAGCGCGGAATCTCCGCCGGTCGCCAGCACTTCGAACACGCCGCGGCTCAGGCGCAGGATTGAGATATCGAACGTCCCGCCGCCGAGATCGTAAACCGCGATCACCCCTTCCTGACCGGAGTCGAGGCCGTAGGCAATCGCCGCCGCCGTCGGTTCGTTCAGCAGACGCAGCACGTGCAGGCCCGCCAGACGCGCGGCGTCTTTGGTGCCCTGACGCTGTGCATCGTCGAAATAGGCCGGAACGGTGATCACCACGCCGTCCAGATCGCCGCCGAGCGTCGCTGTGGCGCGTGCCGCCAGCGCTTTAAGGATGTCAGCAGAAACGCGAATCGGGTTCAGCAAACCGGCTGACGTCGCGATCATCGGCAGGCCGTTTTCGCTGGCCTGTAGCTGATACGGCAGATGCGGGTAACAGGTCTGGATATCAGCCAGCGAGCGGCCCATCATGCGCTTAACCGAGCTGATGGTATTGGCCGGATCGCGCGCGGCGTTAGCGCGGGCATCAACCCCGACCGCGTGACCCTGCTGTTGGTAGTGGACTACAGAAGGCAGCAGATGGCGCCCCTGCTCGTCAGCCAGCGTTTCCGCCTGGCCGCTGCGCACGGTCGCCACGAGGGAATTGGTGGTGCCCAGGTCAATACCGACCGCCAGACGACGCTGGTGCGGTGCGGCACTTAAGCCAGGCTCACTAATTTGTAATAAGGCCATAATTGCTTCCGAAATTAAAAATCGAGCAGCTTTTCTTCGAGTTGTTCAGCACTGCTTCGCAGTTTATCGAGAAAACGGAGTTTGCGCACAGTGTCTGCCGCCACGTCCCAGGTCTCGTTGTTCAGTTGCTCCACCATCTGCTGATGGCGGGTATCGAACATGCCCTTTACGCGCGTGATAAAGCTTTCCAGGCGCGCTTCGTCTTTAGCCTGTTCAATTTCATCCAGCTCTTCGCGCAGCTCCAGTTGTTCCATCAGAAAGGCGGTGTCGCGCACGGTATGCTGTTCGCTCGCCAGATCGAAACCGTGAAGCGAGAGCAGATATTCTGCACGCGCCAGCGGATGACGCAGCGTTTGCCAGGCCTGGTTGATGGTGGCGGAGTGTGATACCGCAGCCAGCTGCTCTGCCTGCGTCCCGCTGGCGAATTTATCCGGATGGTACTGACGCTGGAGATCCTGAAAACGGACCGTCAGCGCCTGGAGATCGATCGGGTATTGAGCGGGTAGTCCGAAGAGAGTGAAGTAATCCATAACAATCTCAGGGGTAGCCTGTCAGAACAAACCCCACGCGTAGCGGGTAACGCCACGGTGGGGTTTCGGATGACGCGCGGTTAAACGTGGAAGCTTTCGCCGCAACCACACTCGTCTTTGACGTTCGGGTTCGTAAATTTGAACCCTTCGTTCAGGCCTTCTTTGACGAAGTCCAGCTGAGTGCCGTTGAGGAATTGCAGGCTTTTGCCATCGACCACCACCTTCACGCCCTTGTCTTCAAACACGGTGTCATCAGACGCCGGTTCGTCAACAAACTCCAGTACGTAAGCCATACCAGAACAGCCGGAGGTACGTACGCCCAGTCGCAGGCCAAAGCCTTTACCACGGTTCGCCAGAAAAGAGCTTACTCGCGCGGCAGCGCTGTCGCTAAGGGTAATCGACATACTCAAACCTCAATTATTTTGCTTCACGTTTGCTTTTGTAATCCGCAATGGCGGCTTTGATCGCGTCTTCTGCCAGAATTGAGCAGTGAATTTTCACCGGCGGCAGTTCGAGTTCTTCAGCAATATCCGTGTTCTTGATTGCCTGTGCTTCGTCCAGAGACTTGCCCTTCACCCATTCGGTGACCAGGGAGCTGGACGCGATAGCAGAACCGCAGCCGTAGGTCTTGAAGCGCGCGTCTTCAATGATACCTTCATTGTTGACTTTGATCTGCAACTTCATCACGTCGCCACATGCTGGTGCACCGACCATGCCGCTACCAACAGATTCGTCGCTGTTGTCAAAAGAGCCAACGTTGCGCGGGTTTTCGTAATGATCGATGACTTTTTCGCTGTATGCCATGATTGAATTCTCCTTATGTACCGATTAGTGATGTGACCATTCAATGCTGTTCAGATCCACGCCCTGCTTGAACATTTCCCACAGTGGAGAAAGGTCGCGCAGACGGCCGATGGAGTTACGAACCAGCTTGATGGTGTAGTCAATCTCTTCTTCGGTAGTAAAACGACCTAAAGAGAAACGGATAGAGCTGTGTGCCAGCTCGTCAGTCATACCCAGCGCGCGCAGCACGTAGGATGGCTCCAGGCTTGCAGAGGTACAGGCAGAGCCGGAAGAAACGGCCAGGTCTTTCAGCGCCATGATCAGCGACTCGCCTTCAACATAGTTGAAGCTGACGTTGAGGATGTTCGGCGCGCCCTGCTCGAGATCGCCGTTCAGATACACTTCTTCCATATCTTTCACGCCGTCCCACAGACGGTTACGCAGCGTGCGCAGGCGTGCCATCTCGGTTTCCATCTCTTCTTTTGCAATGCGGTAGGCTTCGCCCATGCCCACGATCTGGTGAACAGGCAGCGTACCGGAACGCATGCCGCGCTCGTGACCGCCGCCGTGCATCTGTGCTTCGATGCGGATACGTGGCTTACGACGAACGTACAGCGCGCCGATACCTTTCGGACCATAGATTTTGTGACCGGAGAAGGACATCAGGTCCACTTTCAGCTGGCTCAGGTCGATAGGCAGTTTGCCCACGCTCTGGGTCGCGTCCACGTGGTAGATGATACCGCGCGCGCGGCACATTTCGCCGATGGTCGCGATGTCTTGTACCACGCCGATTTCGTTGTTGACGTGCATGATGGAGACCAGAATGGTGTCATCACGCATCGCCGCTTCGAGCTCTTTCAGATCGATAATGCCGTTGCTCTGTGGCGCCAGATAGGTGACTTCGAACCCTTCACGCTCCAGCTGACGGCAGGTGTCCAGCACGGCTTTGTGTTCGGTTTTGCTGGTGATGATGTGCTTGCCTTTTTTCTGATAAAAGTTGGCTGCACCCTTAATCGCCAGGTTGTCGGATTCGGTCGCACCGGAGGTGAAAACAATTTCACGCGGGTCGGCACCGACCAGGTCAGCAATCTGATTACGGGCGATATCAACCGCCTCTTCAGCATGCCAGCCAAAACGGTGTGAACGGGAAGCTGGGTTACCAAAGTTTCCGTCCAGGGTCAGACACTGCATCATTTTCTCGGCAACACGCGGGTCCACCGGCGTGGTTGCGGAGTAATCGAGATAAATCGGTAATTTCATTGCTCTATAAACTCCGTACATCGCTTCAATGCAAGGAATCAGGCAACCGGCTGGATGTACGACCGAGTACGCGGGGTGTGACCACCCCGGCCTGATTCTGAATACTTATCTTTTTAATTACGCGCGCAGTTTAACGTCGATGGCGTCCTGCGTGCGGGTGCTGCGCTGTGAATCCTGACTATGCTGACGACCAGAGACATCCAGAACTTCCTGGTTATTCACCAGCTCACCGAGGGTGATGTTGTTCAGGAAGCCGGTCAGACGGTCGCTCAGATCGCGCCACAGCGCGTGGGTCAGGCATTTATCGCCGCCCTGACAGCCGCCTTTACCCTGGCAACGGGTCGCGTCAACGGATTCGTCAACCGCGCTAATCACTTCACCAACCGCAATACTGCCCGCGTCTTTACCCAGCAGATAACCGCCGCCCGGGCCACGAACGCTGGACACCAGTCCATTTTTACGCAGTCTGGAGAACAGCTGTTCCAGGTAAGAGAGGGAGATCCCTTGTCGTTCAGAAATATCAGCCAACGGAACCGGGCCCGCTTCGGAGTTGAGCGCAACGTCCAGCATCGCGGTCACGGCATAACGCCCTTTAGATGTCAGTCTCATGTCTTACTTAACCTCAAACTCGCCCCTGCCCGGGGTTTTTTATTGTAAAATGGGGGTATTGCATAGCAGGGCCAAGTCTGACATTCCTGACTAAATTGGTCAACTATTTACTTGACTGTTTTAGTCAGGTATTTAACCTTCTGTGCCTTCATAATATAGGTGCGGCCTGATGCCCTCACCCCAGCCCTCTCCCACGGGGAGAGGGGGAAATCGACACTACGCTTTTTTCTTCTGCTCAATCGACGCCAGAATCCCGCGCAGAATGTTCAGCTCCTGGCTTTCCGGGCGGGCGCGGGTGAACATACGGCGCAGCTTGTTCATCACCTGACCCGGGTGGCCTTCACGGATAAAGCCGGTTGAGAGCAGCGTCTGCTCCAGATGACCGTAGAAGCGCTCCAGATCGTCCACCAGCGGGTAGGCCGTCTCTTCTTTAGGTTCGACCGGTTTCTCCTGCGTCGCCAGCCATGCCATGCGCACTTCGTAGGCAATGACCTGCACCGCCATCGCCAGGTTCAGCGAGCTGTATTCCGGATTGGCGGCAATCGCTACGTGGTAGTGACACTTCTGTAGTTCCTCGTTGGTCAGGCCAACGCGTTCACGACCAAACACCAGCGCAACCGGCGCCTGTTCCGCTTCTGAGATACTTTTCAGGCCGCATTCGCGCGGGTCCAGCATCGGCCAGGGCAGCGTACGGGAGCGCGCGCTGGTCCCCACCACCAGACTGCAACCGGCCAGGGCTTCGTCCAGGGTGTCCACGATCTGCGCATTCCCGATCACGTCGCTGGCGCCGGCCGCCAGAGCAATAGCCTGAGAGTCTGGTTTCACCAGCGGATTAACCAGCCACAGGTTCGTTAAGCCCATGGTTTTCATAGCGCGGGCCACAGAGCCCATGTTGCCGGTGTGCGATGTTTCGACCAGCACGATTCGAATGTTTTGCAGCATAATTTTTAGATGTCTGGATTCAGTGTCTGAAGAATATTCGGGCATATTATCATAAACGAGAGACATAATCCGATCCCGCTGCTATACTCTGCGCCGATTTTCCTGTTCTTTAACATCCAGTGAGAGAGACCGATGCATCCGATGCTGACCATCGCCGTGCGCG
The DNA here is from genome assembly GCF_049238805.1 of Enterobacter cloacae complex sp. CDL013. Lineage (NCBI taxonomy): Bacteria > Pseudomonadati > Pseudomonadota > Gammaproteobacteria > Enterobacterales > Enterobacteriaceae > Enterobacter > Enterobacter cloacae complex sp. CDL013. Next base: position 47,511 of record NZ_JBMKGT010000002.1, on the reverse strand, counting down.
CAGCGCGCAAGGCGGGTAATGTAATTGCCAAACACTACGAAACCCCAGACTCCGTAGAAACCAGCCAGAAAGGCAGCAATGATTTCGTGACGAACGTCGATAAAGCCGCAGAAGCGATTATTATCGAAACGATCCGCAAATCTTACCCGCAGCACACCATCATCACCGAAGAAAGCGGTGAACATGAAGGTACCGATCAGGATGTTCAATGGGTTATCGATCCACTGGATGGCACCACCAACTTCGTTAAACGCCTGCCACACTTCTCTGTGTCTATTGCAGTACGCATCAAAGGCCGTACTGAAGTCGCTGTTGTTTACGATCCAATGCGTAACGAACTGTTCACCGCAACCCGCGGTCAGGGCGCGCAGCTGAACGGCTACCGTCTGCGTTGCAGCAATGCACGCGATCTGGACGGCACGATTCTGGCGACTGGCTTCCCGTTCAAGGCGAAGCAGCACGCAACCACCTATATGAATATCCTGGGCAAGCTGTTCACCGAATGCGCGGACTTCCGTCGCACTGGCTCTGCTGCACTGGATCTGGCCTACGTGGCGACCGGCCGCGTTGACGGTTACTTTGAGCTGTCACTGAAGCCGTGGGACTTCGCGGCGGGCGAGCTGATCGCACGTGAAGCTGGCGCGATTGTTTGCGACTTCACCGGCGGCCATAACTATATGTCTACCGGCAACATCGTTGCAGGTAACCCGCGCGTTGTTAAAGCCATGCTGGCAAACATGCGTGATGAACTGAGCGATGCGCTGAAGCGTTAATTCAGTCTGTTAAGCCCGGTGGCGCTACGCTTACCGGGCCTACAACACGCCTCAGATACGGCTAGAAAGGCCGCAACCCCCTTCCCACCGGCACCGCGCTCATCCACATCGTGACCGCAGCCACCAGCAGAATCACCCCGCCCGCCAGCGCAAGCGTCGTCCAGCCAACCTGTCGCCACAATACCGGCGTTTTATTGCCGCTGAGTTTTACCGCCAGCTGACGGAAGCTGTGCACCAGCAAGGCTAACGAAGAGATCGTCAGAGACGTTCCCGCCGCCATCGCCAGCGCCGAGAGCATGCCCCAGCCAAATACGCCTGTCACTTTGCTGAACAACAGCACCATGATTGCGCCCGAGCACGGACGCATCCCCATTGAGAGCACAATCATCAGACGCGCACGCCAGTCGTCACCATTCTGTAATTGTTCCTGCGTCGGCAGATGCTGATGCCCGCACCCGCAGTTTTCATGGTGAACGTGATGCGGCGTAAAGGCTTTGAATTTTGGTTTTTGCAGCAACGCGCGCAATTTTTTCAGCGCCCGCCAGCAGAGGATCAACCCCAGCACGCCTACCAGCGCGTAACTCCCCTTCTCCAGCCAGAAGCTGCTCATATGCAGCTGGCGAGCCGGCAGCTGTAGCAGCGAGAGGACGACCACGACCAGCGCAATCGCCACCCCGCCCTGAAGTAAAGAAGAAGCCAGCGTCAGGCCGATACTCGATTTCAGCTTCGACGGATGCGTGGCAAGCCAGGTCGTGATGACAATTTTGCCGTGCCCCGGTCCCAGGGCATGCAGCACGCCATAGATAAAGCTGAACGCCAGAAGAGCGCCGCCCGCTTTGGTCGGATTTTCCGCCACGGCTTTCAGCAGCACGCTCATCTGCTGATTAACTTCCCGCTGCCAGAGGACGCTTTTCACCATCACCTGCGGCCATGCCTGCCACAGCCAGAGCGCGCCGCCAACCGCTAACAACAAAAAGAGCGCCAGAGGCCAGAGGTGCAGCCAGCGACGCGGCTTACTGACGGGAGAGGAGATCACTGACATTGTAACGTCACCTCCTGCGCGAACTGTTTACCCAGCTCCATGTCCTCAGGCGGGGCATCTGCTTTATCCAGCGAGATCGCAAAGTTCAGCGTCTCTTCGCTGGGTTTAGGGGTGTGCACGCCAATTTTGCAGCTTTTTTGCAGCGCGTCCGGCAGCCGTACGTCGCTGTCTTTGTCATAGCGCATATCGACATAATAGGTAGGGTCAAACGTGGAAAACGTGTACTTCTGCCCGGCCAGCGGCTGAGGATGCGCCAGCGGAAGCACGAACGTCAGCACCGCCTGATGACCTTCGCGGGTCATGCCGTACTCTGTGGGACGGTTAAGAAATTTCACCTTTTGTCCGTTGTGCCAGAACTCGGTGAAGTAGTGCTGACCCAGCACGTTGGCCATCACCTCCGCCGCCAGCTTTTTCCAGATCTCATCGCCGGGCTTTGCGTTTCCGGCATCGTACAGCAGGTCGGCGGAGGTGATTTCATCCATCGTCCAGTGCATCTTCAGGCCACTGAGCTGCGTGCCGTCCGTCACCAGTTCGGTTTTCAGGCTGATAAAACTGTGAGGATGTGCGCCGGCGGCGAAAGTGAAAACCGCCAAAAATAACGCTACCGCGCTTTGTTTAACTATTTGCATCTGTTCCTCACGTCAAAAATTCTGTGATGTTCGCCAGCAATCCTGAGTGAAAGGCCTGCCGGTGCGCTTTTCAGCGCCCATCCTTTAGCTATTCTTATCAAACATTCACACTGGATACCCGACAGATGATGACGACGCTTGAAATTCCATCTGTGCTTTCCAGTTCGCAGCGCCGCTGCCAGGTGCTTTTGATGCTTTACCTGCCCGATGCTGCCGTCACCGCACAGAGCATAATCGCTGCCAACGGCGTGGACGACGTCATGGCACGGCAAGATATAGCCGAGACGCGCGATGAAATCCAGCGCTATCATCGGCTTGATATCGTCACGCACCATGATGGCTGCTACCGAATTGAGGGTTCCGCCCTTAATCAACGTTTGTGCCTGCTGCACTGGCTGCGCAGGGCGCTTCGGCTGTGTCCACATTTTGTCGCCCAACAGTTTACTCCTGCCTTAAAAACCGCGCTCAAACAGCACGGCATTGCCCGCCCGCTTTATGACGATGCGAACCTTCGGGCGCTTATCAACTTTTGTGCGCGCAAGCTTCAGCGCCAGTTTGAGTCCCGCGACGTACAATTTTTACAGCTCTATCTGCAATATTGTCTGATTCAGCATCATCTGGGCAATACGCCGGAGTTTTCGCCCGTTCAGCGCAGCTGGACGCAGTCCCGAGGGGAATACTTTACGGCGCAGGAAATTGTCCGCCACTGGAAACGGCGCGTCCCGCAGGGAACGCACAGCGATGAACAGCTGTTCCTGGCGCTGCTGTTTATGATGCTTCGCACACCCGACCCGGTGATGGATAAACACCAGCAGGATCAGCGCCTGCGTCGCGCCATCGTGCGTATGATTGCCCGTTTCCGGGCACAAACCGGGATGAACTTCAGCGATGAGCAAGGTCTGACCGATCAGCTTTATATCCATCTGGCTCAGGCGCTAGACCGCTCCTTGTTTGACATCGGCATCGACAACAGTCTGCCGGAAGAGATCCACCGTTTATACCCCCGGCTGCTGCGCACCACTAAAGAGGCGCTGTTTGAGCTGGAAGCCGAATTTGGTCTGCGATTCTCCGGTGAAGAGATGGCTCTGGTGGCGGTGATTTTTGGTGCCTGGCTGATGCAGGAGACCGATCTGCATGAAAAACAGGTGGTCCTGTTAACGGGGGAAAATAAAGCCTGTGAAGAGTTAATTGAGCAGCAGCTTCGCGAGCTGACGCTGCTGCCGCTCAATATTCGTTATCTTAGCCTGGAGGCGTTTAAGAAGGAGGGCGCGCCCCGCGAGGCGGCGCTGGTTATTACGCCTTATCCAACCGCCCTGCCGCTGTTCTCGCCGCCGCTCATTCATGCCGTTGAGACCCTGAACACGCAGCAGCAGGAACACATTCGCGTAATGCTCGAATCGTAATTACGTGCGAGCAGCGACTTTAGGGCGAATAACGATGGCCGGTAAAGCGACCAGCGCCATCACCCAGAACACACCGTGCCCCAGGTGCTGATAGAGGAAACCGGCAAATACGGTCATCACCGCAATACTGCCGCCCATCGCCACCGCTGAATAGACCGCCTGAAGACGAATAACGTCCCCACCCTCTCGCGCCGCGATGTAGCGCATCGCCGCCAGATGGCAGACGGTGAAGGTTCCGCAGTGCAGAATTTGCGCCACAATCAGCCACGGCAGCTCCGTCGTCCAGCCCATGATGCCCCAGCGCGCCACGCCGCACACGGCGGAAAGCAGCAGCAGGTCACGCGCCCCGAAACGACGGAACAGTTTTTGGCTCAGCGCGAAGATAATAACCTCCGCCACCACGCCGAGCGACCACAGGTAGCCTACCGCAGAAGCCGAGTAACCCGCCCCCTGCCAGTAGATGGCGCTGAAGCCATAATAGGCCGCATGCGCCCCCTGAAGCAGACAGACGCAGGCCAGGAAACGCCAGCTTTGCGCCACCAGCGAGCGCCAGGCGGGCCAGCCGGCGTTCTCCTGATGGCGGCTTTCGCCCTGCGGCATCACCGACGGACGCAGCAACATACCGAGCAGCATCGAGGCGATGCCGAGCGTTAACAGCGCCAGAATGGCACGATAGTCATAGAGGCTGACCAGTTTCCCGACCAGCGCAGAGCCGATCACGAAGGCAATCGATCCCCACAGGCGCACGCGGCCATAGTCCATGGTGATCTGCTTTTGCCAGGTGTTCGCCAGGGCATCCGTCAGCGGCACCAGCGGGGAGAAGAACAGATTAAAGCCAACCATTACCACCATCAGCCAGGCAAACTGATGGCTAACCCAGAAGCAGGCTGCAAAGACCAGCGTCAGCAGGGCCAGAATTCGCACCGCTTTAATCAGTAAGGAGGGATCGCTGACGCGGGGCGCAATCAGCAGACTACCCAGGAAACGTGCCACCAGCCCCGCGCCCAGCAGGATGCCAATGGTCTCAGGCGTCAGACCAATTCCCTTGAGCCAGACGCTCCAGAAAGGCAGAAAAATACCGTAACTAAAGAAATAGGTGAAATAGCTGAGCGCCAGCCAGCGCGTGGAATGCAAGACCATGAATCCCTCCCGAAATGGAGGCGATAGTCTGGCGTTAATCCCTGACTTTAGCAAGTCGTTAGCGCGCTATAAATTAACTAAAAATTAACATCATCACCAGCCGGGCAGCGTATGGCGAGAGCGGTAAAACTGTATTACGTTTATAAGACATCGCCTGAAGAGGTCGTTTGCCATGAACAGCTTACGTTATTTCGATTTCGGCTCCTCTCGTTCTCTCCTGCTTTTAATTGCCCGCATTGCTATCGTGGTCCTGTTTATTATTTTCGGTTATCCCAAGCTGACGGGGTTTAGCGGCACCGTTCAGTATATGACGTCGCTCGGCGCCCCCATGCCCATGCTGGCCGCGATTATTGCGGTGGTGATGGAAGTCCCCGCCGCGATTCTAATCGTGCTGGGCTTTTTCACCCGCCCTCTCGCGGTGATCTTTGTCTTCTATACGCTGGGAACGGCGGTGATTGGTCACCACTACTGGGATATGACGGGCGATGCGGTCCTGCCAAATATGATTAACTTCTACAAAAATGTGAGTATCGCTGGCGCATTTATTTTGCTGGCGATTACCGGGCCGGGGGCCATCTCCCTCGATCGACGTTAGCCCATAAAAAAAGGCCGCATGAGCGGCCTTTTTCAGTTCTGCAACGCAGAGAATTATGCGTACACCGGGAAGCGTGCGCAGATGTCCAGCACTTTACCTTTAACGCGCTCGATAACCGCGTCGTCATTGATGTTGTCCAGAACGTCACACATCCAGCCCGCCAGCTCTTTTACTTCCGCTTCTTTAAAGCCACGACGAGTTACGGCCGGAGAACCGATACGGATACCGGAGGTCACGAACGGGCTCTTCGGATCGTTTGGCACGCTGTTTTTGTTCACGGTGATGTTGGCGCGGCCGAGGGCTGCGTCAGCTTCTTTACCGGTCAGGTTCTTATCAACCAGGTCCAGCAGGAACAGGTGGTTTTCAGTCCCGCCAGAGACCACTTTGTAGCCACGATTCAGGAACACTTCCACCATCGCTTTGGCGTTTTTAGCAACCTGCTGCTGATAAACCTTGAACTCTGGCTCCATCGCTTCTTTCAGCGCGACGGCTTTCGCGGCGATAACGTGCATCAGCGGGCCGCCCTGGGCGCTTGGGAACACGGCGGAGTTCAGCTTTTTGTACAGCTCTTCGTCACCGCCTTTCGCCAGGATCAGCCCACCGCGTGGACCCGCCAGGGTTTTGTGGGTGGTGGTGGTCACAACGTGCGCATGTGGAACCGGGTTCGGGTAAACGCCAGCGGCAATCAGACCGGCAACGTGCGCCATGTCGACGAACAGGTACGCGCCGATGCTGTCAGCGATTTCACGCATTTTTGCCCAGTCAACGATGCCGGAGTAAGCAGAGAAGCCACCGATGATCATCTTCGGCTTGTGCTCTTTGGCCTGCTTCGCCATGTCTTCGTAGTCAATTTTACCGGACTCATCAATACCGTAAGGGATGATGTTGTACAGTTTGCCAGAGAAGTTAACCGGGGAGCCGTGAGTCAGGTGGCCGCCCTGCGCCAGGTTCATACCCAGAACGGTATCGCCCGGCTGCAACAGCGCGGTATAAACAGCGAAGTTAGCCTGAGAGCCAGAGTGCGGCTGGACGTTCGCGTAGTCAGCGCCAAAGAGTTCTTTCGCACGGTCAATAGCCAGCTGCTCAACGATATCAACGTATTCGCAACCGCCGTAGTAGCGCTTGCCCGGATAACCTTCAGCATATTTGTTGGTCAGCTGAGAACCCTGCGCCTGCATCACGCGCGGGCTGGTGTAGTTTTCGGAGGCGATCAGTTCGATGTGCTCTTCCTGACGTACTTTTTCCTGCTCCATAGCCTGCCACAGTTCGGCATCATAATCGGCAATGTTCATTTCACGCTTTAACATCCGCATCTCCTGACTCAGCTAACAAGTAAATTTTTGGCCTGAAAAGGCAGTCCTGTTGGACGACGGGCAACAGTATAACTGAATAGTTCTGCGATAACAGGTCTTGACAAACGATTTAACGCAAACGTTTACCTCCACGCCACGCAAGGGTTTGAGCAATAAAGCTCTCACCATTTTCAACGGATTTCTTTTCAGCTTTGTGATGCATATTTTTCACGATGCAAAGAACCATTTACATTGCAGGGGTATTTTTATAAGATGCATCTAAAATACATCATTAAAGTAACATCAGAAGGAAGCTGCTATGCTCGACGCCCAAACCATCGCTACCGTAAAAGCCACAATTCCCCTGCTGGTTGAAACGGGTCCTAAACTGACCGCCCATTTCTACGATCGCATGTTCGCGCATAACCCGGAGCTCAAAGAGATTTTCAACATGAGCAACCAGCGTAACGGCGATCAGCGCGAAGCGCTGTTTAACGCTATTGCCGCCTATGCCAGCAACATCGAAAACCTGCCGGCTCTGCTGCCTGCGGTGGAAAAAATCGCGCAGAAGCACACCAGCTTCCAGATCAAACCTGAGCAGTACAACATCGTCGGCAGTCACCTGCTGGCGACCCTGGACGAAATGTTCAGCCCGGGCCAGGAAGTGCTGGATGCCTGGGGTAAAGCCTATGGCGTGCTGGCAAACGTATTCATCAACCGTGAAGCACAGATCTACAGCGAAAACGCCAGCAAGAATGGCGGCTGGGAAGGCACGCGCGCCTTCCGCATCGTTGAGAAAACCCCGCGCAGCGCACTGATCACCAGCTTTGAGTTTGAGCCAGTTGACGGTCAGCCAGTTGCCGATTACCAGCCGGGCCAGTATCTGGGCGTCTGGCTGAAGCCTGAAGGCTTCCCGCATCAGGAGATTCGCCAGTACTCCCTGACCCGCAAGCCAGACGGCAAAGGCTATCGCATTGCGGTTAAACGTGAGGAAGGTGGTCAGGTATCCAACTGGCTCCATAACGAAGCCAGCGTGGGCGACGTGGTCCATCTGGCGGCACCGGCGGGCGATTTCTTTATGGCCGTTGAAACGAATACCCCGGTGACGCTGATCTCCGCAGGCGTGGGTCAGACGCCAATGCTGGCGATGCTGGATACGCTGGCGAAAGCAAACCACAGCGCGCAGGTTAACTGGTTCCACGCGGCGGAGAACGGTGATGTTCACGCCTTCGCGGACGAGGTGAAAGCGCTGGGAGCGGGTCTGCCACACTTTACCGCGCATACCTGGTATCGTTTACCCACGGAAGCCGACCGCGCAGCGGCTCGTTTCGACAGCGAAGGCCTGATGAATTTAGGGCAGCATGAAGGGGCGTTCAGCGCACCGGGGATGCAGTTCTACGTTTGTGGGCCGGTAGCGTTTATGCAGTATGCCGCGAAGCAGCTGGTAGTCCTGGGCGTGAATAAAGACAACATTCATTACGAATGTTTCGGCCCGCATAAAGTGCTGTAATGCAAAAAGCCCCTCAACGAGGGGCTTTTTTTTCGCCGGGTGGCAGCTGCGCCTTACCCGGCCTACCAAATCTTTTTTAAATCGCCGCGTCGTCTTCTTCGCCGGTACGGATACGGATCACGCGCGCCACGTCAAAGACGAAGATTTTCCCGTCGCCAATTTTACCGGTCTGCGCCGTGCGGATGATGGTATCCACACAGGTATCGACGATATCATCGCTCACCACGATCTCGATTTTCACTTTCGGCAGAAAGTCCACCATGTACTCTGCGCCACGGTATAGCTCGGTGTGGCCCTTCTGACGACCAAAACCTTTCACTTCAGTTACGGTCATCCCGGTGATGCCTACTTCTGCCAGCGCTTCACGTACATCATCCAGTTTGAAAGGTTTAATAATCGCATCAATCTTTTTCATGGTGGGTCCTTAAACTCTTGCCAGTAAGCAGCCTCGTAATCGGTTGCTCACAGTATCATATTCAGGCGAATTTTGCGGTATTACTCTTTAAAATCGTTCGCTTCCAGCTCGTGGCGTGAAAGCAATTTATAAAACTCGGTACGGTTACGCCCGGCCATGCGCGCCGCATGGGTTACGTTGCCTTTGGTGATTTGCAGCAGCTTGCGCAGATAGTTCAGCTCGAACTGGTTTCGCGCTTCCGCAAACGTCGGTAAGGCCGTGTTTTCCCCCTCGAGCGCCTGCTCCACCAGCGCATCGCTGATCACCGGCGATGACGTCAGCGCCACGCACTGCTCAATCACGTTCACCAGCTGGCGTACGTTGCCCGGCCAGCTTGCCGTCATCAGGCGTTTCATCGCATCGGTGGAGAACGCGCGCACGAATGGTTTGTGGCGGTCAGCGGCCTGGCGCAAAAGGTGATTTGCCAGCAGCGGGATATCTTCCGCACGCTCGGCCAGCGCCGGGATTTTCAGGTTGACGACATTCAGTCGATAGTAGAGATCTTCGCGGAACTCGTTGCGCGCCATCACCTTGGGCAAATCGCGATGGGTAGCGGAAATAATGCGCACGTTGATATCGATATCGCGGTTGCTGCCAAGCGGACGCACTTTCCGCTCCTGCAACACGCGCAGCAGTTTGACCTGCAACGGCGCGGGCATATCGCCAATTTCATCAAGGAACAGCGTGCCCCCCTCAGCCGCCTGGAACAGCCCTTCACGGCTGCTCACCGCGCCGGTAAAGGCGCCGCGGGCATGGCCGAAGAGCTCAGACTCAAGCAGTTGTTCCGGCAGCGCGCCACAGTTGATGGCAATAAAGGCATTTTTACTGCGTGGGCTGGCGTTGTGGATCGCCTGGGCCAGGATCTCTTTCCCGGTCCCGCTCTGGCCGTTGATCAGCACGCTAACGTCGGATTGCGCCACCATCCGCGCCTGTTCCAGCAGGCGCAGCATCACAGGGCTACGCGTCACGATGGATTCACGCCAGCCGTCGTCGCCGGATGGCGCAGCGTGCTCAAGAGCACTGTCGATCGCTTTATAGAGGGCGTCTTTATCCACCGGTTTGGTGAGGAAGCTGAATACCCCCTGCTGCGTCGCGGCCACCGCATCAGGAATAGATCCGTGAGCGGTGAGGATAATCACCGGCATCCCGGGCTGCTGCTTCTGGATCTCCGTGAACAGTTGCAGGCCATCCATTTCATCCATGCGCAAATCGCTGATCACCAGATCGATTTTCTCGCGGCTGAGCACTTTCAGCCCCTCCTGCCCGCTTTCAGCGGTGACCACGCTGTAGCCTTCGCTGACCAGACGCATCCCCAGCAGCTTTAACAGCCCGGGATCGTCATCCACCAGTAACAGATGGGCAGGTTTACGGCTTGTCATGGCTTCACATCCTCTTGTTTCGGCGTCTCACTGTCTGGCGTCGTGGCAGAGTTGCCTTTCGACCCATCGGGCAGATAGCTGCCTGCCGGCTTACGCGTCGAGAGCTGTCTTTCGATATCGGTCAGATTTTCGAGCTTGCGGGTGGTGGTTTCCAGCTGCTCGCGCAGCGACTCCTGCTGCTGGCGAAGCGCATCAAGCTCGCTGTCGCTCGACTGCTGCAATTTGCTGTAGCGGAAACGCTCTTCGGACAGCTGTAATTGCAGGGTTTGTCCGTCCCGCCAGAGCTGATAAACCGGGCGCACCTGGGGGGGAATATTGATCACGTAAGTATCCAGCCGCGTCACGTTGGCGCGGCGTTCGACAGGCGTGATTCTGGCATCCGCCATCACGATCCCGCGTTTAAACGCGTCCTGCCAGGTATCGTCCATCAGCATCGCCGCCTGGGCACGGGCCTCGGCGGGCGCCAGTCGCTGGGCGCAGTCTATTCCGCGCAGCCAGAACAGCGGATTGGATTCAACATCACGCCCCGACAGGCTCCAGATATCATCGCAACGTGTTGAAAGGAAATCGGCCAGCTGTTGTTGCGGCCATTTATCTTCCTGTTTGTGGCTAATCGCACTTTTTGGTGCATGGGTTACACAGCCGGCCAGCAGTAAGCAGGGCAGGCTGAGGCGCACATTTTTGCTGGAAAACACCGCGCGCAGTGCGCGGTAAAAGACGTGTGACATACTCACCAGGTTGTTATTCATTTCATTGATTTTTCCGGCTCAAGAGGCAGTTCGATACGAAAACAGACATCGGCGCGTTCATCACTCACGATGTTAAGCTCACCCTGCATGCGTCGTATGCAGTCGCGGGCAATACTCAGCCCCAGACCACTTCCTTTTACCGCACCTTTTCGCTGATGACTCCCCTGGAAGAAGGGCTCAAAGATCATCGTTTTTTCATCATCCGGAATCGGGCTTCCCGTATTCGCTACGTCAATAAATACCCGCGAACCGTTGTTATTGCTTCTGATATAAATGGTACCGGATTCAGTACCATAGTGCACCGCATTGGAATAAAGATTATCCAGTACGCTCATTAGGAGCATCGGCTCTGCCAGGCAGGATGGCGCATTGAGATCCACCTGGGTATGCATCATTTTAGCTCTTGCTGGCAGGCTATGGGCGGAGATCACCATGTCCACCAGCGGTTCAATCTCAACGCTTTCAAGCACCACAGCACCATCCGCCAGCTTGCGGTTATAGTCCAGCAGTTGTTCAATAAGTTTTTGTAAATTGCGGCTACTGGCATCCAGAATCGCCACGATCTCTTTTTGCTCAGGGGTTAACGGTCCCGCTACTTCGTCTGCCAGCAGCTCCGTGCCTTCACGCATACTGGCCAGCGGTGTTTTGAGTTCGTGTGAGATATGGCGCAGGAACTGATGACGCTGCGATTCCAGCCACGCCAGGCGTTCAGAAAGCCAGATGATGCGCTGACCGACCGAGCGCAGCTCGCGCGGGCCTTTAAAAACAACCGTATCCCCGAGAGATTTGCCCTCCCCCAGGCGGTTAATCATCCGCTGGATCCCCTTTACGGGGCCGATGATCATGCGGGTAAAGAGCAGTACCAGCCCAAGGCTGACGAGGAACAGCACCAGCGCCTGCCAGCCGAAGAACTGGCCGCGCTCGGCAATCTCCTGCTGGAGTTGTTGACCACGGGAAAAGATAACCGTACGGGTGGACTGCACCATCTCCGTATTGGCGTTCGCGAAGGCTTCAAGTCGGGCGGCGGCGGAGGCATCAGGACCGCTGTTTTTGCACTGGAGCTGCGCCAGATCGTTCAGATCCTGACGCAGCGCCTGATAGAGTTTGTCATCCGGCAAGACCCCGGCATGGGCATCCAGCATTTCGCTGTAGCGTTTACGCTGGTTCTGATAGACCCTCTCCAGCGTACGGTCGTCCAGCACGCAGTACTGGCGATAGCTACGCTCCATCTCCAGCGCGGCGTTGGTCATTGCCTCGCTACGGCGGGCATCAATAAGCGTGGTGCGGTTAGTCAGGGCCGCCTGGGCACTTAACGCATTCAGGCTTTGCCATGCCTGCCACGCCAGAACCAGCAAAGGTAGCAGGATCAGCAGGAAGGCCATCATAACGAGCTGTCGCAGGGAGCGAGGGAAAGCGGGCCAGCGTTTCAACACATTACTCTCATCATCCGGGTTTGAGGAGAGCGTAACTGAGTCTGCCCTTCAGATACAACAAAGCCGGGTAAAAACCCGGCTTTGTCATGGAATAAGGCGGTGCCTAACTCGACGTTTCGCCCTGGCCTGATAAAGCATTGCAATAATCAGTAGTTGGACGGCAGGCACCTTTTTGTGCGTCATTCGAAGTTTATGTAGCACGTCCCGAAGGGGCTGACATAAGAAGGTGAATGAGCCACTGGTTACTATTATGCAACGCGCGTGCCAGATTGCAAAAATTGATACTATCCTTATGATTAATAATCGTTTTATTATTAAAATGCATTGATTGTCAGGTGAATGATTTCCAGGCTAAGTGTCGCTATTAAGCAACACCTTAACGGGAACCCGTCCTGACATATATAAATCAACAGGTTAAATGTCTCTTATTGGAGACACTCAATCCAGAGGATTGTCGCAATTTTGCGACAGGTACAAAAAAGCCCGGTGGCGCTCGCGCTTACCGGGCCTACAGTCAGGGCGTTGAAACTTAACCCAGTTGTTTACGCGCGTTGCGGAAAATGCGCATCCACGGGCTGTCCTCGCCCCAGTTTTCCGGGTGCCAGGAGTTGCTCACGGTGCGGAAGACACGCTCCGGGTGCGGCATCATGATGGTCACCCGACCGCTTTCGCTGGTGACCGCGGTAATGCCATTTGCCGAACCGTTCGGGTTAGCCGGATAGGTTTCGGTGACCTTGCCGAAGTTATCAACAAAGCGCAGCGCTACCAGTCCTTTGCTTTCAAGCTGAGCCAGGTGCGCCGCATCACGCATTTCAACCTGACCTTCGCCGTGCGAAACCGCGATTGGCATCTGCGAACCCACCATTCCCTGCAACAGCAGAGACGGGCTTTGGGTAACTTCTACCAGGCTGAAGCGCGCTTCGAAGCGGTCAGACTGGTTACGCACAAAGCGCGGCCAGGCTTCGCTGCCCGGGATCAACTCGCGCAGGTTAGACATCATCTGACAGCCGTTACACACACCCAGCGCCAGCGTCTGCGGACGATGGAAGAAGGTTTCGAACTCGTCACGCACGCGGCTGTTGAACAGAATAGACTTCGCCCAGCCTTCGCCCGCGCCCAGCACGTCACCGTAGGAGAACCCTCCGCAGGCAACCAGCGCCTGGAAATCATCCAGCCCGGTACGCCCGGCCAGCAGGTCGCTCATGTGGACGTCGATGGCATCAAAGCCCGCGCGGTGGAAGGCCGCAGCCATCTCAACGTGGGAGTTAACGCCCTGCTCGCGCAGCACCGCCACTTTCGGACGCGCACCGGTCGCAATGTACGGCGCGGCAATGTCTTCGTTTATGTCGAAGCTGAGCTTCACGTTCAGGCCAGGATCGTTGTCGTTCGCCTTCGCGTTGTGTTCCTGATCGGCGCATTCCGGGTTGTCACGCAGCCGCTGCATCTGCCAGGTGGTTTCCGCCCACCACATGCGCAGCGTGGTGCGGCTTTCGCTGAACACCGCGTGGCCGTCGGCTTCAATCACGAAACGGTCGCCCTGCACCGCTTTACCGAGATAGTGTACGCAGTCTGCCAGACCGTGCTGCGCCAGAATCGCTTCTACCGCGTCGCGATCTGCGGCGCGTACCTGAATGACCGCGCCAAGCTCTTCGTTAAACAGCGCCGCCAGGCGGTCTTCGCCAAGCGTAGCAATGTTTGCTTCAACGCCGCAGTGACCGGTGAAGGCCATCTCTGCCAGCGTCACCAGCAGGCCACCATCGGAACGGTCGTGGTAGGCCAGCAGCTTACGCTGCGCCACCAGCGCCTGAATTGCGTCGTAGAAGCCTTTCAGCTGGGCGACGTCGCGCACGTCGGCTGGCTTATCGCCGAGCTGGCGGTAAACCTGCGCCAGCGCGGTGGCGCCCAGGGCGTTATGGCCTATGCCGAGGTCAATCAACAGCAGGGCGTTATCTTCAGTGGAAAGCTGCGGCGTAACGGTATGACGTACGTCTTCCACGCGCGCAAACGCGGTGATCACCAGCGACAGCGGAGAGGTCATCTCGCGCTGCTCGTTACCTTCCTGCCAGCGGGTTTTCATCGACATGGAGTCTTTACCCACCGGAATGGTCAGGCCGAGCGCAGGACACAGCTCTTCGCCCACAGCTTTCACCGCTTCGTACAGGCCTGCATCTTCACCCGGGTGACCGGCGGCGGCCATCCAGTTCGCGGAGAGCTTGATGCGTTTAATGTCGCCAATCTGCGTCGCCGCGATGTTGGTCAGCGCTTCACCAACGGCCAGTCGCGCAGAGGCGGCGAAGTCCAGCAGCGCCACTGGGGTGCGTTCGCCTAGCGCCATCGCTTCGCCGTAGTAGCTGTCGAGGCTCGCGGTGGTCACGGCGCAGTTCGCCACCGGGATCTGCCACGGGCCAACCATCTGATCGCGGGATACCATACCGGTAACGGTACGGTCGCCAATGGTGACCAGGAAGGTTTTCTCAGCCACAGCAGGCAGGTGCAGCACGCGATTAACGGCTTCTGCCACGGTGATGCCCTGGCGATCCAGCGCTTTGCCCGCCGCTTTACGGGTTGTTACGTCCCGGGTCATCTTCGGCGTTTTACCGAGCAGCACGTCGAGCGGCAGATCGATAGGCTGGTTGTCGAAATGGGTGTCGCTCAGAGTCAGGTGCTGCTCTTCGGTTGCTTCACCGATGACGGCATACGGCGCGCGCTCGCGGCGGCACAGCTCGTCAAACAGCGGCAGCTGGTCGGCCGCAACCGCCAGCACGTAGCGCTCCTGGGATTCGTTACACCAGATTTCCAGCGGGCTCATGCCAGGCTCATCGCTCAGGATATCGCGCAGGTTGAAACGACCACCGCGGCCGCCGTCGCTCACCAGCTCCGGCATGGCGTTGGACAGACCGCCCGCTCCCACGTCGTGGATAAAGAGAATCGGGTTAGCATCGCCCAGCTGCCAGCAGCGGTCGATTACTTCCTGACAGCGACGCTCCATCTCAGGGTTGTCACGCTGCACGGACGCGAAGTCAAGATCCGCATCAGACTGACCGGAGGCCATCGAAGAGGCCGCACCGCCACCCAGACCGATATTCATCGCCGGGCCGCCGAGCACGATCAGCTTCGCGCCGACGACGATCTCGCCTTTTTGCACGTGATCGGCACGGATGTTGCCGATCCCGCCCGCCAGCATGATCGGTTTGTGGTAGCCGCGCAGCTCTTCGCCGTTGTGGCTGTCCACTTTCTCTTCATAGGTACGGAAGTAACCGTTCAGCGCCGGACGACCAAATTCGTTGTTAAACGCCGCGCCGCCCAGCGGGCCTTCGGTCATGATATCCAGCGCGGTCACGATGCGCTCTGGCTTGCCGAAATCTTCTTCCCACGGCTGTTCAAAGCCCGGGATACGCAGGTTGGAGACGGAGAAACCGACCAGACCCGCTTTTGGTTTCGCGCCGCGACCGGTCGCCCCTTCGTCACGGATTTCACCGCCGGAGCCGGTCGCCGCACCCGGCCATGGGGAGATCGCCGTCGGGTGGTTGTGGGTTTCCACTTTCATCAGGATATGCGCGGGCTCCTGATGGAAGTCATAGCGCCCTGCTTCGCGATCGGCGAAGAAGCGGCCCACCTCGGAACCTTCCATCACCGCGGCGTTGTCTTTATAGGCAGACAGCACGTGGTCAGGGGTTTGCTCCATGGTGTTTTTGATCATTTTGAACAGCGACTTCGGCTGCTGTTCGCCGTCGATAATCCAGTCGGCGTTGAAAATCTTGTGGCGGCAGTGCTCGGAGTTGGCCTGCGCGAACATATACAGTTCGATGTCGTTCGGGTTGCGATTCAGCTTAACGAATGCATCCTGAAGGTAGTCGATTTCATCCTCTGCGAGTGCCAGACCAAGACGCAGGTTTGCGTCGATCAGCGCCTGACGCCCCTGCCCCAGCAGATCCACGCTCTGTACCGGCGCAGGCTGATGGTGGGAGAACAGTTTCTGCGCATCATCCAGAGAGTCAAACACACTCTCCATCATGCGGTCGTGCAGTTCAGCCGCAACCGCCTGCCACTGCGCGTCGCTCAGGGTAGAGGCTTCCACGTAGTACGCCACACCGCGCTCCAGACGGTTAATCTGGTTCAGACCGCAGTTGTGAGCGATGTCTGTTGCTTTGGAAGACCAGGGGGAGATGGTGCCAGGGCGTGGCGTGGCGAGGATTAATTTGCCGGTCGGCGTATGGCTGCTCAGGCTTGGGCCATATTTAAGCAGACGTTCCAGCTGTACGCGCTCCTCTGCATTCAGGGGGGCATTCAGGTCAGCAAAATGGACATACTCAGCGTAAATATTGCTTACCGGAAGGTCGGCCGCCTGAAAACGTGCCAGCAGTTTGTTAATACGGAAGGCAGACAGTGCAGGCGAACCACGCAGAATTTCCATCATAAGTCTCTCGTCTTCGAAGCGCCGGGGCGCTTACAGTGTGCGCAAGGGGGGAAAACGGGCGTCATTATAGAGAATCCTGAGCGCCGACGAAACCGTTTGCGTCGAAATAAAATCAACCTTTATGTTTAACAATAGATGTGACCTGTCTCTCTAATTGGTTGCCAACTGGCGCTACTTTGCGCAAAATGCCGCTCAATCAATGGCAAACTCTACTCTTAACATGACTACAGCACACTGAGGCAACCGGCGTCGCAGAGAATTAACTAATTGAAAAAATTAAAGATTAATTATCTGCTCATCGGCATTGTTACGTTGCTGCTGGCAGTGGCCCTCTGGCCGTCTATCCCCTGGTTCGGCAAGGCCGAAAACCGTATCGCCGCCATTCAGGAGCGGGGGGAGTTGCGCGTCAGTACCCTCTCCTCCCCGCTTATTTACGACGATATCAACGGTAAAACCATCGGTCTTGATTACGAACTGGCACAGCTGTTTGCGGACTATCTGGGCGTGAAGCTGAAAGTTACCGTGCGGCAGAACATCAACCAGCTGTTTGATGATTTGGACCATGACCGTGCCGATATTCTCGCCGCAGGTCTGGTGTACAACAGCGAACGCAGCAAAAACTATCAGCCGGGCCCGACCTACTACTCCGTGTCGCAGCAGGTGGTTTATCGTGTGGGTAGCCTGCGCCCGCGCTCACTGGCCGACATCACCGACCAGCAATTGACCATTGCGCCAGGCCATGTGGTGATTGACGATCTGCGGGCGTTGAAAGAGAAAAAATACCCTAACCTCAGCTGGACGGTCGATCCTAAACTCGGCACGACCGAATTGCTGGAGCAGGTAAAAGATAAAAAGCTGGCCTATACCATTGCTGATTCGGTGGCGATCAGTCTTTTCCAGCGCGTTCATCCTGAAATCGCCGTGGCGCTGGATGTGACCGACGAACAGCCGGTGACCTGGTTTACCCAGCTGGACGACGATCAAACCGTCTCTGCGGCCATGCTCGATTTCTTTAATTCCATCAATGAAGACGGCACCCTGGCGCGTCTGGAAGAGAAATATCTCGGTCACGGGGACGATTTTGATTACGTTGACACCCGCACCTTCCTGCGCGCGGTGGACAGCGTGCTGCCGGACCTGCAACCGCTGTTTGAGAAGTACGCCCAGGAGATTGACTGGAAGCTGCTGGCGGCAATTTCCTACCAGGAATCGCACTGGGATGCTCAGGCCACCTCCCCCACGGGCGTGCGCGGGTTGATGATGCTGACCAAAAATACCGCCCAGAGCCTCGGCATCAGCGACCGGACCGATGCGGAACAGAGCATCAGCGGCGGCGCGCAGTATTTACAGGATATGATGGCGAAAGTGCCGGAGACGGTCCCGGAAGGGGAGCGGATCTGGTTTGCGCTGGCCGCCTATAACATGGGGTATGCGCATATGCTCGACGCGCGGGCGCTGACGGCGAAAACCAAAGGTAACCCGGACAGTTGGTCAGATGTAAAACAGCGCCTGCCGCTGCTTAGCCAGAAACAGTGGTACCAGAAGCTGACGTATGGCTATGCGCGCGGCCATGAAGCGTATGCCTACGTGGAAAATATTCGTAAGTATCAGATAAGCCTGGTGGGATATCTGCTGGAGAAAGAAAAAGAGGCGGCCGAGGCGCAACAGCTGGCTGAAAGCTATCCGGTGGTCGCACCGGAAGAGCTTAATCACCCTGCGGTTTCAATTCTGCCTTTTGTTGCTTTTTCTGCTGCCGACGCATTCGAAAAAAGTCACTTAACAGACCCGAACATTCTGGTGCAAGTACCCCGCCGATAGTTTTCACCTGGTGGTTCATCCCCGGATGCCCAAGTACGTCCATCAGTGAACCAGCAGCGCCCGTCTTTTCATCCCGCGCGCCAAACACCAGCGTACCGATTCGGCTGTGCACCATCGCCCCGGAGCACATCACGCACGGCTCAAGGGTGACATACAGGGTGGTATCAAGCAGACGATAGTTTTGCAGCACCAGTCCGCCCTGACGCAGCGCCATAATTTCAGCATGCGCGGTAGGATCGTGACGGCCAATCGGACGGTTCCACCCTTCCCCAATCACCTGATTGTTATGGACCAGTACCGCGCCCACGGGCACTTCGCCCTCTTCCCAGGCGCGCTGAGCCAGCGCCAGCGCATGGCGCATCCAGTATTCATGATTGTGTTCAGGGTTGGACAAGGGCTGATACTCCAGTCGAAAAGCGGGCGGCATTATACACAGCCGGTACAGATAAGACTATTCGAGTTGCTGAAGTTCGCCCAGAGGCGTGACGCGCCAGCGGTGCTGGCAAAAATAGAGCAGCGGGTTGTCCTGCTTGCTGTCGCTGTAGCCGCTGTACAGACGCAGCGGCGTACCGATGCGTTTCTCCAGCTGCACCACTTTTTCATGTCCGAGGCAGCGCAGGGTGAGCACCCAGCCGCCGTAGCCGCGCGCGATCTGCGTGGCGATAAGATTTACGCGCGGCAGCCAGGGCGTATCAAAATAGACTTGCTCCACCAGCGTCTGCGGGGAGCCAGTAATCAGCCAGATATCGGCATCATTGGCGTCGAGATAGCTGGTCAGGCGCGCCTGTACCACGGGAAACGCGGCGACGTGCCCGCGAAACCAGTGCGCAAAATCCTGTTCGAGCTGCTTGAGGCGCGCTTCGCTATGACCAAACGTGCATCCCCAGAGCAGCAGGCTCATCGGCCAGCGCGCTGCACGGCCTTTCACCAGCAGCGCGATGCCAATAACGGGTAACAGGGGTAATACCAGCAACGCGTTAAGGGGCTGGCGCCGTAGCAGGTAGCGCATAAAGGTGCCGAACATATCCTGCTGATGCAGCGTTCCATCCAGATCAAAAAAGACAACGCGACGCTCGTGACTGGCCAAACCTTACTCCTCTGGGTCGTTGAATCCTAACAGCCAGGTAAACAGGAACCCGGCGATCACCGCTACCAGATAGCCTAACAGATAGAGCATCACTTTTCCGGTCACGATGGTTAATGCCAGCGGTAACCCGGAGATCCCGAAGGTAATGACGGTCGCCACTTTCCAGTAGCTGATTAACGCCCCGCCCACCGCCCCACCGAGACAAGCGGCCAGGAACGGCTTACCCAGCGGCAAGGTCACGCCGAAAATCAGCGGCTCGCCGATACCGAGCAACCCGACCGGCAGCGCCCCTTTAATGACCTTTTTTAAACGCGCGTTGCGGGTTTTCATCAGCACCGCGATGGCCGCGCCGACCTGCCCAACGCCAGCCATCGACAGGATCGGCAGCAGGGCGTTATAGCCGTGCGCCTGTACCAGTTCGACGTGAATCGGCACCAGCCCCTGATGCAGACCGGTCAGCACTAACGGCAGGAAGGTCCCGGACAGCACGGCCCCCACCAGCAGCCCGCCGCGATCGATCGCCAGAGACGCGCCGTGGGCGATGGCTTCAGAGATCGCGCCGCCTAACGGTTGCAGCGCCACAATCGCCACGCTCCCGGTAATCAATGTGGTCAGCAGCGGGTTGAGGATCAGTTCAATCGAGCCTGGCAGCAACGCGCGTAGCTTTTTCTCAATCCAGCACATCAGAATGACCACCAGCAGCACGGCAATCACCCCACCGCGGCCAGGCTGAAGCGCCTCGCCAAACAGCGTAATCTGCGCCAGCTGCGGGCTGGAGAGGATACCCGCCATTACGCCGCCCATCGCCAGCGAGCCGCCGAACACTTTGGCCGTGTTCACCCCCACCAGAATGTTCATGATGGCAAACACCGCGCTGCCGAAAATCGCCAGAATACCCAGCAGGTTCGGATACTGGGTGGCGAAATTCCCGACAATATCCGGACGCTTGAGGATATTGATAATCCCGGTGATCAGCCCCGACGCGATAAACGCCGGGATAAGAGGAATAAAGACGTTTGCCAGCTGGCGCAGCGCATCGCTCATGGGGGCTTTGTATTTGGCTTTCGCCTGCGCTTTGGTGCGTTCCGCGTCGTCAAAGGCGGGAGCCGTTTCACCGCCCGTCATCAGGGCGCGCATGGCATCAACCACCTGCGCCGCTTTGCCCGGACCGACAATCAGCTGGTGCTGTTGCCCCTGTTTAACGTACCCGCTCACGCCGGGGAGCTGCTTCAGGCGCGTTAAATCAAGCTTTTCGTCGTTGTACACCTCGACGCGTACACGCGTCATGCAGTTTTCCAGACGCTGAATATTTTTTTCCCCACCGATCCCAAGCAGGATGTCGCTGGCGAGCGCTGCTGTTTTGTCCATAAACGCCTCTTATTGATGTTCTAATGCCGCCCGTAAAAACCCGTGATGGGCTTCAAGCCTGGCTCTGGCCGCGGCTGCATCCAGCCCGGTTAATATCATCAGAATGGCGGGTTTTACATCGTGATCGGTCTGCTGAAGCACCTTTTCCGCCTCTTCACGACTGGCGCCTGTCGCTTCCATCACCATGCGGCAGGCTCTGTCCACCAGCTTGACGTTGGTGGCCTGCATATCCACCATCAGGTTTTGGTAGACCTTGCCAAATTTCACCATCGCGCCGGTGGAGATCATATTGAGCACCAGCTTCTGTGCGGTTCCGGATTTCAGGCGCGTGGAGCCGGTGAGCGCTTCCGGCCCGACGACCGGAGAGATGGCAATGGCGGCCACCTGCGCAATCGGCGAGCCCGGGTTACAGGAGATGGCCACCGTGGTACATCCCGTCTGTCTGGCGTATTCCAGCCCACCAATGACGTACGGCGTACGACCAGAAGCCGCCAGCCCGACGACCAGATCCTGCGCGGTCAGGTTCAGCGCCCTGAGATCGTCCTCCCCAAGCTGTTTATTGTCTTCTGCCCCTTCCACCGCTTTCAGCAGCGCGCCGGGGCCACCGGCAATCAGGCCAACGACCAGACCGTGCGGAACGCCAAATGTCGGGGGACATTCTGAGGCATCCAGCACACCGAGGCGCCCACTGGTACCCGCCCCCATATAAATAATGCGTCCTCCTGCTTTCAGAGCGTCGGCAGCGGCGTCTACGGCTTTCGCCACCTCGGGCAATGTCTCTTTGACTGCCAGCGCGACGAGGGTATCCTGTTGATTAAAGCGGTTTACCAGCTCCAGCGTGGACAGTGCATCAAGATCCATGGTTTGCGGGTTACGCGTTTCAGAAACAAGAGAGCCTAGATTCATGTTATTTACCTATGGAATTTTTAATTCATAATAAACGCACTATAATGGAATATAAAATTCATTCAGGCGAGCATAATTCGTATTTGCGCGGGTAATCACATTTTCGCCAGGAGACCGTATGAACTGTTTAATTCGTATTCGCCAGCGCTACGCAGGGTTTGCCCAGAGTGACAAAAAGCTGGCGGATTATTTACTTTCCCAGCCCGATCGCGCGCGACACCTCAGCTCCCAGCAGCTGGCAGGCGAAGCCGGGGTGAGCCAGTCGAGCGTGGTGAAATTTGCCCAAAAGATAGGCTATAAAGGCTTTCCGGCGCTAAAACTGGCGATCAGTGAAGCACTGGTAAGCAACCCTAATCCGCAGTCAATGCCGGTGCATAACCAGATCCGCGGCGACGATCCGATGCGTCTGGTCGGCGAAAAGCTGATCAAAGAGAACGTGGCGGCAATGCATGCCACGCTGGATGTGAACACGGAAGAGAAGCTGCTGGAAAGCGTAGCCATGCTTCGCGACGCGCGGCGTATTGTATTGACCGGGATCGGTGCCTCCGGACTGGTTGCGCGTAACTTTGGCTGGAAGCTGACAAAAATCGGCTATAACGCCATCGTTGAACAGGATATGCACGCGCTGCTGGCGACCGTGCAGGCCATGGATCCTGACGATTTACTGCTGGCCATCTCCTATTCCGGCGAGCGCCGTGAAATTAATATGGCTACCGACGAAGCCCTGCGTGTAGGAGGAAAAATTCTGGCCATTACTGGCTTCAGCCCGAATGCGCTCCAGCAGCGGGCCACCCGCTGTCTGTATACCATCGCCGAGGAACAGGCCACTCGCAGCGCGGCGATTTCGTCGACGAGTGCGCAGATGATGCTGACGGACCTGCTGTTTATGGCGCTGGTTCAGCAGGATCTGGAGCGTGCGCCAGAGCGTATTCGTCACAGCGAAGAGCTGGTAAAAAAACTGGTTTGAACAACGAATGAGCGTATAATGCCCGCCCTGTTTGTGATGTTTCTGAGAATTTCCTGATGGCGCTGTTAATCACCAAAAAATGCATCAACTGCGATATGTGCGAACCCGAATGCCCGAACGAGGCGATTTCGATGGGCGACAGCATTTATGAGATTAACAGCGACCGCTGCACCGAGTGCATTGGCCACTATGAGACGCCGACCTGCCAGAAGGTGTGCCCCATTCCCAATACGATCTTAAAAGATCCGGCACATGTCGAGAACGAAGAACAGCTGTGGGATAAGTTTGTCCTGATGCACCATGCGGACAAAATTTAACCTTCGATAATCACCGTCGCACAGGCGTAGTGGCGTTCATCTGCAAGCGTTACGTGCATGTGCGCCACGCCCAGCTTTTCCGCCAGCTTAAGCGCCTCGCCCCATAAACGCAGACGTGGCTTACCCAGCTCATCGTTAAACACTTCAAACTGGTTAAACGCCAGGCCGTTACGAATGCCCGTGCCGAACGCTTTCGCCGCCGCCTCTTTTACCGCGAAACGCTTTGCCAGAAAGCGCACCGGCTGCTGATGCGCCTCCCAGATAGCCCATTCGTTATCGCTCAGCACGCGTCTTGCGAGGCGATCGCCGCTCCGGGCGATCACCGCTTCAATGCGGGCTATTTCAACGATGTCGGTGCCTAAGCCCAGAATAGCCATTACTGACGCGCTTCCAGCATCAGACGCTTCATCTCGGAAACCGCGTCTTTCAGACCGCTCATCACCGCACGGCCAATGATAGCGTGGCCGATGTTCAGCTCGTGCATTTCCGGCAGGGCAGCAATGGCTTTTACGTTGTGATAGGTCAGGCCGTGACCGGCGTTAACCTTCAGTCCCAGGCTCGCGGCGTAGGTTGCCGCTTTGGCGATCCGCTCCAGCTCTTTCGCCTGCGCTGCGTCGTTTTCAGCATCGGCATAGCAGCCGGTGTGAATTTCAATATACGGCGCGCCCACGTCGGCAGCGGCTTTAATCTGGGTGAAATCGGCGTCGATAAACAGTGAAACCAGGATACCGGCATCCGCCAGGCGTTTGCAGGCATCGCGCATTTTGTCGAGCTGCCCGGCCACATCCAGACCGCCTTCGGTGGTCACTTCCTGTCGTTTTTCCGGCACCAGGCAGCAGAAATGCGGCTTCGTATCGCAGGCAATCGTCAGCATCTCTTCCGTTACTGCCATCTCCAGATTCATGCGGGTATCCAGCGTCTGGCGCAGGATACGCACGTCGCGATCGGTGATGTGGCGACGGTCTTCACGCAGGTGGACGGTAATGCCGTCCGCCCCAGCCTGCTCGGCGATAAACGCCGCCTGAACCGGATCCGGATACGCCGTGCCGCGCGCGTTGCGCAGGGTGGCAATGTGGTCGATGTTGACACCTAACAGTAATTCAGCCATGACAATCCTCGGTATTTTTGTTCATTTACCTTCTCCCTCTCCCTCCGGGAGAGGGCTGGGGTGAGGGGTAAAACATTAGCGTTTCGGCATAAACTGCCTGAATAATTCGCGGCTCTTTAAAGGTTTGCCCCCAAGATACGGCTTGAGCGCAATTCGGGTAAAGCGTTTTGCCGCACGCAGGGTGTCGGCGTCCGGGAACTCGCGTTCATACAGTGCTCTGAGCTGGCGCCCGGTAAAGGTACTGTTATCGACGACGACACTGGCAATAAAGCCCTTTTCCTCACGATAGCGATAGGTCATGGTATCTTCTACCTCGTCCCCACTCCCCGCGCAGTGCAGAAAATCAACACCGTATCCAAGGTGACCGAGCAGCGCCAGCTCGAAACGACGCAGCACAGGCTCAGGAGTGCCGGTTGCGCCAGCGAGCGACTGGATACAGTGCAGGTAATCAAAGAAAAGTTCAGAGAAGCGGGTCTCATGTTCAAGCACCCGTGAGATGAGTTCGTTGACGTACAAACCGCTGTAGAGCGTGATACCAGAAAGAGGAAGCGCGAGGGAAACGGCTTCAGCACTGCGCAGGGTTTTGACTTCCCCTCGCCCGCCAAAGCGGACCAGCAGTGGGGTGAAAGGCTGCAAGGCACCTTTGAGATTAGAACGTCTGGAACGTGCGCCTTTGGCAACAAGGCGCACGCGACCGGACTCTTCCGTGAAGACGTCCAGCATCAGGCTGGTTTCGCTCCAGGGACGACTATGCAGGACAAAGGCGCGCTGCCATCCATCCATATGCTCGTCGTCTTAGGTTACTGATCTTCGCCGTAACCGAGGCTGCGCAGCGCACGCTCATCATCGGCCCAGCCAGATTTCACTTTCACCCACAGTTCCAGGTGAACCGGTGCTTCAAACATGTCCTGCATGTCTTTACGGGCTTCGATTCCGATAGTTTTGATCTTGGCGCCTTTATTACCGATCACCATCTTCTTCTGCCCTTCACGCTCAACGAGGATCAGACCGTTAATATCGTAACCGCCGCGCTCGTTGCTCTGGAAACGCTCGATCTCCACCGTCACAGAGTACGGCAGTTCAGCGCCCAGGAAACGCATCAGCTTCTCACGGATGATTTCAGACGCCATAAAACGCTGAGAGCGATCGGTGATGTAGTCTTCAGGGAAGTGATGAGTCGCTTCCGGCAGATGCTTGCGCACGATGCCCGCGATGGTATCAACGTTCAGACCCGTCTCCGCAGACAGCGGAACGATGTCGAGGAAGTTCATCTGGCTGCCCAGCCATTGCAGGTGCGGCAGCAGATCGGCTTTTTCCTGCACATTGTCCACTTTATTGACCGCGAGGATCACCGGCGTTTTGCCGTCGCGCAGCTTGTTCAGGACCATTTCGTCGTCCGGCGTCCAGCGGGTGCCTTCCACAACGAAAATCACCAGCTCTACGTCGCCAATGGAGCTGCTCGCCGCCTTGTTCATCAGACGGTTGATGGCGCGCTTCTCTTCCATGTGCAGGCCCGGGGTATCGACGTAAATCGCCTGATACGCGCCTTCAGTATGGATACCGACGATGCGGTGACGCGTGGTCTGCGCCTTACGCGAGGTGATAGAAATCTTCTGCCCAAGCAGATTATTCAGCAGGGTGGATTTGCCAACGTTCGGACGTCCGACGATGGCAATAAATCCGCAATAGGTTTTGTCGATGCTCATTCCAGCTCCAGCATTTTTAACGCCTGTTCGGCGGCAGCCTGTTCAGCCTTACGACGACTTGAACCCGTGCCGACCACCGGTTCACTCAGGCCACTGACCTGGCAATGGATGGTAAATTCCTGATCGTGCGCTTCGCCACGTACCTGCACCACCAGATAGGATGGCAGCGGCAGATGACGACCCTGCAAATATTCTTGCAGACGCGTTTTAGGATCTTTTTGTTTATCGCCCGGGCTGATTTCGTCCAGGCGGGTCTGATACCAGTTCAGGATCAGCTTTTCTACGGTCTGGATATCGCTGTCCAGGAACACGCCACCGATCAATGCCTCGACCGTATCGGCAAGGATGGATTCACGACGGAAACCACCACTTTTCAGCTCACCTGGCCCCAGACGCAGACATTCACCCAGCTCAAACTCGCGTGCGATTTCAGCGAGGGTATTGCCGCGCACCAGCGTGGCGCGCATGCGGCTCATATCACCTTCGTCCACACGCGGAAAACGATGATAAAGCGCATTTGCAATCACGAAACTTAAAATAGAGTCGCCTAAAAACTCGAGACGCTCATTATGTTTGCTGCTGGCACTGCGATGGGTTAATGCCTGTTGCAACAACTCCTGATGATGAAAAGTGTAGCCCAGCTTCCGTTGAAGCCGATTAATTACGATGGGGTTCATGCGATACCAATAAATGAATGCGTCAAAAATGCAGCACACGAAACCGACCTGAGAAAACCAACGCGGTTTCGTGTGCCGTGGCACCCTTGCAGGGCCAACCTTAAACTTCGGGGGAATATTCTATACACAACGACAGGGGATGTCGTTAGTTCAAAGAGATTTATCGCTGAAATAATTCACGTAGCGGCGAATAAAAGCCGCTACGTGTTATTTTTGACGAAAATTAATGAATTCCGCCAATACGATTCAGGCGAACGCCGGTCGGCCACTCGCCTTCCTGCTTCTCAAAACTCATCCAGATAGCGGTTGCTTTACCGACCAGATTCGCTTCCGGCACAAAGCCCCAGTAACGGCTGTCCGCAGAGTTATCGCGGTTGTCACCCATCATGAAGTAGTGTCCCGGTGGCACAATCCAGGTCGCCAGCTGTTGGCCTGGCTGCTGGTAGTACATTGCCAGTTGATCCTGTGCGATTGGCACGGTCAGAATGCGGTGAGTGACATCGCCCAGCGTCTCTTTCCGTTCAACCAGACGAATACCGTTCTCTTTGGTTTCACCTTTTGGCACCTGGAAGAATCCGCTGGTCGCTTCACCGCCGTTACGGCGGGCAAAGGTCTGCACAAAATCACTTGGCTCAACGTTGGAGTAAGTGACTGGCAGCGCATTTTCACATGCAGTTCCAGAGCTACAGCCTGGCTGAATGGTCACCTCTTTCGCCACCGGATCGTAGGTTACTTTATCGCCCGGCAGACCTACCGCGCGTTTAATATAATCCAGCCGTGGATCTTCCGGATATTTAAACACCACGATGTCGCCACGTTTCGGATGACCCGTTTCGATCAGCGTTTTCTGGTAGATCGGATCTTTGATGCCATAGGCAAACTTCTCAACCAGAATGAAATCACCGATCAGCAGCGTTGGCATCATCGATCCTGACGGGATCTGGAACGGTTCATAGATAAAAGAACGCACCACCAGCACAATCGCCAGCACCGGGAATACCGATGCCCCTGTTTCCAGCCAGCCCGGTTTTGGGCCGACTTTTTTCAGGGTTTTCGCGTCCAGCGCATCGCCCGTGGCTGCCTGCGCGGCAGCCTGACGTTCACGGCGTTTTGGGGCGAAGATAAACTTATCCAGACACCACAACAGACCTGTCACCAGGGTAGCGATGACCAGGATCAGGGCAAACATGTTCGCCATGCCAACTCCTTAAGGTTATTTACCGTTACCGTCTTTACCAACATGAAGGATGGCAAGGAATGCTTCCTGCGGCAGCTCAACGTTACCGACCTGCTTCATACGCTTCTTACCTTCTTTCTGCTTCTGCAACAGCTTTTTCTTACGGCTGACGTCGCCGCCATAGCACTTAGCCAGAACGTTTTTACGCAGCTGCTTCACGGTTGAACGGGCAATGATGTGGTTACCAATGGCCGCCTGAATCGCAATGTCAAACTGCTGACGCGGGATGAGATCTTTCATCTTCTCAACCAGCTCACGACCACGGTACGGTGCGTTATCGTTGTGGGTGATCAGCGCCAGGGCATCAACACGCTCGCCGTTGATCAGTACATCCACGCGAACCATGTTCGAGGCCTGGAAGCGTTTGAAGTTGTAGTCCAGCGACGCATAGCCACGGGAGGTAGACTTCAGACGGTCGAAGAAGTCGAGCACTACTTCCGCCATCGGAATTTCATAGGTCAGCGCCACCTGGTTACCGTGGTAAACCATGTTGGTCTGCACGCCACGCTTCTCAATACACAGGGTG
Organism: Enterobacter cloacae complex sp. CDL013; assembly: GCF_049238805.1. Taxonomy (NCBI): domain Bacteria; kingdom Pseudomonadati; phylum Pseudomonadota; class Gammaproteobacteria; order Enterobacterales; family Enterobacteriaceae; genus Enterobacter; species Enterobacter cloacae complex sp. CDL013. Next base: position 18,978 of record NZ_JBMKGT010000002.1, on the reverse strand, counting down.
ATCACGTTGCCGAGGAACTCCTGCGGCAGCAGCATGTGACACTCTGCGATAGGCTCGCGCAGTTCCTGAATATTATTCAGCGGCGGGAGCTTGGACGGGCTGTCGACGTAGATCACCTCTTTCGACGTGGTTTCTACTTCGTAGACAACCGTCGGGGCGGTGGTGATCAGATCCAGATCGTATTCACGCTCCAGACGTTCCTGAATGATCTCCATGTGCAGCAGACCGAGGAAGCCACAGCGGAAGCCGAAGCCCAGCGCCGTTGAGCTTTCTGGCTCGTAGAACAGGGAGGCATCGTTGAGGCTCAGCTTTCCGAGCGCATCGCGGAAGTTTTCGTAATCGTCAGAGCTGACCGGGAACAGACCCGCATAAACCTGCGGTTTCACCTTTTTGAAGCCTGGCAGCGCTTTATCTGCCGGGTTACGTGCACCGGTCAGGGTATCACCCACCGGCGCGCCGAGGATGTCTTTAATGGCACAGACCAGCCAGCCCACTTCGCCGCATTTCAGCTCGGTACGGTCAACCTGTTTTGGCGTGAAGATGCCCAGACGGTCAGCGTTGTAGACCTGGCCGGTGCTCATGACCTTGATTTTGTCGCCTTTACGCATGGTGCCGTTTTTAATACGCACCAGCGAAACAACGCCGAGGTAGTTATCAAACCAGGAGTCGATGATCAGCGCCTGTAGCGGCGCATCCGGGTCACCTTCCGGCGGCGGAATATCACGCACCAGACGTTCCAGTACATCCGGAACACCGACGCCGGTTTTCGCCGAGCAGCGCACAGCATCGGTCGCATCAATACCGACGATGTCTTCAATCTCTTCCGCTACGCGCTCAGGATCGGCGGCTGGCAGGTCGATTTTATTCAGAACTGGCACCACTTCGAGATCCATTTCCATGGCGGTGTAGCAGTTTGCCAGCGTCTGGGCCTCTACGCCCTGTCCGGCATCCACCACCAGCAGCGCGCCTTCGCAGGCCGCCAGCGAGCGTGACACTTCATAAGAGAAGTCAACGTGCCCTGGGGTGTCGATAAAGTTCAGTTGATAGGTTTCACCATCGGAAGCTTTATAGTCGAGCGTCACGCTCTGCGCTTTGATGGTAATACCGCGTTCGCGTTCCAGGTCCATGGAGTCCAGAACCTGGGCTGCCATTTCACGATCAGACAGGCCACCGCAAATCTGGATAATACGGTCAGACAGCGTCGACTTACCGTGGTCAATGTGAGCAATGATCGAAAAGTTACGTATGTTCTTCATATAGTTAAATAATTATGCCTTACGAATTCCTGGAGGCCGCTGTTCTTAGCCTGACGTTTTTCAGTGCGAAAACGCAGCATTCTACACTACATCCTCGTCAGCTGGAACTGCACTTAGAGCCAGGTATAGCGCGAAGAGACGGCGTTTTCTTTATGGCGATGTAAATAATAATAAAGCCCGGCAGATCACCGGGCCTCAGAAGAGAGCGTCTCAACACGAAGTTGGTCGGGTGCCAGTGCAACGCTGAGGATAACGGGCTGCCACGCTTCCCGGGCGGCAAGCCTTGGGGAAACGCCTTTAGCAAGCCAGAACCCGCCCACGCCGCCCAACGCAGCCCCGCACATGGCGGCCAAATCTGTGCCGAACAGCATCTGGAAAACCCCGCCCATCACGAACAGGCCTGCGAGCGGAGAAAGGTAAACCAGCATGGCGGAAGTGAGCAGGCTACCTTCAGCGATGCCGAGCTCCACTTTTTGCCCTGCCACCAGCGGCTGAGCGCTCGGCACAGTAATAGTGTGCGACGTTTGCGGCCCCAGCTTATTCAACACGCGGCTGCCGCAACCGGCTCGCGAAGCGCAACTGCTGCATGATGCTTTAACGTCACAGCTAACAAGCGCTACGCCATCCTGCCAGGATACGACCGTGGCCCACTCTTTAATCATTGCGCAGCCCTGAATTTAATGCTGTCTGAAATACGTTTTGCCGTTGGCGGCGGTAATTCACCGACAATGGTAATTTCCGCATTATCGCGCACCGTCGTGCTGACCGTCCGGCGACCGGTACGGAGCATCTGTTCGGAACTGTTCGCCGTAGCGCGATTGATATTCACCGAGAAGCTAAACAGCCCATCGGAATAGAGTCGCGACTCAACCGGAGTTTCGATAGTGGGCAGCTGGCGACGACTGCTGGAAACTTCGCTGAACCCTTGCGGGATCCAGGATGGTACCCAGTTAAAATTGACAGAATCGCCGGCAGGCACGGAAAGCAAAGGCGGCAGGCTGGCTTTGGCCAGATTCTGCATGCTGTTGCCGACCTGACTGTTTACGTCAAAGGAGATCACACGGAACTGCTCCAGCGTTTCACCGTCGCGATCGAGCAGATCAACGCGCATCGGCAGCTTCGTCTCTGCGTCAATCCAGACGATATAGCTGTAACGCGTCCCATCCCGCGCAACAACGCGGATCACTTCGCACAGCCTGTCGGCAATACGCGTTCGCCCCACCGAGATAAAATCATAGTAGGGGGCGAGACGTTTAAAATCGGTGTAAATGAGCGACGGCAGGGAGTCAACGATGTAGTCACCATTGAGCGTAAACGGCTCAAGGCCAGGCTCGAAATAGCTGATTTCGTTCCCACGCTGGACCACTTCCCGACGCGGGCCATCCATCTGTAAAAGCTGGGCGAGCGGCTGGTTATCAAGGCGGGCGTGGCGATAGCGTAACGATTCGACACCCTGCTTATTGATGCTGATAAATGCCAACTCGTAATTGAGTGACTGGCTGGCCAGATTCATTTGCTGCAACAACGCCCCGGATGAAACATCAGCCGAGGCGTTAGCAGAGAAGAACAGGCTACCCGCCATCAAAGACATGGCGAACCAAAGTTGCTTCATTACTGCGATTGCGTTCCTAAAGTTTGGTTTCCTGGCACCTGCACAGCAGCCTGCTGGGTTTGGGCCTGCTCAAACTGAAGCTGCTCGGAGTGCAGACGGCGCTGCAACTCGTAATCCTGCAACATCGCATTAATGCGACGGCGCTGCTCCTGTACCTGCTGTTGCTGTCCGCCGCTTGCGGAGGCATCTGCCGGTACGCCCAGGCTAACCGGGCTGGCTTTACCCATCATCGGCAGCGTATTAAACACTGGCGCTTCAGGTTGCTGATTGGCTTCAGACTGAGTGTTATAGTGCTGGACCCCAACGATAACTGCAAGCGATACGCACGCAGCGACCCCCATCTGGGTGAGCTGGCTGGCCCATGGACGCACCTTGTGCCAGAACGGCATTTTCTGCCACTGGTGAGGTGCAGGCTGCGCTTCAGGAATCAGCGGCGTGGTCTGATGAACAGGTTCGTTCTCAATGGCCGCCATAACGCGTGCTGAGATATCGAAATGGAGAACCTCACTGGTATCACCGCGCAGCGTGTCGCGGATAAGATGATAGCTCTCCCAGGTCTGTTGCATTTCGGGAGAATGAGACAACTCATCGAGCAGCTCATTATCCAGCGTTTCACCATCCATTAAAGCGGAAAGTTTTTCTTTCTGCATGCCTAATACCTTTTCCAGTATCCCGCTATCGTCAACGCCTGATAAGCGGTTGAACTTTATTATCAATGGCTTCTCGCGCACGGAAAATTCGTGAACGAACCGTGCCGACCGGACAATCCATGATGGCGGCTATCTCTTCATAGCTTAGGCCATCCAGCTCCCGTAACGTAATTGCCATGCGTAAATCTTCCGGGAGCGACTCGATCGTGCGAAAAACGATTTGTCTCAGTTCTTCTGACAACATTAAGTTCTCAGGGTTCGAAATTTCTTTCAGCGCGCCGCCACTTTCGAAGTTTTCTGCGTCGATAGCGTCAACATCACTTGAAGGCGGACGCCGGCCCTGAGCAACCAAATAATTCTTAGCCGTATTGACTGCAATACGATACAGCCAGGTATAAAAAGCACTATCCCCCCGGAATGAATCCAGCGCGCGATAGGCCTTAATAAAAGACTCTTGTACAACATCAGGAACATCGCCTGACGGTACATAGCGGGAAACCAGACTCGCTACCTTATGCTGGTAGCGCACCACCAGTAGGTTAAAAGCTTTCTGATCTCCCTTCTGGACCCGTTCAACCAGGACCTGGTCCGTTAACTGCTCGCTCATCCGAGGTAATGTCTCCCCAAACCAAATTCCACGCGTTATCGAAACGCCACTCTAACAACATTGCACTTTGAGCAAGCACCGAATTAGAGTGTCTGTTCTTCAATAAGTTCCGTAACGCCTTTGTTTTTGTTCATCGCGCCGCAGACCATTCATTTTCTCTCATTATAAGTCTGTTCACGATACGCACCCGCTTTCTAACAAGAATCATTAACTTTATCGTCAGAAGAGTAACGCAACACAGGCTTTATTTCACCACAAAATCTGAAGCTAACGATCTGCTTCGCAAAATATTTCCGGCCATTTAGCGCAGATTTATCTTCCGGGATTCCGTTTAGTCATTGCAACACACCTCAAAAAAAACGTGCGATATCTCGCATCGCAATGCTATTCTCCCCACACCATGTTTAGTAAATTAAACAAACATCATGAACACGACGCCTGAACTTCATTGTGATGTACTGATCATTGGCAGCGGTGCTGCCGGCCTCTCCCTCGCACTGCGCCTGGCGGAACATCAGAACGTAATCGTGCTGAGTAAAGGGCCGATGAGCGAAGGTTCCACCTTCTATGCACAAGGCGGTATTGCCGCGGTGTTTGATGAAACGGATAGCATTGCCTCGCATGTAGAAGACACCCTGATTGCCGGCGCCGGGATTGTGGATAAGCATGCCGCAGAGTTTGTCGCCAGCAATGCCCGCCACTGCGTGCAATGGCTTATCGATCAGGGCGTGCTGTTTGATACGCAGGTTCAGCCTAATGGTGAAGAGAGCTATCACCTGACCCGTGAAGGCGGGCACAGCCACCGCCGTATTCTGCACGCTGCTGATGCAACCGGAAAAGCGGTTGAAACCACGCTGGTCAGCAAAGCCCTCAGCCATCCCAATATTCGGGTACTGGAGCGCAGCAACGCCGTCGACCTGATTATTTCCGATAAAATTGGCCTGCCCGGCACGCGCCGTGTTGTCGGCGCATGGGTGTGGAATCGGAATAAAGAGAAGGTGGAAACCTGCCAGGCAAAAGCCGTTGTGCTGGCCACCGGCGGCGCCTCCAAGGTTTACCAGTACACGACTAACCCGGATATCGCCTCCGGAGACGGTATCGCCATGGCCTGGCGCGCAGGTTGCCGCGTGGCGAATCTGGAGTTTAACCAGTTCCATCCTACCGCCCTGTTCCACCCGCAGGCGCGTAACTTCCTGTTAACTGAAGCGTTGCGTGGCGAAGGCGCGTATCTGAAGCGTCCGGACGGTTCCAGGTTTATGCCGGACTTCGACCCCCGAGGTGAACTGGCACCGCGGGATATCGTGGCCCGCGCCATTGACCACGAGATGAAGCGGCTTGGCGTGGACTGTATGTATCTGGACATTAGCCATAAACCGGCAGACTTTATTCGCCAGCACTTCCCGATGATTTATGAAAAGCTGCTGAGTCTGGGTATTGATCTAACCCGCGATCCGGTGCCGATTGTACCTGCCGCCCACTATACCTGTGGCGGGGTGATGGTTGACGATCATGGTCGTACCGACGTGGATGGTTTGTATGCGATCGGCGAGGTCAGCTATACCGGCCTGCATGGTGCGAATCGCATGGCCTCAAACTCGCTGCTGGAGTGTCTGGTGTATGGGTGGTCGGCTGCGGAAGATATTACCAAACGCATGCCCTATGCACGTCCGACAACACACTTGCCGGCATGGGATGAAAGTCGGGTAGAAAACCCGGACGAACTGGTGGTAATCCAGCATAACTGGCACGAGCTGCGGCTTTTCATGTGGGATTATGTCGGGATTGTACGTACAACGAAGCGTCTGGAACGCGCGTTACGCCGCATCATGATGTTGCAGCAGGAAATCGATGAATATTACGCCAACTTCCGCGTTTCTAATAATCTGCTGGAGCTGCGCAACCTTGTGCAGGTTGCCGAGCTGATTGTGCGCTGTGCAATGATGCGCAAAGAGAGCCGTGGCCTGCATTATACGCTGGACTATCCCGAACCGCTTGAAACGTCCGGGCCGTCGGTGTTGACGCCGCAGGTTCACATAAACAGATAAAAGGCCTGGGTCAGAGCTGTGTAATCTTCGGAATAACGCTGGTCTGGCCCACGAATGACCATCCTGTCGATAAAGCACTCGCCCTCTTTCGGCGAGAGTGCCAGCAACACGCGGTGCGGTAAGCGTCCTTCCGTATCCGAAATATCGGTACGAAGACGCAGATTCCAGCCGATCTCATGTGCGATCTCAATGAAGGTATTACCCGTGCTTACAGGCAAGACCACGCAGAAAAATCCCTCTTCCGAGATGAGCTCCGCCGAACTGGTCAGTAGCGCCTTGTGATCGAGCGAGCCGGTGTAACGTGCCTGCTCGCGTTCCGGCGTGCCACATTCCACGCCTGGCGTGAAATATGGCGGATTGCTGACAATCAAATCGTAACGCGCGGTCTGCTCCGGCGCCCAGGTCAGGACATCGGCGCATTCTACCCTGATGCGTTCTGCCCACGGAGAGTCGGCAGCGTTTTCACTTGCCTGCCGGGCCGCCTGAGGATCAAGCTCAACGGCATCGATCGTGACGTGTTCTTCCGTTCGCTGCGCCAGCATCAGCGCCTGAAGTCCGCTGCCCGTACCAATATCCAGAATGCGTTTTACACCTGCGACAGGAGCCCATGCCCCCAGTAAAATACCGTCTGTACCGACTTTCATCGCACAACGATCGTGCGCCACAAAAAACTGTTTAAACGTAAAACCATCGCGGCGCAACTGCGCTTTGAGTTGAGACATGTCAGGGCAACCTTCTGAGTGAAACTGGAGTAGCATAGGGGAAAGCGAAGTGGTCGAAAAGCGATATCCATACAAACAGATGAAGATTACAGCCGTAACGTCTATAATCAGCGCCCCACACAGAGGTAGAACATGACTGTAACGACTTTTTCCGAACTTGAACTCGATGAAAGCCTGCTCAATGCCCTTGAGAGCAAAGGCTTTACACGCCCGACCGCCATTCAGGCCGCGGCCATTCCGCCTGCGCTTGAGGGCCGCGATGTGCTCGGTTCTGCGCCAACCGGCACGGGGAAGACAGCAGCCTACTTGCTGCCTGTGTTGCAGCATTTGCTCGACTTTCCGCGTAAAAAATCAGGCCCGCCGCGCATTTTGATCCTGACCCCGACCCGTGAACTGGCGATGCAGGTTGCCGAACACGCGCGTGAGCTGGCGGCGAACACCCATCTGGATATCGCGACCATCACCGGCGGCGTAGCGTATATGAACCACGCCGAAGTGTTCAGCGAAAACCAGGATATCGTTGTCGCGACGACAGGCCGTCTGCTGCAATACATAAAAGAAGAGAACTTCGACTGCCGCGCAGTGGAAACGCTGATTCTCGATGAAGCTGACCGCATGCTGGACATGGGCTTTGCCCAGGATATCGAACACATCGCGGGTGAAACGCGCTGGCGTAACCAGACAATGCTGTTCTCGGCAACCCTTGAAGGGGATGCCATTAAAGATTTCGCCGAACGTCTGCTGGAAGATCCGGTGGAAGTGTCCGCTACGCCATCGACCCGTGAGCGTAAGAAGATCCACCAGTGGTACTACCGCGCAGATAACCTTGAGCATAAGGTTGAGTTGTTGAAACACCTGCTGAAGCAGGAAGAGGCAACCCGTACCATCGTATTCGTACGCAAACGTGAGCGCGTGCATGAACTGGCAGAAATGCTGCGCAATGCCGGTATCAACAACTGCTATCTCGAAGGTGAAATGGCGCAGGTTAAGCGTACCGAAGGGATTAAGCGCCTGACCGATGGCCGCGTGAATGTGCTGGTTGCCACCGACGTTGCCGCGCGCGGGATCGACATCCCGGACGTGAGCCACGTGATCAACTTTGATATGCCGCGCAGCGGTGATACTTACCTGCACCGTATTGGTCGTACCGGCCGTGCGGGCCGCAAAGGTATTGCTATCTCTCTGGTAGAAGCGCACGACCATTTGCTGCTACAGAAAATTGGCCGCTACGTTGAGGAGCCGCTGAAAGCTCGCGTGATTGACGGACTTCGTCCGACCACACGTGCGCCGAGTGAAAAAATGACGGGTAAACCGTCCAAGAAAGCGCTCGCGAAACGTGCTGAGAGAAAAGAGAAAGAAAAAGAGAAGCCGCGCGTTAAACAGCGCCACCGCGATACCAAAAATATTGGTAAGCGCCGTAAGCCAAGCTCTGCTGCGTCAGAGACAAAAACGGAAGAGTAAAAAAAAGCCGGGACATTCCCGGCTTTTTTATTCCACCCCCAAAGCTGAAACCTTACAGGCTTTCAGTAAAGGTACGCGCGATAACGTCGCGCTGCTGTTCCGGGGTCAGAGAGTTGAAACGCACCGCATAGCCAGACACACGGATGGTCAGCTGCGGGTATTTTTCCGGGTGCTCAACGGCATCCATCAGCGTTTCGCGACGCAGGACGTTAACGTTCAGGTGCTGACCACCTTCCACGCGTACTTCTGGCTGCACTTGCATTGGAATTTCACGGTATTCAATTTCGCCCAGTTTGCTCACCGGAACGATTTCGTCTTCCGCAAAACCTGCTTTCGCTACTACACAGCGCGCTTCGTTTTTCTCGCTGTCCAGCAGCCAGAAAGAGTTCAGCAGATCGTCATTTGCAGCTTTAGTAATCTGGATACCTGTAATCATGTGTTGCCTCCCTTAGGCTACATTAACTGATGCTGGCCTTTTGCGGCCAATTGGTAAAACCATTGTTTGTTGTGTGTATATATAACATTCAGCCCCGGGTGATTTATTGATTTAAATCAACAAAACCACCAACCACACAAAGAGTGTGGTCTGTATTTTTTGTTTTAGATCAATTTTAAAGGTTTACCAATTCAACTTATCCTGCCTGGTTTTCAACATAAATTGAGTCACTTAGCCTGCTTTTCCGCGGGTAATTTTGCTCATTGGTGTTTAACAGGTAAGCTAGACACAGAATGAGATTCGCAGGAGAGCGAGATGACAACACCTTTAACCTGGCATGACGTGCTGGCTGAAGAGAAGCAGCAGGCCTATTTTATAAATACCCTCAGTACCGTTGCGGCTGAACGGCAGGCCGGCCAGACAATTTATCCGCCGCAGAAAGATGTGTTTAACGCCTTCCGCTACACCGAACTGAGCGATGTAAAGGTGGTTATCCTGGGGCAGGATCCATACCACGGCCCCGGGCAGGCTCACGGACTGGCATTTTCCGTACGTCCGGGCGTGGCCATCCCCCCTTCTCTGTTGAATATGTATAAAGAGCTGGAAGGAACGATTCCGGGTTTCACCCGCCCTAATCACGGTTATCTGGAAAGCTGGGCGCGCCAGGGCGTGCTGTTGCTGAATACCGTATTAACCGTCCGGGCGGGTCAGGCACACTCCCACGCCAGTCTGGGATGGGAAACCTTTACCGATAAGGTTATCAGCCTGATCAATGAGCATCGTGAAGGCGTCGTGTTTTTACTCTGGGGTTCGCATGCCCAAAAGAAAGGGGCGATTATCGATCGTCAGCGTCATCACGTGCTGAAGGCGCCGCACCCGTCGCCGCTGTCTGCGCATCGTGGTTTCTTTGGCAGTAATCATTTTGTTCTGACGAATGAGTGGCTGGAAAAGCGTGGCGAAAAGCCGATTGACTGGATGCCTGTGTTACCGGCAGAGAGCGAGTAGGGTTTGAATGTGCCGGGTCAGGCCCGGCACATAAAAGGCTTATGCCTTGTTCTGACGCCACCATTCCGCCAGCAGCACGCCGGTCGCAACGGATACGTTCAGGCTTTCAACGTTGCCAGTGCCGTCGATAGAGACGCTCAGGTCAGCGCTGGAGAGTGCCGCATCAGACAGACCATCGCGCTCCTGACCTAACACCAGCACCATTTTGCGCGGCAACGTCGCTTTAAACAACGGCGTAGCGGCACGGCTTGAGGTGGTGACAATGGTGTAGCCCGCTTTACGGAATTGCTCCAGGGCTTCCAGCACGCTGTCGCCGGTGATCGGCTGAACGTGCTCTGCACCACCTTCCGCAGTACGAATCGCCGCACCGGATTCCAGCAGCGCGGCATCCTGCAACAGAACGCCTTTCACGCCAAAGTGCGCGCAGCTACGCATCATAGCGCCCAGGTTATGCGGGTTACCCACATCTTCCAGCGCCAGCACGCAGTCATCGGCATCCGCCTGGCTAACCCACTGCTGCACGGTAGTGCCGTTACGTTTTTTGATCAGGAAGCAGACGCCGCCGTGGTGTTCTGTACCGGACGCTTTTGTCAACTCGGCATCGTCAACCACGTGGTAGGCTTTGCGGTTCGCCGCCATCCAGCGCAGCGCTTCTTTAAAGCGCGGGGTCACGCTCTGGATAAACCATGCACGAACGATACACTCCGGGCGGCTCTGGAACAGGGCCTGACAGGCGTTCTCACCGTAGACACGGGTCTCTTCCGCACGCTGACGACGCAGCACTTCCGGATCGATAAAGCTTTTTCCGCTGATACCGCCGTGATCGGCTTTTTCGGTCGTCTCTTCACCGGGCGCGCGAGAAACGGTACGCCATGGCGATCCACCGTCGCGGACAAAATCATCGCGTTTGCGATCGTCACGCTTACGGTCATCACGTTTGCGGTCATCGCCGCGGTTATTTCTGTCATCGCGGGCGGGGCGACGGCCACCGTCTGCACGAGAAGACGCCGGACGCCCGCCACCTTTTCCGGTACGCGGATTTTGGGTGCGTTTATCAGAGTCATCATCACTGCGGACATACATCACTTTGACCTTGCCGCTTTTGTTTTTCATTTCGTCGTTCATGCTTTTCTCCACCAGCGCTGCGCGAAGCGCGCAGATTACCCGATGTGCAAGCTCATAGCCATAATTTCGTACAAAAGCCTGTGACTATTGTTCCCATTGAATAAAACGCGTTGTCGTTTCATACAGGCTCACTGATAATATGTAACATATCAGAAACATTATCGGCGTTCTGCCGTTGTTCCACGGCTCTATCAGAGGTTAGTTATGAATACCGTATGTGCCAACTGTCAGGCTTTAAACCGCATTCCGGACGATCGGATGGATGACGGTGCGAAATGCGGGCGTTGTGGCCACGAATTATTTGATGGCGATGTCATTAACGCGACGGGTGCTACGCTGGACAAACTCCTCAAGGACGATCTGCCTGTTGTGGTCGATTTCTGGGCACCGTGGTGCGGCCCCTGCCGTAACTTTGCGCCCATCTTCGAAGACGTGGCTGAAGAGCGCAGCGGGAAAATGCGTTTTGTCAAAGTGAATACCGAAGCGGAACGTGAACTCAGCGCCCGTTTTCGCATTCGCAGCATTCCAACCATTATGATTTTCAAAAATGGTGAAGTGATCGACATGCTCAATGGTGCAGTACCAAAAGCGCCTTTCGACAGCTGGTTAAACGAATCCCTGTAACATTCGCGGGGCATATCTTGTGCCCCGTTCTCTCCTCTGCGAAAATGGGGTTTTTCCTGCCTTTTCGCCCATGACTGATAACGCTGTACTTCAATTACGCGCCGAGCGCCTTGCGCGCGCCACCCGCCCTTTTCTGGCCCGAGGCAATCGTATTCGCCGCTGCCAGCGCTGCCTTTTACCGCTGAAAGTGTGTCTGTGCGAAACGCTTGCGCCGAGCGAGGCGAAAAGCCGCTTTTGTCTGGTCATGTTCGATACCGAACCGATGAAGCCCAGCAACACAGGGCGTTTGATCGCCGATATTCTACCCAACACCGCAGCGTTTCAGTGGTCGCGCACTGAGCCACCTCAGGCTCTGCTCGACCTGGTGGCAAGCCCGGACTATCAGCCCATGGTCGTTTTCCCGGCATCATATGCAGGCGAACAACGTCAGGTACTTACGGCGCCACCATCCGGTAAGCCGCCGCTGTTTATTATGCTCGACGGCACCTGGACCGAAGCAAGAAAGATGTTTCGCAAAAGCCCTTATCTTGATGCGCTGCCGGTGATTTCCGTCGATCTGTCGCGTGTTTCGGCCTATCGCTTGCGTGAAGCGCATGCCGACGGTCAATATTGCACCGCTGAAGTCGCCATAGCGCTACTGGATCTGGCGGGCGATACCCAGGCGGCCGGCGCGCTGGGCAGTCACTTCTCCTGCTTCCGCGAACGTTATCTTGCGGGAAAAACCGTTCATAAGGGTAGTGTCACAGCAACTGAGGCAGAAAGCGTTTAAAATCATCAGGTCGCTTGCATTCACAGGAGGCCTGCATGAGCCAGAGAGGGTTAGAAGCGCTACTCCGTCCGAAATCCATTGCCGTTATTGGCGCCTCGATGAAACCGGACCGCGCAGGGTATCTGATGATGCGCAATCTGCTGGCTGGCGGATTTAACGGCCCGGTCATGCCCGTTACGCCCGCTTATAAGGCGGTACAGGGGGTGCTGGCGTGGCCGGACGTGCAAAGTTTACCGTTTGTTCCCGACCTCGCCGTGCTCTGTACGCATGCGAAACGAAACCTCGAATTGCTTGAGTCGCTCGGTCAGAAAGGCTGTAAAACCTGCATTATTCTTTCCTCGCCTCCTGAACAGCAGCCCGAACTGCTGGCCTGCGCCAGCCGCTACCAGATGCGCATTCTTGGTCCAAATAGCCTCGGTCTGCTTGCGCCCTGGCAAGGGCTGAATGCCAGTTTTTCCCCGGTTCCGATCCGTAAAGGCAAACTGGCCTTTATTTCGCAGTCGGCTGCGGTATCCAATACCATCCTCGACTGGGCGCAGCAGCGTGAGATGGGCTTTTCCTATTTCATTGCCCTCGGCGACAGCCTGGACATTGACGTCGATGAGCTGTTGGATTTCCTGGCGCGTGACAGCAAAACCAGCGCTATCCTGCTCTACCTTGAACACCTGAGTGACGCCCGTCGTTTTGTGTCGGCGTCGCGTAGCGCATCACGTAATAAACCGATTCTGGTCATCAAAAGCGGGCGCAGCCCCGCGGCTCAGCGCCTGCTACATTCCCGTTCCGGGATGGATCCCGCATGGGATGCAGCGATCCAGCGCGCCGGTTTATTGCGGGTACAGGATACGCACGAGCTTTTTTCCGCCGTCGAAACGTTAAGCCACATGCGCCCCCTGCGCGGTGAAAAGCTGATGATTGTCAGCAACGGTGCAGCTCCCGCCGCCCTGGCGCTGGACGAGCTCTGGCTACGCAACGGCAAGCTGGCCACGCTGGGTGAAGAGACGCTCCAGCGCCTGCGGGATGCGTTACCGGGAAGCGTTGTTCCCGATAATCCCCTCGATTTGCGCGATGATGCCAGCAGCGATCGTTACATTAAGGCGATCACGATTTTGCTGGATAGCCAGGACTTTGATGCGCTGATGATTATCCATTCGCCCAGCGCGGTTGCGCCAGGCAGCGAAAGTGCGCGTGCGCTGATTGAGGCGGTCCGAAACCATCCCCGCGGCAAATACGTTACCCTGCTGACCAACTGGTGCGGCGAATTCTCCTCGCAGGAGGCACGGCGTCTGTTTAGTGAAGCCGGGTTGCCAACCTACCGTACCCCAGAGGGCACCATTACCGCGTTTATGCATATGGTTGAATACCGCCGCAACCAGAAGCAGCTGCGTGAAACGCCTGCCCTGCCGGGCAATCTCACCGCAAATTCGGTGGATGTGCACAGGCTTTTGCAGCAGGCCATCGAAGAGGGCGCCACTTCTCTTGACACACATGAGGTACAACCCATTCTTGGCAGTTATGGAATGCAAACCCTGCCCACCTGGATTGCCGGCGACAGCGCTGAGGCGGTACATATTGCTGAGCAGATTGGTTATCCGGTCGCGCTGAAGCTGCGCTCTCCCGATATTCCGCACAAATCGGATGTGCAGGGCGTCATGCTGTATCTGCGCACCGCGACAGAAGTACAACAGGCCGCGGATGCCATTATCGATCGCGTAAAAATGACGTGGCCACAGGCCAGGATCCACGGCCTGCTGGTGCAGAGCATGGCCAACCGTGCAGGTGCGCAGGAGCTGCGCGTGGTTGTCGAACACGATCCGGTTTTTGGTCCGCTCATTATGCTGGGTGAAGGCGGCGTTGAGTGGCGGCCAGAAGAACAGGCGGTTGTCGCGCTTCCCCCTCTGAACATGAACCTGGCGCGTTATTTAATTATTCAGGCCATCAAAAGCAAAAAAATCCGCGGGAGAAGCGCTCTGCGGCCGCTTGATATCGCCGGATTAAGCCAGTTTCTGGTGAAGGTCTCCAACCTCATTGTTGACTGTGCGGAGATCCAGCGCCTGGATATCCACCCCCTTCTTGCCTCCGGAAATGAATTTACCGCCCTGGACGTGACGCTGGATATTGCGCCCTATATCGGTGACCCGGAAAGCCGTCTCGCCATTCGTCCTTATCCTCTTCATCTGGAAGAGTGGGTGGAGATGAAAAATGGGGAGCGGGCGCTGTTTCGCCCTATCCTGCCGGAAGACGAGCCGCTGCTGCGGGCGTTCATCTCGCAGGTGACGAAGGAAGATTTGTACTATCGCTATTTCAGCGAAATCAATGAATTTACCCATGACGATTTAGCCAATATGACCCAGATCGACTACGATCGAGAAATGGCGATTGTGGCGGTCCGCCGTTCCGGAGCGGGAGAGGAGATCCTCGGCGTGACGCGCGCTATTTCCGACCCGGATAACGTGGATGCGGAGTTTGCCGTACTGGTGCGTTCCGATCTTAAGGGTTTGGGGTTGGGCAGACGGCTGCTCGAAAAACTTATTGGTTATACGCGCGCTCACGGATTGTCACGCCTGAATGGCATTACTATGCCAAACAATCGGGGTATGGTGACCCTGGCGCGGAAGCTCGGTTTTGACGTTGATATCCAGCTGGATGAAGGCATTGTCTCTCTGTCCCTCAGCCTGACTTCGACGGATAAACAAGAGTAAGCTGCTGGAAATGTTACCCACTTTTACCGGCACTGGGGTATCATTGTCCGCTTATGTTGTTTGCCTGGTACAGACAACCCTTCAATGAACAGAGAAGAAACGCACTGTGATGTTGTCAAAATTTAAGCGTAATAAACATCAACAACACCTTGCTCAACTACCGAAGATTTCTCAGTCAGTTGATGATGTAGAGTTCTTTTATGCTCCCGCTCATTTCCGGGAGACGCTTCTTGAAAAGATTGCCAGCGCTACGCGACGTATTTGCATTGTGGCGCTCTATCTTGAACAAGATGAAGGTGGGCGTGCGATCCTGAACGCGCTCTATGAAGCGAAACGTCAGCGTCCGGAACTGGATGTTCGCGTGCTGGTTGACTGGCACCGTGCTCAGCGTGGCCGTATTGGTGCGGCTGCCTCGAATACCAATGCTGACTGGTATTGCCGCACGGCCCAGGAAAATCCGGGTATTGATATCCCGGTGTATGGCGTACCGGTGAATACCCGTGAAGCGCTTGGCGTTCTTCATTTTAAAGGATTTATCATTGATGACAGCGTCCTTTATAGCGGCGCCAGCCTGAATGATGTGTATCTCCATCAGCTCGGTAAATACCGCTACGATCGCTACCATCTGATCCGCAATCCGCAGATGGCTGACATCATGTTCAACTGGGTTGATAAAAACCTGGTTCATGGTCGGGGTGTGCACCGTCTTGACGATCCTCATCGTCCGAAAAGCCCGGAAATCAAAAACGACGTTCGCTCCTTCCGCCAGGAACTGCGCGATGCGGTTTATCGTTTTCAGGGTGATGCCAGTAATGAAGAACTGTCCGTTACGCCACTGGTAGGCCTGGGGAAATCCAGCCTGCTGAACAAGACCATCTTTCATTTGATGCCGTGCGCTGAACATAAGCTCACCATCTGCACCCCTTACTTTAACCTTCCCGCCGTTCTGGTGCGTAATATCATTCAGCTGCTGCGTGATGGTAAAAAGGTGGAAATCATTGTCGGGGATAAAACGGCAAATGACTTTTTCATTCCGGAAGATCAGCCTTTCAAGATCATCGGCGCACTGCCTTATCTCTATGAGATTAACCTGCGTCGCTTCCTGAGCCGTTTACAGTACTATGTGAACACGGACCAGCTGGTTGTGCGTCTCTGGAAAGATGAAGACAACAGCTATCACCTCAAAGGGATGTGGGTGGATGATGAGTGGATGCTGCTGACCGGTAATAACCTGAACCCACGCGCCTGGCGTCTGGATCTGGAAAACGCCATCCTTATTCATGATCCTCAGCATGCGTTAGCCGCGAAACGCGATCGTGAGCTGGAGCTTATACGCACGCATACCACAGTGGTTCGTCATTATCGCGATCTGCAAAGCATCGCTGATTATCCGGTGAAAGTTCGCAAGCTGATTCGCCGTCTACGTCGGATCCGTATCGACCGCCTCATCAGCCGCATTCTGTAATACACGAGCCCTGTCATCGACGGGGCTTTTTTATGGAGTCTGTTAATGCGTACGCCTTTCCTGATAATCCCTCTTTTCCTGACCGGTTGCAGCCATATGGCTAATGATAACTGGTCGGGTCAGGATAAAGCTCAACACTTTCTGGCGTCTGCAATGTTGTCCGCTGCGGGTAATGAGTATGCGCTGCACCAGGGGTATAGCCGGGATCGAAGTGCCACAATGGGCCTGATGTTCTCCATCAGCCTGGGGGCATCAAAAGAACTTTGGGATAGCCGCCCCTCGGGAAGCGGCTGGAGCTGGAAAGATTTTGCCTGGGACGTAGCCGGGGCAACAACCGGCTACGCCGTCTGGCAGATGGCGCATTATTAAAGGCGGATCCCTTTTCCTTTACGATGCAGCATCAGGGAGACAATAAACGCCAGCGCCCCCATGATGGTGACATACCAGAAGAAGGTCGTTTCACTGCCCCATGACTTTAGGGATAGCGCGACATATTCTGCTGATCCGCCAAACAGGGCGTTAGCGACCGCATAAGAGAGGCCTACGCCCAGCGCCCTCACCTGTGCGGGAAACATTTCCGCTTTCAAAATGCCACTGATTGCCGTGTAAAAACTAATAATAATAAGTGCCACCATAATCAAAGCGAAAGCGGCATACGGAGAGGTTGTATGCTGTAGCGCCGTCAAAAGCGGAACAGTCCCCAGGGTGAGCATGCCACCAAAGATCAGCATGGAGGTGCGGCGACCTATTTTGTCCGACAGCGCGCCAACAATCGGCTGGATGAGCATAAAGACCAGTAACGCCACCGTCATGACGACACTCGCAACGTTAGCATGCATGCCCGTCGTGTTGACCAGATATTTTTGCATATAGGTGGTGAAGGTATAGAAGCTTAGCGAGCCTGCGGCGGTAAAGCCTAGTACCATCAAAAATGCTTTGCGGTTACGCCACAGCCCTTTCATCGAACCGGCTTCTTTCAGCGCCCTGACCTCCTGTTGGGAGGTTTCATCAAGCTGACGGCGTAACCACAGCGCCACAACCGCCAGGGCGGCCCCCAGGGCAAACGGTATGCGCCAGCCCCAGGCGCGTAAATCTTCATCGCTAAGGATTTGTTGAAGGATCACCACAACCAGTAACGCCAGTAGCTGTCCGCCAATGAGGGTTACATACTGGAATGATGCATAGAAACCTTTGCGCCCTTCAACAGCCACTTCGCTCATGTATGTCGCGCTGGTGCCGTATTCGCCACCCACTGACAGCCCCTGGAACAGACGTGCCAGCAACAGCAACGCCGGTGCCCATGTTCCGATAGTGTCATATCCGGGAAGGCAGGCAATCACCAGCGAGCCGACGCACATCATGCATACGGAGATGAGCATGGATGTCTTGCGCCCTTTCCTGTCCGCGATCCTGCCGAACAGCCATCCGCCAATGGGACGCATCAGGAACCCGGCGGCAAAAACGCCTGCGGTTTGCAGAAGCTGCGTTGTGGTGTTCCCTGATGGGAAAAAGATATGCGCAAAGTAGAGTGAACAGAATGAATAGACGTAAAAATCAAACCACTCTACAAGGTTCCCCGATGAGGCTCCAACAATTGCCCAAACCCGACGGCGAGTATCCTTGCCTGCTAAATTTGTGTTATCCGTATCTGCACTGGCTACGGTTTCTGTCATTTTAAAATCCCCTGTCTCACATTGCGGGCCATTGCCCACAAACAGTAAAACCGGATTTAAAACGAATCGTTAGGTAAATAAAATGTTTCCAATATGTTTCATTGGATTTTGTGAACTCGATCAGGTATCGAATTATTAGCGGACGTAGTAATTATCCCCACGCTTGCTGGTGAGCCTTTTTTCGCTGCAAATAATCTTCATCGGCACGAATTTTATCCCACCACGTTTTGAATACCGCAGCGGCCTCTGCTTTTACTGGATCGTGATCGAGGGGTTTGACCTGGCGCTTCTCATCATATTTTTTTCCGCCTTTATGATTGGCGTATCGCCGGGCACGGGTGTATCCCATCTGTATGAATTTACGCGCCATATCCATACCTACAAAATCGTTATTCCTGCGGTACTCTTCAAAGAGGGCGTAGATCTCTTCTGCCGAACGCGCTGCGACTTCAGCATTTTTATAACGCCAGTGTGGAAGGATTTCGCTTTTATAAGGCTCGACCATCAATACGCCCTGCTCACCCCGGCCCACCTGATACCGTTCGGGATGTTCGCGAAAATTAATATTGGCAAAATCTTGTTGATAATCAAAGGGACGAGTCAAAGCGGCACCATTGTTAAAATTGTTTTAACAATTGTAAGCCGGATAAGGGGAAGCCGCTATCCGGCATGTTTTCCGCGCCCAAAGCAAAAAACCCCGTACCTTACGGTACGGGGTTTTTCTTGTTTGATGCCTGGCAGTTCCCTACTCTCACATGGGGAGACCCCACACTACCATCGGCGCTACGGCGTTTCACTTCTGAGTTCGGCATGGGGTCAGGTGGGACCA